>JBEQUE010000123.1:0-116058 GCA_040349255.1 Acidobacteriota bacterium | reverse complement strand
CGAAGGAGTTCATGAACCGGCCGACGATGCCGCCCATGAAGGCCACGGGCAGGAACACCGCGATCAGCGAGAGGCTGGTGGCGAGCACGGCGAGCGCGATCTCGGCCGTGCCCTGGAGCGCCGCCTCCTTGGGAGTGAGCTTCTTCTCCTCCAGGAAGCGGAAGATGTTCTCGAGCACCACCACGGCGTCGTCGATCACGATTCCGACCACCAGGGCGAGTGCGAGGAGGGTGATGACGTTGAGCGTGAAGCCCATGTACTCCATGGCCCCGAAGGTGGCGATGAGCGAGGTCGGGATGGCCACCGCCGAGATCACGGTCAGGCGGAACTTCTTGAGGAAGAGCAGCACGATGAGCGCCGCGAGCAGCGAGCCCAGCACGAGGTGCTCCTGCACCGCGTGCACCGAGGCCTCGATGTAGGAGGACTGGTCGCGGACGATCGACATCTTCCAGCCCGGCGGGAGCTGCGAGCGCAGGGTCTCGAGCCGCTCCTTGACCCGCTCGATGACCGCCACCGTGTTGGTGCCGGACTGCTTGCGGATCTGGAGCACGACGGCCGGCTGGCCGTTGACGCGCGCCACGCTCTCGGGCTCGGCGGTGCCGTCCTCGACCCGGGCCACGTCCTTGACCTTGACCGCGTAGCCCGGCCGGGTGGAGACGGCGATCTCGCCGAACTCGTCCGGCGCGCCGACGCGGCCGTAGGTGCGCAGCGTGAGGTCGCGCAGGCCCTGCTCGACCTGGCCGCCGGGGAGCTGGATGTTCTGCGCCTGGAGGGCGCGCACCAGGTCGGACACGGTCAGGTCGAGCGCCGCGAGCTTCGCGGTGTCGGCGATGATGTTGATCTGGCGCGGCTGGCCTCCGATGACGCGCGCCTGGCCGACGCCGTTGGTCGATTCGATCTGCCGCTTCAGGGTCTTGTCCGCGAACTCGGTGATGTCGCGGATCGGGGCGTCGCCCGACAGCGCGATCGAGATCACGGGCGAGGCGTCGGCGTCGATCTTCTGGATGACCGGCGGGTCGGCCTCCTTCGGAAGCTGGGCGAGCACGGCGCTGACCCGGTCCCGCACCTCCTGGGCCGCGATGTCGCCGTCCTTCTCCAGGTCGAACATGACGTTGACGACCGACACGCCTTCGGACGAGGTCGAGATCAACTGGTCGATGCCGCTGATCGTGTTGACCGCCTCCTCGATCTTGTCGGTGACCTCGGTCTCCATCTCCTCCGGGCCGGCGCCGATCAGGCGGGTCGACACGGTGACCATGGGGAAGTCGACCTTCGGGAAGCGGTCGACCCCGAGGCTCATGTAGGCGAACATCCCCACGACCACGAGGGAGAGGATGAGCACCGTCGCGAAGACGGGGCGTTCGATGCAGATCTCGGCAAGCCTTTTCATCTAGGCCTCTCCTTTCAACCTTCCACGGAAGGTCCGAGGTCGAGCTCGACGCGGGCGAAGAGGCCCGGCGTGAGACGGCCGTCCGAATTCGGGAACTCGGTCTCGACGGCGACCGTGCGGGTCTGGGGATCGACGACTCCGCCGATCACCGAGACCCGGCCGGTGAACGTCTCGCCCGGGTAGGGATCGACGTTCGCGCGCACCGCCTGGCCCCGGCGCACCCGGGCCAGATAGCGCTCCGGGAGCTGGAAGCGCAGCTTGAGCGGCGAGGTCTGGACCAGCACGAAGGCGACGGTGTTGTCGCCCAGGCGCTCGCCCGCGGCGGTCTTGCGCTCGGCCACCACGCCGCTGATCGGCGACTGGAGCACCGCGTCGGCCAGCTTCTGGCGGGCGAGGTCGCGCGCCGCCTCGGCCGATTCGACGCCGGCCTGCGCGGCCTGGTAGTTGGACTGCGAGCGATCGAACGCCGCGCGGGCCACCGAGCCCTTGGCGACCAGGTCCTCCTTGCGCTTGAAGTCGCGCTCGGCGTCGGCGGCCATGGCCTTGGCGCGCGACACCTCGGCGTCGGCGCGCTTCAGGTCGAGCGCCAGGTACTGGGTCTCCAGGGTCAGCAGCGGCTGGCCGCGGCGGACCCGGTCGCCCTCGTCCACGAAGACCTTGCCGACGCGCCCGGGGGTGCGCACGGCCACCTCGGAGGTCACCGGGGAGACCAGCTCGCCGGTGGCGTTGACGGTGTTGGTCGAGGAGGCGTCCTCGGCCACGCTCGGAGCGGAGGTGCCGGCGGCGGACGGGGCCTCACCGGTCGCGCCGGAGCCCTCGGGCTTCGCCACCGCGGCGACGTCCTTGACGTCGGCCGGCAGCTCGGGCGTAGGCGTCGCCTCGGCGTTCTGCGTATCGGCCGCGTCCTTCTTGGGCGAGCCGCAGCCACCGGCGGCGCCGGCGGCGATCAGGGCAAGGGAAAGCATCAGAAACCAGGTTGCACGCTTCATCGCGCATCATCCTCCGGGATTAGGGTCTGCTTCAGGAGACCGGCGGCGGACCACACCCGCAGCTCGGCGACGGCGCGGTCGAGCTCGCCCGTGGCCACGGCGCGGCGGGAGTCCGCCAGCGACGTCTCGGCGGCCTCCGACTCAAGCGCGGTGATCTCCTGGGCCTGATAGAGCTCGGACGCCTGCTGGTATTCGGCCTCGGCCGCGGAGAGCTGCTCGCGGGCGAGGCGCAGGTTCGCATCCGACGTCTGGAGGTCGAGCAGGGCCAGCCGCACCTGCTCGCGCACCGTCTGGATCACCTGCTCCAGGCCCATCTCGGCCTGGCGCTGGCGCTCCTGCGCGGTGGCGGTCCTCGCCTTCACTTCCCCGCCCTGATAGACGGGAACGTTGAAGCGCAGCGTCAGATATCCATATCGATCGGACGGGAACGTCGAGCGCTGGTTGATCCAGCCGCCCTCGGCCGCAACGGTCGGCAGCAGGGCGCCCTTCTGCTTCAGCACCTCCAGCCGGGCGATCTCCACGTTCGTCTTCGCCTGGGAGACCTCGGGCCGGAGCCGCTCCGCCTCGGAGTAGAGCGCCGCCTCGGGCGGCAGCTCGGGGAACAGCGGACCGGGCGCGGAGACCTGGAGCGGCGCCGCCGGACCGTCGATGGACAGGTTGAGCCGCAGGCGGCTCTCCGCCGCGTCGCGGAGCTGGCGCGCGGCCGCGATCCGCCGCTCGGCCTCCTTGATGTCGGACTCGGCGCGCAACACCTCGACGCGGGTGGTCTCGCCCGCCTCGAACAGGTCCTTCGCCTGTTTCTGCCGGTTGCCGGCGAGGTCCAGGTTCTTCTGCTCGACGGCCAGGAGGGACTCGCCCTCCAGGACTGCAAGGTAGTCCGCGATCACGCCGGTGAGGACCTGATCCTCCGCCGAGGCCACGCCCTGGCGGGCGACGTCGACGTTCAGCCGCGCCTGCTGCAGGGCGCGCCTCTCGCGGGACCCGGCGTAGATCGGCTGCGTGAACATCAGCCGGTAGCTCCAGTCGGTCCCGGGGAGGATGACGCGCTGGTCGGAGCCCGATCCGAAGCTCACCTCTTCGCTGTTCTGGGTGGCCGACCCCACGAGGTTCACCTTGGGGAGGACGGACGCCAGGAGCGTCCGCCGCTGGAGGTCGGCGGCCGTGACCTCGATGCGCGACCGCTGCAGGGTCAGGTTCGAATCGAGCGCCCGCCGCACCGCCTCCTGGAGGGTCAGCGCCTGGGGGGACATCTCCGGCGTCGCCTGCCCCCACGCCGAGGTGGCCGCGGTGGCCACGGACAGGCTCAGGATCAAGGGAAGAAATCGGATTCTCAAGTCAGGGTTCCTCTCGCTCGCTCAGTTCGCTTGAGTCCTGGAGGGGGCCCGCAGGCCGGCCGCCAGGAAAGTCACCATCTGGCGGAGCGCCTCGCCCGGGTCGGACGCCGTGCAGCGCCCCTCGGAGAAGCGTTCCAACATCTGAGTACAGGCAATCGTGTGGGACATCGCGCCGGCCACGAAGTGGAAGCGCCACATGCGCTCCGCCTCCTCCAGGTGGGGGAGGATCGTCCGGAACGCTTCTAGATAGCGGTCGATGCTCTCCCGGAACTCCTCGAACACCATCTTCCGCACCTCCTCGCTGGGCTCGGAGAAGACGCGGCCCATCAGGCGGCCGAAGCCGCGGACGCCTTCCGGAGACTCCTTGAGCACCCGGAGGATCGGCGTGAGAAACGCGGTCAGGACCTGCTCGATGGCGTCCTCCGCGTCGAGGTCGGCCTGCTCCAGGAGGCGGATGCGCTCCTCGGTCAGGGGACGGAGCCGGCGGGAGAACACCGCCCGCACCAGCCCGTCCTTCGAGCCGAAGTGGTAGTTCACCGCCGCCAGGTTCGCCCCCGCGTGCTGGGTGATCTGCCGCAGCGAGGCCGCCTCGATGCCGTGCGCCGAGAACAGGGTCTCGGCGGCGTCGAGCAGGCTTTCCCTTGTGTCGGTATGTTCCATTGTGTTTCGCCTCGCGTTTTAAACGACCGTTTGAATCATACGCCCGTTTAAAACGGTGTCAAGCCCTGTACGATTCCCGCGTTGAATTGTTTCGGCGGTCGCGGTAGGGTTCTGGCCGGTCTTTCTGGAGGATCGGGCGATGAGGCGGATCTTGAAGGTGGTGGGAGTCCTGGCCGGCCTGGCGGTCCTGGGGGTGCTCGGGATGGCCGGCTACATGATGTACCGCATGGGCCCGCGGGACTTCTTCGGGATGCTGCGCTACGACCAGCGGGAGGAGGGGGTCCTGGCGGTCGGGCACGCGGCTCCGGACGTGGCGGTGCGGGCGCTCGACGGCCGCGAGATCCAACTGCGGGAGCGCTTCGGCGGCCGGCCTGTGGTGCTGATCTTCGGCAGCTACACGTGACCGCCCTTCCGGCGCTCGGTCGAGCGCCTGGTGAAGATGCACGAGCGCTACGGCGACCGGGCGGACTTCCTCACGGTCTACGTGAAGGAGGCGCACCCGGAGGACGAGTGGCAGCAGGACGAGAACGTCGCGGAGGACGTCTGCTACAAACAGCCGAAGACGACGGAGCAGCGCCTGGCCATCGCGAACGACTTCGTGAAGCGCTTCGAGTTCCCGATCCCGCTGGTGGTGGACCCGATCGAGAACCCGGCGAACCAGGTCTACGCCGGCTGGCCGGAGCGCCTCTACGTGATCGACGAGCAGGGCAAGATCGTCTACAAGGGAGAGACGGGGCCCTTCGGCTTCCACCCCGAGGAGGTGGAGGCCTGGCTTGCGAAGAGATTTCCTGACATGCAGAAGGAGGGGTGATGTCTCATCAGAATGGAACGGTCCACGTGCTCGCGCTGTTCACCGCCGCTCCCGGCCAGGAGGATGAGCTGGAGCGGGTCCTGACCCAGCTCATCGATCCCACCCGCCGGGAGGAGGGGTGCATCCGCTACGACCTGGTGCGCGGGATGGGCCGCTCGGCCGAGCTCGCGTTCATCGAGGAGTGGGAGACGCCCGAGTCGCTGGACGCCCACTCGCAGACCGACCACATCCGCCGCATCCAGTCCGAAGCGGCGCCGCTCATGGGCGCGCCGGCGTCCATCGAGAGATATCGCCTGATCCGCTAGCGCTGGGTGGTGGCGCCCTCTCCCGCGCAGCGGGGGAGGGTCGGGGAGGGGTCTTTCCGGCGGGGGAGCTCCGCCACGCCTCGTGGCGAGGCGCCACGCCTTGTGGCGAGGCGCCACAGTTGGGGAGGATGCCGCCACGCCTCGTTGCGAGGCGCCACGCCTTGTGGCACGCCGCCACAGTTGGGGAGGACGCCGCCACGCCTCGTGGCGCGGTGCCACGCCTTGTGGCGCGCCGCCACAGTTGGGGAAGACGTCGCCACGGCGCGTGGCGCGTTCCCGCACGGAAAGAACCCCCTCCCCGTCCCTCCCCCGCTTCGCGGGAGAGGGCGCCACCGCCCGCCTGCGGGTCAGCTTTTGCTGACAGCCGGGCCCGTCGCCAGGAAGCGGTCGTAGAGCAGCATCAGCACGGTCGACACGAAGCCGATGCCGGCGAGGACCCACCACATGCCGGCCGGGTTCGGGCCGCGCACGAAGCGCTCCACCAGCCAGCCGCCGAGCGGGCCGCCCACGAACGAGCCGATCGCGACCGGCAGGAAGGCGAAGCCCATGAAGGTGCCCACCTGCTCCGGCGGCGCGAGGTTGGACACGTAGTCGTAGAAGCGCGGCGCCTGCATGGCCTCGCCGAGAGCGAAGATCGCGATGGCCGCCACCACCACCTGCCAGCCCGGCAGGAACGCGATGAGCAGCCAGGACGCCGAAGCCACCGCGAAGCCGGCGGCCATGGCGAGGATCGGCCGCCACTTGCGCACCAGGGCGGAGACCGGCACGGCCAGCACGATCAGCGTCCAGGCGTCCACCGTCTCGATCAGCTCGAAGCGCTCGAAATGCAGGACCTCGGTGAGGTAGAAGGGCAGCGAGTAGAAGACCTGCCAGAACATGATCCAGAAGCCCGAGAAGATGACCAGGAAGGCGATGAAGCGGACGTCGCGGAAGACCAGCACCATGTCGCGCATCACCTTGCCGAGCGAGGTCGGAGCGACCTCCTGCGGCGCCCGCTCGGGCTCGCGGAAGAAGATCAGCGTCCCGATCAGCAGGAAGAACGAGGTGATGGACGAGGTCACCAGCACGAACTCGATGCCCAGGTTTTCGCGCACCTGGAGCGCCAGGATGGGCCCGAGCGCTCCGCCGAAGTTGACCAGCGTGTAGTAGATGGAGAAGCCGAGCGGCCGCGCCTCGGGCGTGGTGGTGCGGGCCACGGTGCCGACGATGCACGGCTTGATCAGCGAGCCGCCGACCGCGGTCAGCAGCAGCACGGCCAGGATGTAGGGGGTGCGCCCCACCGCGGCGACGATGCCCTGGCCGAACTGCAGGCCGGCCAGGCCGATCAGGAAGTAGCCGACGCAGAAGATCGAGAAGCAGGCCGCCAGGCTGCGCTTGAAACCGTAGCGGTCCACGATCGTCCCCGCCACGATGGGCAGGCAGTAGAGGACGCCCGAGAACAGGCCGGCGAGCGAGCCCGCGGCCTGCGGGCCGAGCCCGACCCGCTGCGCCAGGTAGACGGTGAGCACCGCCTTGGCGCCGTAGAAGGCGAAGCGCTCGAACAGCTCCAGGGTGTTCGCCACCCAGAAGGTGCGGGAGAAACCGCGGACGAGCTCGCGAAACCGGGATGGTCCGTTCATGTCTTTCCTCCCAGGATCTTCTCCCGGCCGGCCAGGAAGAGCAGCAGCATCAGGACCGCGAACGGGATCATCGAGAGCGCGTCCGCCCAAGGGCCCGAGAAGAACGGGTTGGACGCTTCCATGTACGACGTCACCCGGTCCGAGAAGCCCGAGGCGAGCTCGGTCAGGAAGGCGATCACGATGCCCGCGATCGCGCCGCCCGCGATGTAGCCCGAGGCCATGAGCACGCCCGGGCTCTTGTCGCCCTCGGCGGTCAGCTCCTCCTCGGTCAGGTTGAGGTGGGCGAGCTTCTTGCGCAGGTTGCGATCCACCAGCCAGCGCACCATCCCGCCGATCAGGAGCGGCGAGGAGGAGGACAGCGGCAGGTAGACCCCCACCGCGAAGGCCAGCGACGGGATGCCCGACATCTCCAGCACGAACGCGATCATCACGCCGAGCAGCACCAGCCCCCAGGGGAGCTGGCGGTTCAGGATGCCCTTGATGAGGTAGGACACCAGGGTGGCCTTGGGCGCGTCGAACTTCTGCACCCGGCTGCCGTCCGGCCGCTCGTGGTGGGTACCGTTGATGCCGGGGTCCACCAGGTAGACCGGCACGCCGCGCTCGTCCACCAGGTACCGACCGGCCCGGCCGCCGACGTCGTCGGTCTTGAACCACACCTTGTAGGAGCGGGAGTCCGACGCCGCCTGCGGTCCCTGCAGCCTCTCCTCCTGGGTGAGCCGGGACGGGTCCACCCGGATGGAGGAGGCTGCGATCGGCACGTAGACGGTGGAGGCGTCGTTGAGCTTCAGGAGGATCGGTCCGAGGATGAGCGCCGAGGTCAGGGTCCCGGCCAGGATCGCGATCTGCTGCGCCTTCGGAGTCGCCCCGATCAGGAAGCCGGTCTTCAGGTCCTGCGAGGTGGTGCCGCCGTTGCACGCCGCGATGCAGACGATCGCGCCCACCGACAGCGCCGTCACGTAGTAGGACGGCCCGGTCCAGCCGAGCGCCAGGAAGATCAGGCAGGTCAGGATGAGCGTCGCCACCGTCATGCCCGAGATCGGGTTCGACGACGAGCCGATCTCGCCGGTCAGCCGCGACGAGACCACCACGAAGAGGAAGCCGAAGACCACGATCAGCAGCGCGCCGAGCAGGTTCATGTGGAGCTGCCGGTGGAAGGAGAGGATCAGGGCCATCAGGACCACGATGCCGATGCCCACCGCCTTCATCGACATGTCCTGCTCGGTGCGCAGGCGGGTCGCGCCCGCCCCGGCGCCTCGCCGGACGTCGCCGAGCCCGGCCTTGAGCCCGTGCCAGATGGTGGGCAGCGACCGCAGCAGGCTGATGATGCCGCCCGTGGCCACCGCCCCGGCGCCGATGTAGAGGATGTAGGCGTCGCGCACGTCGTCCGGCGTCATCTCCGAGATCGGCATCGTGCCCGGCGGGATGATGCCGGTCCCGAAGAGCTTGATGGCCGGGATGAGCACCAGGTAGGACAGCACGCCGCCGGCGCACATGACCGAGGCGATCCGCGGCCCGATGATGTAGCCGACGCCGAGCAGCTCGGGCGAGATTTCCGCGGAGATCGAGCCGCCGGTGAACGGCGCGCCGAAGACCCGCTCCGGGATCTCCTTCCAGGCCCGGAAGGCCGACATGGCCGACTTGTAGAGCAGGCCGAGGGAGAAGCCGGCGATGATCGTCCTGGCGCCCATGCCGGCGATATTGGCCGCTTCGGCGTTCGCCGCATCGTTTCCTTCTTCGGAGCCCTCGCGGGCAATCGCCAGCTCCTCGGGGGTGGCGGCGGCCTTGAGCACCTCGGCGCAGGCGGTCCCCTCCGGGAACTTGAGCTCGAAGTGCTGATCCACGATCATGGCCTTGCGCAGCGGGATCATCATGAGAATGCCGAGCAGGCCGCCGAGGACCGCGACCAGCATGACCCGGGTGAAGTCCAGGCCGGCGCCGAGGATCAGGATGGCCGGCATGGTGGCGCCGACGCCGAAGGCGATCCCCTCGCCCGCCGAGCCCGCGGTCTGGACGATGTTGTTCTCCAGGATCGAGGCGCCGCGTCCGCCGGCCTTCTGGAGCAGCCGGAAGAGAGTGACGGAGATCACCGCCACCGGGATCGAGGCGCTCACCGTGAGCCCGACCTTCAGCGTCAGGTAGAGCGACGAGGCGCCGAAGATGGCGCCGAGCACGCTGCCCACGATCAGCGGGACCGCGGTCAGCTCGGGCAGCCGGGCTTCAGGGGGGATGAACGGGCGTGGAGGTGCGCTTTTACCGGATGACTTGTGCGGCTGCATGGCCGGCGAAGCATAGCGCCCCGCCGGCCGTTTGCATCGTTCCTACATCATGGCGACCGGCGGCGCCGGCTCGTCCGGGCTGCCGGCGTTCGCGAGCGGCACGCGGACCAGGACCACCGCGAGGACCGCCATCACCACGAGGCCGAGGAGGTACGACGGGCTCGCCATGATTTCGGGGATCGGCCACTCGAAGAAGTTGAACGTCGCGGTGAGCAGGCCGACCAGCGCCTCGCCGGCGATCAGGCCGGAGGCGACCAGCACGCCGACGTTCTCGGTGCGGGCCCGCTGGGCCTCATTGAGACCCTGGCGCTTCGCCATCATGTCGGTCACGCCGCGGATGACGCCGCCGACGAAGATCGCGAAGGTGGTGGCGAGCGGCAGGTACATGCCGACCGCGACCAGCATGGGGCTGCGCACCTTGAGCAGGATCATGCCGATACCCATGAAGATGCCGACCACCACCAGGGCCCAGGGCATGTTGCCGCCGACGATGCCCTGGGCGAGCGACGCCATGAGGCCGGCCTGCGGCGCGGGGAGCTGCGGGTCGCCGAAGCCGATGCCGCCGGCCTTGATGTTGCCGACGTGGAGGATCATCACCGGGAAGTACATGACGAGGCTGGCGCAGACCACCGCGATCAGCTCGACGATCTGGATGGTGCGCGGCGTGCCGCCCAGGATGTAGCCGACCTTGAAGTCCTGGAGCAGCTCGCCGGCCACCGCCGACGACACGCAGACCACGGCCGCCACGCCGAGCACCGCCACCACGCCTTGCGTGCCCGAGACGCCGAGCGACACCATCAGGAGGGCCGCGATGATCAGCGTCGAGAGCGTGAGGCCGGAGATCGGGTTGTTCGAGGAACCGATCAGGCCCACGAGGTAGCCCGACACCGTGGCGAAGAAGAAGCCCGCGAGCAGCATCACGACCGCCGCCACGATGGCCGCCGTCACCATGCCCTGCGTCATGTAGATGTAGAGGAAGCACATCAGGACGAAGACCAGGCCGATCAGGGCGAACACCGTGCGCGAGCTCATGTAGCGCTCGGTGCGGCCGAGGTTGGCGTCGGAGGCCGGGTTCCTGAGCTCGGCGATGGCGCGCGCCAGACCGCCGAACAGGTTCTTGCGCATCCGGTAGAGCGTATAGGCCGCGCCCACCAGCATGCCGCCGACCGCGATCGGCCGCACGATGAAGCGCCAGACGAGGGCGACCTGGCCGGCCCAGCTCTCGGGGTTCGCGACGTCGGTGCCCGCCGGCAGGAGGGTCTGGATGTTGGGGCCGAGCAGGAACATGATGAGCGGCACCATGAAGCCCCAGGCGAGCACGCCGCCGGAGAAGTTGAGCGCCGCCAGCTCGGGGCCGATGATGTAGCCGACGCCCAGGTAGGCCGGGCTGACGGTGGGGGCGGCGAAGGTGGTGACGCCGCCCGTGCTGAGAGCCGGGGCGTCGGCGCCGGAGCCGAGCCGGATCCGGCTCGCGCCGAGCGTGCCGATGCGGATCAGGAAATCCTTGTCCGGCGCGAACAGCTTGATGACGCCCAGGATGTAGACCAGCGCGCCGAAGCCCATGCTGTAGAAGAGGTACTTCGCCGCCCCGGAGCCGCGCTGGCCGGCCTTGTGGATCTCGGCCGCGGCCACCGACTCGGGGAACGGCAGCTCGCGATCCTCGACCATCACGCGGCGCACGAGCGACACGAAGAGCACGCCGAGCACGCCGCCGACCAGCATCAGGGCGGTGGACTTCCAGTAGGCGTCCTCGGGCGCGAACGACGGCCACACCCCGGCGATGACGAACGCCGGCAGCGTGAAGATGGCGCCGGCCGCGACCGACTCACCGATCGAGCCGGCCGTCCGCGCGATGTTCTCCTCCAGGATCGACCCCTTGACCGTGCGCAGGAACGCCATGCTGATGACCGCCGCCGGGTAGGTCGCGGCGATGGTCACGCCGGCGCGCAGGCCCAGGTAGGCGTTGGCGGCGCCGAGCACGAGCGTCATCAGGAGGCCGGGGAGCACGGCGCGAAGCGTGAACTCCGTCATCGAGACGGTCTCGGGGACGAACGGCTGGTGGCGAGGTGGTCCGGCGGGTGGCTGGTTCGCGTTCATCGGAGCCCTCATGTCGTTATGGTTCTTGCGGATGGGCGACTCTATCCCGCGCGCCCGGGGAGAGTCAACGAAGCGCGCGCCGGCCTCTGATAGTCTTTGAAGGTCTGCCAGGACTTCCTGAAACAGGAGGGGTGACCATGCAGCCTTCCGGCTACACCAATCCGACCAAGGAGTGCGACATCATCATGAAGGGCGGCATCACCAGCGGAGTGGTCTATCCGCGGGCGGTGACCGAGCTCGCCCACACCTACCGCCTGCGCAACGTGGGCGGCGCCTCGGCCGGCGCGATCGCCGCCGCGCTCGCCGCCGCCGCCGAGGTCGGCCGCGCCTCCGGCGGCTTCGAGAAGCTGGAGGAGGTGCCGAAGTTCCTCGCGGCCAACCTGACCTCCCTGTTCCAGCCCTCCCCGCACGCCCGCCCGGCCTTCGAGATGCTGCTCGCCGGGATCTCTCCGGGCGGCAAGCTCAGGAAGGGGCTGGTCCTGCTCGGCAAGCTGCTGCGCTTCCACGGTCTCGCCTTCCTGATCGGCGCGGCGCTCGGCCTCGGCCTGTTCTGGCTCGTGGCGGACTTCCCGTCGCAAGGCCAGCTCATCCGCTCCCGGGCCCTGCCTCTGCGCATCGTCACCATGCTGATCTGGGGGCTGATCGTGGCGCTCGCCGCCCTCGTCCGGTCGGCTCTCCGCGCCATCCAGGAGAACGCCTTCGGCATGTGCAGCGGCATGCCGCCCTACCGGAAGTCCCAAAACCCCGCCCTCACCCCCTGGATGGCCGACCGTCTCGATGAGTTCGCCGGCAAGACCGGCGGCGGTCCGCTGACCTTCGGCGACCTCTGGGGGACGGGCGCCGGAAACCCCGAGGAAGACCCGCGCCTCCGGGCCGTCAACCTGGAGGTGATGACCACCAACGTCACGCTCGGCAGGTCCGTCCAGCTCCCCACCTCCAGCCGCGAGCTCTTCTTCCACCCGCAGGAGCTCCGCAGCTTCTTCCCGGAGCGGATCGTGAAGTGGATGGAGGACCATCCGTTCGTTCCGGATGACCCGGCCGACAAGGCCCTCCTCGAGCGGATCGTGGCGGAGACGCCGTACCGGCCCATGCCGGCCCCGGCCGACCTGCCGGTCGTGCTCGCGGTGCGGATGAGCCTCAGCTTCCCGGTGCTCATCAGCGCCATTCCTCTCTATGCCATCGACTGGAGCCGGGATGCGAACCAGGCGGCCAAGGAGGCGGGGAAGGCGCCCGCGCTCGGCCGCTGCTGGTTCTCGGACGGCGGCATCGGCAGCAACTTCCCGGTCCATTTCTTCGACGGCCTCCTGCCGTCGCGCCCGACCTTCGGCATCAACCTGCGGCCGTTCCATCCGGACCATCCCAAGGACGAGCACGACGAGTCGAAGAACGTGCGCTTCCCGATCCGGGCCGGCCAGGAGATCGCGGCCTCCTGGGCCCCCATCGACGGCCTGGTCCCCTTCCTCACGGGAATCCTGAACACCATGCAGAACTGGGTGGATACCACCCAGATGCGGCTTCCGGGGTACCGCGACCGGGTGGTGCACGTGAACCTGACGCCGGACGAGGGGGGCCTGAACCTCGCCATGCCCGAGGATCGGATCAAGGCCCTCACGGCGCGCGGCGTGGCGGCGGGCCAGGCGCTCCAGACCATCGACTGGGACGGCCATCGCTGGACCCGTTATCTGGGCGCCGTCGCCCAGCTCCAGGAGAAGCTCGACCGGATGGAGGAGGTCTACTCGGGAGGCTTCGACCAGTTCCTGAACGACCGCGACCCGAAGAGGACGCCGTATCGCCGGACCCTGCGCTGGAAGACCCAGGCCCTCCAGGCCACCGCGGCCCTGATGGCCCTGGTCCGCACCTGGCGGACGCCCGACCCGAAGCTGAGGATGGACTTCGATCCGCCACGGCCGAAGCCGGACCTCCGGGTGACGCCGAGGCGGTAGGGTCAGCGCAACTGGTCGCAGGTGCAGGCCTTCGGCTTCTTCTCCGGCCGCCAGCGCAGGAGCTTCGTGCCGTGTCGGAACCGGCCGCCGGAGAAGTGGTCGTAGCGCACCTCGCAGACCAGGACCGGGTCGAGCGGCACCCACTCGGTCGAACGCCCCTGGCTCCATCGGCTCGGCCCGCCCGGCGCCTTGCCGGTGAACCCGCTTCCTCCGATGTGGGGCTTCAGGGCGTCCTCCAGCTCCTCTTTCTCCTCCGCGGTGAAGCTGGAGCTGAACCCGACGTGGTCCAGCAGGCCCTCGGAGTTGTACAGACCGAGGAGCAGCGAGCCGACCTTGCCGCCCTTCTGCGCCCGGCGAAAACCGCCGACCACGCAGTCCGCGGTGCGCATGCGCTTGACCTTGACCATGGCGCGCTCGCCGGACAGGTAGGGCGAGTCGAGCCGCTTCGCCACCACGCCGTCGAGCCCCGTCCCGCCCATCCAGCCCTGGGCCTCCTTCCGGTCCGGGGTGGCCGGGGAGAGCACGGCCTGGGCGTCGTCTGGAACCTTCTCGAAGAACTTCTCCAGCCGCCCGCGCCGCTCCTCCAGGGGCTGATCGACCAGAGACCGGCCGCGAGCGTCCACCAGGAGGTCGAACGCGTAGAGGCTCGCCGGGGTCTCCCTGGCGAGCTTGCGGATGCGGCTCTCGGCCGGGTGGATGCGCTGCAGCAGGGCGTCGAACGAGAAACCCTTGCCTTCCGGGATGATGATCTCGCCGTCGAGCACGAAGGTCTTCGCCGGCAGCTTCCCGAGCGCCTCGACCAGCTCCGGGAAGTAGCGGCCGAGCGGCTGGCCGGCCTTGGACTGGAGCAGCACCTCGCCGTCCTTCCGGAACGCCAGGCAGCGGAAGCCGTCCCACTTGGGCTCGTAAAGCCAGCCCGGCCCGGACGGAATCTCCGACTCGGACTCCGCCTCCATCGGAGGGAACGGCGGCCGGACCGGCAGGTCGATGTCCGGGAATTCGCCTTCCAGCTCCTCGGCGGCGATGATCTGTCTCCGCGCCATGCACCTGGGCGGTGCAAGCCCCGGGCCTAGTTCACCGCGTGCGGCACCGCGAGCGAGAACGGCGCGATGACGGCGTCGAAGGCCTCGCCGTTCTCCCGCACCATGCGGTAGCTGCCGTGCATCGAGCCCACCGGCGTCGAGAGCGGGCAGAAGCTCGTGTATTCGAAGGCCTCGCCCGGGGCGAGCACCGGCTGCTCGCCGACCACGCCCGGCCCCTGGACCTGCTGCTGGTAACCGGTCGCGTCGGTGATGATCCACTCGCGGCTCAGGAGCTGCGCGGTCTCGGAGCCCAGGTTCGAGATGCGCACCCGGTAGGCGAAGAAGTAGTAGTTCTCCTGCGGCGCGCTCCGGTCCTCGTCGTAGAGGCTCTCCACCTCCACCCGGATGCCCTGCGTGGTCGTGTCGCTCATGGCGGGGCGATTCTACAGCTTTGCTACAATCCGCGCCGCTCGGAAAAGCCTGGCAAGGAGGACGGCGATGGAGTGGATGAGCAACCCCGAGAGCTGGATCGCGCTGCTGACCCTGACGGTCCTGGAGATCGTGCTGGGGGTCGACAACGTGATCTTCATCTCGATCCTGGCCGGCAAGCTGCCGAAGGATCAGCAGGCGAAGGCGCGCAAGACGGGCCTGGGGCTCGCCATGTTCATCCGCCTCGGCCTTCTGGCCTCGATCGCCTGGATCGCCCGGCTGACCAACCCGCTCTTCACCGCGCTGGGCCAGGAGATCTCCGGCCGCGACCTGATCCTCCTCGGCGGCGGCCTGTTCCTGCTCGCCAAGGCGACCCACGAGATCCACGGCCGGCTGGAGGGGGTCGAGGGAGAAGAGAGCGCCCGCGCGGCGGCCTCCTTCACGGGCGTCATCCTGCAGATCCTCGCCCTCGACATCGTGTTCTCGCTCGACTCGGTGATCACCGCGGTGGGCATGGCCGACGAGCTGGCCATCATGATGGCCGCCGTGGTGATCGCGGTCGGCGTGATGCTGGTCGCCGCCGGCCCTCTGAGCGAGTTCGTGGACCGCCACCCGACGGTCAAGATGCTGGCGCTCAGCTTCCTCCTGCTGATCGGCATGTCGCTGGTCGCCGAGGGGCTCGACCAGCACATCCCGAAGGGCTACATCTACTTCGCCATGGGCTTCTCGGTGCTGGTCGAGATGCTCAACCTGCGCATGACCAAGAAGTCGAAGCCGGTCCACCTCCACCAGCCGTACGTGGAGGAGCCTCCTCCTACCTCTACCTCCGGAACTCCCGCACCTCCCCGTCCGCGAAAGCGACGGTGAGGCCCCCGTCCGAGACCTCGCGCACCTCGCCGGCGCCGAAGATCGTCAGGGTGACCGGATCGCCGGGTTTGAGGCCGGCGGGATCGGTCCCGCCGAGGATCGGAGGGAGAGGCAGGGCCTCGCGCTTCGCGGCCGGCGGCACCTCGACAGGTCCGGTGATCGGCCGTTCGCAGTTGTCGCAGTGCCCGCAGCGCTCCCACTCCGGCGCCTCGCCGAAGTAGTCGAGGATCGCCTTCCAGCGGCAGAGCGCGGTCTGGGCGTAGAGCACCATCCGGCGCAGGTTGTCGCGGTCGGCCTCGGCCTTCTGCTCGTAGCGCGCGGCCATCTCCGCCAGCTCCTCCGCGGCGAGGCCGGAGCGCACCAGCCGGAACAGGCCGCCTTCCGCCTCCTCGACGAGACCGAGGTCCTTCATCGTCGCCAGCACCACCCGCACCTTGTTCTGGGCGACGTCCTTGGCCCGGCCGTGGACCTCGGAGACCGCCACCGGCTCGCGGTCGGCCCGGAGGCGCTCCAGCGCGCGGTAGACGGCCGTGAAGTGCTCGCGCTTCGGGTAGCGGCCGTTCAGGAAGAAGATGTGGGTGTTCCGGTCCTCGGGCTGGAACAGCATCACGCAGCGCGCCGGCTCGCCGTCGCGGCCGGCCCGCCCGGCTTCCTGGTAGTAGGCCTCCAGCGTGCCGGGCATGCTGTAGTGGATGACGAACCGGATATCCGGCTTGTCGATCCCCATGCCGAACGCGTTCGTGGCGATCACGGCCTTGAGCTCGCCAGCCATGAAGCGGTCCTGGTTGCGGTGGCGCTCGCGCGAGCCGAGCCGGCCGTGGTAGCGCGCCACCTCGAAGCCGAGCCCCTGGAGATGCTCGGTCACCGCCTCGCAGTCGCGCACCGTCGAGGTGTAGACGATGCCGGAGCCGTCGATCTCTGCGAGCAGCCGGGCGAGCTGCATCAGCTTGGCCTCCTCGCCGGACGCGCGGGCGACCTCCAGGCGCAGGTTCTCCCGATAGGTGCCGGTCGAGATGACCTGCATGTCCTCCCTGCCGAGCTGGCGCAGGATGTCCTCGACCACCTCGGGTGTGGCGGTCGCGGTGAGCGCCAGGACCGGCGGGTTGCCGAGCGCCTCGACGGCCGCCCGGAGCTGCAGGTACGAGGGCCGGAAGTCGTGGCCCCACTGGGAGATGCAGTGGGCCTCGTCGATCACGAAGACGTCGATCCGGACGCGGCGCAGCGTCTCCAGGAACTCTGGCTGCGCGAGGCGCTCCGGGGTCACGAAGACGAACTCGCGCTGCTCCTTGCGGATCGCCTCCAGCACCTCGGCCTCCTCCTTCGCGGAGAGCGTGCTGTTGACCTGCACGGCGTCGAGGCCGAGGTCGCGGAGCTTGTCCACCTGGTCCTTCATGAGCGAGAGGAGCGGCGAGACCACGACCGTGGTGCCCGGCAGCTCCTTGCCGGGGAGCTGGTAGCACAGCGACTTGCCGGCGCCGGTGGGCATGATGGCGAGCGTGTCGCGGCCTTCGACCACGGAGCGGATGACCTCTTCCTGTCCTTCCCGGAGAGAGCGGAAGCCGAAGGTTCGGCGGAGAGTCCTGCGGAGGGTGGAGATCGCGATGGTTTCGACCATGACGGGCTCGGGGAAGCAAGCCACGTGCCTCGGCGGCGCGGGGTTGGCGGGGCGACGGAACCGCTTGCGTATCCGTAGAAGAAGCGACTTCCGGGTTGACGGACAGCGGCGAGCGTGGGTAAACTATCCGTCCAAGGAAATCGTCAAAGGAGTATAGGCAGTGCCGTACCCTTTCGTCGCGGGTACAGCCCTGCCGATTCAAGCGCAACATCGTTCTCCCTCCGCCGGGGGTGGGGACTTTGCAACCTTGATCGCTGGTGAGGAAAAGCCATGGTCACATTCGTCGGAACCCTGATGATCGGAGCGGTGGTCGGATTCATGATGGAGCAGCAGTGGGGCGTGGAGGTGGTGCGCTGGAACCGGATGCGCCGCATGAAGGCGCGCGTCCTGCAGCGCCGGGGCTGGAAGGAAGAGGACTAGGCAGGAGCCGGCCGGAGCCTATCCGCGGACCTTCGTCCGCGTCTCGACGGTCTCCGGCTCCTCGGCGCGCGCCTGCTGCTGGGCCTGGCCCAGCTCCCGCTTGAGGAGCAGCGCGCGCCTCTTCTCCACCCCCTCCAGCCAGAGCGGGATGAAGGCGACGAGGTCCTGGAGGGCCTTGTCCACGTCCGTCATGAGGCCGGCGATCCGCCGGCTGCACGCGGCGTGGACCTGGAGCAGGTCCTGGACGTTCTGGGTCCGCTCCAGCCGCGACACCCCGACCGATCCCTTGAGCCCGTCGACCGACTCGCTCCCCACCTCATAGATCTCGATCGCCGAGCGGCACTTGGCGGGGACATCGAAGGCGTAGCGGTCGAGGATCTCCATCTCGTAGAAGCGCACGCCGCGCAGCGCGAGCACCTCCTTGAGCTTGGGGGTGAGGCCGGTGAGCAGGACGTCGAGGAAGGCGCGGGCCTCGGTCCAGGAGTGACGGGTCGGGAGCGTCTCCTCGCGGCGCATGCGGTCGGCGAGCGCCGTCATGTGGAGGATGCGGGGCTCGTCGAGCTTCTGAAGGTACTCGCCGAGCCGGACCAGGGTGGCGTGGAGCCACTCGGCCTCCTCGATGTCCTGGGGGAAGCGCCGCGACAGGAAGTAGTCCGAGTCGTGCAGGCTGCGCGGGTCCTTGGACATCATCTCGCCGAACGTGTCGGCCAGGAAGGCGTGGACCTGGCCGATGCAGATGCAGAGGAGCTTGCGCACCTCCATGAGCTGGTCGGCGGGCACGTCCTCGGGGAAGGCGTCGAGGCGGCGCAGCACCTGGTAGTCGAGCATGCCGAGCGAGACCTCGGCGCTCTGGCGGGCCTCCTCGAGGTCGGGGATGCGGGACGGCACCTGGAGCAGGGGTCCGAGCCGGCCGCGGATCAGCTCCGCGACCTGCCGCACCTTGCGCCAGATGTCGAGCAGCCGTTCGGGAGAGCAGTGCAGGATGGCGTAGTTGCTCTCCATCACGCCGTCGAGCAGGCGGATACACCCGAGGAACGCGCGGATGCGGGGGTTCTGATAATTGACCCGTTCGAGCGCCCATTCGAGCGCCGTCACACCCTCGGGAAGCGCCACGAGGTGCCCGCCCACCTGGATGACCTGCTTCGGTTTCGTACTGCTCATTGGGAAGGAGTCCGAGTCGATAGCCTACTCCAACTCCGGTCCGGAAGGTGTGACCAATCTAACAGGAGGCCGCCAGAAGGCCGCCCGGGGGCGGCCTCCTCCCTCACTTCTTCCGCTTCGCCGAGCCCTGCACGTCCTCGACGCAGGCGCGCAGCAGCTCGGCCACGGCGACCGCGTCTCCCAGGTCAAGCTCGGGGAGGCGCTCCTCCAGCCCGGCGACGATCTGTTTCGCCGTCCGGCGTCCGGCCGCGCCGTTGGCCCGGACGAGCGCCGTGAGATACGACCCCAGCAGCCGAGGCTCGACCTCCTCCGGGCTCACCGTGCCGAGGACCCCCGCCGCCTTCGCCTTCGGCAGCAGCGGGAACGGCAGGGCCAGCGCCGTCCAGGGCACCTCCTGAAGCTCCTTCCGGACGATCTTCGCCTGCTTCTGGAGCTGCATCGCCTCCACGGGATCGCCCAGGCGCGTCTCCAGGCCGGCCAGGATCTCCAGCGCGTTGTACCGCAGAGCCTGGTCCTCGAAGCCTTCGCCGGCCTGGACCATCCGGCGCAGCACCGGCAGCAGCGCGGTGCGCACGAACGCCTCGTCGTCCGTGGCCTGGAGATACTTCCAGGCGGCCACGAAGAGCCAGGGATCGGGCTCCTTGGCGCCGGAGGCGGAGCGGAGGATGCGCTTCGCGTCCTCGTGCCGGCCGGTCGCCAGGCAGAGGCCGGGCAGGGCCATCAGGGCGTCGCGCTGGCTCTCCGCGTTCACGACCGTCCGCTGCGGGCCGCGGCGGACCAGGAACGAGTCCGCGAGGAGAGCCAGGTGGCGGGCCAGGCCGTCCTGGGCGGGCAGCGCGGCGAGCCTCCTCTCCCGGCGCTTGCGCTCCTTCGCGGCGAGGGCGAACGCGTCGCGGCCAGCCGGGCTCGCGGTCGAGACGATCACGCCGAGACGGCCGCCGGCTTCGAGCTCGCACCCGAGCACGCCGGGCGTCCAGAGATCCTCCTGGAAATCGATCCCGAGCCGGCGGTCGGCCTCGTACTCGAAGCGGTACCACCACTGCGGGTTGGCGTGGAAGTCCGCGCCCGGCACCGAAAGGAAGACCTCCGGCAGCGCGGCCTGGGGATGGAGACGGAGGACTCCGTCCTCGAAGCGGGTCTCCTGGGAGAGCCCGGCGTTGGCCGAGGCGAGATCCCGGGCGTCGCGGGCGGCCACGAACGGCCGCAGCGAGAGGATGAACGGCCCCGGCGCCTCGAGCACCTCGTAGAGCACGAGCGTGGTGTTCTCGCCGTCCACGGCGGCCACGGTCTTGCGCAGGCGGACGCCGCCGGCCTCGTATTCGTAGACAGGGAAGAGGTCGCGGGTGAACGAGACCAGGTGCTGGAAGCCCCGCGGCGCGATGGTGCCGGGGAACTGGTTGCAGCCGAGATCGAACGAGCCGCCCTCGACGTGGATGGTCTCGTCGAGGCGGGAAAGCAGGAGGGTGCGCCCGCCGTCCGGCGTGGCGGCGACCAGGAGCCCGTGCCCGCGGCGGCTGTTGAGACCGGCCGCGGTCGTGCCGGCTCCGCCTCCGAGGCCGTTGGTCTCCTGCCACTCGACGCTCGCGGCGCGCTCGAGATCCTGCGTGACTTCACGGTCCAACTGAATCGACATCCGAATCATCTCCTTACGTCAAAGGTCCACTTCAGGCGGCGCAGTTTAGCAGGAGAGAGAAACGCCGCTGTTATACTGCCGCTGCGAAACGACGACAGGGAGATGGCGACATGCGGTCCTACTGGATCCTGCTCGGAGTGATGTCGGGCCTCTTTCTGGCCCTCTTCGGACTCGTCCAGTGGATGGACATCCCGTGGCTGAACGACCCAGGGCCATGGCTGCACGGCACCGGCCGCTGGGGGGCGGCGGCGATCGGCGTTCTGCTGCTCGTCGCGGACGTCTTTCTGCCGATCCCGGCGAGCCTGATCATGGTGGCCCACGGCGCGCTCTTCGGCATCGTGGGCGGCACCCTGCTGTCGCTCTTCGGAGGCGTGGCGGCCTCGGCGGTCGGCTTCGCGGTGGGCCGCTGGGGCAGCGCCTCGCTGCACCGCTTCGTGCCCGAGGACGAGCGCCGCCGGGCGGACGCCCTGCTGAAGCGCTGGGGGGATCTCGGGGTCGTGGTGACCCGTCCGGTCCCGATCCTGGCCGAGAGCGTGGCGATCCTGGCCGGCACCTCGCCGCTCGGCTGGCGCCGCTTCCTGATCGCCTCGACCGCCGGCATCTTCCCGGCTGCGCTCCTCTACGCCCTGACCGGCGCCACCGCCAAGAACCTGGACAGCGCCTTCCTGATGTTCGGCCTCGTCATGCTCGTGGCGGCCCTGGTCTGGTTCGCCGGCCGGCGGTTGCGGAACGAGGAGGCCACACTCCCGACCCCTCTCCCTGCCACACCGCCGGACCCTCGGGAGAGGGAAGTCTGACGAGACGATCGGCTGACCGTCCCGCCGGCTCAAACCAGGGGTGGGCGGTGGCGCCCTCTCGGCCCAACGGGCCGGGAGAACACAGCCCAGGGCTGAGGCCGCAGGCCGACGTGCGCCCGGCATGGGCGTAGAACAGGAGGTGTAAATCCTCTGGGGACCCTGACGAAGGGAACCCCTCACCGAGGGGACAAGGGCTTCTCCGCGAGGAGGGTCTGGTGGAAGTCCTAGGTGCAGTGCCGAACCGAGCATGTGCGAAGCGCCTGGCAGGCGTACAACCCGGGGTAAGCCGGCATCCGGCGGCAAAGCCCGATATTCGTCGGGGGTTGTGCGTATAGGCGACGGGTCTGGCACGAAGTTCTACGTTCTTACCCGGGGAGATCTCTCGGCCTCCGTGTCTGGCACAGGTGCCCACGATAGTTGTCGAGGAACCAAGGACGAGACAACGATGGGACGAGAGAAGTCGGAGGGTCGAATAGTACCGCAAGGCCGCCGAAAGGCGGTCCCAACCGCGGTGTCAGTGGTTCCGCGGGGAGGGAAGGCGACCCCGGCCAGTGAACAGGCAGGACAGCTCCAACTGTTTTCCGAGACAGCCGACAGCCCGCAAGGGGCCGTCGCTGGAGCGGACACGGGCCGGCCCGTGCCTGCTCCAAGCGCGGTGCCGAAGTCGGAGACCAAGAGGAGAGGTTCGCTGCCGCCGATGACGATGGAAGAGGTGGTAAGCGGGTACAACCTGAAAGAGGCGTTCCGGCAAGTATCCTCCAACCACGGAGCCCCCGGAGTGGACGGCACGACGATCGAGCAGGTGCGCGAGCATCTGGACGAGATTCTCAGCTGTCTGCGCCGGGAGCTTCTCGCTGGCACGTACCGTCCTGGGGAAATCCGCCGCGTGTGGATCCCAAAGGCGAGTGGCGGCCAGCGAGGCCTTGGCATCCCGAATGTGATCGACCGCGTTGTCGGGCAGGCCATCACGCAGGTGATGACACCGCACTACAACCCGTTGTTTCATCCGAGCAGCCACGGATTCCGGGAGGGCCGGAGCTGTCACACGGCCATCAATGAGGCAAAGGGCTATCTGGAGGAGGGCTATGAGTGGGTCGTCGACCTGGATTTGGACAGCTTTTTCGACCGAGTCCCGCGAGAGCGGCTCCTGGCCTGTCTCGGGCAGAGAGTGCAGGACACTCGACTGCTCGGGCTGATCCGCCAAATGCTCAATGCCAAGGTCGTCTTACCCGATGGAGTGGTGGTCAGCACGGATGAGGGAGTCCCGCAGGGCGGTCCCCTATCTCCGCTGCTGAGCAACATCGTCCTGGACGAGCTCGATTGGGAGCTTGCCCAGCGTGGGCACCGCTTCGTCCGGTACGCCGACGACTGCAACATCTACGTCCGCTCGGAGCGGTCGGGTCGTCGGGTGATGTCTTCGATAACGCGTTTCATCGAGAGGCGCCTGCGCCTGAAGGTGAACGGAGCGAAGAGTGCTGTGGCGCGCCCGGAAGACAGGCACTTCCTGGGGTTTCGATTGCGGCGAGATCCGCGTAGCGGGGAGGTAGGAGTGCTGTTGTCAAAACGATCGAAAGATCGGATCAGCGCGAGGATTCGAGAGCTTACGCCGCGCAACTGGGGACGGTCGCTGGCGGTCTGTATCCGCTGGCTTAACGCCTACCTGGTCGGCTGGCTCGGATTCTTCCAGGTCATCACGGAGGAGTATCCACTGCGGGACCTGGACGGCCACATCAGGAGACGCCTGCGAGCCATCGTGCTCAAACAATGGAAACGCCGTCGGACGATCGTTCGGCGGCTCACCCGACTGGGAGCCAAGTCCTCAACCGCCTGGACGGCGGTGTACTGCCAGAGCAAATCCTGGTGGGCGTTGTCACTGACCCGTCCCGTCAACAAGGCCTTGTCAAACGCGTACTTCCGCGAGCGCGGCTTGCTGTCCCTGAAGGAGCGCTGGCTGGAGTTACACGACCAGTCCGTCATCGGCCCGATCCAGTTTGCATTGGATCTGGGATAGCTGCGGGTGGCAACACCGGCACCGAACTATAGGAGCGGTCCTGAACGTCGGTGCCCCGAAGAGCCGGATGTGCGCCCACAAGTCCGGTTCTGTGAGAGCCGGGGGAGCGTAAGCTCCCCTGGCTACTCGACGCCCTGGGCTGGAAGGTGGTACCCAATGCGGCCTGATAGGCCGCGAGAGCTCACGTCGGAATCGACATCCCTAGCTCTCGCGACCTTTCAGGCCGCGTCTCGTGTTGCGGAATCTCTCCCCAGGGCATCGGCCTGCGGCCTCAGCCCTGGGCTGGATTCTCCCTGCCCTTCGGGCCGGCTTTGTTAGGCGCTCTTAGGTCACCTTTCCGCAACTCCCACCTATGTCTCCGGTCTGAAGTGTTACCTATGTCCCCGGCTGTTCACCGATAACAGCGAGTGCCCCTTATTATCGCCAAGCGCCTGTTTCGCTAATAGTGCAGACTCTTACACTCGGTCCATCTGCGCGATGAAGCACCCGGCCTCGGTGTTGCGCACGTGGATGTACGCCACCTCCGGATTGCCGAGCAGCCGCTCGATCGCCGGCTCGATCCCGCCGTTCGAAGCCCGCTCGCGGCCGACGATCCAGCGGTCCTTGCCATAGGCCTCGAACGTGAGCGGCAGGTCCCGAAGCTCCTCCGGAAATCCTGGAGCTTCGTAGGCCGGGCATTCCGCGAGGTGGATGAAGACCGGCCCCGGAGACGGATAGGGATCCAGGCCGGTGAACGGGTTGTAGGTGAAGAGGAGCCGCTCCTCCTGGCCTGTCCGGAACTTGCCGAGGCAGAACCGGCACGGTCCATAGCCCTTGGCGACCTCCGCATGCGCGGGATGCCCATACTGCGGCGACTTCATTTCGGCCCGGGTCTGACGGGCCAGATCTTCAGGGATGCCGACGACGCGGAATGGAATCATGGCCTCTCGCCTCCTGACGCGCCGGCGCGCCATGCGCCGTCAGGAAGAGAGTAGAAGGGGTGGGGGAGGCGGGGCTATCCGGGGGTTGCGGTCAAAGTGCTACCTTGATGAGCTACACCGCCTAGTTCTTCAGATCTGAATTGGAGTGGAGGCCGTCGGCCCTCCGGACTAGCGGCGCTTCTGCTGTTCGTAATGATCACTAATGGAACGTTGCACGGGCGAGCTGACTGCAGGTCACGACCATACGTCTGCTAGAACGTGTTCGAGGGCCATCGAGCGAGAGCGTCGATTTTTCAGGTCTGTAGCAGCGCGCTCAACAGCTAGAGCATACAGTTTGGTGTCTGTCGATACTGCTTCCTCCGGGTCTGCCAGGAATCGATTTATTTCATTGGAGAAATCTATTAGCAGACGTCTCGCGTGATCCCGTTGATCGCGGGCGAGCGGCAAAGCCTCTTGGTGCGCAGATAAAACCAGAAACAGCGAGTAGAAATCAGACTTCTTCCGCCATCGGTATTTGCTAATGTCTGGCAGCATGTGAGCCATTTCACCGAGAACTGAGCCGAAAACTTGTTTTACCTGCGGCACCTCTTGGAATCCCTGCTCGTAGACTTCATACCATTTATCGAGAGTCTTTTTCTTTTCTTGAGGGCCATGGAGAATCCCAATCGCCAGTTCACTGATGTACTCTATGTCTAGCATTCGCCGCACGTCGTTGGCAGTAAATAAACCCGACAGAGACCAGAATTCCTCCTCGGCAAGAGATTCCATTAGTTTTATAAAGTCACCCCAGTAGGTTGCATGCCGTAATTCCTGCTGATTTAAGGCTACTACATTCCGGTTGAGTCGAGAAAAAATCGATCGGAGTTCCTCCTCTGGCATATCCGGAAGCACTCGGACGACGAAATTATACTTGTATATGCGCTGCTTAGATTCGGGCGACAGCTCGTCAAAGGTCATGTCTGCGAATTGCGGTGTGTCGCCACTGAGAGCGAAAGAACCCTCTATGAATTCGAGACAAGCTCTTATCCTTTGCTGGCCGTCAACTACAATGTGGGTTTCTTTCCCATCTTGGCTCACCACTTCCTGCATATACAACTCAGGTATAGGATAGGCATGGAGTATGGTGTCGATCAAGTAGCTTTTCTGAGGGTCAAGCCAAACAGGATTTCGTTGGAACGGAGGTCTCATTTCAAGAGACCCATCATCGGCGGCTTTCTTTAGCCAAGCCACGCTGCGATGTGTAGTCTGTAGATAGTCTCTCATTTCACGCCTTATATGGTTGGTGCAAGGAGTCGGTCGCGTGCGATCTTCAAGCTTCTCAGCTGATATGATCGCAAAGATTCGATGTCCCTGTAGAGCCTCAGGTTAAGCCTGCGGTCAGCTGTAGGATCAATGCGACTCATTGATTCCAGAGCTCTAACCCATGCGGGACCGAAAGGTAGATAGGGTAGAAGGCGATCCGTGGCGATCATTCCCCAATAGACATCTCGAGGAAGATTTTCTTTTATAGATGACTGAATGTAAGATGGAAGCCTGAACCGGGTTGATCCTAGCGTTCTAAAGAAGTGCCAAGCAGCATCGAAGTATCGAGCAGATATGACGGCTATATCGACATCGGAGTCGTGGCCGAAAGGCTTGAATGCTTTGTGGGGGTTGAGGCTAAACCCTAGGGCGGCGCTGCCCACAAAAAGGATTGAGTAGGAGTCCACGTCCAGGAGGCGAGACAGGTCCTGTTTCCAGTCCATGTAGCTGACTCTGTTCTCTTCGAAGATCGTTGGTATGGTCCCTAATAGGCGATGTGAAAGAAACGAATCTAGATCGGAGGCGACCAGCTCATCGAAGATGTTTGAATCCAAAGAGGTCATGGCGGTGTACAGGGATGAAGTCTAAGTCGCTTCCAATTTAGAGACGCGTTGGTAACCTCGCGGCAACATGCTTCCTCTCAGGGCACGTGAACCAAAGTAGCCTTCGTATTCTGACGGTTTGAAGTGTCGATGGTGCTGGCCAGCATGAACGATCAAATGCGCGCCCGGCGGCAACGGCGTGAGCGCGACCAGCGACTCGCCCTTGTTCGCGGGGAGGCTCACGATCTTCACACCCTTGCCCTTGGGCAGCAGCGGCAGCTCGTTCAGCGGGAAGATCAGGAGACGGCCGCCGTCCGTGGCCGCGGCGAGGAGGTCGGTCTCCAGGCTGTTGACCTTCTGCGGGACGAGCGGGAGCGAGCCGGACGGGACGTTCAGGACCGCCTTGCCGGCGCGGTTGCGGCCGTGGAGCTCGCCGAGCTTCACCACGAAGCCGTAGCCGGCGCTGGAGGCCAGGACGTAGAGGTCCTCCTCGGGGCCGGTCAGGACGCTCACGAAGCCCGCTCCGGGCGGCGGCGCGAACTGGCTCGACAGCGGCTCCCCCTGGCCTCTCGCGGAGGGCAGGGTGTGCGCGGCCGTCGAGTAGGTCCGACCCGTGGTGTCCAGGAAGACCGCCTGCTGGTTGCTGCGGCCCTTCGCGGCCTGGAGGAAGGCGTCGCCGGCCTTGTAGGACAGCTCCTTGCCGTCGATCTCGTGGCCCTTGGCCTGGCGCACCCAGCCCTTTTCCGAAAGCACGATTGTCACCGGCTCGGTCGGGACCAGGACCGACTCGTCCATGGCCTTCGCCGCGCCCCGCTCCACGATCGGCGAGCGCCGCGGATCGCCATAGGTCTTCGCGTCTTCGACCAGCTCCTCCTTCACCTTCTTCCGCAGGAGCTTCTCGGAGCTGAGGATCTTTTCGAGAGCGTCCCGCTCCTTGACCAGATCCGCCTGCTCGCCGCGGATCTTCATCTCCTCCAGCCGGGCGATGTGGCGCAGCTTGAGCTCGAGGATCGCCTCGGCCTGGACGTCCGTCAGGTGGAACGTGGACATGAGCACCGGCTTCGGCTCGTCCTCGGTGCGGATGATCCGGATCACCTCGTCGATGTTCAGGAAGGCGACCAGGTAGCCGTCGAGGATGTGGATGCGCTGCAGGACCTTGTCGTAGCGGAAACGCAGGCGCTTCCGGACGGTCTCGACGCGGAAGTCGATCCACTCGCGCAGGAGATCGCGCAGGTTGAACTGCTTCGGCCGGCCGTCGAGGCCGATCATGGTCAGGTTCACCCGGTAGGAGCGCTCGAGGTCCGTGGTGGCGAAGAGGTGGGCCATGAGGCCTTCGATGTCCACCCGGTTCGAGCGCGGGGTGATGACCAGGCGGGTCGGGTTTTCGTGGTCTGACTCGTCGCGCAGGTCCTCGACCATGGGCAGCTTTTTCGCCTGCATCTGCTGGGCGATCTGCGCCAGGATCTTGCTGCCGGAAACCTGATAGGGAAGGGCGGTGATCAGGACGTCGCCGTCCTCCATCTCCCAGGCGGCGCGCATGCGGATCGAGCCCGAGCCGCTCTCATAAAGCCGCAGGATCTCGGCCCGCGGCGTGATGATTTCGGCCGTGGTCGGATAGTCGGGACCCTGGATCGCCGCGTAGAGCTCGCCGTCCGCGACGTTGGGGTCGTCGAGCAGGAGGATGCAGGCCGACACCAGCTCGCCCACGTTGTGTGGCGGGATGTCGGTCGCCATGCCGACCGCGATGCCCGAAGCGCCGTTCAGGAGCACATGCGGGAGCCGGGACGGCAGGAGACGGGGCTCGTCGAGCGTGCCGTCGAAGTTGGGACCCCAATCGACCGTGCCCTGGCCCAGCTCCGAGAGGAGGGTCTGGGAGAACGACGTGAGCCGCGCCTCGGTGTAGCGCATGGCCGCGAACGACTTGGGATCGTCCTGCGAGCCCCAGTTGCCCTGGCCGTCCACGAGCGGATAGCGCACCGAGAACGGCTGCGCCATGAGGACCATGGCCTCGTAGCAGGCCACGTCGCCGTGAGGGTGGTATTTGCCGAGCACGTCGCCCACGGTGCGGGCGGATTTTTTATGTTTCGAATTCGGTCCGAGGCCCAGCTCGGACATGGCGTAGACGATCCGCCGCTGCACGGGCTTGAGGCCGTCCGCAATGTGCGGCAGCGCGCGGTCGAGGATGACGTACATCGAGTAGTCGCGGTACGCCTTCTCGGTGAATCGGGCGAGAGAGAGCCGTTCGACGTCCGCGAACGGGAGGATCGGGGGAGGCGGGGCGCCGCCGCTGCGTCTGCGGGAAGTTCTTGCCATGGCTGTCAGGTAATGAACTTAGCGCGCCATCGCGCCAACTGTTCTCGTCTGGAGGTTGGGGGAAGCGCCCCTTGTGGGCGCTGGCATGTAGCCCCGGGTTTCAACCCGGGGCATGGGGATCGATCCCGTTCCCAGAGCCCCTTCAGGGGCGATGGCGCGGGGGCGCCGAAGGCCCTTGCATCCCCCACCCGTGCCGGCGCTCCTAAAGGGGCTGGACAAAGGAGATTGGGGCCTCCGTACCCCGGGTTGAAACCCGGGGCTAGGTGCCGGCGCCCCCAAGGGGCGCTTCCCCCACCTCGAGAAAAAAGGAAACGGCCTGTTTTCTGACGGTTCACACCTCCACCTCGGCCTCGTTCCCGGTCGTCATCAGCCATTCCTTGCGGTCGCCGGCGCGGGCCTTGGCGAGGAGCATGTCCACCTGGGCGTCGGGATTGTCCTCGCCGTCGACGAAGAGCTGGACCAGGCGGCGGGTCTCCGGCGCCATGGTGGTCTCGCGGAGTTGGAGCGGGTTCATCTCGCCGAGACCCTTGAAGCGCTGGACGTTCGGCTTGCCCCTCTTCTTCTCGGCCTCGATGCGGTCCAGGATGCCCTTCTTCTCCTGCTCGTCGAGGGCGTAGTAGACCTCCTTGCCGACGTCGATCCGATAGAGCGGCGGCATCGCGACGTAGACGTGGCCGTCCAGGACCAGCGGCCGGAAGTGCTTGAGAAAGAGCGCGCAGAGGAGGGTGGCGATGTGGGCGCCGTCCGAGTCGGCGTCGGCCAGGATGCAGATCTTCCCGTAGCGCAGGCCGTTGACGTTGTCCGACCCGGGATCGACGCCCAGGGCCACGGCGATGTCGTGGACCTCCTGCGAGCCGAGGACCTCGGTCGGGTCCACCTCCCAGGTGTTCAGGATCTTGCCGCGCAGCGGGAGGATGGCCTGGAACTCGCGGCTGCGCGCCTGCTTGGCCGAGCCGCCGGCCGAGTCGCCCTCCACCAGGAAGAGCTCGGTCTGGTTGAGGTCCTGGCTCGTGCAGTCGGCCAGCTTGCCGGGCAGCGCCGGGCCCGAGGTGACGGTCTTTCTCTGCACCCGCTTGCCGGCCCGAAGCCGCGCCTGGGCGCTGTCGATCGCGAGGCGCGCGATGCGCTCGGCTTCCTCGATGTGCTGGTTGAGCCAGAGCGCGAAGGCGTCCTTGGTCACCCCCGAGACGAAGGCCGCGGCCTCGCGCGAGGACAGGCGCTCCTTGGTCTGGCCGGTGAACTGCGGGTCCTTCATCCGGACCGAGAGCACGTAGCAGCAGCGCGCCCAGACGTCCTCGGGCGCGATCTTGATCCCGCGCGGCAGCAGATCGCGGAACTCGCAGAACTCGCGCACGGCGTCGGTCAGCCCCGCCCGGAAACCGTTCACGTGGGTGCCGCCCTGGGTGGTCGGAATGAGGTTGACGTAGCTCTCGGCCACCAGGTCGCCCTCGTCGGCGAGCCAGGCCACGGCCCAGTCGACCTCCTCGTCGGCGCCCTTGAAGTGGCCGACGAAAGGCTCCGGCGGCACCAGGTCGGCGCCTTCGAGCTCGTCCTCGAGATAGGCCCGGAGGCCGTCCTCGTAATACCACTCCTCGTCGTCCTCGGTATGGCCTTCGTGCACGAAGCGGATGCGCAGCCCCGGGCAGAGCACCGCCTTGGCGCGCAGGATGTGCTTGAGCTTCGGGATGGTGAACTTCGGCGAGTCGAAGAAGCGCGGGTCCGGCCAGAAGCGGACCGTGGTTCCCGTGTTGCGCAGGCCCACGGTGTTGACGACCTTCAGGTTCGAGACCTTGTTGCCGTCCGCGAAGGCCATGTGGTGCTCCTTGCCGTCGCGCTTGACCCAGACGTCCAGGCGCTTCGACAGGGCGTTGACCACGGAGACGCCGACGCCGTGCAGGCCGCCCGAGAAGCGGTAGCTCTTGTCGGAGAACTTGGCGCCCGAGTGGAGCCGGGTGAGGATGACCTCGACGCCCGGCACCTTCTCGCCCTTGTGGATGTCCACCGGCATGCCGCGGCCGTCGTCGGCCACCGAGGCGGAGCCGTCCTCGTGGAGCGTGACCTGGATGTTCGAGGCATGGCCGGCCACCGCCTCGTCGACCGCGTTGTCGACGACCTCCTGGGCGAGATGGTCGGGCCGGTCGGTGAAGGTGTACATACCGGGGCGCTTGCGCACCGGCTCCAGTCCGGTGAGGACTTCGATGGCGGAGGAGTCGTAGACGGGTGTGGCCATGGCTCGGGGCATGATATCGGGTCCGCCGCCGGGATCAAGGCCGCAAAGGCGTGCCGCAGTTTCCTGGATTCGTGTCTTCCAGGCTCTTGACGGGCCGGCTGTCGTGGGTTAGTGTACGCAGTAACAGGGCGTAATTCAAGCGGTCGGTCGTTTCCAAGCCGTTTCCAACACCAAAAGAGGAGGGTTCGACATGAAGGCACGTGGTCTCGCGATGCTGTGTCTGTTCTCGCTGGTGGGAGTGGTCGCGCCGGTCCTGGCGCAGCAGGACAAGAACGCCGCGCCGCCGGCGATGGACATGGACGCCATGATGAAGGCCGCCCAGCCGGGCGAGCAGCACAAGCACCTGGCCCGGATGGCGGGCGACTGGGAGTACACGAGCAAGATGTGGATGGCTCCGGGCCAGGCGCCCGAGGAGTCGAAGGGCACCATGCACGGGGAGACCCTGATGGGTGGCCGCTACGTCCAGCATCACTGGAAGGGCAACATGGCCGGGATGTCGTTCGAGGGCATGGGGACCGAGGCCTACGACAACACGACGAAGCAGTTCGTCAGCTCGTGGATCGACAACATGGGAACCGGGATCATGTTCAGCAAGGGTTCCTGCGACGCCGCCGGCAAGGTCTGCACCATGACGGGAGACATGCCCGATCCCATGGGCGGCGGGAACGTGACCACGAAGATGGTCCTGACGTGGGCCGACAACGACCACTTCAAGAATGAGATGTTCATGAAGGACCCCTCGGGCGGCGAGATGAAGATGATGGAGATCAGCGCCTGGCGGAAGAAGTAGCGCCCGCCGCCGCCCGCGCCATGGAAAACCGGCCGGAGGGCGGCCGCCCTCCGGCCCCTTGATCGAATCCCGGCGCGAGATTCCTCTATACTGAAAGGCTGTTGCGCCACTTCCGAGCCACGGCCTTCGCGGGCCTCGCGCTTCTGCTCGGCCTGGGCCTTCCCGGGACGCTGGAGGCCCAGACTCCTAATGCCGCCGATATCAGCAAGCTCGGGCTGCAGGTGCGCTCGGTGCGGCCGATCACCGCTCCGCCCACCGCCCGGGTGACGGTCGAGATCTCCCTCTCCAGCGCGCTGAGCCGCGAGACTCTCGGGGTCCGGTTCGGCGGCCGGCAGGCCGAGATCAAGAACGTCCAGGCAGTCGGCGAGAACCTGTACGACCTGGAGGTGGAGGTGCCGCGGCTCGGGCCCGGCCCGGTCGCGCTCCGGGTGGTGCAGCCGCCGTTCAAGGAGGCCGTGGCCCCGCAACTGTTCACGATCCCGGAGCCGCTCCGGATCGAGGAGGTCTCCCCCCGCACCGCGGCGCCGGGCGAGCAGGTGGACATCCGGATCCCGGTGCGCGATCCGTCCGTGGACTCGGAGCTGCGGGTGAGCTTCGACCGACGCGAGGCCCTGCCGGACAGCCGGAGCCCGGGCCTGCTCCGGGTCAAGGTCCCGGACGACTTCCTGGAGACAGGCTGGAAGCTCGACCTTCCCTTTTCCCGGATGAAGAGGCCGGCGCTGCGCGTCTACTCGGGCCAGGAGGAGGCGATCGACGGGACCGGGAGGCTCGTGGTCCGGGAGCCGTTGCTCACGCTCGGCCAGCTCCTCAGCGTGATCTGGCTGGTGATCCTGCTGCTCGTCGTCGGCACCGCGGCGCTGTTCTTCCTGCGGCCGGAGTCGGTCTGGGTCCGGCGGCTGCGGCGGGCGCTGGCGCGCCCTTCCCACACGGAGCCGGACGAGGCCGAGAAGGAGCCGCTGCCGCCTCCGGTCCCGCCGGACGGCCTCGTGGCCGACTGCCTGGCCGGCGATTGCATCGCCTACGTCGGCGCCGGCCTGAGCGCGGCCTCGGGGTATCCCGAATGGCGGCACCTGGTCAGCGAGATCCTCGAGTGGGCGATCGAGAAGGAGTACGTGGAGCACGAGTTCGGCGAAGCGCTCCGCGCCACCCTCCAGGAAGGCAACGCCGACCTGGTGGCCGACAGCGTCATCGGCCGGCTCGCGGGCCGGGAGGAGAGGCTGCACCGGCACCTGGCCCAGATCTTCCTCGACTCCGAGCGGCCGCTCTCCGGCGCCCACCGGCTGCTGCGCGAGCTGCACCTCGGCGCGGCCCTGACCACCAACTTCGACGAGCTCCTGGAGCGCGCGTTCGAGAGGGAGCGGCCGCCCGTCTTCACCCCCGAGGACACCGACCGCCTGCTGGAGGCGCTCGCGAGCCGCAGCTTCTTCCTCCTCAAGCTCTACGGCAGCCCGCGCAAGCCCTCGACGCTCCTGCTCTCGCCGGCGCAGTACCAGGAGGCGATCGCCGGCAACCGCGCGTTCGTCCAGGCCATGGAGAGCCTGTTCTTCTCGCGCACCATCCTGTTCGTCGGCGCCAGCCTGGCCGGGATCGAGGGCTATCTGGGAGGCCTGGCCTTCCGCGGCATCGCCCGGCGCCGGCACTACGCTCTGGTGGGCGTGACCGGCAACGCCTGGCAGGCGCGGGCGGACCTGCTCAGCCGGCGCTACGGCATCCAGGTCATCCCCTACCGCCCGTCGACGCCGTCGCATCCGGAGGTCGTCGACTTCCTCTCCGGCCTGCGGGACCGGGTGCGCGCCGAATCGCGTCCGGGCGCGCGCCGGCGCGGTCCCGAGCTGCTCATCCCGCGGGCGAACCCGCTCACCCGGGTGCGGCTGGAGAACGTCGGGCCGTTCCACGAGCTCGACCTGAAGCTCGACCCCCGCTGGACGCTCCTCCTGGGCGACAACGGCGTCGGCAAGTCCACGGTCCTCGAAGCGGTCGCGGCGGCGATCTGCGGCAAGGACGCGGAGCCCTGGGCCGGCCGCCTGATCCACACGTCGAGCCGGGTGGCGCGGATCGTCCTCTCGTTCGGCGCCAACGAATACATGGCGTCGCTGATCTCGCGCGAGAACGGCCAGGCGGAGATCGAGGTCACGCCGAGCCGGCCGCTGGAGACCGAAGGCTGGCTCGCCATCGGCTTCCCGCCGCTGCGCATGGTCTCCTGGTCGCGCTCGAAGGGGCCGGGGCCCGAGGGCAAGCGCCGGCCGACCACGGACGACCTCCTGCCGCTCCTCAAGGGGACCGCGGACCCGCGGATCGACGAGATCAAGCAGTGGCTGGTCAACCTGGACTACTGGAGCAAGAGCGAGCCGCCGGGCGACGGCAACCGCTACAGCCGGCTGCGCGACGAGTTCTTCCGCCTGGCCTACGACCTGACCGAGGGCGTGAAGCTGCGCTTCAAGCGGGTCGACGAGTTCACCCACCAGGTCACGGTGGAGACCGAGGACGGCGAGGTGCCGATCGAGGCGGTGAGCCAGGGCACGGCCTCGGTGATCGGCTGGACCGGCTATCTCCTCCAGCGCCTGCATGAGGTCTACGGCCAGCAGGACGGCGACCCGCGGCGGCGCTACGCGCTCGTCCTGCTCGACGAGCTCGACGCCCACATGCACCCGTCCTGGCAGCAGTCGATGGTGGAGCGGCTGTCGGAGGCTTTCCCCGGCGTGCAGTTCGTGGCGAGCTCGCACTCGCCGCTCATCGCCGGCAGCCTGCCGGCGTCCTCGATCATCCGCTTCCGGCGCGAGGACGGGAAGGTCGTCGCCCACCAGCCGGAGTCCTCGTTCAAGGGGTGGCGGGTCGATCAGATCCTGACCAGCCCGCTGTTCGGCCTGCAGACCGGCCGCGAGTCGGAGACCGAGCGCATGCTGATGCGCTACACGGAGCTCGCCGCCCGGGACCACCTCGACGGCGACGAGCAGGAGGAGATGCGCCGGACGGCCGAGGCGCTGCGGGTGCGCCTGCCCACGCCGGTCGAGCGCCAGGAGGCGCGCGCCGCCTATGAAGTGCTGGAGGCCGCGATGCGCGACCGCCTCCGTGAAATGAATCCGGTCGAGAGAGACAAGATCCTGTCGGAGGCCAAGGTGCAGCTTCAGGAAGCCATGACAGGATCCCGGAGGCCGGATTGATTCAACGGAAGTTCCAAGCTCCCAACTACCGCTGCCGCGTCCGCGATGCCCATGGAACCGAATCGACCCTGCTGAAGCGGGGGATCGGCGAGGCCTCGGTGCGGGCCGGCCTGGAGGCGCGCGGCTACACGGTGCTCGGCGTCGAGCCCTACGACTTCGGCGACTGGCTGGCGCGCGCCCAGGCCGAGACCGAGAAGGCCTGCGCCGCCTGTACGAAGGACTGCCGGGGCTACGAGTTCCGCGAGGGCTTGTGGAAGGAGCTCAAGCTCCACCTCTTCGACCTCTTCGAAGGCAAGTGCGCCTACTGCGAGGCCTGCGTGCAGGACGTGGCGTTCGGCGAGGTGGAGCACTACCGGCCCAAGCGCCAGGTGGAGGAGTGTCCGGACCACCCGGGCTACTACTGGATGGCCTACGACCTGACGAACCTGCTCCCGTCCTGCCAGCTCTGCAACGGCTTTCCGGCTAAGATGAACCACTTCCCGGTGCGCGACCGGACCTGGGCGCGCCGGCGGGAGGAGATGGAGCGCGAGAAGCCCCTGCTTCTCAACCCCTACCTCCAGAACCCCCGCGACCACCTGCGCTTCCGGCCGCTGCGGGAGAGCCCCGAGCGCCTGCCGCTCTCCCAGGTCGAGGGCCGGACGGAGGAGGGGAAGACCTCGGTGGAGGTCCTGCGGCTCAACCGGCCGAACCTGGCGTCTTCGCGCGCCCTGGCCCAGCAGCGCATCCGCCAGCAGTTGATGGCGGCGTTCTTCACCTCGAACGCGCGCGCCGTCTGGCAGCGGCTCTTCAACGGCCAGGAGGAGTTCTCCGCCGCCGCCCTGGCCGAGGCGGAAGCGCTGCTGGGGGAGCTCCAGGGCGAGTACCAGGACGAGAAGATCCGCTCGGGCGAGATCCGGATCCCGGCCGGCACCTGCCTGCTCTGACGCCTCTTCCCGGTTGTCACCCTATTGGGCTCTCCATGCACGGATATCTATTGAGTGAAGATCGTCCGCACCCTCTCGCTGCTGTTTCTCGCCCTGCTCTTCCTCTATGCGGGGATCGACAAGGCGTTCCACTACGGCGGCTTCGTCAAGGCGCTGGGCGGGTATGTCCTCGTCCCTGACGGGCTCGAGCGCTACCTGGCCCTGCCGGTGATCCTGGCGGAGCTGCTGGTGGGCGCGGGCCTCCTGCTCAAGCCGTGGCGGTCGCCCGCGGCGCTGCTCGCGGCGCTCCTGCTGACCGCCTTCACGCTCGCCCTGGCGGTCAACCAGCGCTACGCTCCGGGCGTGGAGTGCGGCTGCTGGTTCACGGTCACGCTCGGCAAGGCTTCGGCCTCGCACGTCGTTCAGAACCTGATCCTCCTCGGCCTCGCGCTCAGCGTCTGGCTGGACGAGCGCAGCGGAGGAGAGCGGGTACAACCGGTCCTCAACGAAGGAGGTGAACCATGAAGAAGGTCTACGTCTCTCTCCGCCTGGCGTTCCTGCTGGGCTCCCTGGTGTTCGCGGGGCTCAGCCTGTTCCCGAAGGAGTCCCAGGCGATCAAGTGCCAGATCACCTGCGGGCCCGTGGGTCCGATCTCCTGTGGCAGCAGCTCGTCCTGTCGCCGTCCGGAGTAGGCCAGGAGTAGCGATTGCCGCGAGAGCGCACGTTCTGGATGGTCCTGGCCTCGCTGGTCGTGGCCGGCCTGGCGGCCGGCTTCTTCGGCCAGCGGGCCGGGACCCATCCTCTCGTCCTGAATCCGGAAGCGCCGGCGCCGCGGCCGCAGACGGTGCGGGAGAGGGTCTGGCGAGCCGCGCGCTTCGAGCTGATCAAAGAGCTCACCGCCTGGCAGGCCGGCTTCCTGCGTCTCCCGACGGTGCTCCGGGTCGACGACCGCGGCAACCTCTACATCCTCGACTCCGGACAGTCGGCGGTGATCAAGCTCTCGCCGGAATTCCGGATGCTGGCCCGGTACGAGGACTCCTCGGTCGTGAACCCGACGGACGTGGCGGTCAGCAATCGCGGCAATGGCGGAGAGGTCTGGATGTGCGACACGGACAGTGGCGGGGTCGCCGTGTTCTCCTCCGGCGGGCAGATCGAACGGAGGATCCGGCTCGACCCGGCGGCAGCCCGGCTGACTCCGGACCCCGGAGGCGGCTTCGTCGCCACGAGCGTCGCCGGAGGAGAGGGGCTGTTCCGTCGATACTCGGACAAGGGGGATCCGGAAGGCTCGTTCGGAGCCCTGTTCCAGAAGGATCTCCAGACCTGGGTGGCGGCCGACGGCTGGTTCGTGCCTGGGACCTCCGGCGCATTCACCTACCCCTTCCGCAACGCCGGCCTCCTGGTCTCCTATTCGATGGCCGGCCGGCTCCGCTTCTTCCGCCAGACGATCGATCCCGTGCCTCTGCCGAGGGTCAAGGTGGACGCCGCCGGCCGCCAGAGCTTGCCCGCCGAGACCCCGGTCTCGACCGTGAGCGGCAGCGTGGTCGGAGACAGCCTCTACCTTCTGGCCGCGACCGGCGCCGGCAAGGTCCTGGACGTCTACGGCACGGTGGATGGTGGATACCGGTACTCGATGGAGCCACCTGAGAAGGACGCCCGCTACGTGGTGCTGACGGAGGACCGCCTCTACAGCGCGAGCCGGCGCGGCGTCACGATCTGGAAGAGATGATCTCGAAGCTGCGGACCAGGGTGTCCGCGACGGCCCACCCTTCCAGGGTCGGAACGAGCCGGCCGTCCTCGATCCTGAGCAGACCTTCGATGTTCTCCGGACCCGAGATCCCGACGCCAAAGCGCCGCCGGAGCTGATCGAGATCCACCCCTTCGGCGGTCCGGAGGCCGAGCATGAGCGCCTCCAGCGCGAGGTCTTCGGCGGTCAGCTCTTCGCTGCCGGCGACCGGCCGCTCGGACGCGTCGATCCGGGCCTCGTAGGGCTTGATCTTGCGCTCGTTCCACCAGCGCCGGTTTCCGGAAAACGAATGCGCCGAAGGACCGAGGCCGAGATAGGGCGTGTGGTCCCAATACTTTTGATTGTGGCGCGACCGGTGCTCCGGCGAGCGCGCGAAGTTCGAGACCTCGTAGCCGGGCAGGCCGGCCTCGCGAAGGAACGCATGGGTGAGGAGGAAGAGGTCCGCCTGGGTCTCTTCGGGAGCCTCGGTCATCTTGCCGCGGGCGAGCCGGAAGCCGAAGGGTGTCCCTTCGTGGATCGTGAGCTGGTAGCAGGACAGGTGGTCCGGTTCGAGCGCGACCGCCGTCTCCAGGGTCCGGCGCCAGTCCTCGACCGTCTGGCCGGGCAGGCCGTAGATCAGGTCGAACGCGACCGTGTGGAACCCGGCCGCGCGAGCCAGCTCGACGCTCCACCGGGCCTCTTCCGGAGAGTGGCGGCGTCCGAGGAAGGCGAGGGCGCCGGCGTCGAACGATTGGATGCCGAGCGACAGCGTGCGGACGCCGAGCTCCCGCCAGGCGCGGACGCTGTCGGGAGTGACGTCCTCGGGATTGGCTTCGAGAAAGATCCAGGCGTCGTCCGCCAGCGGAAGCCCGGTCCGGATCGCTTCGAGGATGCGGCCAAGCTGCTCCGGCGCCAGGGCCGAAGGAGTGCCGCCGCCGAAGTAGACCGTGTCGATTCCGCGGAACGGCTCCGAGCCGCTCGACCACAGCCCGATCTCCGAGACGAGATGCTCCGTGAACCGCTCCCGGTGTTCCGGTCCCCCTGTCAGGACCGCGAAGTCGCAGTACGGGCAGATGGCGGAGCAGAACGGGATGTGGAGGTAGAGGCCGGGCGCGGAATCGGGTTTCGGCATCGAGGGTCCGATTCTACGTGTAAGTCCGCCCGCGGCCGATCAGAAAATCGTCGCGATCAGCCCATACTTCGCGACGGAATGAACGGGGATCGTCTCGATCCCTGTCTGATGTGTCGCGAAGCAAGCTTGTTTCGCGACGGCGATCTCAGCCGCGCCGGTCGCATAGTAGAAATCCGTCGCGATCTCAGTCTTTCGAGCACTGGGACTGGAAGATCGTCCACGCTTCCGTCTCAAAGCGTCGCGATCTCACCGGATGCATTCCGAACAAAGTCAAGTTCGTCGCGATCTCTCTTTGGTCCGTCGCGATGTCGCGACAAATCGCGATGAATTGGCGCAAGTCGTCGCGAAATTGGATTGAGTCGTAGCGACCTTTCGTTGGTTCGCGACGGATTTGATGTGCCAGCTTGAGGCTGTAACGATCTGTCTCACCTGGTGAACGGGGATCGAGACGATCCCTATTCGGCGGTTCGCCGGCTAGCTGATGATCGTCGCGATCTTGAGCGGGTTCGCGACGGATTCGCCTTGCGTCGGGAGCAAGATGGGCATTCCGTCGCGAAGTGGGACGGGTTCGCGACGAAATGGAGGGAGATTGGGCGCGAAGCTGCCAAGTGAAGAGGTCCCCGCGGGACTTCAGTGCCGTGTCTTGAGCTCGGTCCGCACCGCGCCGTTCCCATCGGTCACGGCGGCGAAATACGTTTCCCAGGCGGCGCGGATGCGGTCGACCTTGGCGATCGACTCATCGGAGGGGAAGCGTCCGGCCTCGCCGACGAGGATGAACGCCATGTCGAAGGCGTGCGGCGCCTTGCGGAAATCGGGCACGCGCGGTCCTTCCGCGGCGAGGATCTGATCGATGGTCACGTCGATCCGCGGCCCCTGGATGATGGCGCCGACCGCCGGGGCCGCCGACGGACTGACGCAGTCGCCCACGAGATAGAACGGCGGCACGTCGCCGGGTCCGATCAAGCCCATCGCGTACTGGTCGAGCGGGCTGTAGCGGCTGGTGGCGCCGACCGAGGTGAAGCGGTTGCCGGCCGACTCCTGCCATTCATTCCCTTCCATGTCGGAGGCCAGGCTGTTGTGGCAGAAGCTCCAGTGCGACTCGTCCCGGCCGAGCAGCGAGTTGCTCGGCGCGCCGTTTCCATCGACGAAGAAGAGGAACGAAAGCCAGCGGTGCCCGGCCTCCTGGCCCAGGACGTCGAGCGTGCTGTTGGTGCCGAGGAGCTCGGTCTCCGGATTGTCGGGATAGCGCGAAAGCGTCCCCATCTGCACGAAGGAGCGCAGCCGGCCGTGGCTGCCGGCCTGGGCCGTATTGTCGAAGACGGGCTGGCCGATGCCGCGGACGTCGTTCTTGACCGTGCTTTCGAACGCGAACGCCCCCTCCAGGCTGAGGGGGAAATCGAGGAAGACGATCAGATGATCGTAGACGTCGGCGAACTCGCGGAAGAACGCGCGGGCGACGGCGAGATGATCGAAAGAACGGGTCGTCGCGAAGCGCTCGGCGAGGCCGGACTTGAAGACGCTGCTGGGAAGGGCCGCGGTGTAGTCGATCAATTGCACACTGCCGCCGTTGCCGGGCGCCAGGCCCACCACGGCCTCGCTCGCCTGGAGCGCGCCGAACGCGAACGTGATCCGGCCGTCGGAATAGAGCACGGTCTGGAACGTGTTGCGGTTGCTCCCTCCGAACTCGGGCACGTCGCGCCAGGTCACGACGACCTTCTTGTCGCTGATCAGGACATAGACGCCGCCGTCGCCGGTCGCGGATTCGGGATCCAGGTCGGAGAAGAACGGAGCGATGCGCGGCGGCCCCGAGATCAGCCGGGCGAGGTCCCGCGCCGTGGACGCGGCGTCGGCCGAGGAGAAGGTCAGGTTGCCGTCGGAGTGGACGAACAGGCGGGTCTGGACCTTCCCGAAGAAGCGGAAGCGGAGCTTCTTCGGAAGCTTGAGCTGCCGGCTGTCGTCGTCACTCAGGGAGATGCGTTCGCCGAGGTTGTCCTCCACGACGGCGCTCGACGCCGAGGCCACGTATCCGCCCTTTTTCTGAGGCGTGTACTGGATGGCGAAGCTGCCGAGGTCGAGCGGGTTGGGCTGCACGAGGAAAGAGCCGTCGTCGACCAGCACGGCGACATCGCCGACGCGCTCGGTCTGGACAAGGCTGCCGGTCTGCGACCTGCTCTCGATCTGTCGGCGCTGATGGTCGTTGTGGATCGCCGCCTGCGCCGCGAACAGCGAAGGGCGGGTGCCGCACCAGGGGTGGTCCAGGACCGTCCGCGCGGCGAGCGGTGCGGCGAGAGTCAAGGTGAGGGTCATCAGGGCGAACGCATGTCGGCAGGTCCGGGGCATGGGATTCCTCCGTCGCAACTGCAAGGAAGTGGCAGGCATAAGGTAATTGTAGGCTCAAATATCGAAGGCCTGGTAGCGCAGGGGGTCTGGTATGCTTGCCGGCATCGCTGGAGCTTGGAGAAGACCATGGCCAACCGGAAATGGTATCAAGACCATGTCCCTGCTCTCATTTCTGCGGCTACTGCAATCCTGGTGGCGCTGATCGGGTTGTCAGGTGTTTGGATTGCAAACCGGAAGCAGGATTCGCCGTCGAGGTCGGGTCCGGCGCCGGCCATGGCGCCCGACGCTGCCTCCACCGGCTGCAGCTACCGGTACCAGCCCGAGACTCAAAGCGTGCTGATTCGAGTTCCTCCCAAGGCGACGGCCTTGAACCTGTCGCGTCTTTTCGCCGTCCCGGTCGAGGAGGTGCTGTCGGCTTGTGGGAGCGACGGTGTTTTGCGTGCGGGTACCCAGTGCCAGCTTCCCTTCCCGGGCGCGCGAGTTGTCATCTATCAAGTTCAGCCAGGGGATACGGCGTATTCATTGGCAACCCATTTCAATGTGCAACAAGAGGAGCTTCTGGAATTGAATTGTGTCAGCGATCTGCGAAGCGGGCAGGTCCTGTCGATTTTCACGCCGCCAACGAATTGAAGACTCGGCCTGCTCTGAGCAGCTCAGGAGGCTGTTGTGGTCCCATAGCTCGCCGTCATCGTCTGTGATAGAGCGAGGCGCTATACGGCGATCATGGTCAGCGACGAAGAGGCGGCCCAGGTGGAACGCTTCCGCTACGTGCTGTCGCACGGCGTCAAGGAGAATCTGGTAGAGCGTGTGCTCGACTGGCCTGGAGTGCACGCGGCACGAACGCTCCTGGAGGGCCAGCCGCTCAAGGGCTACTGGTTCGATCGGACCCAGGAGTATGCCGCCCGCAACCGAGGCGAGGAGTATGAGCGTCTGACCTATGCCACAGAGGAGACGTTCTTCCTGAGTCGTCTGCCTTGTTGGGAGCACCTCTCGCCGGAGGCGTACCGGAAGCGGGTGGCGGATCTGGTGGAGGAGATCGAGCTCAGCGCGCGAGTCGCGCGCATGGAGAGAGGAGCGTCTGTCCTGGGGGCCGATGCCGTGCTCCGGCAGAGGCCTCACAGCCAGCCCAACAAGACCAAGAAGTCACCGGCTCCTCGTTTCCACGCTGCGAGCAAGGCGATCCGGAATGGGCTCCGGGCGGCCTACGGTCTTTTCCTGGCCGCCTTCCGGGATGCGGCCGAGCTGCTCAAGTCGGGTGACCGTCTGGCGAAGTTCCCGGTAGGCTCGTTTCCGCCGGGCTTGCCATTCGTGAGAGCGCTTCCGCCCTGACCCAGGCGTGCAAGTTGGTCCGGCCCTCAACTCCTCCGAATTGACGTCCACGCCGGTCGCCTTCGGGGAGAGATTTGCCTGAGCATGGGGAACCAGGAGAGCTTTCGTCCCGACGAACGACGTCGGGAGGCCCGTTTGCTGCCTGAACGGTCGAGAACTGCCCGTTCGCTGGTGTTCGAGGACCGAGGGAGAGGCGTCTGACGCCTTGGTTTCGCCCCACCTTTCTTCAAACCTCTGGAACCCTTCCCTGGGGCTCGCCTCCTGCTTGGCCGCCCGATAGGCATCGCGCTTCGCGGCGAGGTCGAGAGCCTCCTGGTAGAGCGCCAGCAGCGTCTCGCGATACTCCCTGAGAATCGGCTCCATCTCCTTGTCGGCCAGAGAGTCGATGATCCGCTTCCAACCCTGTACGGTGTTCCCGTGGGTATCCCGAGCCATGTCTCCTCCTCACAGGATGTTCACGCGAATCTACCGAGGCGGCAAGGAAGCGTCAACTGTCGTCGCGCTCTCTTGAGCCTCTGTCACCCTTCCCGGCACCACCGGCTCCGGCACGGTAGAGCAAGCAAGCCAGGGCAGCCTCACCTTCACCAAGTACATGGATGCCACGACCGACAACCTGCTCAAAAACTGTTGGTCAGGAAAGCAAATCGCAACCGCAACCATCACCCAGCTATCGCTCCGATGGCACTTCAGACGAGAGCCCCGCCCTATACCTGACGATCGCCATGGAGCACGTCGTCATCTCAAACTTCAGCACCTCGAGTGACCCGGGCGGCGCTCCAATAGACAACATCTCTCTCGATTACGTACGGGTCGATCACGTACACCTATGCGCCGCAGAGCCAAAGCACGGCCGGAAATGGGACATAAGGCGAGCCCTGCTCCCAGATCCTTGGATCCTGGCTCAAATCTTCGGGCGTTCTGGCCGCCTCGGCTTCATCTTTCCTGAAGCCTCTGGCGCCCTTTCCCGCAGGCACCTTTCCCGGGGGCCTCCGAGAGTCCTCGGCAGACCGCCGAGACCTTTCGCCGGGGCACCGAAGACTCTCGGCAAAACGCCGAAGACTCTCGGAGGTTCCCGCAAACTCTCGGCGAAGCGCCAGACCTTTCGGCAGTTCCTGAGACCCTTCGGCGATCCGTCGAGGCCTTTCGCCGGTTTCCCAGAGGTCTCGGCAGTCTGCCGAGATCTTTCGGCAAAACGCCGAGACCTTGAGCCGCTCTCCCGAGACCTCTCGGCAATCCCCGAGACCTTTCGGCAGCCTGCCGAGACCTCTCGGTGAAGCGCCGAGAGTCTTCGGCATTCTGCCGAGAGTTTGCGAAAGATGCCTGGCGGGGTTGACGTCGGGAAAAAGTATTGTTAGAGGGTGTCCGACTCCCTCTTTTCGCGAGCAGGGTCCATGGAGCCAAGAGAACCAAGGAGAACCTGGTAGAGCGGGTGCTCGACTGGCCAGGCGTCCATGCGGCGCGATCGATCCTGACGGACGCGCCGCTCAAGGGTTATTGGTTCGACCGAACCCAGGAGTACGCTGCTCGGAACCGAGGTGAGGAGTATGGCCGTCTGACCTACGCCACGGAGGAGACGTTCGTCCTGAGCCGCCTGCCTTGCTGGGAGCATCTCTCGCCGGAGGCATACCGGAAGCGGGTGGCCGAGTTGGTGGAGGAGATCGAGCTCGACGCGCGGGTGGCGCGGATGGAGAGAGGGACTTCCGTCCTGGGGGCCGGAGCGGTTCTCCGGCAGAACCCCCATACCCGGCCCAACAAGACGAAGAAGTCGCCGGCGCCCCGGTTCCATGCCGCGAGCAAGGCAATCCGGAACGGTCTGAGGGAAGCCTATTACCTCTTCCTGGCCGCATTCCGGGATGCGGCCGAACTGCTCAAGCAGGGTGACCGCTCGGCGAGATTCCCGGTGGGCTCGTTTCCGCCGGGGTTGCCGTTCGTGAGAGCGCTACCGCCATAGGCGAGGCGGCTGTCTTCGACCCTCAGCCTCCTCAAGTTTGACGTCCTCCTTGGACGTGAGTGAGAGAGGTCTGCTCGATCGAGTGGATCGAGGCTCCAAGAGGCGAGCCTTCGGCTGCCGATTCACCTCGGCGGAGCCGGATTTGGCCGGAAATCCGGGAGACTACACATGTAGGCAGGATCTCGGGAGGCAGGAGAACCCGGGATTAGCCTCCACGCTGCCTGCGTCCTCTCCTGAATCTCTCCTCCTTTGATTCCTCTGTCACCTTCTCTGCCGGAACACTTTCCCCGAGTCAATGCCCACATGCGCATTTGTCGCTTGCGCCTCTAACAGGAAACTGATAGTGTGTTTTATGGTCCTTTCCATAGTCGCGTGAGGAGAAAAAATATGTCTCCGCGTTCATCCTCTTCGCTACTGCGCTCTCGCACGAGCACGGGACCCTCCCTTCCTCTCAATTTGGTAGTCGAACTTCAGGCAGAAGTCAGGTCCGTTGGCCCACACGCTATCTCGGAGTTCCACTTCCAACATGCGAGTTCAATTATACAGACGCTTATTGATCATCTCAGTTCATTTCTTCAGGTTGAGTCTCTGTCTATTCTATTGTATGAGGGTACTCGGCATAAGCTTTCCTTGGTTGCAGCTTCAGGCATCCACCAAGACAGTCGCCCTGACGAGAATCATTCCCCCGGAGAACACCTGACCGGACTTGCATTCTTTAGAAATGATACCATACGTTCCAACAATATATCTCAAGAATCCGATGCAGATAAGAAGACAGTTCGCTTATGGGCTCGCTGCCTCCCCTCGGGTGACCTGAGGAGTGGAGTGTTCATTCCCTTCTCGGGCTCTCTTGAGCTCCGCGGCGTATTCAGAGCCTTTAATCGTCTATCTTCAACCAACAGACTTCTTCCGGCAGGGTTCTCTGACTCTGACATCACAGCGCTTCAGGGTATTTCTTCGCTACTGGTTTCTCTTCTAAGCTTGGCGTGGGAAAAGTACCAATATGGTGCTTTGAACAGGACGCTATCTATGCTTCCATCAGAAAGTGATGTAAATAGATTGTGCTCTTTGGCGGCTGAAGCCGCTGTGCGGGTAGCAAATTCAGCAGCAGCAGCAGTCTACCTGATTGAGCCGAGCGACCCAGAGTATCTGAGATTAATTGGCAACTGGGGATTCTCAAGACAATATTCTGTTCTTTCCCGCTTTGCTGTCAATTCTAGCCTTGCGGGACGTGTTGCCATGCAACAAAGATCACTTTTTATCACCGATATAGCTTCGACACCTGGAGTGGCCAATAGAGAGGTCGCCCAGAACGAAGGTTTTAGGGCCTGTGCCGTCGTACCTATAAAAGGTGCGACACTAAAAGGTTGTCTTGCAGTCTTTACGAAAGACTCCCGAAGCTTTAACTCGCAAACCGAAGGTGTTCTGAACAGTATTGGTTTCTTTATAGGAAGTTTGCTGCAGGCGCGGACCGAAGCAATCCAAACAGAGAAGCTGACTGAATTGCTGGAAGTGGTCGGACACAGTTTGCGTCGTCCGCTCGCCGCAATTACATCTCAGCTATCTGAGCTTACATTCCGTCTGAAGCAGCGCCCTGGCGTCGAGGAGGAAATGGAGATTATAGAGCGGGCCAAGCAGCATAAAGATTTGGCTGTGCGCAGGAGCGAAGAGTTACTGCTCATTCAGAAGGGCTTGATTTCAGTAATGGGCCTCAACTGGAGTTCGATAAGCCTTTTCAAGCTTCTTCAAAGGGTAGTCGCCCGAATTGAACCATTTGCCCGCCAGCAAAAAGTGAGAATCCAGGTCAACGACAGTCTTCAGCGACTTCCTGAGATTAGAGGAGATTATGATAAGTTGGACTTGGTATTCGAGAACTTACTGGAGAACGCTGCCAAGTACAGCTGGCGTAACGAGGTGGTCGAACTAGGGGCGTGGTGGTCTGAACGAGAGGTTCGGGTCACTGTGACTGACAAGGGGCTTGGAATAGCAGAATCAAATTATGAGCGTATATTCGACGCATTTAGCCGGAGCGATATTCTCGATAGCACCCGCTACATACAGGGGACTGGCCTTGGACTTCAAGTAGTCAAAACTATAGTAGAGGCACATCACGGACGTGTATGGGTTTTGAGTACACCCTTCTTAGACGATCCAGCAAGAAGAGCGAAGTTTGAGGGTTACACAACAGTGTTCACCGTCGCGCTTCCACGCTAAAGGACTAGTTATCTATGGCCAAGAGCAATGACGTCAAAGATGTAGCAACGAATGCCACAATTCTAGAGATTGATGACGAGCCAGAAGAAAGCGTATTGAGGACTACTCAGTTTGCCGAACTGCCGGCAGAGCATAAGACGGCCGAAGATTTACAAATTGCGCAGCATGAATTGAAGATATTGGGACCCCTTCAAAGGTACGGCTCCAAGAATGTCGTGATACTGCTCGATTTGATGTTCCCTCTCGATCAAAATCCTCGAGATGGAATAGCATTCATCAGATCGATTCGCGCCGGTGAGCGCGAAGTAGATTCCCGCACTCCTGTCATTGTTCACTCAAACGTGGCGAACAGAAATATAATCAATGAAGCATTGGAGGCGGGGGCGAATATGTTCTTCAAGAAGACTGATGACCCCGGCGCGTTGCTAGATGCTATTTCATTCTTTTTGGGCAAGGAGAAATTAACTAACAGAACGGCGTGGGAAGTAGTTCAATTATACCGCGATAGAGGAAAGATGCGCATCCGTGCCACCGCGAGAGATAGGTACATCCTGGAGAGGCTCATAGATTTGGATATGTGCCCATTAGAGGCTAGAATTGAGGGTGGCTCATTTTTGGCAGAGACGTATAAAAAATATAGAGACTATGAAGTCGAGGTGCTCATAAAAACTAAAACCGTTGATGTGGACAAAGAGCGCGAGGAGATCGCGCGCATTCTGGACATTAAGGTGAATCTGTGATCGGCGTTACTGTGTTCAACGTAGGCCAGGCAAGTTCTTGCCTGATCGACTTTGGGGATTCTCGCGTGGGAATAATTGACTGTGGCGCCGCTCCCCTTGCGAGGAACCCTTTGAGGGAGGCGCTTGTAACTCGAATAGTTAATGATTCGAGAACGGAAATTGCTTTTCTGCTGTTGACTCATTTAGATTGGGATCATATAAGTGGCTTGGGGGATCTACTCCTCGACGAGGATATATTGGCAAGAATTCGAAGGATATATTGTAATGGTACCGAGTATAGGACTTTGTGGGAGATTGCTAAGCGCACGCTGGTACCAGGTACTGGGGTTGCGAGTAATTCTACTAGTCAGCGGAAGTTGAGAGCACTGGGAGCACTAGTTGAGGTATTGTATCAAGCCGCATTGCGGCGGCAGGATTTTCACTTCGAGTTGGTGGCTCCCACGGGGGCAAGCCCTTCAACCTATCCGGTCATCCTTGAGCAGTCAGGCCTAAGCCCGGATATATTGCTGTCTTTGCTTGCTCCATCTCAGGTACTTCGTGATCGAGTTCTGAACATGCTTTCGATTCTATCGGAGCCTGGGAGTGATCTTTCGTCTCTTTTAGGTACTATGCTTGAGACAAGCGTTGATTGGAACGCTGCAAGTGCAGTGGTGACCCTAGAGTATAGGGGTGTGCGAGTATTGTTCGGTGGCGACGCCAATGCTATAACTTGGAAAGAAATTCTGAGACGGCTTGGGAACTCCAACTATCTTGAATGTGACGTTGCGATTGCTTGGCACCATGGTGCTAGATTAGGTGTAGTCGGTGGCCAGGATTATGACCAAGTTGCTTGGAAAAGAGTTTTAAGGCAATCCCCAGAAGGCCAAAGTCATGTCTTGGTCTCTCATGGCTGTGGGAGGTATGGCCATCCTCACTCCGAGACCATTGAGGCGGTGACCAACAATGGTGGTATGATCTACTGTACCCAACTACGTAAAGCAGGGAAACGCTTTGAAGTAGAGGACGAAAGCTTTGCAGAGCTTGGCGGCCTAGGTGCGGGATGGGATGGAGAGAGTGTGGAAGTATTCACTGTGGACGAGAACGCCTGTTGCGGTAATATTAATGTTAATATCTCTCATGCAGGAATGATAGATTTAAATTGTGATGGTCCTGGGCTTTCGAGAGAAGGTGGCTTCCCGGAGTTCTGTTGCCTAAGTAATGCAGAGGAGGTGACCTAAATGCCAGCGAAAGTGACAGGATTTCGGCGGGAACTTCAGAGCTTCAGATTCCAAGTCATCGAACGCTCTTGTCTCACTTGGCGGCCAACATTACCGCCGAGCGAATCGGATTCCCTGGGTAGCCGGTTTGAGCGGGGGCGAGGCCGGAGCTTCTAGCAGGTGCGTCTCACAGGCTGCTTCGTGGGCCTTGATGTCGCGGATGATCGCGTCAAGGTCGTAATGAAACTGTTCCATGTACTCTTCGCGCTGTTTGTGAAGCCGCTCTACGATCGGGTCAATGATCATTTCAACTCCTAACGGGTAGTCAGGAATCTCGCTTCCAAGAGCCCGGCTCTCTCCGCTGGTCGGTGATCGCCAGGACGACCAGCCGGGTTTCTTCGATCTGGTAGTAGACATCATAGGCGAAGCGTCGAAAGCGAGCGACTCGTATCTCGTCCTCGACGATGGCGCCGGACCGTGGATGATCCAGGAGACGCCGCATGAGAGCCATGAAGTCGTCCAAGAAGCGGTCCCCAAGTCCGGGAACCTGCTCCTCATAAAAACCAGCGGACTTGTTCAGCTCTCTGTCGGCTCGGGGCTGAAGCTCAAAGCTCTTCATGTCCGCAAAGCAGCGCGAGCTCTACGGACAGCCTCCTCGCCCGGAATAAGCTCAACCTTGCCTTCGAGATACTCGCGGTACCGTCGCTTTGCTTCGGCAGCCCAGAGCTTGCGCAGTTCCGGATCGGTCTCGGCCGTGGACTCTTCCAGGCTGAGGATCAGCGAACAGGCAAGCTTCGCCCTCTCGTCGGTTGGCCGCTTCAAGGCCTCGGATTCCAAGTCTTCAAACTTCATCGTCGCACGTTGCAGGAACATGTTCCCGATTGTAGCTCACCCCGCCTCGGCTGTCACTCCCTCCGCCGGCCCCGGCCCATACTCCTTCACAAAAGGCCGCTCCCGCCCCAGCCGCTCTTCGGCGGCATGGATCAAATCGGGCAGCCCCTTGCGAGTCACTGCACTCACCGGAATTCCCCCGTAACGCTTGCTCAGCGTCTCGACTTCATGCTCGGGGAGCAAGTCCACCTTGTTCAATACCAGCAGGCGCGGAATCTCGTGGAGCTCCAACTCCTCCAGGATGCCTTCCACGGCGGCCTTCTTGGCCTCCAGCCTGGGATCGGCCGCGTCCACGACGTGCAGCAGCAAATCCGCGTCGGACAGCTCTTCCAGGGTGGCCTTGAAGGCGGCAATCAGGTCCTTCGGCAGGTCGGCCATGAAGCCCACGGTGTCGGTGATCACCACCTCGCCCTCGCGAGGAAAGCGCAGGCGGCGGCTGGTGGGGTCGAGGGTCATGAAGAGCTTGTCCGCGGCTTCCACTTCGCTGCCGGTCAGGGCGTTCAGGAGGGTGCTCTTGCCGGCGTTGGTATAGCCGAGGATCGAGAGGGTCGGGACCCCTTCCTCGTGACGGCGGCGACGGCGGAGGTCTCGCTGCTTCGAGAGGCTCTCCACCTGCTTCTCTAACGACCGGATGCGGTCTCGGATCCGCCGGCGGCCAATTTCCATCACGGTCTCACCGGGGCCCCGGCCTCCGATGCCTCCGGTCAGGCGCGAGAGGCCCGCGTCCTGATCGGTCAGGCGGGGGAGAGAGTACTTGAGCTGCGCCAGCTCGACTTGCAGCTTGCCGTCCCGGCTCTTCGCGCGCTGCGCGAAGACGTCCAGGATGAGCTGGGTACGGTCGACCGCCTTGAGGCCGGTCGCATCCTCGAAGGCCCGCGACTGGGCGGGTTTGAGGTCGATGTCGAAGACCGCCACGGTCGCGCGGCGGCGCATGGCTTCGAGGACGATCTCCTGGAGCTTGCCGCTGCCCACGACCGTTCTCGGGTGGACCTGCGAGCGCTTCTGGCGCATGGTGCCGGCGATCTCCACGTCCGCCGAGCGCACCAGCTCCAGCATCTCCTGGAAATGCTCGTCGTCCGGCACGATGCCGATCACCAGCACGCGCTCCTTCTCGGTCTGGCCCGCGTCGCTGATGATGCGCGCGACCTCCTCCTCCAGGGCCCGCATGGTGGCCTGGACGTCGAAGTCGTTCGCGAGCTGGTAGACGTCCCGCATCCGGATGCGCTCGAAGGGGTCCTGGGGAGTATCGGCGGGGCGGTCGTCGCTCTGGACGGAGGCCTCGGGCGCCAGGTGGGCGACCTCGGCCCGGCCCGGCAGGCCGTCCCCCAGGACCTCGACCATGGCGACCATGTCGAGGCGCAGGAGCGCGAGGTCGTTCAGGTCGTCCTTGGTCAGCGGCTCTCCCTTGAGATGGGTGTGGACGAGCCGCAGGCCGCGGAATCGACCCGCGCCGCCGCGCAGGCGGCCGACGTCCGGCAGGGTCAGGCTGTGGGCGTCGCCCAGGATGACGTTGCGCACCGAGCCGTCGCGGTCGAGCAGCACGCCGACCTGCCGGCCGAGCTGGCGCGAGATTTCGGTCATGTGCCGGGCCAGCTCCGGCGAGACCACCTCCCGCGGATCGACGCGGCGGCGGTAGGTGCGCTCCAGCGCGCGGATCTCGGAGGTCTTGATGCCCCGGGTGTCCCCGGTGATCTGGTTGGAAATAACGGTCTCCTTCTTCCCTCGCTTCGCTCCCTCTAGTGGACGGTGGGCGGGGAGTAGTACTCGTCGGTCGACAGGGTGTCGAGCCCCATCCCCATCAACGTCAGGAGGAGCTCTTCTCTTTCCAGGGTGCCGGGCGCCTCGAGGAGCGCCTGCTTCTCGGCGGGCCGGAAGGGGAGGGCGGCGGCGAGGCCGTTGAGCAGGATCACGCCGGGCAGCGAGCCCAGGAGGTCGAAGTCGAACTCCAGTCCGTGCTTCTCGGAGAAGGTGCGCAGCGCGTGCAGGAGGCGCGCGGGGTTCAGCAGGCTCGACGGCTCCGACTCGTCGCCGGGGAAGTCCGTGTAGTCGGCCTCCACCTGGCGGTAGCCGCGCCACATCGGCAGCTCGCGTACGATCCGGAAGCGGCTGATCCCGCGCAGCACGATCAGGTAGCGGCCGTCCAGCTGCTTCTCGCTGCGCTCGATCTTGCCGACGCAGCCGATCGGATAGAGGTCCGGGTGAGACGCCGACTCGGCCTCGGCCACCCAGTTGTCCTGCCGCGGCACGAGCGGCTGGATCATCCCGATGTGCTGGCCGCCGGCCAGGGCGTCCTCCACCATGTTCCGGTAGCGCGGCTCGAAGATGTTCAGCGGCAGCAGGTTGCCCGGCAGCAACAGCGAGCCCGTCAGCGGAAAGACGGGGATGAGGGTCGGTATCTCCTGGGGTTCTTGCGTGATGGCCATGCTCAGGATCCGGCCTCCGACTTGAGGACGGCGAGGAAGGCCTCCTGCGGGATCTCCACGGAGCCGACCATCTTCATCCTCTTCTTGCCTTCCTTCTGCTTCTCGAGGAGCTTGCGCTTGCGGCTGATGTCGCCCCCGTAGCACTTCGCGGTCACGTCCTTGCGGAAGGCGCTGATCGTCGAGCGCGCGATGATGTTGCCGCCGATGGCGCCCTGGATGGCGATCTTGAACTGCTGCTTGGGGATGGTCTCGGCGAGCCGCTCGCAGTAGTGCAGCGCCCGCGGCCGCGACTTCTCGCGATGGACGAGCTGCGAGAGGGCGTCCACCTTCTCGCCGTTGACCAGGATGTCCACCTTGACGAGGTCGGTCTCCCGGTAGTCGGTCAGCTCGTAGTCGAAGGAGCCGTAGCCCTGGGTGAGGCTCTTCAGACGGTCGTAGAAGTCGAAGAGGATCTCGGCGAGCGGCAGGTCGACGACCACCTGCACGCGGCTCTGGGTCAGGTACTCGTAGGTCAGGTTCATGCCCCGGCGCTCGCGGCAGAGCTCCATGATCGGCCCGAGATAGCGCTCGGGGATCAGGATGGTCGCCTTGATGTAGGGCTCCCGCGCGGAGGCGATCGAAGACGGGTCCGGGAAGTGGGCGGGGTTGTCCACCCAGAGGACCTCGCCGTCCTCCAGCGTGACCTCGTAGCGCACGGACGGCGCGGAGAGGAGGAGCGAGAGGTCGTACTCGCGCTCCAGCCGCTCCTGCACCACCTCCAGGTGGAGCAGCCCGAGGAAGCCGCAGCGGAAGCCGAAGCCCAGCGCGGTCGAGGAGTCCTTCTGGTAGGTCAGGGCGGCGTCGTTGATCTGGAGCTTCTCCAGGGCGCGGGCCAGGTCCTCGTAGTCGTCCGTGGCGATGGGATAGATCGACGAGAAGACGACCGGCTTGGCGTCCTTGTAGCCCGGGAGCGGCTCGGGAGCCGGGCGGTCGGCCTGGGTGATGGTGTCGCCGATGGTGATGTCCCGGACCGCCTTGATGCCGGCGATGATGTAGCCCACGTCGCCCGCCTCGAGCTCGTCGGTCTTGATCCGCTTCAGGCGCAGGTGTCCGACCTCCTCGACCTTGTACTCCTTCTCGGTGTGCATCAGCCGGATGGTCTGGCCCGCCCGGATGCTGCCGTCCTTGACCCGGACGAGAAGGACGACGCCGCGATAGGCGTCGTACTGGGCGTCGAAGACCAGGGCGCGGAGCGGATCGGCCGGATCGCCCTTGGGCGGCGGCAGCTTGTGGACGACCGCTTCGAGGACGTCGTCGATGCCGATCCCCTGCTTGGCCGCGCAGAGCACGGCTTCGAACGGATCGAGCCCGAGGTCGGAGTCGATCTCCTCGCGGACGCGCTCGATTTCCGCCGAGGGCAGGTCGATCTTGTTGATGACCGGCACGATCTCCAGGTCGAACTCCATGGCGAGATAGAGGTTGGCCACGGTCTGGGCCTCGACTCCTTGGGAGGCGTCGACCAGGAGGAGCGCTCCCTCGCAGGACATGAGCGACCGGCGGACCTCGTGCGAGAAGTCCACGTGGCCCGGGGTGTCGATGAGGTTGAGCTGGTAGCGGTTGCCGTCCTTGGCGTCGTACAGGAGGCTGACCGTGTTGCTCTTGATGGTGATGCCGCGTTCGCGCTCGATGTCCATGGAGTCCAGGATCTGGTCCCGGAACTCACGGTCCTCGACGCCGCCGCAGCGCTGGATCAGCCGGTCGGCCAGGGTAGACTTCCCATGGTCGATGTGAGCGATGATGCAGAAGTTTCGGATGTTGTCCAAACAGGGATCCTCTCGGGCAAGGGCAAGTGGCCTTCATCCTACAACGCTTGAGAGGGTGCGGCTCTTCCTGGAGAGCGCTTGAGGGAGAAACCGGTGAAGCCCAAGGGTGGCGGAAAGCTGGTCTGGTCGTCGGAGCGGACGGTCGAGAAGAGGTCCGACGCGCCGGCGCGCGAGCCGTGGAGGAGCCTTCCACCGGCCGAGCAGGACGTGCGGGTGCGGCGCGAGAGCAAGGGCCGCGGCGGCAAGACGGTGACCGTGGCAGCTCCCCTGGTACTGACCCGCGACGACGCCTCCCGCCTGCTGAGCGAATGGAAGCGCCTGTTCGGCGGCGGCGGCGCGCTCAAGGCGTCGAAGACCGCGGGCGGCGATCCCTGTTTCGAGCTGGAGGTCCAGGGAGATCACGCCGACCGGGTCCTGGCCGAGCTGGTGAAGGCGGGGTACAAGGCGAAGCGGTCGGGCGGGTGACGCGGTGATGCGAAAAGGGGGCCCCTTGCGGGACCCCCTTTCGACCATTCTCCTAAACCGACCTGAAAAAAGAACAACAAAGACTTCTGACCGCCGGCCGGGGGTTTGGTCCCCCCGGCCACCAGCCCTCCAATCAGGAGCGACCGACCTCAACCCCTCTCAAAGATGTCTTGGCCCTTCGGAGTGCACCCACTGTGCCAGGATTGGCTTCTGAAGCCGGCCTCGTAGAATCAATAACTTAAGCAGGTCCGGGTCAGCGATTGAGCCAGAAGGGTGGGTCAAAGACTGAGCGCGGGTCAGAGATGGACCCTGGCAGCGCTCATGCATTGATGCCGGATCGAGAGGAGGACTGAGATGGCTGAGACGACAAACGTTAATGCCGCCGATACCACCGTCACCAAGGTCGATTCGAGACACTCGCCGCGCGGGTCCATGGGACAGACCTACCTTGCGTCGGGAATCCATGTGGCCATGCGCCTGTGGGAGGAGGAGAGCACGGAGGGCAAGCCGGCGAGCCGCCGCGACTACGAAACGGTCGGGTACGTGCTGGAGGGCAAGGCCGAGCTGACCCTCGAGGGGCAGACGGTCGTGCTGAATTCCGGCGATTCCTGGGTGGTGCCGAAGGGAGCGGAGCACCGATACCGCGTGCTGGAGCGGTTCAAGGCGGTCGAGGCGACCTCGCCTCCGGCCCACGCCCACGGCCGCGACGAGGCGTAGGGCGCGGCCGGGCCGCGCCCTACGTGGGTCAGAGCTTCAGGACCATCTTGATCATGTCGTGCTGGCTGCCGTCGGGATCGGTCCCGTAGCCGGGGATGGTGTAGCCCTCGAAGCCCAGGTCGCTCAGGGTCTTCACGGCGTCGGCCTCCAGGTCCGAGATCAGCATGCAGGTCAGGTGGCGCAGGCCGTTGTTGCGCGCGATGGAGATGAAGTTGTTGACCAGGATGGTGCCGAGCCCGTGGCCGCGGTACTCCGGGTCGATGAGCCACTTGATGCGGCCGACCAGGCGCAGCGGGCTGCCCTCGCGCCGGTGGAGAGTGGCGTCGGCCACGACCCGGCCGCCGTCATAGGCCAGGATGGGCAGGACCTTGGCGTAGTCGAGCTCGCGTCCCCAGGTCTCGACCAGGGCGTGGCTGTCGATGCGGTCCCAGGCGAAGCGCCGCACGTCTTCCGGGAGATGCTGGAAGAAGTGATACAGCGCGTCCACGTCGTTGGCGGTGAACAGACGGAGCATGAGACGGCGTCCGTCCCGGAGCACGGCCTCCTGGGGAAAACGGTCAGGCATGTTGTATCCCTCCGTAGAAATCGCCGGGAGCGTAGCACACCACGGCCCGGCTCCTCCGTGGTCAGGTGTCGGTTCCAGCGTCCTCGAGGGCCCGGTCGAGCAGATCGTCGAGATCCAGCCGGGAGGCCCAGAGTCGCAAATAGTCGAGGTCGATCCGTCCGCGGCGGACCTTGAGCACTCCGAGCACGTCGTTCCACTGCCGCTCCGACACGCCGCCTCCCTTGCGGAACCAGACGAGCTTCTGGAGCACCGTATCCTCCGCGCTCGCCACCGGGACCGGCGTGCCGGCCTCTCCGACCGGCAGGATCTGGCGCCGGGCCATCTCCTCCAGATCGAGAGGCTCGTCGGTCATGACGAAGATGTCCACCTTCGTCATGGTCGCGAGGTGGATCACGTTGAAGGAAGCCCGCCGGCGTACGGCGTCCGCCGCCCGCTCGGAGTCGGCATAGAAGGAAGGCGACAGGGCCGCGACCAGCGGCTGCACGTGCTCCGGCCGGAGATCGGCGACAAGATCCGCGTCCTGGGTGCTCCGGGGGATGCCGTAGAGCGAGCTGGCGAGGGAGCCTCCGACCAGGTAGGGAACGCCGAGATCTTCGAGCTTCCGGGCGACTTCCAGCATCGCTTGCAGGGCGTCCGGCAGAGACATCGTCAGTAGCCCTCGATCTCCGGATCCCATCCGAAGGCCCGGATCATGGTCTCCCGGTCGAGCCAGAGCGAGGCCAGGCGGAGCCGAAGCTCACGTTCGGACAGACCGGGGCCGTAATCGGCCCGGATTCGCGCCGCGGCCATCTCCTGGGCGGCCCGGTTCAGATCCATGACCCGCGCCAGCTTCTGCTGGGGTGTCATCCGCCGGTAGCCTTCGAGAAGGATTTCCTCGATCTCGGGCGGAGTGTCCGGCGACAGGGTCCTCATCGAGACGGAAACCTACCACAGCCGTCCCGAGGTGAGGGGTTGGCACGCGCTTTGCCGTATAGGGAGGTATGGATCGCGAGACGCGGTCCGGCAACAGGGGAGCAACGACGGTGGAAAAGAGACTCGAATCGGCGACGGAATCGGCCCTCTGCGGCGGCATCCTGGTGGCGCTCCTCTGGGGTATCGGCGTGAGCCTGCGCGGCTTCGTGCTCGGTCCCCAGGAGATCACCTGGGCCGAGTGGATGACGCAGCTCCTGTCCGGCGTGCTGGCCTGTCTGATCGTTCCGCCCGTCCTGGTGCGCGGATCGATCTGGGTCGCGGCGCGGATCGAGGCTTCCCGGCGCCGGACGGCCTCCTGAGTCGAATCGCTGAGTCGGATCGCTGAGTCGAATCGTGTGAAAACCCCGCGGCGCGGATTCGCGGGGTTCCTATAAACTCTCCCATCCTATGGCCGACCGCGTGTGGGAGGAGCTCTCCCGGACGCTGCGCAGTGGCGCGCCTTACAAGAGCCTGCTCCAGGGGCTCGGGGACGTGGTGCGCCTGCCCGTACCGGCCGCGGCCTGGGTGGGCGAGCTGCTGGGGCAGGATCTCAAAAGGCCGCTCCTCGTGGTCGTCCCGCGCGAGGCGGACGCGCTGTCGTGGATGGAGGCCGCCCGATTGTTCGGAGAGGGGGTTGGACGCGAGGAGGGCGTGGTCTACTTCCCGGCTCCGTCGCTCACGCCCTACCAGGAGGCCGAGACCTCGCTGCTCGTCCGTGCCCAGGAGTCGGCCGCGATTCACAGGATCGCCTCCGGCCACGTCACCACGGTGGTGGCGACTCCGAGGGCTCTCTTCCGCCGGCTGCCGCGGCCCGGGGACTATGCGGAGGCGGCGCTGGAGGTCCGGCCGGGCGAGGATCACCCGCTCGACGAGCTGACCGAGCGCCTGCTGCGCCATGGCTTCCGGCGCACCGACCTGGTCTACGAGGTCGGCGACTTCGCGGTCCGCGGCGGCTTGGTCGACCTCTATCCTCCGGGCGAGGAGTCGCCGGTCCGCCTCGACTTCTTCGGCGACACGGTGGAGTCGATCCGCTGGTTCGACGCCCACTCCCAGCGCTCCGAGGACACGCTCGACTCGGTCTGCATCCTTCCTCTTCTTCTCTTCCCCGGCGGCCGCGACGAGGCGGCTCTCCTGGCCGACCTGCTCTCCGGCGGGCCGGCGGCCGAGCTCGACTGGGGCCCGGAGGCGGAGGAGATGCTGGAGGCGTTGAAGACGCGCGGCGGCTTTCCGGGCTGGGAGCACTACCTGCCGCTTCTCGCTTCGGGCACGACGGATCTGCCCGGTCTTTTGAAAAATCCTCTTCTCCTGGCCGTGGACCCGCCGGCCCTGGAAGCCGAGGTCGCGCATCACGGCGAGAGGATGCGGCTGGAGTTCGAGGCCCGGCAGTCCCACCGCCGCCTCGCCCTGCCGCCGGAGAGCCTGGAGATCCCGGAGGAGCAGGTGTCGGAGACCCTGGAGCGCGCCGAGGTGCGCGTCCGCGACCTGGTGCTTTCGGGCGTCGGCGGAAACCGCGGGGGCGTGGACTTCCACGGCTCGCTGACCGATCTCTTCCACGGCCAGCTCCCGCGTTTCCCGCAGGAGGTGGCGACGGCCCGGGCGCGCGGCGAGCGCTGCCTGGTGCTGGTGTCGCCGGCCCACCGGCGGCGCATCGAGGAGCTGCTCGAAGGCCGGGAGATCCCGCTCGGCCGCGGCGGCGTCGAGCTGGTGACGGGCGAGCTGGCGCGCGGCTTCCGGCTGCCTTCGGCCGGCGTGGCGGTCTACGGCGAGCAGCAGCTCCTGCCCCAGGCCCGCCTCCAGAGGCGGGCCGCGCGCACGCGCTACGGGCCGTTCGTCTCCGGCCTGCGCGACCTGCGGGTGGGGGACTTCGTGGTCCACCAGGACCATGGCATCGGCCAGTTCGTGGCGCTGCGGAGCGTGGGCGGCGACGGCGACGCCAACGCCCACCTGCCCCCGGCGCTGCGCGAGGCCGCGGGGCCGGCGACGGCGGGCGACACGGAGGTCATGGAGATCTCCTACGCGGGCGGCAAGCGCCTGCTGCTCCCCCTGAGCCGGCTCGACCAGGTCCAGAAGTACAGCGGCATCGAGGGTCTGGCGCCGCGGCTCGACCAACTCGGCGGCACGTCGTGGAACCGCACCAAGGCGCGGGTCAAGAGCGGCATGCGCGACATGGCCGGCGAGCTGCTCAAGCTCTACGCCGAGCGCCAGGTCGCCAAGGCTCCGGCCTTCCCGCCCGACTCGGATTTCCTCCACCAGTTCGAGGCGGCGTTCCCGTTCGAGGAGACGCCGGACCAGTTGGAGGCCATCGCGGTCATCAAGGAGGACCTGCAGCGCGAGCGCCCCATGGACCGCCTGCTGTGCGGCGACGTCGGCTACGGCAAGACCGAGGTCGCCATGAGGGCCGCGTTCAAGTCCGTGGACAGCGGCTACCAGGTGGCCGTGCTGGCGCCCACGACCATCCTCGCGGACCAGCACCTGGAGGTCTTCCGCAAGCGTTTCGCCGGCTTCCCGATCACGATCGAAATGGTTTCGCGCTTCCGCTCGCCGCAGGACATGCGCGACCTCAAGAAGCGGCTCTCGGACGGGAAGATCGACGTCCTGATCGGCACCCACCGGCTGCTTTCGAAGGACATCGTGATGCCGAAGCTCGGCCTCATGATCGTGGACGAGGAGCAGCGCTTCGGCGTGGCCCAGAAGGAGCGGCTCAAGCAGTTCAAGAAGAACGTCCACGTGCTGGCGATGTCGGCCACGCCGGTGCCGCGCACGCTCCAGCTCTCGCTCGCCGGCGTGCGCGACCTGTCGGTGATCGAAACCCCTCCGAAAGACCGCATGGCGGTGGAGACCGCGATCCTGCCGTTCAACCCGGAGCTGATCCGCGAGGCCATCGAGCACGAGATCGAGCGCGGCGGCCAGGTTTATTATGTGTACAACCGGGTCGAGACGATCGAGAAGATGCTCACCGTGCTGCGCGAGCTGGTGCCCGGCGTGCGGATCACGGTGGGCCACGGCCAGCTCAACGAGGAGGAGCTGTACCGCCGGATGCACGCATTTTCGAACCGCGAGTTCGATCTGCTGCTCGCCACGACGATCATCGAGAACGGCATCGACATCCCGAACGTGAACACGATGATCGTCCACCGCGCGGACCGTTTCGGCCTCGCCCAGCTCTACCAGCTCCGCGGCCGGGTCGGGCGCAGCAACCAGCTCGCCTACTGCTATCTGCTGGTGGACGAGGACCGCATCCTCTCCGAGCCGGCGCGCAAGCGGCTGGCGGCGATCCGCGAGTTCACCGAGCTGGGAGCCGGCTTCCGCATCGCGGCCCGCGACCTGGAGATCCGCGGCGCCGGCAACCTGCTGGGTGGAGAGCAGAGCGGCCACATCGGGGCGGTCGGCATCGAGACCTATCTCAAGCTTCTCGAGGAGACGGTGCGCGAGCTGCGCGGCGAGACGGTCGAGGAGGCGCCGTCGGTCGCGATCGACCTGCCGGTGCCGATGTCGATCCCGCAGGACTACGTGGAGGACGCGAACCTCCGCATGGAGATCTACCGCAAGATCGGCGCGGCCGAGGACGCGGAGAGCGAGATCCTGGCCGAGCTGACCGACCGCTTCGGCCCGCCGCCGCCGGCGGTCGCCACGCTGATCGAGGTCGCGGCTTTGAAGCGGCTGGCCGAGTCGCTGCGCGTGCAGTCGATCTCCAGCAAGGGAGGCGAGCTGATCATCCGGCTGCGCAACGACTCGCGGATCGACGTGGACCGGCTCATCGAAATGATTTCCACGCGGCCTGGCGCGGCGTTCAGCCCGACCGGGGTGTTGACGCTCGCGACGGGCGGCAGCCGGCAGATGATCGGTATCGCCCGCGAGGTCCTGCAGGGGCTCGCCCAATGAAACGTGCGCGCCGGGTCTCCCTCCTCCTGCTGCTGGCGGCGCTGGCCTGCCGCAAGGCGGAGCCTCTGGCGCCCGACGTGGCGGCGCAGATCGGCGGCCGGGAGGTGCGCTATTCCGAGTTCGAGGCGTACCTGGAGAGGATGTCCGACGACTCGGACGGCGTGCTCGGAAGCGACGTGCTGTCCCAGCTCTTCGACCAGTTCCTGGAGGAGAAGATCCTTGTCCGCATGGCCGTGGACCGCAAGCTTCTGGCGGAAGGGAAGGGCGGGCCGCGCGAGGCGACGGATGCCCTGCTCCGGAGCCTGGACAGGAGCGAGCCCTCCGAGCGCGAGATCGCGGCCTGGTACGAGGCGCACCGGCAGGAGTTCGTCCGCCCGGAGCGCGTGCGGCTGCGGCAGATCCTGACCGAGGACCGGGCGTCGGCGGAGCGCGCGCTGCAGGACATCTCGGCCGGCGCCGACTTCGCGGAGCTGGCGCGGCGGCTCTCCAGCGACCCGAGCGCGGCGACCGGCGGCTACCAGGGCGAGCTCTCGCGCGAGAACCTGCCGCCGGCGTTCGCGGACGTGATCTTCGCCCTGAAGCCCGGCGAGGTGAGCAAGGTCGTGCCGGCCGACTACGGGTTCCACGTCTTCCAGGTCCTGGAGCACTTCCCGGCCGGGGCCGTGCCTCTCGAAGAAGCCCGGGAGGAGATCCGCGAGCGCCTGCGGCAGGAGCGCGCGGACCGGCTCCTGGCCGATCTGGTCAGGGAGGGGCGCAGCCAATACAATGTCGTGGTCCACCGACGGAATCTTCCGTTCAACTACCAGGGTTCTTATCTCTGATGAGCAGACCTAGACTCCTCCCCCTCCTCCTCCTCGGCTTCCTTTCGATTTCGCCCGCTGTGCGCGCCGAGGTCCTCAACCGGGTCGTCCTGCGCGTCAACGACCAGATCGCCACGCTCTACGACTACGAGCAGCGGCGGTCGAACATGGCCCGGGAGCTCCTGCGCCAGCCCGACCTGGACGCCGAGGAGCGCGGGAAGCTCCTCGGAGAGATCGGCGAGCTCGCCTACAAGGACCTCTACGAGGAGCTGCTCATCGAGTCGCGCGCGCAGCAGCTCGACGTCAACGTCGGCGACGCCGAGATCACCCAGCAGATCGGCCAGATGAAGCAGAACTTCGGCATCCAGTCCGACGAGGACTTCGCGGCGGCGCTGGCGCAGTCGGGGATGACCGAGGCGCAGCTCCGCGAACGGCTCCGCCGCGACCTGCGGGCCCGCGAGGTCATGGGCCGCGAGGTCCAGAGCCGCATCAAGCTCGACGAGGACGACCTGCGCCGCATCTACCAGCGCGACCGCGAGCAGTTCAAGCAGCCCGAGCAGGTGCAGCTCCGCGAGATCGTCGTGCTGGAGGAGGGCGGCCTGCCGACCGCCGACGAGCGGCGCCAGCTCGCCGCGCAGATCCGCGGCAGCGTGGCCGGCGGCAGGTCGCTCGCCGACGCCGTGGCTCAGACCTCCGGCAAGGGCCAGACGAGCGGCGTGATCGAGGTCGGCTGGGTCACGCCCGGCGATCTCGACGCGAGCCTGGAGGCCGCGGTGTGGAAGCTGGCGCCGGGCGCGGTGAGCGAGCCGGTTGCCGGCCGCGGCGGTCTGCACGTGCTCCAGGTGGTGGACCGCAAGGAGGCGCGCATCCCGGCCTTCGCCGAGGTCCAGGAGCAGATCCGCCAGCGCGAGCAGCGCCTCAAGATGCAGGACGAGATCGGCCGCTACATGGCCGAGCTGGAGAAGAAGTCGCTGATCGTGACCGAGCCGCCGCCCGACGCCGCGAACTTCCGCCGCCAGCTCGGCGTCCGCCCGAAGACCCAGGACGAGAAGCTCGGCCTGGCGCCGTCCACGGACGCTTCTGCATTGCCCAGCCTGAGCCCCGATACCCCGGTCGGCGGCGAGCCTGGCGCCCTGCCCGAGCCCAAGCCGATCACGAACACGCCGCCGCCCGTCGTGGAGGAGCCGCCGAACGAGCAGGCTCCTCCGCCGCCACCTCCCCGGTAAAGGGACATAAAGGACTGCAAGGGCTGCAGGGACAAAGGACTTGGTCCTTTAGGTCCTTGCAGTTCCTTGGGTTCTTTTTCTTTTTGCGCTCTATTTTCGCCTCTCGCGTGCGATCCGGTGGAAGAAAGTGGGAGAAAATGGACAAAAGTGGAGCAGATTGCTAAGATCCCGCCCCAGACGGGTCGTAACTCGGGGAGGGGTCCCCCACAAATGTTCCGCGGAAGCTCACCGGCCAAGATCGATGACAAGGGGAGGTTGAAGATCCCGACCGACTTCCGCCGGGTGCTGGAGGACCGTCACGGGAGCTCCGACCTCTTCGTCACCTCCGTGCTGGGGGATTCCGCGCTGATCTATCCGCTGCCGGTCTGGGAGGAGCTCGAAGCCAAGCTGGTGGCGTTGCCGTCCACGAACCCGGTGAGGGCGCGCTTCCTGGAGCGGGCGAGCTATTTCGGCCAGCAGGCGCAGCTCGACGTGCAGGGCCGGATCCTGATCCCGCAGCTCCTGAGGGACAGCGCCGGGATGGCCGGAGACGTGGTGGTCATGGGACAGCTCGACCACCTGGTGGTCTGGAACCATGACCGGTTCCGGGCGCGGTTGACCGACCAGCCGTTCACGGAGGATGACTACCGTGCCCTCAGCGACCTGGGCATCTAAGTGGACGCGCACCTGCCCGTCATGGTCGCGGAGACCCTCGACCACCTGGCGGTCGAGAGGGGCGGTCTCTTCGTCGATGTCACGCTCGGGCTCGGCGGCCACTCCGAGGCGATCCTCGAAGCCTCGCCGGAGGTTCGCGTGGTCGGAGTCGACCGCGACCCGCGGGCTCTCGAGCTCGCGGCGGAGCGCCTGGCCCGGTTCGGCGGCCGGGCGCGCTTCGTCCATGCCAACTTCCATCGGCTGGAGCAGGCTCTGGCCGGCCTGGGGATCGGGAAGGTCGCGGGCGTCCTGGCCGACCTGGGCGTCTCGTCGATGCAGCTCGACACGCCGGAGCGGGGCTTCAGCTTCCGCTTCGACGCACCGCTCGACATGCGGATGGGGCTCGCCGAGCGTACGGCGGCCGATCTGGTCAACGAGGCTTCGGAGGGGGAGCTGGAGATGATGATCCGGGACTTCGGTGAGGAGATGCAGGCGAGGCGCATCGCGCGCGCGATCGTCCGCGCCCGCGAAGAGGAGGGGGGCATCGAGACCACCGGCCAGCTCCGGCGGCTCATCGAGCGCGCGAAGGGCAGCCGGCCGGGCGATCGCGAGGGGCGCGTCGATCCGGCCACGCGCGTGTTCCAGGCGCTGCGCATCGCGGTCAACGAGGAGCTCTCCGGGCTGGAGGAGTTCATGGAGCAGACGATCAACCTGCTGGAGGCCGACGGCCGGCTGGTCGTCATCTCCTACCACAGCCTGGAGGACCGGATCGTCAAGAACACCCTGCGCGACGCGGCCCGCGGCGAGATCGACCCGGTGACCGGCCGCGCCCGGTCCGAGACGCAGCTCATCGAAGTCCTGACCCGCAAGCCCCTGCGGCCGACCGAGGCCGAGGTGGAGCGCAACCCCCGGTCCCGCTCGGCCCGCCTGCGCGCGGCGCGGAGGATCTGACCTCTTGCGGAACGCCTACGCCCTGCGGCGGCCGGTGGCCAACACCTATCTCGTGCGCGAGCGGGACCGCCGCCGCACGCGCGAGCTGGGTCTCGTGCTGCTGGTCGTGTTCGGCCTGGGCGGCGGGCTCGTGGCCTACATCGGCATCCACCTGCAGGTGCTGAGCACGGGTTACCACATCGACGAGCTGGAGCGCGAGCACGCCGAGCTGACCCGCAAGGAGCGCCAGCTCCGCCTGGAGGCCGCCTACCTGGCGAGCCCGTCCCAGGTTGAGACCCGCGCCGTCGAAGAGCTCGGCATGCAGCCGCCCACGCTGGAGCAGGTCGTGTTCTGGGAGGAGCTGCCGTGAAGGTGCGCTTCCCCCGCCTCCGCATCGCCGCCGCGATCGGCGCGATCTGGATCCTGGCCATCACCGGCCGGCTGTACCAGCTCCAGGTGATGCGCCACGAGCACTACACGGGCAAGGCCGCCCGCCAGCAGCAGCGCGTGATCAAGCTCGATCCGCCGCGCGGCACGATCTACGACGCCCGCGGCCGCGAGCTGGCCGTCTCGGTGCAGGTCGACTCGGCCTACGCGGTGCCGCCGGAGATCGAGGACCCCGCGGCGGCCGCCGCGAAGCTCGCCCGGGCCGTGCCCGGCCTCGACGTGAAGAAGCTCGTCCGCATCCTCTCCTCCGACCGCGAGTTCGTCTGGGTGGCGCGCAAGCTCGACCCGCCCGTGGCCGAGGCCGTCAAGGCCCTGAAGCTCGAGGGCATCCACTTCGTGCCGGAGAGCAAGCGCTACTACCCGATGCGCGAGCTGGCCGCGCAGGTGCTCGGCTATGTGGGCACCGACAACCACGGGCTGGCCGGCATCGAGCAGCTCTATGAGAAGAAGGTGGCCGGCAAGCCCGGCGTCCGCACCGTGCTGCGCGACGCGCGGCAGGGCACCGTCATGGCGCCGGGGCTGTCGTTCGCCGAGGCCGAGCCCGGCCAGGACCTCCATCTCACGCTCGACGCGGCCATCCAGCACATCGTGGAGCGCGAGCTGGAGAAGGCGGTGCAGGAGCACGGCGCGAGCCGCGGCATCGCCGTGTTCCTCGATCCTCGCACCGGCGGCGTGCTGGCCATGGCGTCCTATCCCGGGTTCGATCCCAACGAGTTCGGCCGCTACGGCTCGGCCCGCTGGCGCAACCGCGCGATCATGGACGTCTACGAGCCGGGCTCGACCTTCAAGATCGTCACCGCCGCGGCGGCGCTCGGCTCGGGGATGGTCCACGCCGCCGACGTCTTCGACTGCGAGATGGGCGGCGTCGTGGTCTATGGCAAGCGCATCCGCGACCACAAGCCGTTCGGCCGCCTGACGTTCGCCGAGGTGCTCGCCAAGTCGAGCAACGTCGGCGTGATCAAGGCCGCGCTCAAGATCGGCGACCAGCGGCTCTACACGACGATCCAGGGCCTCGGCTTCGGCCGCCCGACCGGCATCGACCTGCCCGGCGAAGGCTCCGGCATCCTCCATCCGATGGAGCGCTGGGGTCTGCGCGGCAAGGCCTACATCTCGTTCGGGCAGGGGGTCTCGGTCACGCCGCTCCAGCTCGTCACGGCGGTGACGGCGGTGGCGAACGGCGGCACCCTGCTGCGGCCGCACGTGGTGGCGGGCGTGGGCCGCGGCGACATGGTCCAGGCGAGCTTCGCCGGTCTCTCCGGGGGGCCGGTGGTCGGGCATCCGATCGATCCGGCCACCGCCCGCGAGCTGACGCGGCTCCTCGAAGGCGTGGTTACCGACGGCACCGGTCGCGGCGCCGGGGTGGACGGCTATCGGGTGGCAGGCAAGACCGGCACCGCGCAGATCCCGGTGGCCGGCGGCTACTCGCGCAACGGCTACCTGCCGAGCTTCGTCGGCTTCGCGCCGGCCGACCGGCCGGAGATCGTCGGCCTGGTGGCGGTCGCCGAGCCCAAGGGTTTCGAGTACCACGGCGGACAGGTGGCGGCGCCGGTCTTCGGAGCGATCGCGCGGCAGGTGATGCTCTACCTGGGCATCCGGCCGGAGCGCGAGCGGCCCGGCGCCTGGCCGGGCCAGGCCGTCCTTGCGAGCGCCGGGCTTCCGCCGGCCACCGCCGCGATATCGCCGATTCCGCCGGTCCTGAACGAAGGGGATTTCGAGGACCTGCCGCCGCCCGGCGATCCGCCTGCGGCGACGACAGGGCAGGCCGAGGCCGAGCCGGTTCGCGAGAGCGCATCTCCCACGTCTCCAGGAGGTCGCTCTCATGCGCCTTTCTGAGGTGATGGAGAAGGTGCCGGCGATGAGGGCGCCCCTGCCTTCCGATCCGGAGATCACCGGCGTGGCCCACGACTCGCGCACGGTCGAGCCGGGGGACCTCTTCGTGGCGCTGGTCGGCCAGCGCTTCGACGGCCGCGCCTTCGCTCCGGCCGCGGTCGAGCGCGGCGCCGTGGCGGTTGCCGGTCCGAACCCGGCGCCCGCCGGCCTCACCGTGCCCTGGCTACCTGTCACCGACCCGCGCGCGGTCCTGGGCCCGCTCTCGGCCGCGGTCTACGGCCATCCGGACCGGGAGCTGGTCCTGGTCGGCGTCACGGGGACGAACGGCAAGTCCACGACGGCGACGGTGATCTCGGCGATCCTCGACGCGGCGGACCTGCCGGCGGGGTTCATCGGCACGCTCGGCTACCGCTTCGGCGACCGGACGTTCCCGGGCGGCCACACCACGCCCGAGGCCTCGGACCTGTTCCGGACGCTGCGCCGGATGCGCGACGCCGGCGCGCGGGCCGTGGCCATGGAGGTCTCCTCGCACGCCCTGGAGATGGGCCGGGTCGCGGGCGCCGCGTTCGACGCGGCGGTGTTCACGAACCTGACCCGCGACCACCTGGACTACCACCCGGACATGGAGAGCTACTTCCAGGCCAAGCGCCGGCTCTTCGGCATGCTCAAGCCGGGCGGCCGGGCGGTGGTCAACGTCGAGGACGAATACGGGAAGCGGCTCGCCGCGGAGATCCCGGACGCGTTGACGTTTGGCGAGGGCGGTGACGTCCGGGCGCGCGATGTGGAGATGACTGCGACCGGCACCCGCGGCGTCCTTGTGACTCCGCGCGGCGATCTGCCGTTCTCGACCGCGCTGCTCGGCCGCTACAACCTGCTGAACCTGCTCGCGGCAGCGGCCGTGGCCGAGGCGCTGGGTGTGCCCCATGGCGCGATCGCAGCGGCGCTCTCGGCGCAGCGGCCGGTGCCGGGCCGGCTGGAGCCGGTGGATCGCGGCCAGCCGTTCCCGGTGTTCGTCGACTACGCGCACACCGACGCGGCGCTCGACGCGGCCTTGCGCTCGGTGCGCGAGATCGCCAGGGAGGGGAAGGTCGCGGTGGTCTTCGGCTGCGGCGGCGACCGCGATCGAGGCAAGCGTCCGCTCATGGGCCGGGTGGTGGGCGAGCTCTCCGAGCTGCCCATCCTCACCTCGGACAACCCGCGCAGCGAGGACCCGCTCGCGATCCTCGCCGCCATCGAGGAGGGCGTGAAGGCGAGCGGGAACGGCCGTTACCGGCTGGTGCCCGACCGCCGCGAGGCGATCCGCGAGGCCATCGCCTCCGCCGGCCCGGGCTGGGCCGTGCTGGTGGCGGGCAAGGGACACGAAAGGGAGCAGATCGTCGGCGACCGGAAGCTCCCGTTTTCCGACTTCGAGGAGATCGAGAAGGCCCTGGAGGAACGGCTTTGGCACGGCTGACCGTCGAGGAGATCGCGCGCGCCACGGGCGGCCGGGTCGTCTCGGGCGATCCCCGGTCGGAGTGCGCCGGCGCGGCCATCGACTCCCGGAAGGTCGAGGGAGGCGAGATCTTCTTCGCCCTGCCCGGCACCCGCACGGACGGCCATCGCTTCGTCGGCACCGCCGCGGCCCGGGGTGCCGGCGCGGTCGTGGTCCAGGAGGATGTACAGGCGGACACCGCCGTGATCCGCGTGGACGACACGCTCAAGGCGCTCCAGGACCTCGCCCGCCACGTGCGCGCCTCGGGCGTGCCGCAGAAGCTCGTCGGAATCACCGGCTCCATGGGCAAGACCACGACCAAGGAGCTGCTCGCGGCCATGCTCGGCGCGCGCTTCCGCATCTCGAAGACGATCGGGAACTTCAACAACCTGATCGGCTACCCGCTCTGCCTGCTCAACGTGCCGGACGGCACCGAGTGGATGGTGGCCGAGATGGGCATGTCCTCCGCGGGCGAGCTGCGCGAGCTGAGCCTCCTGGGCCGGCCCGACGCGGCCGTGTTCACGGTGGTGCGGCCGGTCCACCTGGAGTTCTTCGCCAGCGTGAGCGACATCGCCGAGGCCAAGTCCGAGCTGCTCGCCGGCCTCGCGCCCGACGGCCCGGTGATCGCCAACGCGGACGATCCGGAGGTGGCGCGGATCGCCCGGCGGCATGGAAACAACCTCGTCTGGTACGGGGTGGAATCGCAGGCCGTGGACGTGCGGCTGACCGACCTCGAGCCCGGACCGGAAGGGATCGGCAGCCGCTTCAAGCTGCGGGCCCGGAACGAGGCCGTGCCCTTCGAGCTGCCTCTCCACGGCCTCTACAACGCCGAGAACTGCCTGGCCGCGGCCACTTGCGCCTGGGTTCTGGGAATGACCCTGGAGGAGATCGCCGAGTCGGTGCGCGAGGTCAGGCCGGCCTCGATGCGCGGCGTGGTGCACCGCGGGAGCTTCACGGTGGTGGACGACTCCTACAACTCGAACCCGGCCGCGCTGGCGAAGGCCCTGGAGTCCGCGGCGCGGCTGCCGGTGGGCCACGGCCGGCGGCGGGTGGCGGTGCTGGGCGACATGCGCGAGCTGGGACCGGAGGGGCCGCGGTTCCATCGCGAGTCCGGCGAGCTGGCGGCCCGGCTCGGCTTCTCGCCGGTGCTCGGCGTGGGCGAGCTGTCGCGCGAGCTGACCGCCGGCGCGCGGGCCGCGGGCGCCGAAGCGCACTGGGTGGCCGACGCCGCGGCGGCCGCGGACTGGGCGGCGAAGGAGGTCCGGCTCGGGGACCTGGTGCTGGTGAAGGCATCGCGCGGGGTCGGCCTCGACGCGGTGGTCCGCGGCTTGCTGCCCGGGAGTGGGGAGGAGGCCCACTGATGCTCTACCACCTGCTCTACCCGCTCCGGGACCTGATCCCCGCGTTCAACGTGTTCCGTTACATCACGTTCCGGGTCGCCGCGGCGATCGTCACGGCCCTGCTGCTCTCGTGGCTGCTCGGACCTTGGTTCATCCGCCGGCTGCGCGCCCTGTCGGTCGGCCAGAACATCCGCGACGTCGGCCCGCAGGCCCACCAGGTCAAGGCCGGGACGCCGACCATGGGCGGCATCCTGATCCTGTTCGCCTGCCTGGGTGCCACGCTCCTCTGGGGCAACCTGGCGAACGTCTACGTCTGGATCGTCGTCGGGGTCACCGCCGCGTTCGGCGCGATCGGCTTCGCCGACGACTACATCAAGGTCCGCAAGCGGCGCAGCCTGGGCCTGACGGCGCGCTCGAAGATGGGGCTCCAGATCCTGGCGGGCGCTCTCATGGGCCTCGCCTTGTTTGTTCTGCCGAGTTTTGATTCGCAGCTCACGTTCCCGTTCCTGAAGCGGCTGGTGATCGATCTGGGAATCCTTTACATCCCGTTCGTCGTGGTCGTGCTGGTCGGCGCCTCGAACGCGGTCAACCTGACCGACGGGCTCGACGGCCTGGCGATCGGAACGACCTCGGTGGCCGCGGCCACCTACGCGGTCTTCACGTATGTGGCCGGCAACCGGGTGATCGCGGGGTATCTCCAGATCTCCCATGTGCCGGGCCTCGGCGAGGTGTCGGTCTTCTGCGGCGCGCTGGTCGGCGCCGGCCTCGGCTTCCTCTGGTTCAACGCGCACCCGGCCGAGGTCTTCATGGGCGATGTCGGGTCGCTCGCGCTCGGCGCGGGCATCGGCAGCGTGGCGGTGCTCGCCAAGCAGGAGATCCTGCTGGTGCTGGTCGGCGGCGTGTTCGTCATGGAGGCGCTCTCGGTCATCATCCAGGTGGCCTCGTTCAAGCTGCGCGGCAAGCGGGTGTTCCGCATGTCGCCGCTCCACCACCACTTCGAGCTGAGCGGCTGGGCCGAGCCCAAGGTGATCGCCAGGTTCTGGATCCTGTCGATCCTCTTCGCCCTGCTCTCGCTCTCGACCCTCAAACTAAGATGAGAGTCCCCTGGGGCAACGGCCGCTTCGAGCGGGTGCTGGTCTACGGGCTCGGCCTGTCCGGCCGCGCGGCCACGCTCATGCTGCTCTCCCGCGGTGTGTCCGTGGTGGCGGTGGACGCCAAGCCCGGGATCGACGTGTCCGACCTGGAAGCCGCCGCGTCCGAGAAGGCGAAGCTCGAGATCCTGAGCGGGGCCGAGCCGCAGGAGCTGCCGCGGTCCTCGGGGAGCTTCGACGCGGTGATCGTCTCGCCCGGCGTGCCCATGGACCGGCCGCTCCTGGAGGACGCCCGGCACCGCGGCGTTCCCGTCATCGCCGAGGTCGAGCTGGCCGCGCCGTTCCTGAACGGTCCGGTCGTCGGCATCACCGGCAGCAACGGCAAGAGCACGACGACCGCTCTGACCGGCGCCATGCTGCGCGCCGCGGGCCACAAGGTGGAGGTCTGCGGCAACATCGGCGAGCCGCTGGTGGGCAAGATCGACGGCCCGCCCGGGCGCGTGTTCGTGGTCGAGCTGTCGAGCTTCCAGATCGACGGCATCGTCACGCTCAAGCCGCGCGCCGCGGCGCTGCTCAATCTCTCGGAGGACCACCTCGACCGCTACGGCTCGATGGCCGCCTATGGAGCGTCCAAGAAGCGGCTCTTCCTGAACCAGGACGACAACGGCATCGCCGTGCTCAACGCCGACGATCCGGAGGCCGGGAACGTCGAGACCCAGGCGCGCAAGCGGTACTTCTCGCGCCGCGGCCGGGTCGAGGACGGTTGTTACTCCAACAACGGCCGGGTGGTCGAGGTCACGCCGGGCGAGCCGGACGTGGATCTGTTCCACGCCTCGGACGTGCCGCTCGCGGGCGTCCACAACCTGGAGAACGCCATGGCCGCGGCGCTGCTCGCGCGGGCGATCGGCGCCGAGCCGGCCGAGCTGCGCGCCGGGCTCGCCGGGTTCAAGGGCCTGCCGCACCGGCTGGAGCGGGTCGGCGAGCGCGATGGCGTGGTCTGGTACGACGACTCCAAGGGCACGAACCCGGGCGCCACCGCGAAGTCGCTCGAAGGCTTCGACGCCGGCTCCGTCCACCTGATCCTGGGCGGCCGGAACAAGGGCGCGGACCTCGCCTCGCTCGTTCCCCTGATCCGCGAGAAGGTCCGCCGCGCCTACCTGATCGGCGAGGCGGCCGGCGATTTCGAGGCGGTGCTCCAGGGTGTGGTCGAGCTGGAGCGCTCCGGCACGATGGACCGCGCCGTGGCCTCCGCCGCGGCCTCCGCGCAGGTCGGGGAGTCCGTGGTGCTCTCGCCGGCCTGCGCGAGCTTCGACCAGTTCAGGAACTTCGTCCATCGCGGCCAGGTCTTCCAGGACCTCGTCCGCAAGCGGTTGATCCAGGAAGAAGGAGGGCCGCATGGCGAAGAAGCTGGCGTTTGACAAGGTGCTCTTCACGGCCGTGGCCCTGCTGCTGGCGTTCGGCCTGGTGATGGTCTACTCGGCGAGCGCCGCGCTCGCGGGCGGCCACTCCATGGCCTTCAACCCGTTCCTGGTCAAGCAGGCCGTGGCCGCCGGCCTCGGGCTGGTGCTGATGGTCTGGCTCATGCTCCTCGACTACCGGGTCCTGCGCCGGCCGGCCGTGATCTACTCGCTGCTCCTCGGCATCCTGGTGGTCCTGATCGCTGTCCTGTTCGCGCCGCAGCGCAACGCCACCCACCGCTGGTTCTACATGTCGGGGATGTCGGTGCAGCCGTCCGAGTTCGCGAAGCTCGCGCTGATCCCGTTCCTGGCCTATCTGATCGAGAAGAAGGAGGAGCAGGTCAACCAGGCGTCGTTCCTGGTGCCGGCCGGCCTGTTCACCGGCCTGCTCGCGACGCTCATCCTGGTCGAGCCGGACATGGGCACGGCCGTGCTCCTCTGTGGCACCGCGTTCCTGATGGTCTTCCTGGCCGGCCTGTCCTGGCGCTTCATCCTCGCCGCGCTGGCCGCGGTGCCGCCGCTCCTGATCGCGATGATCCTGATGGAGCCCTACCGTCGCGAGCGCCTCTTCACCTTCCTCGACCCCGAGAAGGACCCGCTCGGCAGCGGCTTCCAGGCGCTCCAGTCGCTCATCGCCGTGGGCTCGGGCGGGGTGTTCGGGCTCGGCGCGGGCAAGAGCGTGCAGAAGCTCTACTTCCTGCCGCACCCGGAGTCGGACTTCATCTATTCGATCGTCGCCGAGGAGCTGGGCATGATCGGCGCGCTCGCGCTGGTCGCCGCGTTCGCGGTGCTCGCCTGGCGCGGCATGGCGGCGGGCGCGAAGGCGCCCGACACGTTCGGCCGCTATCTCGGCTGGGGCCTCACCGGCGTCCTCGTCATGCAGGCGCTCATCAACGTCAGCGTCACCATCGCGCTGTTTCCCACCAAGGGCATCCCGCTGCCGTTCATCTCGTACGGCGGCTCCTCCCTGGTGGTGACGCTCTGCGCGTGCGGTGTGCTGCTCAACCTCTCCCAGCACGGATGACCCGGGAAGATGCGATGGCACGGACGACGGAGACACCCACGCTTCATGCGCTCCTGGCTGGCGGCGGGACGGGTGGTCACATCTTCCCCGCTCTGGCGGTGGCGGAAGAGCTCGGGCGCCGGGGGTGGCGAGTGAGCTTCGCCGGCGCCGCGGACGGGCTGGAGGCGCGCCTCGTGCCGGAGCGCGGGATCCCGTTCCATCCGCTGCCAGCCCGGCCGCTCGTCGGCCGCGGTCTCGCCGGCAAGGTCCAGGCTCTCGCGACCGTGGCGTCGTCCGGCCGCGCCGCCGCCCGCCTGATCCGCGAGCTCGGGGTGGACGTCGTGCTCGGCACCGGCGGATACGCCTCGGCGCCGGGCGTGGCCGGCGCGCGCCTGGCCCGCCGGCCGGTCCTGCTCCTCGAGCCGAACGCCCGTGCCGGGGTGGCGAACCGCTGGCTCTCGCGCTTCGCCTCGGGCGCCGCGATCGGCTATCCGGAGACCGCGCACGACCTCAAGTGCCCGGCCTGGGTGACCGGCGTGCCCGTGCGCGCCGCGTTCGCGAACGTGCCGGCCGACCTGCCGCCTCTCGATCCGCCGCACCTTCTCGTCCTCGGCGGCAGCCAGGGCGCGAAGCAGATCAACGAGGCCATGCCCGCGGCGGCGAAGCGCCTGCTGGAGCGGCTGCCGGAGACCCGCATCGTTCACCAGGCCGGCCACCGCAATGTGGACGAGGCCCGTGACGCCTACGTCAAGGCTGGGCTCGGCGAGCCGCAGGTCCAGGTCGTGCCGTTCCTGGAGGACGTGGCCGGCGCCATGGCCTGGAGCCACCTGCTGGTCTCGCGCGCCGGCGCCATCACGCTGGCCGAGATCTGCGCCGCGGGCCGGCCGTCGGTGCTGCTGCCGCTCTCGATCTCTCTCGGCCACCAGGTGGACAACGCGCGCGTGATCGCCGCCGCCGCCGCCGCCGAGCTGCTCACCGCCGACCAGGTCGACGCCGGCCGGCTGGGCGACGTGCTCCTCGACCTGCTGGCCGGAGAGGACGCGGCCGGCCGGCTGGCCGGCATGGGCAAGGCCGCGCGCTCGCTCTCCAGGCCCGGCGCCGTGGCGGAGATCGCCGACCGCATGGAGAACCTCGGAGGGGTGCGCTGATGTTCAACCCCTTCGCGGACCTCAAGCGCATCCACTTCGTCGGCATCGGCGGCGCCGGCATGAGCGGCATCGCCGAGATCCTCTGCAACTACGAGCAGGCCGGCCTCGACGTGAGCGGCTGCGACCAGTCGGCGGGCGAGGTCACCGAGCACCTGCAGTCGATCGGCATCGACGTGCGCAAGGGCCACTCGACCGACCACCTCGAAGGCGTGGAGCTGGTGGTGATCTCCTCCGCCGTGTCCGAGGAGAACGAGGAGGTGCGCGAGGCGCGGCGCCGCGGCATCCCGGTGGTGCGCCGGGCCGAGATCCTCGGCGAGCTGATGCGCCTGCGCTATGGCATCGCCGTGGCCGGCACCCACGGCAAGACCACCACGACCTCGCTCGTCGGCGCCATGCTGACCGAGGCCGGGCTCGACCCGACGGTGATCGTCGGCGGCCGGCTGCGCCTGCAGGGCACGGGCGCGCGCCTCGGCCGCAGCCAGTACATGGTGGCCGAGGCCGACGAGTTCGACCGCAGCTTCCTGCGCCTGACGCCGGTCGTGGCGGTGATCACCACCATCGACCGCGACCACCTGGACACCTACCGCGACCTGGCGGAGATCCAGGACGCCTTCGTCGACTTCGCCAGCCGGGTGCCCTTCTTCGGCCGCGTCATCGTCTGCCTGGACGACCCGAACGTGCGCCAGGTCCTGCCGCGCATCGCGGACCGCCGCATCCTCACCTACGGCTTCTCGCCGCAGGCCGAGCTGTCGGCGGTCGACATCCAGCCGCGCCTCGGCGGCACCCGCTTCTCGGTCCGCGTGCTGCGCGACGGCCGCGAGGGCATCCTGGGCGAGATCGACCTGCCGATGCCCGGCCGGCACAACGTGCTCAACGCGCTCGCCGCGGTGGGCGTCGGACTCACGCTGCGCATCCCGATCGAGGCCATGGCGAAGGCCATCGCCGGCTTCGAGGGGGTCCACCGCCGCTTCGAGCTCCTCGGCACCTGGCGCGGAGCCGCCGTGATCGACGACTACGCACACCATCCGACCGAGGTCGCCGCCACCTTGGAGGCCGCCCGCCAGAGCTACCCGCGCGGCCGGGTGCTGGCCGTGTTCCAGCCGCATCTGTTCTCGCGCACGGTGGACCAGGCCGACGGCTTCGGCAGCGCGCTCCTCGGCGCCGACCTCGCCGTGGTCAACGACGTCTATCCGTCGCGCGAGAAGCCGATCCCGGGCGTCACCGGCGAGCTGGTGGTCGAGGCCGCCCGCCGCAGCGGCCACCGCAACGTCCTCTACTGCCCGGCCTGGAAGGACGCTTCCGGAGTCCTGGAAGACGTGGTGCGGGAGGGCGACGTGATCGTCACGCTCGGCGCGGGCGACGTCAACCGGTTGGCGAAGCAGCTCGCCGAAGAAGGAGGGGCGCGGTGACGCTCGCCCTCCAACCCCCCATGGTGTCGCCGGGAACGCCGATCGACGGCGATTTCCGGCGCGCCGGGGCGCCGGTGCGGCGCAAGCGGCGCAACCCGTTCCTGGCGCTGCTCCAGCCGCTCGCGGTCTCGCTCGGCCTGGTCGCCGTGCCCGCCGGCCTGGTGACCTGGGTGGTGACCTCGCCGCGCTTCGACCTCCGGGACATGGCGGTCGAGGCCGGTACGCCGCGCGTCCCGGCCTCGACGCTCCGCGCCGCGCTGGGTTCGTTCCAGGGCGAGAACCTGGTGCTGCTGCGGCTCGGGAACGTCGAGGCCGCCGTGCGGCGGAACCCCTGGGTGGACACGGTCGAGATCGAGAAGGAGCTGCCGGACCGGCTGCGGATCGAGGTGACGGAGCGCCGCCCGGTGGCGCTGCTGGAGCAGAAGGGCGGGCTGGTCTACGCCGACGAGGAGGGGCGCTCCATCGCGCTGGTCGGCGCAGAGCTCGAAGCGGCGCGCAAGGCGAAGCTCGTGGTGGTGTCGTTCGTCCACCGCGGGCTTTCCGCGTCGGACGGGGTGGCGGGGGCGCTGGAGGTGGCGGGGGAGCTGGGCCGCGTGCAGCCCGACTGGGCGGCGGCCCTGTCGCGCATCGAGGTGCTCGGAGAGCAGGACTTCCGGCTGCACACGGACGCCCTGCGCTTCCCTCTCCTGGTCACGAGGGGCCAGGTGGGGCCGAAGGTGGAGAAGTTGAAGGTGCTGCTTCCCGAGCTGGACCGCCGGTATCCGGAGATCCAGGCGGTGGACCTCCGGTTCTCGCGCCGGATCGTCGTCCAGCCCGGGTCCGCGCTCCGGTCATAGAAGTCATTTTATCTACTGAGGAGAAGGAACCAGGCTATGGCCAAACCAGAACCTTACTTCGTAGGCATCGACATCGGATCCTCGAAAGTGGGGGTGCTCATCGGACAGCGCGACGACAAAGGCGGTATCGAAGTGGTCGGCAAGGGCCTGGCTCCGAACCGCGGCACGCGCAAGGGCAACATCGTCAACGTCGAGGCCACCGTCGAGGCGCTCAAGCAGGCGAGCGAGGAGGCGGAGGTCATGGCGGGGGTCGAGATCTCGCGCGCGTACGTCGGCCTGTCGGGCCCCGACATCCGCAGCGTCAACTCGCGCGGCATGGTCTCGGTGGCGCGCAAGGACCGCGAGATCACGCGCCAGGACATCCAGCGCGTGCTCGAAGCGGCGCAGTCCGCGGCCCTGCCGTCGGACCGCGAGATCCTGCACGCCGTGCCGCAGGAGTTCATCGTCGACGAGCAGGGCGGCATCGACGATCCGCTCGGCATGCTCGGCACCCGGGTCGAGGTCATGGTCCACCTCGTGACCGCGAACGTGACCCGGTCGCGCACGCTGCTCACCTGCGTGAACCGGGCCGGTATTGAAGTCGTCGAGATGGTCTTCGAGCCGCTCGCGACCGCCGAGGCGATCCTCTCGCAGGATGAGCGCGAGCTCGGCGTGCTGCTGGTGGACGTCGGCGCCGGCACCACCGAGTACGCCTACTTCGCCGAGGGCGAGATCCAGTACAGCGCCGTGGCGCCGATCGGCGCCGGGCACTTCACCAACGACCTCGCCATGGTGCTGCGCACGCCGTTCTCCGAGGCCGAGCGCATCAAGGTCAAGCAGGGCTGCTGCCTGCCGAGCATGGTCACCGAGGAGGAGGGCATCGCGGTGCCCACCGTGGCCGGCGGCACCTCGCGCGTGGTGCCGAAGCGCGAGCTCTGCGAGATCCTCCAGCCGCGCGCCGAGGAGCTCTTCAATCTCCTCCGCGAGGACCTGTCCAAGCACGTCTCGGACGACGGCCTGCGCGGCGGCGTGGTGCTCACCGGCGGCGGCGCGCAGCTCGACGGCCTGCTCGAGCTGGCGGAGCAGATCTTCGACGCCGGCGTGAGGTATGGTCTGCCGCGCGGGCTCGGCGGCCTGGTGGACGTGATCAGCAGCCCGTCGTGGTCCACGGCCTCGGGCCTTCTCCTCTACGGCCTCGCGGCCGAGGAGAACCAGGGCAAGCTCCAACCGAAGCGGTCGGGTTTCAGCATGCGCAGCGTGATGGGCAGTCTGCGCGGAATGTTTTCGGACCTGCTCTGAGGAATCCACTTCAACCCGAAAAGGGGGTGCATCATGATTCTGTTCGACGACCAGGACGCTCCGGAGACGACGCGGGAGTCGTCGCTCCGCGTCCACGAGGCGGACGCGACGCCCGCCCGCATCAAGGTCATCGGGGTCGGGGGAGGTGGCGGCAATGCGGTCAACCGCATGATCGACGCCCAGCTCCGCGGCATCGAGTTCATCACCGCGAACACCGACCTGCAGGCGCTCGCCAAGTGCCGCGCGCCGATCAAGCTGCAGATCGGCAACCTGCTCACCAAGGGTCTCGGCGCCGGCGCCGACCCGGACGTCGGCCGGAAAGCTGCGCTGGAGGACACCGAGCGCATCCTCGAAACGCTCGAAGGCGCCGACATGGTCTTCCTGACCGCCGGCCTGGGCGGCGGCACGGGCACGGGCGCGGTGCCGATCATCGCCTCGCTGGCCGCCGAGATCGGCGCGCTCACCGTGGCCGTGGTCACCAAGCCGTTCGGCTTCGAGGGCCGGCGCCGCATGCAGCAGGCCGAGCGCGGGGTCGAGGAGCTGAGGAACGCGGTCGACACCCTGATCACGATCCCCAACGAGCGCCTGCTCAACTTCGTCGAGCGCGGCACGCCGCTCTCCGAGGCGTTCCGCATCGCCGACGACGTGCTGCGCCAGGCGGTGCAGGGCATCAGCGACCTGATCACCATCCCGGGCGAGGTCAACGTGGACTTCGCGGACGTGCGCTCGATCATGACCGGCATGGGCATGGCCCTGATGGGCACCGGCATCGCCAAGGGCGAGCACCGGGCCCTCGAGGCCGCGCAGCGCGCCATCTCCTCGCCGCTCCTGGAGGAGACCTCGATCCAGGGCGCCCGCGGCGTGCTGATCAACATCTCGGGCGGCTACGACCTCACGCTGCACGAGGTGGCCGAGGCCGCGCGCATCATCTCCGACTCGGTCGATCCGGACGCCAACATCATCTCCGGCATGGTCATCGACCCGAACCTGGAGGAGGCGATGAAGGTGACGGTGATCGCCACGGGCTTCGACCGCGGTTTCGAGCGGGGTGACGAGCGCCCGCGCGCGTCGATGCCGGTCTCCATGCCGATCAGCCGGCCGGCCCCGGTGAGCGTGCCGAGCTTCACGCCGGCCGCCGCGCCGGAGCGCGAGGAGCCGGAGCGCGAGCAGGTCGACGTGCCGTTCTACCGCAAGGCAATCGCGCACGGCCGCGGCGACGATCCGGGCGGCTTCGGGCCGAACTGGTCGAACGTGGACGACTACGACATCCCGACGGTGCTGCGGAAGCAGATGGACTGATCGGAAGGAGACCGCCCATGAAACCGCACCCCCGGCAGACGGCCGGAGGGGGCCGGCTCGTCCGCCTCCTCCGCGCCTGGGCGTTTCTCCTGATCGTCATCGCCTTGCCCGCGGCGGGCCTGGATACCCTCTACCTCGTCCGCCACGCCGAGAAGGCCGATCCCTGGCCGCAGGACCGGGAGCTTGACGCCTTCTGGCCGCTCTCGCCTGCCGGCGCGGCCCGCGCCGAAGCGCTCGCCGGCCGCCTGGAACCGGCCGGCATCAAGGCCGTCTACACCAGCCGCACCACGCGCACGCTGGCCACGGCCATGCCGCTGGTGGGGCGCATCCACGTCCCGATCACCGGTGACGACGCCAGCATCCGTCCCGACGACATGCCCGGTTTCCTCGCGCGGCTGCGCGAGAAGCATGTCGGAGATGCCGCGGTGCTGATCGTGGGGCACTCCAACACCATCCCCCGTCTCCTGGTGCTCCTCGGGGCGGTGCCCGAATGCTACGCCCGTCTCGGCATCAGCGACAGCAAGGACGGGCTCCTGATCGAGGGCTACGAGGGGCTCTGGAAGGTGGACCTCCGGCGCCAGGGCTGCGAAGCCGTGACGCGGGAGTGACCCTCAGGACGGAGTCTCCCCATCCTCTTCGGAATCGTCCTCTTCGGTCTCGACGGGATCATCATCCACGACCTCGCCCCGGGCCTTGGCCGCGGCCTTCTCGGCCTTGCGCTGGCGCTTCTCGTCCTGCTTCTTCTTCCGTTCCAGGTCCTTCTTGCGTTTTTCAAACTGATAGTTCGGTTTGGCCACTCTGGTTTCCTTCTCCAACTCCAAGCGAGCGGTCCCGTTCCGGCGATGGCCGGCCATCCGCGAGGATGTTCCTCGAAGCCCGCTTAGTTTAGCGCACCCGGGCCGGCTCGGGAGATAATGAAGAGGACCCATGACCCCCTCGAAGAGCTTCTTCTGGCTGGTGCTCGCGTTCTGCGCCCTGTGCGTGATGGCCGGAGCCGCCACGTTCGCCCTCTCCGGAGAGGCGGCGTCGGACACGGCGTTGAACGTCGCCGGCGTGGCCTTCCTGGTTGCGGCGGCGATCCTCTGGCGGGAGGGCCGGCGCGATCCCGACGCCGTGCTGACCCTGGTGGGCGCCTTCGCCCTGCTGGCGGCCGTCTGCATCGGCATCTACCTCTTCTACGCCGACCGGCCGGGCACCGCTTCGCAGGTGGCGCTCGTGGTCTGCGTCGCCCTGGGGGTGGCCTGCGGCGCGGCCACCTGGCGCCGGCAGCGCACGGAGTCGGCCGACTTCCCCGACGTCCTCGCGACGATGGTCCTGCCCGCGAGCATCTTCGAAACCGAGGGGATCCAGCTCACCGGCCTCCTGGACCAGGGTCGGGACCGGAGGCCGCACGCGGCCTCGATCCTCCTGCAGAACTGCTTCGACGCCCCGCGGACCGTGACGATCCGGTTCGACGCGGCCGGGGCCGAGAAGTACATGCGCTTCCACCCCGAGCACCGGGTGGAGATCGGGCCGGCCGAGGTCGCGAGGGTCGTCTTCCCGGTGGTGGCGCCGACGTATCCGGGCAGCTACCCCCTCTACTTCTCGATCGCGGTCGAGGGCCGGAGCGGAAAGCGGGTGAGGCTCCGGCGGGCCCAGGAGGCGACCGAGCGGACGAAGGCCGCCACCACGGTCGCGCTGCTGGTCGTGGGTCACCTCATGGTCGGGGGAGGAATCCGCTTCACGATCGGGCCCCTGCCGTACGACATCTGGGCGGCGGAGCTTCCGCAGCCGGTCCGGCAGAGCCTCTGGCAGCCGCGGATCGGGACCGTGCCGTTCGCCCAGCCGGCGGCCTGACAGGAAGCGTGACTCGCCGCGCGCGCCCGGGTTTGCGGCCGGTGCGCACGAGGACCCGCGGCGTGCGCACCTGTGCGCGGCTCCGGCAAACCCGTGCGCGGGCCGTGCGCTCGCGTGCGCGGCGCGCGAAAACCCGGTCTCACGGGCGGAGACGGTGTGCGCACCGGCCGCAAACCCGGGCTCACGAGCCGCCATGCCGTACTCGGCGCCTGCGCGGGTGTGCGCGGCTCCGGCAAACCCGTGCCCGGCGCGGGAGACTCCGTGCGCGGCCCCTGGTCAGCTCCGATCGGCCCGTGGCGAGACCTGCCAGCCTCCGTCGAGCAGCGGGACGGTCGCGCAGGCCGGCCCGCCGTCCTTCGCCTTTCCCGCGATACGGGCCTCCAGCAGGGCATCGGGATTCGCGGCGACCTGCTCGACGAGCTCCCAGGTGGCGCTCGCCAGCGGCACCTTCGCGCGCCTCGTCCAGCAGGAGCCCATCTGCCCGGCGCAGGTCCCGGAATTGACATAGACGAACCGCGTGGCGGGAGGACCCTGCGCGAACGCCCCGCGGAAGTTCGGCGGATCGACTCCGGGCTCGCCCACGACGCGGAGCTGGAAGTCGAAGGAGAGGCTGTTCTGCGAGACATGGGCGGGCGGAACCAGGCCGTCCTTGCCTTCCTGGAGCCGGAACGTCACTCCATCCGGAGGATCGACGAGCGTGATGCGGAAGGGGAGGGTCCGTTCCATGACCTGTTTTCTACCGGATCGCCACGTCCAGCTTGTAGCTTGCCGTCCCCTTCGTGGACAGCACGTAGACCCGATACTGGCCGTCGACAGGCAGCTCTCCGGTCCATTCGGTCGCCCGGCAGGTCACGCTGTAGTCGTCGATCATGATTTCGAAGGCCGCGTTCTTCTCCGGCGAGGTGAGCTGGACGGTCATCGTCTGGCCGGCGCGGGCTCCCACCGAATACTCGTCGACACCCGACGCTTTACCGGAGAGACTGCCGGTCACGATGCCGGAGGACTTGCCCTTGGCGAAACGGATCGGCTTCGCGGGCCTGTCCGTGGCGAGCCGCCGGCGCGACGGCTGGCCGGCCTCCGCGAGGCCGCCGGCCTGGAGCTTCCAGGTTTCGGTGTCCACGAAGTCCACGCCCCGGGCCGCCCCGGAGTCGTTGCCGACCCGGTCGACCTTCAGGGCGCCGCTCTCGAAGCGCACGCAACGCACGCCTCCCGAGGCCCGGTCGCCGCCCGGGATGCGCCCGAGCAGGACGGGCTTGCCGTCCTTCATCCCGTAGACGAACCCCTCGTCGAACTGGCCGGTGCCGCCGGTGTTGCAGTTCGTCCGCACCACCGCCTCGTCGCTGCCGTCGCCGTCGAGGTCGCCGTAAATCACCTCCTCGACGTCGAAGAAGATCCCTTCGAGCGCGGACCCGGGCTTGCCTTCGAGCTTGCCGCCGGCGATCTGGACCGGCACGTTCGCCTCGCTCGACTCGAAGTCCGCGCAGGACGGCCGGTAGGTGAAGTTGCGGAAGTCGACCTTGTGGATGTCGGCCGCCGGGGAAGCACCGGCCAGGAGCAGGACCAGGGTGAGAGGGAGCATGGTCAGGTCCGGGGTTTGTAGGCCACGGCGTCGATCTCGACGGCGGCGCCCAGGGCGAGGTCCACGCGGCCGACGGTGATGCGGGCCGGCGGATCGGAGCCGATGATCTCCAGGTAGGCGGCGTTCATCTCCGGGAAGGTCTTCATGTCGGAGAGGAAGACGTTGACCTTCACGAGGTCGGCCAGCGAGGCGCCGCACTCCCGGAGGATGGCCTCGATGTTGCGCAGGGTCTGCGTGGTCTGCTCGCGGGTGCCGCCTTCGACGAGTTCCAGGCCGCCGGGCTTCGTGCCCAGGGTGCCCGAGACGTGGATGAAGTCGCCAGCGACGACCGCGTGGCAGAAGGCCGGCAGCCGGCCGAGCGACTCGACGTTCACTTTCTTGGCTCGCATGCCGCGATTCTATATCCTTCCTCCGACCAGGAAGGGGGCCCCATGTCCACGTTCGTCTCCGAGTTGGAACCCGCCGCGCTCTGGCAGCGCTTCGACGACATCCTCGCCATCCCGCGTCCATCCACCAAGGAGGAGGCCGCGCGGCAGTACGTCCTCGGCCTCGCCGGCCGGAAGGGGCTGCGCCACCGCCAGGACGCGACCGGCAACCTGGTGGTCGAGAAGCCCGCCTCGCCCGGACTGGAAAACGCTCCGACGGTCGTCCTCCAGGGTCACCTCGACATGGTGACCGAGAAGAACGCCGGCGTGGAGCACGACTTCGACCGCGACCCGATCGTGCCGCGCCGGGACGACGGCTGGGTCAAGGCCACGGGCACGACGCTGGGCTCGGACAACGGCATCGGCGTGGCCGCCATCCTGGCCGTGATGATGGCCGACGACCTCCGGCACGGTCCGCTGGAGCTGCTGTTCACGGTGGACGAGGAGACCGGCCTGACCGGCGCGGTCGCGCTCGACCCCGAGGCCATCGCGCTGCGCGGCCGTCTCCTGCTCAACCTGGACTCCGAGGAGGTGGGGACGGTGACGATCGGCTGCGCCGGCGGCGCCGTGACTCGCCTCCTGCTGCCGCTGGAGACAGCTCCGACCCCCGCCGGCGAGGCGCTCGACCTCCGGCTGTCGGGGCTGCGGGGCGGCCATTCCGGCCTGGACATCAAGCTCCAGCGCGGCAACGCGGTCCAGCTCCTGGCGCGCGCCATCCACGCCGCGAGTCAAGGCCGGACGGTCCACCTCGCCTCGTTCCGCGGCGGCAACAAGCAGAACGCGCTGGCCCGCGAAGCCGTGGCCCGGGTGATCGTTCAGGATCGCGCGGCGTTCGAGGAGGCGGTCGGCAAGGAGATCGAGGGAATCAAGGCGGAGTACAAGCACACGGAGCCCGACCTGCAGTTCGAGGTCTCCGGCGCCGGCGACAGCGGATCGGTCTGGAGCCGGGAGCTGGGCGAGCGCCTCCTGCTCCTCCTGAACGGTCTGCCCCACGGGGTGCTGGCGATGAGCCACGACCTGGAGGGTCTGGTGGAGACGAGCGTCAACCTCGCCGCGGTCTCGGAGGAGAAGGAGAGCGTGGTCGTCCTTCTGAGCGTCCGCAGCTCGGTAGGCTCGGCGCTGCGCGCGCAGCGCCGGCGCCTGCGGGCGTTCGCCGATCTCGTGGGCGCAAAGGTCGAGGAGAACGAGGGTTATCCGGCCTGGAGGCCCAACCCGGAGTCCGCGCTGCTCGCGCGGTTCCAGAAGGTCCACGAGCGCGTCGCCGGGGAGGACGCCGAACTGGTGGCGGTCCACGCCGGCCTGGAGTGCGGCGTGATCGGCGAGAAGTTCCCAGGCATGGACATGATCTCCTTCGGGCCGCAGATCGAAGGAGCGCACTCGCCGGACGAGCGGGTGAAGGTGGACACGGTCGGGCCGTTCTATCGGCTGCTGACGGAGACGCTCGCGGAGCTTTCCTCCTCCAGCAAGGCGTAGAGCAGCGAGTCCTGCCACTCGCCGCGCACGAGGCACTCCTTGCGCAGATGGCCTTCGAGGCGGAAGCCGTGCTTGGCGAGCACGCGGCTGGAGGCTTCGTTCTCGGGCGCGACCCGGGCGTAGATGCGGTGCGCCGAGAGGTCTCCGAACCCGAAGGCGATCAGGGCGCCGACAATCTCCGTCGCGAAGCCGCGGCCCCACCAGTCCCGGTTGAGCACGTAGCCGACCTCGTGCACGAGCTCGCCGCGCCCGAGCAGGCCGCAGCCGCCGAAGAGAGCGCCGGACGCGCGGTCGACGATCGCCAGGCTGTGGTTCTGCCGCGGTTCGGCGGCGGCGTCCCGAAGAGCCATGTCCAGGAAGGCGCGCGTCTGCTCCTCGGTGTTCGGTCCGAACGAGGTGTAGAGCGTCACCAGCGGATCGGAGGCGTAGGCGTGGACTCCCGCGAAGTCATCCGGCCGGAAGTCCCGCAGCTCCAGTCGAGGCGTCAGGAGGGGGAGGGGCATGCGGATAGGATATCCCTGGATGCCCGAACCTGCTCAGCGCAGAAGGTGCCCTCCTCGGCGAGGCCGACGATCATCCGGAGCGCCCTGGGGACGACCTCGAAACGGGCCGGCCCCTCGCCGACGAGCTCGCCGTCCACGTTGAAGCCCATCGGCGGATCGCCCTCGATCTCCACCCGCGTGGCCTTCCGGAAGAGCAGCAGGTCGCTGTCCAGGTGCCGGCCCAGCAGCACGGTCGGCACCAGCACGGCGAGCTGCGGGATGGTCGTCGCCGGCGCGATCATCACGTCGAGGAGACCGTCGTCCAGCACTGCCTGCGGCGCCACCGGGATGCCCGAGGCCACGTAGCGGCCGTTCGAGACCACGATGTTGTAGGTCTCCAGCTCCAGCGTCTCGGCCCCGTTCAGGGTGATTCGCGTCACGAACCCTTTCAGCTCCGGCAGCGCGCCGATCGCCGCGCGCATGTAGGCCAGCGGACCCCAGCGATCCTTGGCCTCGCTCGCCCGCTCGCTCACCTCGCCGCTGAAGCCCCCGGCCGACATGTTCAGGAAGCAGCGGCATCGGCCGTCCACCTCGGCGCGGGCCACGTCGACGGTCCTCTCCCGGCCTTCCTGCAGGACGGCGAGAGCCTCTTCCAGGTCGTTCGGCATCCCGATGGTGCGCGCGAAGTCGTTGCCGGTGCCCAGCGGGAGCAGGCCGAGACAGGCACGGCCGAAGTCCGCCGACAGGCCGTTGACCACCTCGTTGAGCGTGCCGTCGCCGCCCGCGGCCACCACCCGCTCGACGCCCTGCTCCAGCGCCTCCCGGGCGAGCCGCTCGGCGTCGCCGGCCTGTCGGGTGAGCCTGACCGACGCGCCGGGCAGGCGGTCGAGGGCCTGCTCCATGCCGGCGAGCTCGTCGGCGCTGCCGGCGTTCGGGTTGACGATGAACCAGGTCGTCTTCATCGGTGACGCGGCGCGAACTCGTTCGGGCCTACCTGGACCGTCTCGATGACGTTCGGGTCGTAGGCCTTGCCCAGCTTGAACATCCGGGCCGCGAGCCAGGCGATGGTCAGGGTCGGGATCGGGCCGGTGATGGGGATCAGGGCCTCGATGGCCGCCGTGTTGCGCAGCGCCTGCAGGCCCGTGCGGTCGAGAAGCACCCACATGATCGGCGCGGAGAAGACGTCGAGCGCGAAGTCCAACAGATCGAGGCCGACCACCAGGCTCAGCGGAACGGCCCGGACCGCAGTGAAGAAGTCGGCGTCCGCCGGCAGGCGGATGCGGCGCAGCTTGCGGACCGCCAGCGCCAGCGCCACCGTGCCCAGGACCAGGGCGGTGAGCATCAGCACGGCGAGGATCTTGAGCAGGTCGGTCAGCTCCATGGCTTTGCCCTTTCAAAGGCCGATCCCAACGAATTGCGGCCCAGGACCGTAAACCCCTTGCAAGAACCATGTGCGGGCCGGGCCCCGATCCTGCATGGCATGCTCAAGACGCGATGAGGGACGTTTGATGGACTCGAAGCACACGACGCAGCACAATCCCACCCCGAAACCTCGCACCTTCCGATCGCGCCGGGCTGGCACCCTCCAGGCCGGTTTGGCGGTCCTGGCCTTCTCCCTGGGGGCCTCAGGCCTCGCCGCCGAAGCCAGCCGCCCGACCCTGACCTCCCGGGAGGTCCGCTACCTGGAGCTGGGCATCGAGCAGCTCCGGCGCATGGAGGGCAAGCACGGCAGGCTGGGGCCCGAGTTCCAGCAGAACCTCGCGTCCGGGGCGCTGGCTTCCGCGGCTCTGGCTTCCGAAAGCCGGCCTGACGCGGCGCAGCGCCGCGAGGACGCGGTCCGCTGGGCTACCGGCGCGCTCGACGCCTGCTCGAAGCGGTGGGGCAACGGCAAGTGCGCGCGCGCCCAGCTCCCGCTCCAGCGCGTCGCGCTCCAATATCCAGGCGTCCTGCCGGCCGAGCTGCTGACCCGGCTCAAGGCCGAGGTCTCGGCCTCGGCGCCGCCGCCGGGCGCGGAGGCGGCCCGCGACCCCTGGTCGTTCAAGGAGACCGAGAACCAGCGCATGGTCACCATGGCGCGCAGCCTGGCGGCGCAGACCGTGGCCGGCAACCTGAGCTCGCCGGTGGCCAAGGGGTGGGGCGACTACGCGAAGGCGTTTCTCCTCGCCCATGACCGCGAGGGCTGGTACGAGGGCGAGAGCCCCGGATACATGGTGCTGTCGATCACGGCGCTCCTCCAGATGGCCGACCACGCGCCGCAGGCCGAGGTGCGGAGCCTGGCCGCGCGCCAGCTCGAGCTGATCTTCGCGGACTGGGCGCAGAAGCAGGTCAACGGCTTCCCGGCGGGGCCGAAGAGCCGGACCTACAGCTTCTGGGCGCTCAGCGACCGCAGCACGCCGTGGGCCGCCTGGGCCTGGATGGCCGCCGGCATCGGCGATCCGGACGAGATCAACTTCATGGACCGCCCGGAGCTGCCGGTCAGCCTGTTCGAGATCCCTGACAGCGTGGTGAAGCTGCTCGCCGAGCGCCGCGAGCAGCCGTCCTACGAGATCAAGGCCCGGCGGCGGATCGCGCTCGGCAAGCGCAAGGACCTGGACACCGGGCTCTACAGCTACGCCACGCCGGACTACATCCTCGGCACCGCACAGTCGGTGAACGGGCTCAGTCTGGGGGTCTCCGGCGGGCAGGAGATCATGGTCACGCTCTTCCCGGAGTGCGGCCGGTTCGCGCCGGTCTACCTCTGGAGCCGCACGCGCAACGACGACTCGGACAAGTGGCGGAGCTGGATGGGGCAGGACCAGGCGGTCGGCGACAAGAACCTCGTGGTCGCGCGGCTCGGCGCCGGGGAGGCGCTCGGCCATGCCTTCCTGGGGCCCGGGTGGTCCCGGCCCGAGGTGGTCGGAGAGAGCGGTGACACGATCGTCTCGCAGTGCGGCGACGCCTACGTCACCCTGGCGAGCCCGGGCGGCTGGGAGATCGCGGCGGCCCAGGAGCGCTTCCCGGACTACTACAGCTCGAGCAAGCTGCTCAAGGGCTCCTGGGTGGCGGTGCCGCGCCGCCAGCCGGCAATGGTGGGCCTGGAGGCCGGCCGCCGTGCCGAGCACGGCGATTTCGCGGCCTGGAAGAAACGGGCCGCGTCCGTTGAATTGACGCAGGTGGAAGGGGAGATCCGCTTCGCCAGCGGTGGTATCGGAGGGCATCGTCTCAGCTTCGTGCCCGGCGAGCGGGCCTCGGCGGCCGGCAAGGCGCTGCAGCCCGAGGCCTACCCGCGGCTCCAGGGTCCGTTCCTGTCGAGCGACGGGACCGGGCAGTGGACGTTCTCGTTCGGGGGGACGAGCCGGCGGTTCGAGCGGCCCGCACCGCAATGAGAAGAGGGGGCGCCGAAGCGCCCCCTCGCGGGTGGTGGGGTGGGTTTAGAAGTGGAACCGCACGCCGAGCTGCATGAGCTGCTGCTCGCCCTGGAGCGGGTCGCCGGCGTAGGCGTTGGCCTCGCCGAAGCGGTTGAAGAGGGTCTCGTTCTTCGAATTGAAGACGTTGAAGACCTCGGCGATCAGCTCGAAGCCGTACTCGTTGGCGAAGGTGAAGTCCTTCGAGACGCGGAGGTCGAGCTGGGAGAAGGAAGCGCCGCGGCCGCCGTTGACGCCCTCGCGGCCCGGGAAGTCGTAGGGGAAGCCGTCGCCGTTGAGGTCGGAGGCGACGAAGCGGGTGTAGGGCAGCGCCGAGCGGTACCGGAACATGCCGGACACGTTGATGGCGAAGGGCGCGCGGTAGACGCCGCTCAGGGTGAACTTGTGGCGGGCGTCGGTGTTGAGCGGCCCGAAGCACTTCTCGCACTGCGGGTCGAGCGGGTTGGCGGAGACGTCGCGGCGCGCGCCACCCATGTCGGCCTGGTGGCCGGCGTCGGTGAGGCGGAACTCGTCGGCGCCCGCCAGCACGTTGCCGGTGGCCTCGGCGTAGGTGTAGAAGCCCTGCAGCTCGAAGGTGTCGCTGACCCGGGCGCGGGCGCTCAGGTTCACGGCGCTGTAGTCCGCCTGGCCGTCGCCGTACCAGATCCGGAAGTTGCCGAACTGCGGGAAGCGCCGGGCCGCGCCGTTGAACGGGTTGGCGCGGAAGCGGTAGGGGATGTCACGGTAGTTGATCCGCACGGCCTCGATGTTCAGGCCGAGCCAGTTGGTCGCCTGCCAGGAGTAGCCGAGGGAGCCCTGGGCGGCGTACGGGGTGGCCAGGGTCGGCGAGGCCACTTCGTTCGGCGGGAACACGTCGGCGCCCGGGAGCTGGTTCGGAGGCAGCGGCTGGCCGGGCTGGTAGAGGGTGCCGTTCGGGTTCTTGATGCCGGCGTCGTCGTGGTTGTTGTAGACCACGCCGTAGTTCGACTGCACGGCCGCGGCCGGGAAGAGGATGGTGGCGTTGGTGTACGGGAAGTCGTAGTAGATGCCCCAGCCGCCGCGCAGGATCTGGCGGCCGTCGCCCTTGACGTCGTAGGAGAAGCCGAGGCGCGGGCCAAAGTTGTTGTCGTCGTTCTCGAGCACGCCGCCCTTGCCGCCCTGGAAGTCGCGCAGGTAGCCCTCGTTGAACTTCGTCTGGGTGGACAGGGCCTTCCAGATCGGGTTCGAGCGCTGGTCGAGGTCGAAGCCTTCCCAGTAGTCGTAGCGCAGGCCGAGGTTCAGGGTCAGGCGGTCGTTGACGAAGATGTCGTCCTGGATGTAGGCGCTGTACTGGTCGACCGGCGTCTCTTCGCCGAAGAACCCGCCGAAGATGGTGATGTCGGTGACCGGCGAGCCCAGGCGGTCCTCCTTGAGGGCGAACTGGCCGGCGAGGCCGGTGGAGAAGTCGCCGCCCAGGACGGGCTCATGGATGTAGTTGGCGCCCACCTTGAACTGGTGGGTGCGGCCGCCGAGGCTGCGCGAGAAGCTCAGGTCGTCCTTGTACTGGTACTTCTCCTGGTGCGTGGCCTGCGGGGTGTTGATGTTCTGGCCGAAGTGGACGCCCGACGGGAAGTAGATGGTCGGGTTGTTCGAGTCGGCGCTGATCAGGTTGTCGAACTTGGTGTACTGGAAGACGAGCTCGTTCAGGGTGTCGGCGCCGAACTGGAGGGTATGGCCGGCGAGGACGGACTTGTACTCGTTGCTCACCGTGCCCAGCGAATCGGGGGCGGCCAGCGGGCTGGCGCCGTACTTGTCGCTGTTCTCCTGGAAGCCGTAGCGCACCTGCAGGTACTGCCGGGGCGAGATGTCGACGGTCATCTTGGCGGTGCCCAGCTCGTCGTCGAACGGCAGGGAGACGGAGCTGCCGTCGAGGCTCGGCAGGACGCCGTCGGTCAGGATGGTGTAGGCCGTGGTGCGGTCGGTCTTCTCGTAGGTCGCGAAGAAGTGCGCGCGATCCTTGACGATCGGGCCGCCGATGGCCAGGCCGTACTGCTTGCGCTCGTAGGGCTGCTTCTCGATGCCGGCCAGCTTCTCGCTCTCGGTCTTCGAGGCCAGGCTGTCGTCGCGGAAGAAGCCCCAGGCGCTGCCCTCGAAGTTGTTGGTGCCGGTCTTGGTCACCACAGTGAGAACGCCGCCGGTGGAGCGGCCGAACTCGGCCTTGTACTGCTGCGTCTGGATGTTGAACTCCGCGACGCTCTCGAGGTTGAAGTTCTGCAGGGCGCCGCCGATCGTGTCGTCGGTGTTGTCGCCGCCGTCGATCACGTAGTTGACGTTGCGGCCGATGCCGCCGTTGAGCGCCACGGTGAGCTGGCCCGGCTTGGTCGGGTCGGAGTTGTAGGCCAGGCCGGTGCCCGGCGCGAGGATGGCCAGGTTCGCGAACTGCCGGCCGTTGAGCGGCAGGTTCTCGAGCTGCTCCTCGCTCACGATGGTGCCGATGCTCGGCGTGGTCTGGACCAGGGGGGCCTCGTCCACGACCGTGATCTGCTCCTCGACGCTCGCGTTGCTGAGCTCGATCTCCAGCGTGCGGGTGGAGGCGACGTTGAGGCGCACCTCCTCCACGGTCACGGTGGCGAAGCCGGAGAGCTCGGCCTTGACCGTGTAGGAGCCGATCGGCAGCGACGGCAGGCTGAAGGTGCCCTCCGCGTCGGTGACCGTCGAGCGGTCGAGGCCGGTGTCGGCGTTGGTGGCGGAGATGGTGACGCCGGGCATGGGCGCGCCATCCTTGTCCTTGACGTGACCGACCAGGGAGGCGCCCGATGTCTGGGCGCTCGCGGCAGGCGCGAAGGCCACGATCCATGCCAGCGCCAGCAGGGCGAAGGCAAGGCCGCGGAGCGCCTTGGTGTTCTTGAAGCTCATACTCTCGACCTCCTTGAATGGAGTCCTCTGATTAAAAGGAATCGAACTTCATTCCTGAACATCCTTGAAGACAAGCTCCGACTCGAATCCAACCGCTTCCGGGCGTCGATCACCTCCTCTCTTCCGGCGCGAGGCCTGTCGCGCGGTTGGAGAGCCGGGCGAGCAGCTGCTGCGCGTCGCGGCGCTGCCTCGAAAATTGCGGGTCCCGATCTGTCGCGGCCAGGAAGTCCCGGTAGGCCGCGGCGGCGGCGTCCGGCTGCCCCGCGAGGTCGTAGGCGATGGCCCGGTTCAGGCGGACCTCATGGTATCGCGGCGCGAGCCGGAGCGCCTGCTCAAAATAGGAGAGTGCGGCAGAGGGCCGATCGCGATCCACTTCGAGCGTCCCGAGGCCGTTCCAGGCCTCGGCGTAGCGCGGAGCGGCCTCCACGGCCCGCCGGTAGGCGGTTTCGGCCTCGCCGAGGCGGCCCTGGCCGCGCAGGACGTTGCCCAGGTTGTTGAGCGCCTGGGCGTTGCGCGGATCGAGGCTCACCGCGAGCTCGAACTCCTGGCGCGCCGCGTCGGGCTTCCCCGAGGCGAGCTGGACGATGCCCAGCGTGTTGTGGGCCTCCGGGCGGGCCGGGTCGAGGTGCATGGCCTTCTGGAGGGACTCGCGGGCCTCGTCGATCCGCCCGGCCGACTGGAGCGCGGTGGCCAGGTTGTACCAGGCCTCCGGGTCGTCCGGCGCGTCGTCGGCCGCCTGCCGGTAGAGCGGCACGGCCTTGTCGATCCGCCCCTGCTCCTTCCAGGCCTGGGCGAGCTTGCCCCGGAACACCGGGTTGCGCGGGTCCGCCGCCACCAGGGCCTCCAGCTCGTTGAACGCCGCCCGCGCCTCCCCGGGCTGCGAGGAGGCGAGCTGGTTGAACGCCTTCTCGAAGCGCTGGAAGAGGTCGACCTTGCCGACCGGGCTCGGGCGGGTGTCGAGCGCGGTGGGTCTTGGCTTCGGCGTCGAGCCGCCGACATACCCGAGGCTCGCCAGCCGTGAGCGGGTGTCGGCGTCGGCGGGCATCCGCGGGGTCTCGACCGCGCCGGACTCGATCTCGGCCAGGCGGCCGGAGAAACCCTGGACCGTGCGGGCCTCGGCCGTCGGAGCCAGGTTGCTGGCCTCCTTCGGGTCGCGGGTCAGGTCGTAGAGCTCGGGTGCGGAGGAGGAGATGTACTTGAGGTCGCGCCGCCGCAGGGCCGAGAGCGGGCTCCAGCCGAACACGGCCGGGTACTGGGTCTCGGCGTAGACGTCCTCGGGATCCGGCTCCCTGCCTTCGCGCAAGGCGGCCGACAGGTCGCGGCCATCCACCGATGGGAAGGTCTGGCCCGCCAGTCCGGCCAGCGTCGGGCCGAGGTCCACGAGGCTGACCGGGGTCTCCAGCACCTTGCCGCCCGGCAGACCCGGAGCGCGGACGATCAGCGGCACGTGGAGGGTGGGCTCGTAGAGCAGGAGGCCGTGGGTCAGCTCGCCGTGCTCGCCGAGGCCTTCGCCGTGGTCGCCGGCCACGGCCACGGCGGTGCTTCCCGAGAGGCCGCGGCGGTCGAGCTCCTGGAGCAGGCGGCCGACCTGCTCGTCCACCGTGGCGATCTCGCCGTCGTACGGCCGGCCCGGGTGGCGCTCGCGCTGCGGCGACGGCGGCTCGTAGGGCGCGTGGGCGTCGTAGAGGTGGACCCAGAGGAAGAAAGGTCTCTTGTCGTCCTTCCCAAGCCAGGCGAGCGCCCGGTCCATGACCTCGCGGCCGGGGCGCTCGGCTTCCAGGACCACGGTCTCGCCGGGGGCGCGCTCGATCTCGTCGTCGTAGGTCTCGAACCCGTGGGAGAGGCCGAACCGGCGGTCGAGCACGAAGGCCCCGACGAACGCGCCGGTGCGGAATCCCTGGCCGGAGAGCACCGTGGCCAGGGTCGCCTTCTCGCCCGGGAACGATCCGGCGCCGTTGTTGCGCAGCCCGTGGTGAGGCGGGAGGAGGCCGGAGAGCAGGCTGGAGTGAGACGGCAGGGTCAGCGGCACCGGCGCGGACGCCTGGGTGAACCGGACTCCCTCCCTGGCGAGCCGGTCGAGCCAGGGGGTCTCGGCCTCCTTGTATCCATAGGAGCCGAGGTGGTCGGCGCGGACGGTGTCGATCGTGATCAGCACCACGTTCCTCGCCGGAGCCGAGCCGGCCGCGGAGACAGAGCTCCGCCGTTCCGTCCGCGAGCAGCCGGCAAGGAGCCCCAGGCCCAGGAGGCCGACCAGGGGGAGGGTGAGGTCCAAACGTCGCTTCAGCACTGGAGTACGACCTGGAAAGATTTTCAGCTCCCGAAGAATAACCAATCCGGGCCCGCCCGGGAAGGGCTTCAGACAGTCCAATTCTTTGAATCGCAAGGGCCTGGAGCGATAGGCCGGCTATTCGTAGTGTGTCCACATCCTGAGCACCTTGACCGTCTTCGTCTTTTCCAGAACCTCGTAGACGAGTCGATGCTGGATGTTGATGCGCCGGGAGTACGCGCCGGCCAGATCTCCCAGGAGCTTCTCGAAAGGTGGCGGGGTCCGGTAGGGGGCTTCCTTGAGAATGGCGAGCAGTTCCTGGGCTTTCGGCTTCAGGCCGGACGCGGCGAGCTTCTTCGCATCCTTCTTGGCTTGCTTCGTATAGACGATCTTCCAGGCCTCCATCACCAGTCGAGATCCTCTTCGCACTCTTCAACGGGCGTCCGCATCCCTTCCAGGATGGACTCCCTCATGCCCGGGATCGAGACGAGGTAGAGGGTCTCCTGGACGGCCCTCCAGTCCTCCTCGCCGATCAGCACCGCGTTGCCGCGCTTGCCCGTGATCTGGATCGGCTCGTGCGATTCGGCCACCTCTTCCAGGAGCTTGTAGAGGGACTTCCGGGCCTCGGTGGCGGTGATGATCGTCATGATGAGCCTCCTTGCGTACGGGAAAGCGTACGCTCTCGACTGGCGCGCGTCAAGCGTCAAGGAAGACGCCTGCAATCTGGCAACTCTACCGCCAAAAAAGCAGGCAAAATGGCGACAGTCTCGCCGTTTTGCGACCTCTCGAATCCGTCCCGCCGTGCGACTGGCAAACCTCTGCCTCCCGCACACGTAATCCCGCTCTGATAGGATCGCCCTATCCAGGAGGCACGCGATGACCAACGGCTATGAAGAGGCCAAGGGACACCGAAATGTCCTCGAACGGCTGATGGACAAGATTCCCGGGTTCCGCGGTTTTCAGGACCGCGAGCTGCGGCGCGACGTGGACAAGATGCAGCGCGAGCACCTCTCCGCGGAGCTCGGCCGGCTCAAGGCCGCCGTCCGCGACAAGGCGCGGCGCTATACCGACGCCGGCAAGATCGGCGCCCTTTCCGGCTTCGACCGGCTCGACCGGCAGATCGACGGCCTCTCCCAGGCCGTCCGCTTCGCGGACTACGGCCAGACCGGGTTCTTCGACCCGGTCAAGGTCGGCGAGGACGAGCTGCAGCGGCTCTACGAGTTCGACCTCACGGTGCTCGACGACCTGGCCGCCCTGGAGCGCGAGCTCGCCGCCGTGCCCGACCCCGGCCAGACCGACCCGTCGGCGGCCGTGGACCAGGCGGTCCAGCACGCGCGCGCCCTGGAAGACAAGTGGAAGCAGCGCGAGCTGGTGATCAGCAACATCGTCCAGTCGGGCTCGGGCGCCTGAGCCCGGAAGGAGATACGAACATGGAAGTGATCCAGCACCAGGACCCCTCCGGCCGCATGATGGTCGCCCGCGTGCCCCCCGACGGCACCAAGGCGATCCGCCTCGGCAGCCAGCTCATCGTCGAGGAGAGCCAGCAGGCGGTCTTCTTCCGCGACGGCAAGGCCCTCGACACCTTCGGCCCCGGCCGCCACACGCTCGCCACCCAGAACGTCCCGATCCTCGCGAGCGTCTTCGGTATCCCGTTCGGCGGCGATTCGCCGTTCCAGGCCGCGGTGGTCTTCGTCTCCACCCGCACGTTCCTCGATCTCAAGTGGGGGACCAAGGAGCCGGTGCCGTTCCGCGACCAGGAGCTCGCCATGGTCCGCCTGCGGGCCTTCGGCAAGTACGCGCTGCGCATCACCAACGCCCAGGTGTTCGTCAACACCGTGGTCGGCACGCTCGGCGTCTACCACACCGAGCGCCTGGAGGACTGGTTCCGCGACGTGATCGTCGCCCGCTTGACCGACCTCCTCGGCGAGAACCTGACCTCGGTCTTCGACCTGCCGCGGCTCTACGACGAGCTCGCCATGGGCCTCAAGGCCCGCGTGGCCGAGGACTTCACCAAGTACGGCATCGAGCTGGTGGACCTCTACCTCGGCGCGATCACGCCGCCCGAGGAGGTGCAGAAGCTCATCGACGAGCGCAGCGGCATGGCGGCGCTCGGCGACATGAACACCTACCTCAAGTTCAAGACCGCGCGGGCGATCGGCGACGCGGCGCAGGCCCCGGGCGGCGGCGGAGGCAATGTGGCCGCCGGCATGGGGGTCGGCATGGGCGCCGGCCTCGGCATGATGCTGCCCCAGATGATGCGCGAGGCCATGCAGGGCGGCGGAGGAGGTGGTGGGGCGGCTCCGGCCCCGTCGGGCGGCGCTCCAGCGACTCCTCCGTCCGGCGATGCCGCGGCTGCGGGCGCTGCGGCGGCGTCCGGAGCCACTCCGGCCTTCTGCTTCAACTGCGGCCAGAAGCTGGTCCCGGGCGCGAAGTTCTGCCCGAGCTGCGGCACGAAGGTCGCCTAGCGTTGTCGAGCATGCGGGAGCCAGGGTCCACCCTGGACGGCAAGTACGAGGTCGTGGAGCGCCTGGGGAGCGGCGGCATGGGCGAGGTCTATCTCGTCCGGCACGTCCATCTCCAGGAGCTCCGCGTGGTCAAGATCCTGCGCCAGGACCTGCAGACCGATCCGGCCGCGCAGAAGCGGTTCATGCGCGAGGCCCGCCTCGCCACCCAGATCAAGCATCCGAACGTCGCCATCCTCTACGACTTCGCCACCCTGCCCGGCGAAGGCAGCTTCTACATGGTCTGGGAGCACATCCAGGGCGAGGACATCGGCGACTGGATCCGGCGCAACGGGCCGTTCCCGGTGCCGCTCGCGATCCGGCTCGGCATCCAGGCCCTGCGCGGGCTGGAGGCGATCCACTCGACCGGCGTGATCCACCGCGATCTGTCCCCGGACAACCTCATGATCACCGAGGACAAGCAGGGGCAGAAGCGGATCAAGATCATCGACCTCGGCCTCGCCCGCACGCTGGAGAAGGACGCCAACCACGAGATCACCCAGGTCGGGATGTTCATGGGCAAGCTCCAGTACTGCTCGCCGGAGCAGGCGAACCCGACCGGCCCCGAGGGGCTCGACCGGCGCAGCGACCTCTACTCCTTCGCCCTGGTGCTCTACGAGATGGTCGTCGGCCGGCCGCCGTTCGAGTCGGAGAGCCAGGCGGGCTTCATCTTCAAGCGTCTGTCCGAGGACCCCCTGCCGCTCGCCGGCCGCAACCCGAAGGTCCACGTGCCTCCGGACCTGAACCGGGTCGTGCTGCGCGCCCTGGAGCGCGACCGGGAGAAGCGCTGGCCGGACGCGATCAGCTTCATCGAGGCGCTGGAGAGGGTGGAGCAGTCGATGTCCGCCGCCGAGACGCGGGAGATCCCGATCCCGGCCTTCACCCGCGAGACCCTACGCGAGGACGATCCGCCGCCCGCGCCGCTCCGGCAGCGCAGCTCCAGCGAGCTGACCCGGGCCGAGCGCGACGACCTGCTCGCCCAGATCGACCGCGCCGCCCGCCGGGTCCAGGAGACCTCGGTGGACCTGACCCGCATCGAGGCCGCGCTGTCCGAAGGGCGGCTGGACGAGGCGCAGCAGCTTCTGGCCCAGATCGAGAGCGCCCATCCGCGCGCCCAGGGGCTGCAGCGGCTCAAGGACCGGCTCGCCGAGGAGCGCGACCGGGCCGAGCGCCGGCGCCGCGTGGTCGAGACCGAGCAGGTGCTCGCGAACTACATCCAGCGCAAGCAGCTCCCGCTCGCCCGCCTGGCCCTGGAGACGCTCGGCGAGCTGGACCCGCATGGCCCCAAGAAGGCCGAGCACGAGGCGGCGCTCGTCAAGCTCGCGCAGGAGCTGGAGCAGGAGAAGCTCGCCGAGGCCGCTCTCACCGCCGGCCGCGAGGCGCTCGCCCGGCGCGATCTGACCTCCGCGCGGCGCGAGCTGGAGGTGGTGGTCCGCAACGATCCCGCCGGCAAGCGGGCCGCGACGCTGCGCTCGGACCTGGAGGCCGCCGAGCGCGAGGCGCGGACCGGCGTCGAGCTCGACGAGCACCGCAAGCGGTTCGAGGAGCGGCTCGCCGAGCGCCGGGTGCGCGACGCCGAGGAAGAGCTCCAGGCGCTCTCCGAGCTCGACATCCCGCGCGTCACCCTGGCGTTCTACCGCGACCGGCTGGACGAGGTGAAGGCGCTCGTGGCGCGCGAGGAGCGGGTCTCCTTCCTGGAGATGCGCTTCCGGCGCCACTTGGAGGACCGGGACTGGTTCGGCGCCCGCGAGGACGCGCAGGAGATGGCGCAGACCGTCCCGGCCAGTCCGCGGCCGGCGGAGATGTTCGCCCGCATCGAGCGCCTGGAGACCGAGCACCGCCGGGAGCAGGCGGTCGAGCAGGGCGTGCGGCAGATCGAGGAGTTCATCCAGAAGGGCGACGCCGCCAAGGCCGAGCTGGCGCTCAAGGTCCTGCTCCAGATGGATCCCGAGAACAAGGAGCGCCGGCGTCTGGAGAAGCAGGTGAAGTCCATGCGGTAAACTCCGCCGCATGACCATCCACTCCCCTCTCGAGACCGCCGTCCTTCCGACGGCTCCGCAGACGCCGCCGACCGCTGCCGTGCGCCGCCTGCGATATGCCTACATGAAGCTCACCCGGGATTTCGACTCCCGGTTCGAGGCTCTCCTCCTCACCGGCCGTGTTTCCAAGTGGTACAGCGAGGTCGGCAACGAGGCCACCACGATCCCGGCCGGCCTGGCGCTCGGCGCGGGCGACGCGCTCTGCACGCTGCACCGCGACCTTGGCGCCATCCTCGCCCGGTATCTCGATCCCGCCCGCACCTTCCCCGGCTTCGGTTTCGGCGAGCCGGACGGCCTCCGACCCGACCCCGAGCCGCTGCTGCGCCGCCTGGCCTGCCAGCTCCTGGGCAAGGGAGAGGGCTTCTCGCAGGGCGTGGAGCGCTCGTTCCACTACGGCTACCTGGCGCCGGAGCACGGCATCCTGCACCTCGGCATGATCAGCCACCTCGGCGCCATGATCCCGGTGGCGGCCGGCTGCGGTTTCGCGTTCCGTCAGGGGGGCTCGGACCGCGTGGCGATCAACTTCATCGGCGAGGGCGCCACCTCGACCGGCGACTTCCACGAGGGGCTCAACATGGCCGCCGTCTGGAAGCTGCCGCTGATCCTCGTCATCGAAAACAATGGCTATGCCTTCTCGACGCCCGCCCGCCTCCAGTACGCCGCCGAAAAGCTGAGCGACCGCGGTCCCGGCTATGGCATCCCGGCCGAGACCGTGGACGGCAACGACCCCGACGCCATGGCTGCGGCGCTCGACCGCGCCGTGGCCCGGGCCCGCGCCGGCGACGGCCCCACGATCCTCGAGGCCATGCTCGGCCGCATGCGCGGCCACAGCGAGGGTGACGACTCGCTCAAAGTCGTGCCGCCCGAGGACTTGGCTGCCTACCGCGCCGCCGACCCGGTGCCCGCCTATGCCCGCCGCCTGGAGGAAGAGGGCGTCCTCGACGCCGAGACTCGCGGCCGCCTGGAAGCCCGCATCGCCGAGCTGGTGGAGCGGGCGATCACCACGGCCATCGACGCGGCGCCGCCCGACCCCGCCATCGCCTTCCGGCCGGTGTTCGCGCCGGAGGTGGAAGCTCCCGCGATCCTGTCCTCCCGCGGCGAGGGTCCCGAAACCACCTATGTGGACGCGATCAACCAAGCCCTGCGCGAGGAGATGGAGCGCGACGAATCGGTGGTGGTGATGGGCCAGGACATCGGCGTCTTCGAGGGAGCGTTCCGGACGACGAAGGGTCTCCACGCGCGCTGGCCGCGGCGGGTGTTCGACACGCCGATCGCCGAGAGCGGCACGATCGGCATCGCGATCGGCGCCGCCGTCCTGGGCTATCGGCCGGTGATCGAAATGCAGTTCGGCGACTTCATCTCCTGCGGCTTCAACCAGCTCGTGAACGTGGCGGCGAAGCTCTACTACCGCTGGCAGGTGCCCTGCCCGATCGTGATCCGCCTGCCCACCGGCGGCGGGGTGGGGGCCGGGCCGTTCCACTCGCAGAACCCGGAGGGCTGGTTCGCGCACACGGCCGGCATCAAGGTCGTCTGCCCGGCTACGGCCGCGGACGCCCGCGGCCTGCTCAAGGCGGCGATCCGCGACCCCAACCCGGTGATGCTCTTCGAGCACAAGTTCCTCTACCGCCGGATCAAGGAGGCCCTGCCGGGGGGTGACGGCGCGGCCCGTCTCGGCGAGGCGCGGGTGCTGCGCCCGGGCCGACACTTGACGCTGGTCGGCTATGGCGCCTCGACCTGGGTCTGCATGGAAACGGCCGAGGAGCTGGCGAAGGAGGGCGTGGAGGCCGAGGTCGTGGACCTCCGGACGCTGGTTCCCTACGACGAGGAGACCGTGCTCGCCTCGGTGAAGAAGACCGGCCGCGCGCTGGTGGTCTACGAGGCCCAGCTCACGCTCGGCTTCGGAGCGGAGGTGGCGGCCCGCCTGGCGGACGCCGCCTTCCCGTGGCTGGACGCCCCGGTCCGCCGGGTGGCCTACCCCGACCGGCCGGTGCCGTACTCGAAGGTGCTGGAGAATGCGCTGCTGCCGGACAAGGCGAAGGTGCTGGCGGCGGCCCGGGAGCTGGTCAGGTTCTGATCCCGTCCCCCCTCTCCCTGCCCCTCTCCCCCAGTCCCTGGGGGAGAGGGAACCCCACCCGGCCTCTTCCTTCGTAAGTCTCCCCCTCTCCCGGGGAGGGTGTGTTTGGGTGGGGCGGGAGAGGGGGCCGGGGGGTGAGGGCCTACTTCTTCTCCAGCATCTTCTCCAGGTCGGCCAGGCGCTTCTCCAGCTCCTTGAGGCGCTTCTCGAGCTCGGCCTCGCGGGCGGAGCGCATGGCGCCGGGCATGCCGGGCATGGGCGTCCGCATGCCTTCGCGCGGCAGGAGCCGTTCGCGGTCGATCTGGATGGCCATGGGCGCGTGCTCGCCGTCGCCGCGCATGAGCAGCGGCCCCATGTCGAATTCGGGGCGCTCGCGCAGGGCGATGGCGGCGGAGACGTTCTGGGCCTTACCGTCGCGCCAGACCTGGAGCGGCACCTGCTCGCCGTCCTTCAGCTCGCGGACCTGGGAGCGGATGTCCCAGCTCGATTCGATGTCCTTGCCGTCGATCGAGGTCAGGATGTCGCCCACCTTGATGCCGGCCCTGTCCGCCGGGCTGCCGTCCTCGACGCTGGAGACCATGACTCCGGCGTCGTCCGGGGCGCCGAAGTGGGTGCGCAGCTCGGGGGTGAGATCGACCAGGCCGACGCCGAGATAGCCGCGGCGGACCGGCGCGCCCTCGGAGTCGTAGACGTGCTCCTTGCCGTCCTTGTCGACGAGCACGATCTTCTGGCGCATCACGGGCTTGGGCTTCGGCGCGGGGGCCGGCGTCTCGCCGGGGAAGGCCCACGCGGCGCCGGCCAGCAGCAGGCCCGCCAGGGCAAGGGTAGGGATGGAACGGTTCCTCATTCTCGAATCCTCCTTCAGGGGTATGGAAAGGTCAGAAGCTCGCGCCCTGCACCCGCGAGAGGTCGACCACCAGGTCCACCTGCTCGTCGCCGCCGACGTAGACCACCGGCGGGGCGGAGAGCGACTCCAATTCGTGCTTCAGGCTTTCGTGCTCGCTGCGCAGCTCGCGCAGGACGCGCCGGGCTTCCTCCTGCTTCTGGTCCGCCCGGTACTGGATGACGCCCGCGGAGGCCATCACCGCGAGCAGGGCCGCCGTGGCGAAGACCAGCCGGGGGCGCTTCCAGGACGCCTGCCGGTCCTCTCGATCGAGGCGCGTCAGCACGCGGGCGGTGAAGCCTTCCCGGGCCTGCTCGCGAGGCAGCTCGGCGAGTATCTTCAGGCCGTGGTCTAGGCCGTGGTCTTCCATGCGGGTCCTCCTTGCCAGTAGGGCGCGAGCCGTTCCTTCAGATGCTGCCGCCCGCGATGGATGCGCGACTTCACGGTGCCTTCGCGGCAGCCGAGCGCCTGGGCGATGTCCGCGTAGGCCCAACCCTCGATCTCGTGGAGCACGAGCGGCACCCGGTAGCGCAGCGGCAGTCGAGCCACGGCCGCGGACACCTCGCGGTGCATCTCCCGCTGGAGAAGCCCCGAGGGAGCCGCGGGCTCGGCGTGCTCCTGACGGCCGAGGAACGGCATCAGCAGGCGCAGGCGCTTCTCGCGGCGCTCCTCGGACCGCACCAGGTTGGTGGCGATGCGGAAGAGATAGCCCCGCAGGAGCCCCTGCTCGCTGTAGGAGCCGGCCGAGCGGAAGAGCCGCAGGAACGTCTCCTGCGCCAGGTCCTCGGCCCGGTCCCGGTTGCCGGTCAGGCGGGTCAGGTAGTTGACTACCGCGTCCTTGTGCCGATCGACAAGGTCGGCGAACGCGTCGCGGTCTCCCGACCGGACCCGGGCCATCTGCGTGGCGTCCAGGTCCGAGGGGGCGTGAATCGGTCGGCTCAAGATCGTCGCGTCCATCTCTGACCCTTATCAACGCACGAGTGGCGGGAGGGTTCCCGATGATCTACATCGACCGCCGACCCTCATTGCCAGGACACGTACTCTGCCCAGTCATCATCTTTATCCGCTTCAGCGATCTCGCGGAGAATTTGCGTGGCCTCTTGACGAGTGACTGTAGCTGTCGCCGGTATGGCGGCTTGATCGTCCATGTCTTCCTCTTCTTCAAGCATGGACCTTCACCTCCTTTGGTGGACCTTGCCCTGAGGTAGGATACGCCGTCCGATTCGAGGAGACTCCCCCATGAGCAAGACCGCCGTCCTGGAACCCCGTTTCGTGGAGATCGTCGCCGCGGAGGTCGGCTGCCGGCCGGGCCAGATCGAAGCCGCCGCCGCGCTGTTCGCCGAGGGCGCCACCGTGCCGTTCGTCGCCCGCTACCGCAAGGAGGCCACCGGCGGCCTCGAAGACCTGCAGCTCGAGAACATCTTCAAGCGCCGCGAGTACTTCCTGGAGCTCACCGAGCGCCGCGACGCCATCCTGGAGAGCATCCGCGAGCAGGGCAAGCTCACCGACGAGCTGGAGGCCGCCATCCGCGCCGCCACCGGCAAGCAGGAGCTGGAGGACCTCTACCTGCCCTACAAACCGAAGCGCCGCACCCGCGCCCAGATCGCCCGCGAAAAGGGGCTGGAGCCGCTCGCCGATGCCCTCCTCGCGCACGGCGCCGACCGGACCGCCGATCCCGCCGCCCTGGCCGCGCCGTTCGTCGATGCCGAGAAGGGGGTCGAGGACGCCGCCGCCGCCCTGGCCGGCGCGCGGGACATCCTGGCCGAGCGGCTGTCGGAGAACGCCGAGCGCCGCGCCGAGCTGCGCAAGGCGCTCTCCTCCTCGGGCATCCTGCGTGTCCGCGTGCTGCCCGGCAAGGAGAAGGACCAGGAGGCCGCGGTCTATCGCGACTACTTCGAGCACGACGAGCCGGGCCGGGACATCCCGTCCCATCGCCTGCTCGCCATCCTGCGCGGCGAGCGCGAGGGGTTCCTGATTTCCGATCTGCGGATCGACGACGACGCCGAAGTGGACAGCCTGGCGCGCGCCTGGGGAGTTCCTCTCGACACCCGCTGCGGCCAGGAGGTCGCCGCCGCCACGGCCGACTCCTACAAGCGGCTGCTTCGGCCCTCCATCACCAACGAGGTCCGCGGCGAGATGCGCGAGCGCGCCGAGGCCCAGGCGATCGCCGTCTTCCGCGCCAACCTCGAAGCGCTCCTCCTCCAGGCGCCGCTCGGCCAGATGCCGGTCATGGGCCTCGATCCAGGCCTCCGCACCGGCTGCAAGCTGGCGGTCGTGGACGGCACCGGCCGAGTGGTGGCCACGGACGTCATCCACCCGATCCCGCCGCACGCCGACGAGGCCGGTTCCGCCCGCACGGTGGTCGGGCTGATCAAGAAGCACAACGTGCTCGCGGTCGCGATCGGCAACGGCACCGGCGGACGCGAGACCGAGGCCTTCGCGCGCAAGGCGGTCCAGGCAGCCGGTCTGGAGAAGGTGGTGGTCGCCATCGTGCCGGAGACCGGCGCCTCGGTCTACTCGGCGTCGGCCGTGGCCCGCGAGGAGCTGCCGCAGCTCGACGTCACCCTGCGCGGCGCGGTCTCCATCGCCCGCAGGCTTCAGGACCCGCTGGCCGAGCTGGTCAAGATCGAGCCGCGCTCGATGGGCGTCGGCCAGTACCAGCACGACGTGGACCAGAAGGCGCTGGACACCGAGCTGGACACCGCCGTCGAAGGCGCCGTGAACCGGGTCGGCGTCGAGCTCAACACCGCCTCGGCGCCGCTGCTCCGGCGGGTTTCCGGCCTCTCGGAGCGGGTCGCCCGGGCGATCGTCGAGCACCGCGACTCGAACGGCCCGTTCCGCTCGCGGAAGTCGCTCTTCGCCATCCCCGGCTTCGGCCCGAAGACGTTCGAGCTCTCCGCCGGCTTCCTGCGGGTGCGCGGCGGCGACGACCCGCTCGACAACACGGCCGTCCACCCCGAGCGCTACCCGGTGGTGCAGAAGATGGCCGAGCAGCTCTCGGTCCCCGTGAAGGAGCTGGTCGGCAACCGGGAGCTGGTCTCGCGCCTCGACTTCTCGCGCTTCGCCGACGCCGGGCAGAACCTCGGCGCCTTCACGCTGGAGGACATCCGCACCGAGCTGCTGCGGCCGGGCCGCGATCCCCGGCCCGAGTTCAAGACGCCGGAGTGGCGGTCGGACGTGACCACGGTCAAGGATCTCCAGCCCGGCATGGTGCTGGAGGGCCGGGTCTCGAACGTCACCAACTTCGGCGCCTTCGTGGACATCGGGGTCCACCGCGACGGCCTGGTCCACGTCTCGGAGCTGACCCACCGCTGGGTGGCCGACCCGCGGGAGGCCGCGCAGGTGGGGCAGATCGTCAAGGTGAAGGTGCTGGAGGTGGACTACCAGCGCGAGCGGATCAGCCTCTCGATCAAGGCGCTCCAGCAACCGCCGGTCGAATCACCCCGGCATTCCACCGGCAACGCGGCGCGTGGCGGTCGCCCACCCGCGAAGACGCCTCCGCCTCCCCCGGCACAGAAAAAACCGGCGGCGAGCGTGGAGGACCTGATGCGGAAGTTCAACCGGCGGTAGGCTAGCCCTCATGAAGCGCGCCGCCCTCGCCGCCCTCCTGATCCTCGCCGCCGGGCCGGCCTCCGCCGAGTCCATCCGGTTCCGCGAGGTTGCGAAGGCCTGGGGGCTCGACTTCCGCCACCACCACGGCGGCTCGGGCCAGCGCTACATCCTCGAATCCACGGCGGGCGGCGTGGTGATGTTCGACTACGACCTCGACGGCGACCAGGACCTCTTCTTTGTCGACGGCGGCCGGCTCCCGGGCTATACCGGCGAGGAGCCGCGCTACCGCCTCTTCCGCAACGAGGGTGGCGGCCGGTTCGTGGACCGGACCGACGCCTCGGGGATCCGGGTGGCCGGCTACGGGAATGGCGGCACGGCCGGAGACGTGGACCTCGACGGCGACCTCGACCTCTTCATCACCGAGTTCGGCGCCGACCAGCTTTTCGTCAACCAGGGGGATGGCACCTTCGTGGATGGCACCGCCCGCGCCGGAGTGGCCGACCCTCTCTGGAGCACCTCCGCCGCCTTCGCCGACACCGACCGCGACGGCGACCTCGACCTCTACATCACCAACTACGTCGATTTCGCGGTCGAGACCGCCCGGCCGTGCGTCGATCCCAAGATCAACGTCCCGGCCTACTGCGGTCCCGACGCCTACAACGGTCTGCCCGACCGGTTCTACCGCAACCGGGGGGACGGCACGTTCGAGGACGCGACGAAGGCGGCCGGCTTCGGCGGCGCCGTCGGGCCCGGGCTCGGCGTGGTCTTCGGCGACGTGGACAACGACCTGTGGCCCGACCTCTATGTCGCCAACGACCGGAAGCCCAACTTCCTCTTCCGGAACCTGGGGAACGGAACGTTCGAGGACATCTCGCTCCTCTCCGGCACGGCGCTCAGCGGCACCGGCCGGGCCGAGGGGAGCATGGGGGTGGACATCGACGACTACGACGGCGACGGCCAGATGGATATCGTGGTCACCAACTTCGAGCTGGAGGGGGCCGGCCTCTACCGCAACCTCGGCTCTGGCGTCTTCTCCGACACCCGGTTCATCGCCCGGATCGCGGAGCCCACCCTCGCCTTCCTTGCCTTCGGCGTCGACCTCGCCGACTTCGACCAGGACGGCGATCTCGATCTCGTCATCGCCAACGGTCATATCAACGACCGCGCGCCGGAGCTGCTGCAGGGCAGCCTCTACGCGCAGCGCAACCAGGTCTTCGAGAACGTCGGGAACGGCAGGTTCCAGGAGGACAAGGCCACCGGCATGGACGTGGTGCGGGTGAGCCGCGCCCTGGCCACCGGCGACCTCGACGGCGACGGCGACCTCGACGTGGTGGTCGTCAACTCGAACGACCTGGCCGAGGTCTACGAGAACGTGGGCGGGAAGAACGGGCGCTGGCTGTCGGTCGAGCTCAATGGCGGCATCGGAGCCCGGCTGGAGCTGGCGGCCGGTGGGAAGATTCAGATCCGGGACGTCCGCACCGCCTCCTCCTACCAGGCCCAGAACGCCCTGGCCGCCCACTTCGGGCTGGGTTCGGGCGGAGCCGACCGGCTGACCGTCAGGCGGCCGAACGGCAGGGTTCAGGTCTTCGCCCAGCTCCCCGCCGACCGCCGGCTCCTGTTCGACTAGGGCTGACGGTCGTTGCGGACCACCTGCCCGCCCTTCATCACCCAGACCACCCGCTGGAGCGCCCGGATGTCCTTCGAGGGATCGCCCTCGACGGCGATGAGGTCGGCTTCGTAGCCGGGAGCGGCGGTGCCGACGTCCTTCTGAAGACCGAGCGACTCGGCGGCGAGCGAGGTGGCGGAGACGACGGCGGCCATCGGGTCCTGGCCCCCCTTCTCGACGCGATAGATCAGCTCCTCGAAGTTCCGGCCGTGGGAACCGGCGAGCGCGTCGGTCCCGAACACGATGCGCAGCCCTGGCGTCTTCAGCGCCTGCTTGAACATGCCGAGGGCGAGCGGCACGGCCTTCTTCATCTGTTCGAAGCCTTCCTCCGTATAGCTGTCGATGCCGACGAAGTGCTCCTTGTTCTCGAAGTAGTTGCGGAAGACGAGATCCAGGTTGGGGTCGAACCACGTGCCATGATCGGCGAGGAACTTCAAGGTCTCGGGGTCGAGTAGCGCGCCGTGCTCGACCGAGGAGCAGCCGGCGAGCGCGGCGCGGCGGGCGCTCTCCGGGCCGTGGGCGTGGACGGCCGAGCGCAGGTCGAGCTTGCGCGCCTCGCCGCAGGCGGCGTCGAGCTGCTCCTGGCTGAGCGTGGGTCCGCCGCCGGTGCGGATGCTCTGCGAGGCGAAGATCTTGACCACGTCGGCGCCGTCGGCCTTGAGCTTGCGGACCGCCTCGCGGTACTGGTCGGGCGTCCAGGCCTCCTCGCCGAGCGGCTCCAGCGAGGTCACGATGCGCGGGCCGGGGAGGACGCCGCGGGCGATCGCCTCGCGCAGATCCTTGTCTTCGGGCGCGCCGAGGCTCTGGACGGTGGTGACGCCGCCCTGGACCGTCCGCCAGGCGTTCTCGGCCGCGTAGAGGACCGTCCGGGCCGGCGCCTCGTTCTCGTCGTGGTGGGTCCGGCCGTCCGGGTCGAAATGCCAGGAGATGTGGACGTGCGTGTCGATCCCACCGGGCATCAGGGTCAGCGCGCCGAGCTCCCAGGTCGGCTTCCCGGCCTTCCCGCGCTCCACGTTCGTGATGCGTCCGCCCTGGACCGTGATGGTGACGTCGTCCAGGGCCCCGCCCCGGCCGTCGAGAAGGCGGGCGGCGTGGATCGTGACCGGGGTGTCCGCGGTGTCCGCGGCCCGGAGGGAGCCGGCCGCGGCGAGGGACAGCAGCAGGAGGAAGGCAAGGTTTCTCATCGCGGGCATTAGTCTCGCATGTAATTTACCGAGGTCCTATCCGATTTCTCCCACAACCAAGGAGGAAACATCGTGCGAGCCAAAGTAGTCCTGTTGGGTCTGGCGGTGATCGGTGGCGCGTCCTTCCTGTCCCTCGCGTCCGGAGCGGACGATTCGGGCTCCGAGCAGGCCCGGATCGCCAGGGGTTTCCAGATCGCGCCGGTGAAGCTGAAGCTCAAGGGCCGGAACCGTGACCTCGTGGGGTTGGGCAGTTACATCGTGAACGCCCAGGGCGGCTGCAACGACTGCCACACCAACCCGCCCTACAAGGAGGGCGGCGATCCGTTCCTGGGCCAGCCGGAGAAGATCAACACCGACGGCTACCTCGCCGGAGGCACCCCCTTCGGACCGGAGATCGTCTCGGCGAACATCACCCCGGACGACGAAGGCAAGCCGGCCGGCGTGACGTATCAGGAGTTCAAGAAGTACCTGCGGAACGGGCACGACCCCGACGATCCGGACGAGCTCCTCCAGGTGATGCCCTGGCCGGTCTACGGCAAGATGACGGACCACGACCTGCGGGCGATCTACGAATACCTGTCCGCGATCCCCTCCATCGGCCCCCACGAAGAAGAATAGGCCGTGAACCCGGAGCGGCGGGCCGCCACCCGCCGCTCCGCCCGGCAGGCCGCGGGAATCCGGGGGGAAGCCGCCACGCGTTGTGGCGCCGCGCCACGCTCGGGGAGGAGGCCATCCCCACACGTGGCGAGCCGCCACGCGCTGTGGCGTCGCGCCACACTCGGGGAGGAGGCCATCCCCGACCGTGGCGAGCCGCCACGCGCTGTGGCGCCGCGCCACATGCGGGGAGGAGGTCATCCCCGGCCGTGGCGAGTCGCCACGCGCGGTGGCGCCGCGCCACGGTTGGGGAGCGGGCCGCCCCGAGCGCTGGCGAGCCCGGGCCTCACCCGGTAATGCGTCCCAATCCTGGCAAGGGCTGGTATAACTAGGATGAGGTGCCAGATGGAGAGAATCGTGACAAAGATGGGAGATGATGGGCGGTTAGTCATTCCGGCGGAATATCGACGCGCTCTGGGAGTCGAGCCTGGCGACGAACTCGTCCTGGTGCTCGAGGAAAACAGCGTCCGAGTCCTAACTCCTCGGGAAGGCATTCGGCGGGCGCAGGCGCTCGTACGGCCCTATGTCCTGGAAGGAACCCGGCTTTCCGAGCTGGTCCAGGAGCGGCGCAGGAGCGAGGCTCGCGGGCGGGTTCAGCCGGCAATCTGGTAGATCAGGGGACGGTAGCGCGGAGAGGGGACCGACTTCCCGGCTGAACGGGCGGCGGCGAGCCAGGCTTCCTTTGCCCTGCCAACCTCGGCAAGCGCTTCGGCGGGGGTCGAGCCGAAGGCTGAACAGGCATCGAGGTCCGGAATGTCCGCGATGTACCCCTCGTCCTCGTCGCTATAGAAGATGTTGATGTGGTAGTCGCTCATGCCTCATCCTCCATCCTCAGATTATACCGCTCGATGAGACGCAGGAACTGCCGTATCTGGTAGGGCTTCACTTCTCCTCGGACCTCTTGGAGATTGACGAGCTCAGGGATCTGGGCGTGAGTGAAGATGTGATGACTGCCGTTGATCCGGTCCAGAGTAAATCCGTAGCTTTCGACCAGCCCTCGAAAGTCGCGGAAGGAGACATTCTGGAAGGCTCCACCAGCCAGCCTCTGGAGTAGAGGTCTTGGCTTCATGCTCCCACCACCACCACGAACTCCCCCTTGAGCGAGGGCCGCTTCCGCAGCTCCTCGATCAGCTCGGACAACCTCCCCCGCACGACCTCCTCGTGCAGCTTGGTCAGCTCGCGGCCGATCGCCGCCGGGCGGTCTCCCATCTCGGCCAACGCGTCTTCGAGGCTCGGGAGGATGCGGTGTGGGGATTCGAAGAGGATGAGCGTGTGGCCCAGGGCCGCCCAGGTCTTGTAGAAGTTGCGGCGCTTGCCGGACTTGGGCGGCGGAAAGCCGGCGAAGGTGAAGGGGTGCGGCGGCAGGCCCGAGGCGACCAGGGCGGTCAGGATCGCCGAGGGCCCCGGGATCGGCTCCACCCGGATGCCTTTCGCCGCGGCTTCCCGCACCAGCACGAAGCCGGGATCCGAGAGGAGAGGGGTGCCCGCGTCGCTCGCCACCGCGATCGTCTTGCCCTCCTCCAGGTCGGCCAGCAGGCGCGGGAGGCGCTGGCGCTCGTTGTGCTCGTGCAGGGAGACCAGCGGCTTTTTGATCCCGAGGTGGGCCAGCAGCCGGCCGGTGTGCCGCGTGTCCTCGCAGGCCACCAGGTCCGCCTGCTCGAAGGCCGCGCGCGCCCGCGGCGAGAGGTCGTCCAGGTTGCCGATCGGCGTGGCGACGACCAGGAGCTTGCCGGCCATCAGTCCCGCGGGATCTCCTGGTCCAGGTTGACGGCGCTTCCCGAGAGCCGCGCGATCAGCATCAGCCGGCGCTTGTAGCGGAAGCGTTGCTCCAGGGTCACGATCCGCGTCACCGCCCGCTCGTCGTAGCCCCGCTCGACGATCTCCTCCGGCCGCAGCCCCTCGTCGAAGAGGAGATGAAGGACCTCGTCCGCCGTGCCGTAGTCGACCCCGAGGTCGCCCTCGTCCGTCTGGCCGGGCCAGAGGTCGGCCGACGGCGCCTTGTCGATCACCGCGTCCGGCAGGCCGAGGTGCCGCGAGAGCTGCCAGACCTGGGTCTTGTAGAGGTCGCCGAGCGGGTTGAGCGAGCTCGCGTTGTCCCCGAACACGGTCGAGTAGCCGAGCAGGATCTCGGTCTTGTTCGAGGTGCCGAGGACCAGCGCGTCGAGCTTCTTCGCCTGGTCGAAGAGGATGGTCATCCGCTCGCGGGCCATCTTGTTGCCGCGGCGGCCCGGATCGGCATCCGGCTCCATCTCGAAATAGGCGTCCACCATCGGCGAGATGTCGATCTTCCGGTGCGGGATGCCGAGGTGCTCGGCCACGGCGCGGGCGTCCTGTTCGGAGGCCGGGTTCGAGGTGCGGTAGGGGAGGAGGAAGCCGTGCACCCGTTCCGGCCCCAAGGCGCGCGCCGCGAGCGCCGCCGAGAGCGAGGAGTCCACGCCTCCCGAAACGCCGACCACCACGCCGGACAGGCCGGTGGTCTCGACCGCGTCCCGGATGAAGCTGGTCAGGACCTCCGCCGCGAGCGGCGGGTTCAGGAGCAGCTTCTCTCTCGTGCCGGAGGAGCGGTTCATTCGGGTCCCTCGATGTCCTGGCGTTCGTCGGCGAGAAGGGGCATGTTCCAGCGCGCCCGGTCGGCTTCCCGCAGGTCGACGTCCGCCACGAGCAGGTGCTCGTCGAGGACCGGCGCGCGGTCTACCACCTCGCCGCCGGGCCGCACGACGTGGCTCGACCCGGCGTAGAAGGAGCCCTCCTCCCAGCCGACCCGGTTGCAGTAGAGGATCCAGCAGGAGTTGAGCATCGCCGTGGCGCGCGTGAGCGTCTCCCACCTCTCGTGGTTGGCCGGCAGAGGGCCCGCGCCGACGCGGCCCGGGCCGGCCGAGGGGACGATCAGCAGCCGCGAGCCCGCGAAGGCCAGGCGGCGGGCCAGCTCGGGATGCCAGAGGTCCTCGCAGACCAGGATGCCGGTCTTGCCCCAGGCGAGCGTCGCCAGGTCCAGCCGGCGGCCGGGCCGGAAGAAGCGCTCCTCCTGGAAGAGGCCGTAGGTGGGCAGGTAGAGCTTGCGGTGCACCAGGTGGGGCCGGTCGTGCCCGCCCCCGCCGAGCAGGGCCGCCGAGTTGTGCAGCATGCCGCGGTCGCTCTCCTCGACGAAGCCGGCGACGACCGCCATGGAGCCGGCGGCCTCGGCCAGGCGCCGCAGCTCGGGCGCCGAGGCCGGCAGGGCCACGCGCGAGGTCAGGTGGAGGAGGCGGTAGCCGGTGAGCGAGAGCTCCGGGAAGACCAGGAGCTCGACCCCGCGGTCGCGCGCCTCGGAGATCCACCGCAGGTGCCGCTCGACGTTGCCGGCGACGTCGCCCAGCCGGCAGTCGATCTGCGCCAGCCCGATCCGGATCCTGGCGGCGTTGGTCTTCCCTTCTGCCATGGCCGGGGGGATGCTAGCATGGGCCCCCGATGAAACAAGCCAGCGGTCTTTTCGTGTGTCTCGTCCTGGGTGCCGCCCTGTCGCTGTCCGCCCAGAAGCCGGCTCCCGCGAACATCCCCGCTCCAGGCCTCGAGCCCCGGCTCCGCGACCGCGTGATGGCGGTCGTCGACGAGGACCCGATCCTCGCCTCCGAGGTGGAGCGGGTGGTGACTCTCGGCCTCGCCGAGCCGAAGGCCGGCGAGTCGGATGCGACCTTCCGCCGCCGCATCCTGGACGGGCTGGTCGAGCAGCGGCTGCGCTTCCACGAGATCGACCGCTACGGCTTCGAGCAGGTGCCGGTGGACATGATCGAGCAGAACGTGGCGGCGATCCGCGCCCGCTTCCCGAACGAGGAGGCCTTCCGCAAGGCGCTCCGCGACGTCGGCCTCACCCAGCAGGCGCTGCGCCAGCTCGTGGCGCGGCAGCTCCTGGTCCTCACCCATGTGGAGGAGCAGCTCGGCCCGCGGGTGTTCGTCGACCTCGACGACATCACGCAGTACTACCGCACCACCTACACCCAGGACATGCAGAGGCAGAAGCTGCCGGTCAAGCCGCTGGACGACGTGCGCGAGCAGATCCGGACCATCCTCAAGGAGGAGCGGCTCAACAAGGAGCTGGACAAGTGGACCGAGGAGCTGCGCCGCAACGCGGACATCCACCTCTACTTCGACAAGCCGCCGGGCGACCTGCCGCCGGTGATCAAGAGGATCGAGAAGAAGGGCAATTGATCCCGTTCCCCCTCTCCCCGGCCCTCTCCCCCGTGCCGGGGGAGAGGGAGCCACCGCCCTTCCTCGTGCTGCGCCAGTCCCCTCACCACAGCTCGTCGTAGTGGGCCCGGGTGGTGAGCACCTTCCTCAGATAGCTGCGGGTCTCCTGGAAGGTCACCTTGGTGAAGAACTCCTCCATCTCGGGGCTGAAGCAGTAGCTCCGCCAGAGCGCGGCCTGGGGCTCGCCGGCGTTGTAGGCGGCTACGGCCACGTGGCTGGCGCCTTCGAAGTCCTTGAGGAGCTGGGCGAGATAGGCGGCGCCCAGGGCCAGGGCGATCTCGGGCCGGTAGAGGTCCTCCGGATCGAGCCGCGACATCTCGATCTGGCCCGCGATGCGCCGGGCGGTGGGCACGGTGAGCTGCGCCAGGCCGCGCGCCGCCGCGGGCGAGAGGGCTTTGCGGTCGTAGCGGCTCTCCTCGCGGATGACCGAGGCCAGGAGGTCCGGCGGCACCCCGCGCAGCTTGCACTGGGAGGTCAGCGTCTCGCGATAGGGCAGGGGATAGAGGATGTGGTGGAAGTCGCGGGGCTGGAAGATCACCGGCACCCGGTCGCCCGAGCGCAGCCGCAAGGCCTCGGCGAGGAGGATCGATCGCTCGTGCTCGCCGGCGCGGGCCAGCAGCCGGCAGCCGGTGTAGGCGAGCGACGGCTCGGTGACGGGGAAGTACTGGCGCACGGCCGGAGCGCCCTCGTGCAGGATGCCCAGCGCGAGCAGCCGCTCCTCCGGCCGGCGCAGCGGCGCCTGCCAGAGCGGCCAGGCGGCGACGGGGACCTGGACCAGCTTCACGAGCGGAGCGCGCCTGGGATCGGCGAGCAGCGCGTGGCGCGCCCGGAACCAGCAGGCCTTGCCGGTCTCGGTGTTGTTGCCCAGGAGCAGCCACGCGCCGTAGAGGTCCTCGAATTTCGTCGAGGCGGACAGGCGCCGGCCCTCGACGGCGGCGGCGCGGGCGAGCGGCTCCAGGGCGAGCCGGTCGCGGGCGGCCTGGGAGAGCGGGTGGTAGAGGTCCAGCCGCATTGCCTCCAGGTAGGAGGCGACGGCGGCCAGGGGATTGCGCTCCAGCTCGGCGAGCCGGCCGCGCCAGTAGGCGATCTCCAGGCGCTCGTCCGGGGTCTCGGGCAGGGCGCGGTCGAGCCAGCCCCGGGCGCGGTCGCGCCGGCCGCGGACGAGGTCGGAGGAGGCCAGGAACAGGCTGGCGCGCAGGGCCTGCTCCCGCCATTCGCGGCGCGAGGTCAGGAGGTCGTAGAAGGCCTGCGTGTCGGTCTCGGCGCCGCTGCGCCAGCGCAGGCGGAGGCTGGAGAAGAGCGCCGCCGCCGCCCATTCGCCGTCGGTCTGGGCGAGGTAGGCGCGGCTGAAGCTCTCCGCGGCGAGCATCCACTGGCCGATCAGCTCGTAGCAGCGGCCCTGCTGGTAGAGGGCCCGCGAGCGGTCCTCGGGCCGGCGGGAGACGGTGGCCAGGCCGCCGAAGACGATCGCGGCCGGAGCGTAGCGCTCCAGCCAGAACAGGGAGCGGCCCTGGGCGTAGCGCCCCTCGGCGATCTCCCGCTCGCTCAGCCCTTCGGCCGGATCGAGGGCGCGGTGGAGATGGGCGAGCGCGCGCTCGAAGTCGCGATGCTGGTGGAAGACGAGGCCCAGGAGGAGCGGCAGCCGTCCGCCCTCGCTGTCGGAGACCAGCATGTCCAGGCGGTCGGCGGCTCCCCGGGCGGTGTCGTCGTCCCGGTTCTGCTCCAGGAGGCCGACGAGGAGGCCCCGGGCCAGCTCGCGCGATCCGGCGCGCAGCGCGCAGTCGGCCTGCGACAAGGTCAGGATCCGGCGCTGCGGCATGGGCAGCTCCTCGATCCTGAGACCGCCGAGCAGTCGGCAGTCGCCGCCGAGAGAGAGAGTGCGGGAGAGCAGGAAGGTGGCTTCGGCGAGGAGGGCCGGCGTGCGGGAGGCGACGACGCCAGCGATCAGGCCGGCGGCGACCTCGGGATGGCCGGTGCGCTCCTGCTCCAGCGCGAGGCGGTAGCGGCTGTAGGCGTCGAGATCGGGGGTGGAGGCCATCGCGGCGGCGAAGGCTTCGCCGGCGGCCGCCGGATTGCCGAGGAGATCGAGAAGATGGCCGCGGAGGTAGTCGAGACCCAGCCCATGGGAGGAATCCGGCCGGGCCTCGATCTCCCGCTCGGTGCGGGCGAGCGCCTCGCGACGGTCCCCGGCGAGCTGAAGCTCGACGAGGTCCGGGCGGGGGTCCGCGGTGAGAGTGGCGGCGAGGACCAGGGTGAAGGTGGTGATCATCCGGAGCCTGTGCGAGCGCCGGAGCTGTTATCTCCCTCTCCCCCGGACCCGGGGGAGAGGGCCGGGGAGAGGGGGAATGGGATCGACCTTCAAACGACCCAGCGTGCGACCCGCGCGCCGAGGCTCTGCAATTTCAGTTCCATTCCCTCATAGCCACGTTCGAGGTGGTAGATGCGGTCCACGACCGTCTCCCCGTCGGCCGCCACGCCGGCCAGGACCAGGCAGGCCGAGGCCCGCAGGTCGGTCGCCATCACGCCGGCGCCGGTGAGCCGCCGGGCGCCGTAGACCCGGGCCGAGCCGCCGTCCATCCGGATGTCGGCGCCCATTCTCATGAGCTCCGGGGCGTGCTGGAAGCGGTTTTCGAAGATGGTTTCGCGGATGGTCGACACGCCGTCGGCGCTGGTCATGAGGGTCATCCACTGCGCCTGGAGGTCGGTCGGGAAGCCGGGGTGCGGCTGGGTCTCGAGGTCGCAGCCCTGGAGCCCGTCGGCGGCGCGGACCCGGATGCCGGTGCCGGAGATCTCGACGTTCGCGCCGGCCTCGGCCAGTTTGTCCAGCAGCGGCGCCAGATCGGCGGGGCTGGACCCTTCGAGCGTCACGTCGCCGCGGGTCAGGGCCGCGCCGATCAGGTAGGTGCCCCCCTCGATCCGGTCGGGGATGATGGTGTGCTCGCCGCCGCCGAGCGAGTCCACCCCGTCGATCACGATCGTCGCCTCGCCGGCGCCCGAGATGCGGGCGCCCATGGTGTTGAGGAGGTTCGCGAGGTCGACGATCTCGGGCTCGCGGGCGCAGTTCTCCAGCACCGTGGTGCCTTTCGCGAGGCTGGCGGCCATGAGGATGTTTTCCGTGCCGGTCACGGTCGGCATGTCGAACCGGAAGCGGGTGCCGCGGAGCTGGTCCGCGCTGGCTTCGACGTAGCCGTGCGAGAGCTCGACGCTGGCGCCCAGCGCCTCCAGCCCCTTGAGATGCTGGTCGATCGGCCGGACGCCGATGGCGCAGCCGCCGGGCAGCGAGACGCGGGCGTGGCCGAACCGGGCGAGGAGCGGTCCGAGCACGAGGACGCTGGCGCGCATGGTCTTGACCACCTCGTAGGGCGCGTCGTGGTCCGCGGTCGGCCGGTCGCGCCGGAAGACGAGCCCCTCGCCGGTATCGCCGGCGTCTTCGCTGCTCACGCCGAGGTGGTCGAGGAGCCGCATCATGGTGCGGATGTCCCTCACCCCCGGGACGTTGCGGAGCGTGAGGGGCTCGCCGTCGGCGAGGAGGGTGGCCGCGAGGGCGGGGAGGGCGGCGTTCTTGGCGCCGCTCGCCCGGACGCGGCCCGCGAGCCGCGAGGGTCCGACGATGTGGAACTTGTCCATGCGATCCGCCTTGCCGGTTCACCGGCGCTCAAGGATGACAACCCGGGGAATGCCTGCATAGTCCTGCCGGACGCCCGCCACCTGCCAGCCGGAGGCCGTGGCGTGGCGACGGACGGCGTCGAGCTGCCCCTGTCCGATCTCGGCGAGCAGCCGGACGCCGGGCCGCAGCCCGCCTGCGGAGACTTCGGAGAACAACCGCTCGTAGAGGGAATCGCCGGCGCCGGGGGCAAAGAGTGCCACGTGTGGCTCGAAGTTGTAAACCTCCGGCGAGAGGGTGGGCGCGTCGTTCCAGTCCACGTACGGCGGATTGCTCACCACCAGGTCGAAGCGGCCGGGGTCGAGCCCCCGCGCCAGATCGGCGCCTACCGGGAAGACCCGCTCCCGGACGCCGAGCCGGCGGGCGTTGGCGGACGCCGCGGCCAGCGCGCCGGGCGAGAGGTCGGTGGCGACCACGCGGGCCCCCGGGATCTCCAACGCCAGGGTCACGGCGAGGATGCCGGAGCCGGTGCCGACGTCGAGGATCCAGGGCCGGTCCGGGCGAGGAGCCTCCAGCGCGGCCTCGACCAGGTGCTCGGTCTCGGGCCGCGGGATGAGCACCCGGGGATCGACCTGGAACGAGCGGCCGTAGAACTCGCGCTCGCCGAACAGATAGGCCGCGGGCTCGCCAGCCAGCCGGCGTGCGAGGAGGGCCCGGAAGCGCTCCGCCGGCTCCTCCGGCACCGCGCGCTCGCCGTGCGCGAGCACCTGGGCCTCGGAGAGGCCCAGCACCCGGCCGAGCAGCAGCGATGCTTCGCGGGCCGGTGCTCCGAACGGGGTGGCCGCCAGGCGGGGCCGGGCCTCGGCGAGGAGTTGGTCGATGGTCACCGGCAACGGGGGCACCGGGCGAGTCTATCGCCCCGGCTACTCGACCTCCAGGTCGAGCCTCACGGGTTCCGAAGTCACGGTCACCTCTTCCTCGACGAAGCGGCGGTCGGGCAGGTCTACCCTCACGATCCACGTGCCCGGCGAGGCGTCGGGAATCCGGTAGACCCCGTACTGGTCCACCGTTCCATGGAGGCGGACCGGCCGCGGGATTTCCGTAGAGCGGGCCTGGACGTGGGCTCTCCGCGGTCCGCGCAGGTCGAGGCCGATCAGGCGGCCGGTGATCGGGATGCCCGGCCTGAGGCTCAGGGCCAGGTCCGGGACGGCCGCTCCCGAGACCCGCACGTCGCTCTGCTCCGTGGCGAACCCGGGCGCCTCGACCCGCAGGCGGAAGCC
>JBEQUE010000108.1:0-15726 GCA_040349255.1 Acidobacteriota bacterium | reverse complement strand
CGATCTCGGTGGTGGCGAAGATGAAGACCAGGAACGGCGGCGGCTCCTCGACGATCTTCAGGAGAGCGTCGAAGGCCTGCCGCGACAGGCGGTGGATCTCGTCGAGAATGACGACTTTGTAGCGGTCGCGCGCCGGGCCGTACTTGAGGCTCTCGGTCAGCTCGCGCACCTGCTCGACCTTCGAGTAGGTGGCGGCGTCCACCTCGATCACGTCCATGTCCGAGCCGCGGGTGATCTCGACGCAGGCCGCGCACTCGTTGCACGGGTCGGGCAGCGGCCCGCGCTCGCAGTTGAGCATCTTCGCCAGCAGCCGGGCGGTCGTGGTCTTGCCGACGCCGCGGATGCCGGAGAAGAGATAGGCCTGGGCGATCCGCCCCTCCTGGACCGCGTTGCGCAGGGCGGTCACGATCGGCCCCTGGCCGACGAGGGTGGAGAAGCTCTGCGGGCGCCACTTGCGGGCGAGAACCTGATAGGTCATGGAAGTTGGGCTGGCGGCTGGGGACAGCGGCCCACGAAGGGTTCCGGTTTGTCTGCGGCACTCGGCCGGAGACCTTATCGCTGCTCCCTTCCGGGCCTGACGAGGTTCGGTATCGGCCGATGCACAGGACCCGAACCCTTCGTGGGCCGCTGCCAGGAGCACATGCTATGTCCTGGGGTCCGCTCTGTAAAGGTGTGGAGGAGCGGAGGAAATTCCACGGGGTTTGCCGTTCGGGAAAGTTCGAGTAAGATATCCCGCCTGCCCGGGGTACGGGTAGGGGCAGCCGTGCAGACAGAGACATCGGAAGATCGGATCTGGATGCTGGAGGCCCTCGCCGAGGCCCGGCGCGCCGGCGACATCGGGGAGGTCCCCATCGGCGCCGTGATCGTGCGGGAAGGAAGGATCGTCGGGCGCGGTTACAACCGTCGCGAGATCGATTCCGACCCGCTCGCTCACGCCGAGATCCTGGCGATCCGGCAGGCGTCCGAAGGGGTGGGAGGGTGGCGGCTCACGGAGTGCACGATGTATGTGACCCTGGAGCCGTGTGCGATGTGCGCCGGGGCCCTGGTGAACAGCCGCGTCGAGCGGCTGGTCTACGGGGCGCCCGATCCCAAGGCAGGCTGGTGCGGTACTCTGGGCAATCTGGTCCAGGATCCGCGCCTGAACCACCGGCTGGCCGTCACGGCCGGGGTTCTCCACGAGGAGAGCGCCGCGCTCCTGCGCGGCTTCTTCGCGTCGCTCCGGAAGAGATCCTGAGCCCCGTTCTTTGCAGATTTAATTCCTGGAGAGATGTCCGAGTGGCTTAAGGAGCACGCTTGGAAAGCGTGTGTTGGGGAAACTCAACCGTGGGTTCGAATCCCACTCTCTCCGCCAGCATTGAGAATAGAGACCGGAGAGGTGCCAGAGTGGCTGAATGGGACGGTCTCGAAAACCGTTGACCGGGCAACCGGTCCGTGGGTTCGAATCCCACCCTCTCCGCCAATTTGTTTGAACCACGAAAGGGAGCACGAACGTGAAACGGACTTTTCAACCGAACAACCGCCGCCGCAAGCGGACCCACGGCTTCCTGGTGCGGATGCGCACCCGCAACGGCCGCGCCGTGATCTCGCGCCGGCGGGCCAAGGGCCGCAAGCGCCTCTCGGTCTAATGTCTGGCGGAAGCCAACGCCTGCTCCCGGCGGAGCGGCTGCGGCGGAGGGCGGACTACCTCAGGTGCTACCGGACGGGGCGCCGGCGGCAGAGCTCGCTGGCGCTCCTCTACTTCGTTCCGAACCAGCTCGGGCATCCCCGCCTCGGGATCACCGCCAGCCGCAAGGTGGGTCCCTCCTTCGTGCGGCACCGCATCAAGCGCCGGATCAAAGAGATCTACCGCCGATGGAACGAACGAGGCAATCTCCCCCCTCTGGACCTCGTGGTCCATCTGAAGCCGGAAGCGAGAGGCTCGGACTTCGAGGCCCTGCGCGCCGACCTCATGCGTCTGTTCGCCGGCGTCCTGCCGCGGCGCCCTTTGCAGGAGACCGCCTCTTGAATCCGGTCGCGCTCGGAGCCGTGCGGCTCCTGGAGCTCTACAAGCGCCGGGTGTCTCCCCTCCTGCCGCCGTCCTGCCGTTTCACCCCCACCTGCTCGGAGTACGCGCGGCTCGCCGTGATCCGTCACGGTCTCGGCCGCGGCAGCCTCCTGGCGCTCCTGCGCCTGATGCGCTGCCAGCCGTTCCATCCGGGCGGAGTCGACCTCCCCTAGTCGCAGACCCGAACCTATCGAGACCTATCGAGAGAGGAATCGTAGCTCCGTGGACGAGACTCGCCGCCTGTTCCTCGCCGCCCTGCTTTCGCTGGCGGTGTTCGCCATCTGGTCCCACTTCTATCCTTCCAAACCGGTGAAGCCACCGGCGCAGCAGGCGGAGGCGACGCCGTCGGCCACCGCGACGCCCGGCCCCGGCGCGTCCGGAACACCGGGAGCTCCCGAGACCCCGGCGGGCGTGCCGGGCGCCTCCGGCAAAGCTCCGCTTCCGGCCTGGGCGGGCCAGCCCGTCCAGGGCTCGGCCGAGCAGCGGATCACCCTCGAAAGCCGGGACGCGCGGGCGGTCTTCTCCAGCCTCGGCGCCCAGCTCGTCTCGCTGCAGATCAAGGACCAGAGGTCGTCCGACGGCGGCGCCGTCGAGCTCCTCCGGAACCGGATCGAGGGGCCGTACCCCTACGGTCTCGTGCGGCGCTCCGACCATCGGCCGCTGCCGCTCAACCAGGCGCAGTTCCAGGCCCTGGTGGAGGCCGGCGGCAAGGCCGTGACCTTCCGCTACCGCGGCCCCGAGGGCGTGGCCGAGAAGCGCTTCCGGTTCGACGACCAGGGGTTCCTGGAGTCCTCGATCCAGGTGGTGGGCGGCAACTGGGCCACAATCGTGGGACCGGGCATCCGCAATCCCACCCCGGAGGAGATCGGCAGCCGCTACGGCCGGCGCCTGGCGGTCTACAAGGTGGGCGGCGACGTCGCGCAGCTCAGCCCGCAGCGCGAGCTGGAGCCGAAGACGGTCCGGCGGGCGGACTGGCTCGGCCTGGAGGACAACTACTTCCTCGCCGCCGTGATCCCGCGGACCGGCCTCGAGCGCGCCGTGCTCGAACCGGTGATGATCGAGTCGAGCTCGCGCGGCAACCGGTTCCTGCCGGTGCCGAACAAGGACGAGATCACCTCCGAGGAGAAGAAGCTCCTGCGGGAGTACAGGATCGTCCTGGAGCCGGAGGGCGACGCGCTCGCGCTCACCTCCTACTGGGGCGACATGAGCTACGACAAGCTCGCGGCGCTCCCCCATCACCTGGAGCGCGCGGTCCAGCTCGGCAAGTTCGCCTTCCTGGCGCGGCCGCTGCTGGTCGCGCTGCACTGGATCCACGACAACGTGGTGGCCAACTACGGCTGGGCCATCATCCTGCTGACCATCGTCATCAAGATCGTCCTCCTGCCGCTCACGCACACCAACATGAAGTCGATGCGGAAGATGCAGGAGCTCAACCCGAAGGTGCAGGCGATCCGCGACCGGTACAAGAACAAGCTGCGCGACAAGCAGGGGAAGCCGAACCTGGAGGCGCAGAAGAAGATGAACGACGAGGTGATGGCGGTCTACAAGGAGGCCGGGGTGAACCCGGTGGGCGGCTGCCTGCCGCTGCTCCTCCAGATGCCGATCCTGTTCGCGTTCTTCAGCCTGCTGACCGCGGCGGTCGAGCTGCGCAACGCGCCGTGGATCCTGTGGATCGCGGACCTCTCGTCGAAGGACCCCTACTACGTGCTGCCGATCGTGATGGGCGCCACACAGTGGTTCCAGGTGCGCATGGCGCCGCAGTCCGGCGACCCGATGCAGCGGCGGATCTTCGAGATGATGCCGATCGTCATGACCGTGATGTTCATCGGCGTCCCGAGCGGACTGGTGCTCTACTGGCTGACGAACAACGTCTTGACCATCCTGCAACAGGCGGTTTACAAACGCCTCGAGAAGCGCGCGGCCTGAGCCGGGCGCGGAGACCCTGACGGGCGGCCTATGAACGAAACCAATCGACGCTTCTTCTCCGGCGACACGCTGCAGCAGGCCCTCATCCAGGCGGCCAACCACTTCCACCTCCCTCCCGAGGAGATCGCGTACCGCAGCATCGAGAAGCGGCACGGCTTCCTGAAGACGCGGCGCAAGGTGCTGATCGAGGTCGATCCCGAGGCGCCGCGCCGCGACCGATCGGCTCCTCCTCCTCCGGCGCCTGTCCGGCCGGCCGCGACGGCTCCGCCTCCGGCGTCCGCTGTACCGACCGCTCCAGCCCCGCCGCGCGAGCCGCGCCCGGAGCGACGGGGCGAGGAGAGAGACCGGGGCGGTCGGGGCCGGGATCGGGATCGGGATCGCCGGGACCGGGGGGATCGGGGTCGTCAGGAACGGCCGCGTCCTGCCGCGCGGCCCGCGCCGATGGAAGCGAGCTCCTCCCGGCCGTCCCTCTCCTCCTCGGGAGGCGACCTGATCGCGCTGCCGGAGCTCCCCCGCCGTCCGTCCGAGCGCTATCCCGTGGCGACCGGCCCGCTGGCGGACGCCGCGGCCCGGAGCACGGAGCTGCTGATGCGGATCGCGGGCCTGGACCTGACGCCGCGCATCCTGCAGGGCGAGGACCGGCTGGAGGTGGACCTCTCGGGCGCCGACGTGGATTCCTGCTTCGCGGACGAGGGTGAGCTGGTGCTCTCGGTGGAGCACCTGCTGCCGCGCATGATCCGCAGCCTGGCCGGCGAGGCGCCGCTGGTGCGGGTCGACTGCGACAACTTCCAGGAGATCCGCGAGGAGCGCCTCCGGAGCCTGGCACAGGAAGTGGCCGACGACGTCCGGCGCAAGGGCCGGCCCCGCACCCTGGAGCCGATGAACCCGGCGGACCGCCGCATCGTCCATATCACCCTCGCCGACGACCCCGCGGTGGTGAGCGAGAGCAGCGGCGACGGCTATTTCAAGCGCATCACCATCCGCCCCGCCTGAACCTCTGTTTCACGTGGAACGTGGGCGCTCCGCGCGGCGGACCATGTTCCACGTGAAACATGGCGCGACCCGTCATGCCGTTCCCCTTTCCTCCTCTCGACCGCAATCAGCTCTCCGAGGGCCTGGCCCGGATCTCGCCGGAGCCTCTCGCAGCCGGGACGATCGATGCGCTTCTGGCGCATTACCGGGAGCTCTCCGCCTGGAACCAGCGCCTCTCGCTGATCGGTCCTGGCACGCTGGGCGAGATCCTGGAGCGGCACTACGGCGAGTCGCTCGCCGCGCTCCCACTGATCCCGGAGGGCGCTCGCGTCGGGCTGGATATTGGCTCCGGCGCCGGCTTTCCAGGGCTGGTCCTGGCCGCTGCCCGGCCGGGTCTGGAGATGACGCTGGTCGAGGCGCGGGAGCGCAAGTGGGCGTTCCTCTCCGCCGCGGCGCGCAAGGCGTCGTCGTTGCCCTGCCGGTGCCTGAATGTTAGAGTGGCAGTCCCTCTCCCCGCCGGTCTCCCGGCGAGCCTGGACGTGGTAACTGCGCGGGCCCTCAAGCTCGAACCCGACGTGCTCGGAGCCCTCGCGGAACGGCTGGGGCCGGACGGCCGCGTCCTTCTCTGGGTGGGGGAAGACGATCCGCCCCTGCCGCCGACGTTGGAGCCGGGCCGGAGCGTCCGGATCCCGGGGAGCCGGAGCCGGCGGATTGTCGAGCTTCGGCGATCCGCGGTGAAGTGACCGGCGCGAGCCGAAACAACAGGAATCCCGATGACCACGATTCTCGCCATCGCGAACCAGAAGGGCGGCGTCGGCAAGACCACCACCGCCATCAACCTCGGAGCCGGGCTCGGCGCCCTGGAGCGTCGCGTCCTGCTCATCGACTGCGACCCGCAGGGCAATGCCACCCGCGGCCTCGGCGCCAACGCGGAGGTCCCGCACCTCTATCACGCGCTCACCGGCGAGGTCCCGCTGCCGGAGACGGTCCACCCGTCCGGCTTCCCCAACCTCGACCTCATCGGCGCCCAGCGCGACCTGGTCGGCGTCGAGGTCGAGTTCGTCGGGGAGGAAGGATGGGAGGGGCGCCTCAAGGGCATCCTCAAGGCGCTCTCCCCGCACTACGACTACATCCTCCTGGACTGCCCGCCGTCGCTCGGGCATCTGACGGTCAACGCGCTCGCCGCCGCCGACGGTCTGGTCGTGCCGCTCCAGGCCGAGTACTTCGCGCTCGAAGGGATCGCGGATCTGATGGCCACGGTCAAGCGCGTCCAGGGCGGTCTCAACACGCGCCTTGTGATCACCGGCATCCTGCTCACGATGTACGACGACCGCACGAACCTCTGCAAGGACGTCGCGGACGAGGTCCGCCGCGTCTTCGGCAACCAGGTCTTCGAGACCGTGGTGCCGCGCAACATCCGCCTCGCCGAGGCCCCGAGCCACGGTCTCCCCATCTTCCAGTACGACATCAAGTCGCGCGGCGCCGAGGCTTACCTGGCGCTCGCCCAGGAGCTGCTCCGGCGCGACCGGAACGGGCGCTTGAAGGAGGCCACCTCTTGACGCAGAACCCCTTGAAAAGAAAGGGCTTGGGTCGCGGGCTCGACGCCCTTCTCCAGCGCGAGGAGCCGCCGTCGGCGGCCACCCCGGCCGCTCCGGCGCCGATCCAGAGCCTGCCGGTCGGCCAGCTCAAGCCGAACCGCTTCCAGCCGCGCACCCACTTCGACGAGGACGCCATCGAGGAGCTCGCGGCCTCGATCCGCTCGCAGGGGGTGGTGCAGCCGCTCGTGGTCAGCCCGGACGCGGACGGCACCTACTTCATCGTCGCGGGCGAGCGCCGCTGGCGCGCCTCCCGCCGGGCCGGCCTGGAGCAGGTCCCGGTCGTGGTCCGCCAGGTGGCCGACGACCGCGAGCTGCTCGAGCTGGCGCTGGTCGAGAACCTCCAGCGCAGCGACCTGAACGCCCTGGAGGAGGCCGAGGCCTACCTCGCGCTCCAGGAGAAGTTCGGGCTGTCGCAGGAGGACATCGCCGCGCGCGTAGGCAAGGCGCGCACCACGGTGACGAACTCGCTCCGGCTCCTCCGCCTGCCCGAGGAGGTCCAGGAGCTGCTGCGCGAGGGGCGGCTCACCGCCGGTCAGGCCCGTCCGCTCCTCGGCCTGCCGAGCCGCGAGGCCCAGATCACGCTCGCCGACCGCGCCGTGCGCGAGGGGCTCACCGCGCGCGACCTGGAGCGCTTATCGGCGATATCCGCCGAGCCGGCGCGCGAGAAGCCGGTCCGGACGCCGCGACCCGTCGAGGTCAACACCGCGGCGGCGGCGGAGACGCTCACCCGCCGTCTCCAGACGAAGGTCGAGATCCGGCGGCGCGGCAAGGGTGGCCTGCTGCAGATCCATTTCCATTCCGAGGAGGAGCTCATGAGGCTCTACGACGTGCTGGTGGAGCGGGGAGAAATCCGATGATCTTCAAGAACGACAGCGGCGGTGGCAGGCAGAGCGATCTCAACGGCTTCCTCGACAGCGGCAGCCATGTGGAGGGGGAGCTCCGGTTCGAGACCTCGTTCCGGGTGGACGGCAAGTTCACCGGCAAGGTCATCTCGAACGGCGACCTGATCGTCGGCGAGGGAGGCGAGGTGGAGGGCGACCTGCGCGCCGGGCAGGTTTTCATCTCCGGCACGGTCCGGGGCACGGTCCGGGCGGCGAAGAGGGTCCAGATTTCCGCCCGGGGCAAGGTTTTTGCCGATCTCGACACACCGTCGCTGGTGATCGAGGACGGCGCCTTCTTCGAAGGCCGCTGCACCATGGCCCGGGAGGAGCGCGAGAGCGCCAAGGCCTCGGCGCCGAAGCTGGTGGCGCAGAAGGCCTGAGGAAAAGGACAAAGGACCCCAAGGACTGCAAAGCCAGCAAGGGACCAAAGGCCCGTTCCTTTCGCCCTTGCAGCCCCTGCAGTCCTTTGGGGCCTTTTACCGGGCCTTCGCCAGACCCTCGAACGACGGCAATATCGTCAGCGGGTGCCGCGCGAGAAACCCCTTCTCGAAGGCGGCCGTGAGCACCTGGCCGTCGAGGTCGCGCGCCGAGGGGAAGCCGAGCGCGTAGAGCAGCGTCGGGGCCACGTCCACCAGGCGCGCGCCGGTGATCAGCGCTCCGGGCCGGATGCCCTCGCCATAGAGGAGGAGGGCGCCGTCCGGGGCGAGCCCGAAGCGGCCTTCGAGCTCCGCGTCGTCGCCGCTCAGGCTCAGGCGGTCGCGCCGGCCCTCGGCGCCGTAGGCGGAGACGACTGCCAGGATCTTCGGCCCGTCCTCCCTCAGCCAGAGCTGGCCGAGGAAGCTGTCGATCCAGCCGTAGTAGGCGGTCAGCCGCTCGGCCGCCTCCCTCGCGGTCGCGGACTGCGAGCCTTCGAACTGCACGGCCTGGAACCCGCCGAAGGCGCCGCGGGACACCTCGCGCAGGCCGGGTAGCACCAGGAACGCGGCGCCCGTCTCCGGATGCTGGTCCATCAGGGAGAAGAGCAGCGACTCCCGCCAGGCGTCGCCGGCCAGGGCGCTCGTGATCACCTTCGGCGGACGGGGCCCGAAGCGGGCCTGGAGCGGCGGATCGATCTCCTCCGGCCGCGGGCGGAAGAGCGGCGCGCTCGCCGCCAGGTCCTCGGGCCAACTGCTCTCCGGACCCCGGTGGCCCGCGAAGAAGCTCTCGGGCAGCGAGAACCCGGTCTCCCGCGAAGCCGGGGAGGACGCCGGCCAGCCCACGGTGCCCGCAGCCAGGCCGAGCCGCGGGAGGATCTCCCAGAGCGCCAGCGCTTCGCGCGGCAGCGCTGGAGGCGTGCGCGCCTGCGCTCCGAAAAGGCCCCAGCGCCGGAACCGGATGCCGACCGGCAGCAGACGCAGCTCCAACCCCGGCCGCGGCGGACCGAGCCAGGGCGCGTCGTAGACCCGGCCGCCGGGGATCCCGTGCTTGTGCGGGTACTTGCCGGTCGCGAGCGAGATCCACAGCGCCTCGCGCCAGGTGGGATAGAGCGACTCCATGCGCCCGTAGGCCCCCTGCTGCAGCATGGCGGCGAGGAACGGCAGCCGCCCCTGGCCGGCGAGCGGCAGGATGGCGTCCATGGTGGCCGACTCGATCCCCACTACCAGGAGACGGGGCCGGGCCTCGGTCTCCACGACCGTCGGCCGGTGGATCGGCGTGTTGATCGGCCGGAAGGCCTCCCGTCGCTCGATCGTCGCATAGACCGAGAGGACCGCGACCAGCGCGAGGCCGTAGCGGCTCCGCCAGCCATACCGCCGGCGATGCAGGCTGTGGAGCAGCGCCGTGTAGAAGAAGATCAGGGCGGCGAGAGCGAGCCAGACCGCGGTGCGGATCAGCCGGTCGTTGATGCCCGACGGCAGGTAGAAGGCGTAGAGCGAGGCATGGCTGGCGTCGAGCCAGGCGGCGGCGGCGAGCGCGGCGGTCGACGTCCAGGGGAGCCAGCGCAGGGCCCGCCGGCCGGGCAGGAGCCGGCGCCAGGTGAACGGCAGTTGCAGCGCGAGGCCGGCGAGGCCGAGCAGTCCGCCGTAGGCGAGGCAGCCGCGCAGCACCGGGACCGGCGTGAACGGCAGGTGCGGGTTGAGGAAGAAGATCAACCCGGCCAGGTGCGTGCCGAGCAGGACGCCGGGCGCGAGGCCCGCCGCGACCGTGTCGAACCAGCCGGGGCGGGCCATGCCTTCCTGACTTCCGTCAGACGATGAAGATCGGGCGGTCCAGCTCGTGCCGGAAGTGCCAGTTGTAGGTGTAGCCCGGGAACTGCACCGGCACCGTGTACTCGGCGGTCATCCGGATGCGGTCCCCGATCCGCTCGACGGTGACGTGCTCCTTGTCCAGGGGCAGCTTCAGCTCCACCGCCCGCTGCAGGATGTTCTTCTTGACGTCCTCGGCGGTCGTGTTGACGCCGGAGAACTTGGCCTGCTCGTCCATGAAGTCGTAAAGCTCGGCGCTGGCGATCTTGACCGGCACCATCTTCCAGGAGATCAGGACGGCAAGCCCGAGCACCAGCAGCCACATCACACAGCCGAGGTTCCCCTCACCGCGCTCGGCGATCCGTTTCCGCATGGCAATCCTCCTTGAGTTCGCGCGACCAGTTTACCGCACGACGCGGAAGGTTCGCTCCCATCGGGTGCTGGTGAAGAAGTGGAGGCTCACCTGGGCGATCTGGCGCATCTTGCCGGCGAAGCCCGGCCACTCGACCGGCTCCGGCCCCTGGCTGTCGAACGACCAGTAGACCATGAAGGCCCGTCCCTTGACGTACTCCTTGGGGACCGCGCCCCAGAACCTCGAGTCGTTCGAGTTGTCGCGGTTGTCGCCCATGCAGAAGTAATGGCCGGCCGGCACCGTGTAGGGCCCGAAGTTGTCGCGCGAGCGGTTGCTCGACAGGAACGGGCTGCGCGGGATGACGAACGGGTCCACGTGCCAGGTGTAGCTCTCGTCGTCGACTTCCTTGCCGTTGACGGACAGCTTCTTGTCCACCACCGCGATCGTATCGCCCGGCAGGCCGACGCAGCGCTTGATGAAGTCGCGGTAGGGATCCTCCGGGAACTTGAAGACCACGATGTCGCCCCGGCGCACCTCGCGGACCGGCAGCATGGAGCCTTCGAGCGGCAGCGCGGCCGGGCCGAAGATGAACTTGTTGACCAGGATGTGGTCGCCGATGAGGAGGTTCTGCTCCATCGAGCCGGACGGGATCTTGAACGCCTGCACCACGTAGGTGCGGGCGAAGGTGGCGAAGATCACCGCGATGAGCAGCGCCTCCAGATACTCCCGCTGCCAGGACTTCTCTTCCATGGGGGACGGAGCCGGGTCGCGGGTCAGCGGATGAGGCGGAAGGAGCGCTCCCACCGCGTGTTGGAGAGGAAGCCGAAGGCGGTCCGGATCAGCCCGCCGAGACCCGCCCCCTCGGGCTGCTGCGCGCCGTTCGACCAGTAGATGAACAACGCCCGGCCCTTGACCAGGTGGCCGGGCAGGGTCCCCCAGAACCGCGAGTCGTACGACTCGTCGCGGTTGTCGCCCATGCAGAAGTAGTTGTCCGGCGGCACGGTGACGGGTCCGAAGTTGTCGCGGTCCCGCGCCTTGGACGGCAGCAGCGGGTAGTTCGGGTAGACCGTAGGGTCCTTGTGGATGGCGAACGCGGAGTCGTCCACCGGTTGGCCGTTGAGGTAGAGCTGCTTGTCGGCCACCTGGATGGTATCGCCGGGCGCGCCCATCGCGCGCTTGACGATGTCCATGCCGGGCTCGGTCTTCGAGCGGAAGATGATGATGTCGCCGCGCCGGATCGGCCGCAGGGGGAGGAGCTTGCGCTCGAGGTCGGTCGCCGCCGGCCCGTAGATGAACCGGTTCACGAACAGGTGGTCGCCGATCAGGAGCGTGTTCTCCATGGAGCCGCTCGGGATGTAGAAGGTCTGGACCACGAACACGTTCGTGAAGCGCAGGAAGATCGTGGCGATGAGGATCGCCTCGAAGTACTCGCGGAACACGGACCGGTCGGTTCTCTCGGCTTTCTGCGCCATGGCGGCCTAATCTACTCGAAACCCCCCGCCAAGGCTACCGCCGCAACGCTGGTGCGCAAGAGATTGCGCGCCGCCGCCAGATCTTTTGACACGCGCCAAAGCCAGTCCCCACCGGCGTTTGGCGGTTCCAGCCGCCAGATCCTTTGACACGACGCCCGCCCGGCGCTCTCCCTGAGTTCCCTCCAAGTCGTTCCGTTTCAGTGGTTTCAGCGTCTCAGCCCGACCTGGTACCGGTCTTGATCTCCAGGCTGCCCGTCAACCGGAGAGGAGGTGACGGAGACGGAAGGAGACAAGACCGCAGACCCCAGGCAGTGCAAGGGAAACCGTTGAAGCGCAGTCCTGAAAACGAACCGACATTTGGAGAGAGAAATGAACCTGAACCGCCGTTTCATCAGCAGTCTCGTCCTTGTGGGAATCCTCCTGGCTTCCGCCTCCGCCTTCGCCGCCGACGCCCGCCGGGTGGTCAACGTCAACACCGCGGACCCTTCCCAACTCGCGCTCCTGCCGCGGGTCGGGCCGGCCGTGGCGCAGAGGATCCTCGACTTCCGGAAGGAGAACGGGCCGTTCAAGTCGCCGGAGGACCTGATGCTGGTCCAGGGGATCGGCGAGAAGACCTACCAGCTCATCAAGCCCTACGTGGCGGTCTCGGGCGAGACCACCCTCAAGGAGAAGGTGAAGGCCTCCAAGGCGGTCCCGGCGCCGTCCTCCAAGCCCTCGCCGAAGGAGGGGAGCCGGTAGACCGGAGCCGCCGGGGGACGGCCGGATGCCGTCCCCCGGTCTCCGGCGGCCGGAGGAAACCGCCATGAGACGAGAACGAGGCTTCCAACTCGTGGAGCTGCTGGTGGTGCTGGCGATCCTCGCCGTGTTCCTGGTGATGACCGCGCCGCCGATCCTGAGGATCTCGGGCGAGCTGCGCCTGCGGCTCGCGGCCGAGGAGGTGAGGGCGGCGATGAGCCTGGCCCGGGCGACGGCGGTCCGGCACTGCGCCAACGTGGCGCTCAAGTTCCGGCCGCGCGCCAACGGGCGGTCCACCTGGGCTCTCTACCGCGACGGGGACGGCGACGGCGTCCTCACCAAGGACATCGACAAGGGGGTGGACCCGCAGATCGCGCCACCGCTGGAGCTGGAGCAGCTCGGCAGCCGGGTGCGCTTCGGGTTTCCGCCGGGGCGCCCGGCGCGCGATCCCGGCGATCCCTCGGTCCGCCTGAAGCGGGGCGACGACCCGATCCGGTTCAACAACTCGGACCTCGCTTCGTTCGGGCCGCTGGGCACTGCCACGCCGGGCACGGTCTACCTGACCGACAACTATGGCGCGCTCACCGCCGTGCGGGTGACCGGCCGCACGGGCAAGGTCAAGGTGATCGTCTACGACTTCGACGAAGAGATCTGGAAGTAGGGGTTGATCCCGTTCTCCTCTCCCCGGCCCTCTCCCCCGTGCCGGGGGAGAGGGAGCAAAGCGGTCAAACCGCTGAGAGGGCCTGATCGAGGTCGGCCAGCAGGTCGTTGATGTCCTCCAGCCCGACCGACAACCTCACCAGCCCGTCCGTGACGCCGATCTCGGCCCGCCGCTCCGGGGGGATCGAGGCGTGCGTCATGGACGCCGGGTGGGAGATCAGGCTCTCGACGCCGCCCAGGCTCTCGGCGAAGCTCATCACCCGCATGCGGTCGAGCATCGCCTTGGCCGCCGCGAAGCTCCCGAGCTCGATCGAGATCATGGAGCCGAACCCGGAGGCCTGCCGCTTGTGGACCTCGTGCCCCGGGTGGGCCGGCAGACCCGGCCAGAGCACCGTCTTCACCTTGCTGTTTCCGGTCAGGAAGTCCACCACGGCGCGGGCGTTCTGCTCGTGGCGGTCCATGCGCACCGGCAGGGTCTTGATGCCGCGCAGCACCAGGAAGGAGTCGAACGGCGACAGGATCGCGCCGGCCGACTTCTGCAGGAACGCGAACCACTCCGTGTGCTCCGGCTTCGACGCGATGAGCGCGCCGCCGATCGAGTCGCTGTGGCCGTTCAGGAACTTGGTGGTCGAGTGCACGATCACGTCCGCGCCGTGCTCCAGCGGGCGCTGGAAGTAGGGCGAGAGGAACGTGTTGTCCACCGCCAGGAAGGCGCCCGCGGCGTGGGCGATCCGCGCGGCGCCGGCGATATCCACGATCTCGATCACCGGGTTCGTCGGCGTCTCGATGTAGACCATCTTCGTGCGCGGCGTCATGGCCGCCTCGATGTTCTTCAGGTCGGTCGCGTCCACCCAGGAGAACGAGAGCTGGTAGTTCTCCATGATCTTCGTGAAGTACCGGAAGGTGCCGCCGTACACGTTGCGCGACACCACGGCGTGGTCGCCGGCCTTGAGCAGGGTGATCAGGCACGAGATGGCAGACATGCCCGAGGCGAAGGCATGGCCGGAGACGCCGCCCTCCAGCGAGGCGAGGTTCGCTTCGAGCGCGCTGCGGGTGGGGTTCTGGACCCGGGCATACTCGAACTCGGCCGGCTCGCCGAGCCCCTTCTGGACATAGGTGGACGTCTGGTAGATCGGGACCGCGACGGCCCCGGTGCGCGGGTCGGGCTCCTGCCCGGCATGGATCGCGCGCGTGGAAAACCCTAGGTTCTTGGGATCGCCTTTCACTGGACCCTCGATTCGGAAAGAGATGGATGACGGGTCAAAGCCCGGCGGATTCTAGCACCCGTGTAAGATACCCCTCCCATGACTGGAAATCAGACCTCGTCCGAGCCGTTCTCGCCCATCCGCTGGGAGGGCGACACCCTGAAGCTGCTGGACCAGACGCTCCTCCCGAGCGAGGAGACCTGGCTCGACTGCCGGGAGCCCAAGCAGGTGGCCGACGCCATCCGCCGGCTCGCGGTGCGGGGCGCGCCGGCCATCGGCGTGGCTGCGGCCTACGGTCTGGTCCTGGGCGCGGACCGCTTCGAGGAGGTCTCCGCCCTTCTCCGAAGCACCCGCCCGACGGCCGTGAATCTGGCCTGGGCGCTCGACCGCGGCCGCGAGGTGTTCGAGCGGACGTTCGAGCAGGGCTCGGAGAGAGTCCGGCAGGCCCTCCTCGACTGGGCGCGCGAGCTCCAGGCCGAGGACGTGCGGATCAACCGCCGGATCGGCGAGCACGGGGCCGCGCTGTTCGGCACGGGCGCCCGGGTCCTGACCCACTGCAACACGGGCTCGCTCGCCACCGCCGGCTACGGCACGGCGCTCGGCGTCATCCAGTCGGCCTGGACCGGCGGCCGGGTGGGGCTGGTCTGGGTGGACGAGACGCGGCCGCTCCTCCAGGGAGCGCGGCTGACCGCCTGGGAGCTGAAGCGCCTCGGCATCCCCTTCCGGCTGGTGACCGACTCGAGCGCCGGCACCCTCATGGCGCAGGGCCTGGTGGACCGGATCGTGGTGGGAGCCGACCGCATCGCGGCCAACGGCGACACGGCGAACAAGATCGGCACCTACACGGTGGCGGTGCTCGCCCACCGGCACGGGGTCCCCTTCTACGTGGCGGCGCCGCTCTCCACAATCGACCGGAATACGCCGGACGGCAAGGCGATCCCGATCGAGGAGCGCCAGGCCAAGGAGGTCACCGAGGTCTTCGGCACCCGGGTGGCGCCCGACGACACGCAGGCCATGAACTTCGCCTTCGACGTGACTCCGGCCGAGCTGATCACCGGGATCATCACCGAGGCCGGAGTTCTGGAGCCGCCCTACGAGCAGAGCATCGCGGGGGCGTTCGGGAAGAGCTGAAACATCCCTTCCAGCGCCGGGCGCGGAGTTGACGACCCACGCGCCGAAGACAAATCTCCCTTGCGGAGAACGGCAGCCGTGTTAGACTCAGGATGTGAGCGCGATGCCTGCCAAGGATGCTGCCGCCCGCCGTCTCATCGACTGGCATTTCTCGGTCGAGCCGGACCTCCGTGAGGTCTATCGGATCGTGATGGACAACGAAGAGTCCCTGGAAGAGCCGATCCGTCTCCTCGAGGTCAACGCCGCTACCGTGGCGACCGGGAGTGTCGAGCCCTTTACCTTCTCTCCGACCCGGGAAATCCCCTTCCGCACGGTGATCGCGGAGATCACGCCCGAAGAGCTCGAGTCACTCCGTTCGCATCCTGAGAGTCTGCCGGAGGGCTGGAGTCTGTCCACGGCCGAACGCTTCAGCCGTCCCGAAGCTCTCTGAATGCCGACCCGGGAAGCCTGGGCCCTGGCCTTCGCCAGCCAGAGCCGGTCCGACTGGCAGGTTTATGGCCGCCTCGTTTCCGAGGGAGAGCTTCCTGT
>JBEQUE010000063.1:0-21062 GCA_040349255.1 Acidobacteriota bacterium | reverse complement strand
CACCCGCCCCGGATCGTGCGCTTCTACGGCCTGTCCGAGGACGGCACCCTGGTCTCCTTTCCGCTCGCCGAGCTGAACGGCGATCCGGAGGCGCGAAAGAGGGCGGCGCTGGCCGAAGGCCGGGAGTTCCGCAAGCTGCCGCAGCTCCCGAACTTCGTTTCGAACGAGTTTTTCTTCCAGTTCGATTTCACCTCTCCGGCGCGGCAGGTCTATTACTCGGGCCTCTACCTGGACCTCGGCGGCCAGGGCGTGGTCGCCACGATCACCGTGCCGTTCGTGGATCCGGCCTCGGGTCTGGCCGGAGTGCTCGGCACGGACATCGCCTTCGACGTGGACTGGCCGGCATTCGCGCGGCAGCTCGAAAAGCCGATGGTCGCCGAGGTGGCCCGCCTGGGGCCGCTGCCCGAGGATCACTGGCGTCCCTGGAGCGATATCGAGGCGGCGCTGCCGCGCGGCACCCGATCCGACCTGGCCGGCGCCGTGGCCGCGCTCGCCCGCCGCGAGCGCCGCGAAGGGCTGTTCGTGGCCCCCTGGTACGTCCAGGAGGGGGTCGTCGAAGGCCAGGGCGCGGTCGTGGCGCTCCAGGCCGCCGCGGAAACCTGGCTCGTCGTCCTTTTTCCCAGGACCCCGGCCAATTTCCCGGCGGTGCCGCTCGCGATGCTCGGCCTCCTGGCGGTCCTGCTGATCGGCGGCTTCGAGCTCTACCGCCGGCGCGCCGAGCAGGCGCAGGAGAAAGCCGAGCGCGAGCTGGCCGAGAAGCAGAACCTGCTCAGCACCATGCAGGTGCCGCTCCTCGTCGTCGATCCCAACTCCGACGCCGTGGTCTTCGGCAACGAGGCCGCCCGGCGGCTCGGCATCGACGCGGGCGTGCGCATCGCCGACCTCGTGCCGGACGACGAGCGCGCCCGGCGCCACTACGAGCATATGCAGGTCGCCGGTCCCGACGCCCGGCGCGCCTACGGCCTGCCGCTGCGGGTGAAGGGCGAATCCGGAGAGCCCGAGACGCGCTACGCCGTGGTGCGCTCGGTGGCCGTGACCGCTCCGATCGAGGCGCTGCACGCCGACGAGCGCCACCGCCTCGGCGTCCTCTTCCTCCTGGAGCCGGAGACCGACCTCGCGCTGCTCACCGAGAGCCTGGTCGCCGAGGCCCAGGGCGAGGAGCGGCGCAAGCTCGCCGGCCTGCTCAGTCACGGCGTGGACACCCTGGTCCGCGTTCTGGCCCACCTGCTTGCGCGCGGCGAGCACCGGGAGGTCGCGGAGTGGCTCGCAGGCTACGTGGACCGCCGCGTCCGCGTCACCGCCTGGGTCTTCGATCACTGGGACGCCGGGCCGCCAAGATCGCCGATACCACCGGCCTGCGCCATCGAGGCCGGGCAGGCGCGCGAGACCCTCGCCGCGCTCCAGCGCGTGTTCGAGCTGGCCGCCGCCGATCCCGATCTCCGCTCCAGCCTGCATTGGGACAACGGAGCGCTCTCGGGGTCGAACGGCGAGGCGCTGGCGGTACACCTGGACTGGCCGTCCGAGGTCTGGTTCCCGTTGCCCGTGCGCGGCGGCTTCGGGCTCTTCCTGGAGGAGGTCCTGGTCAACGCCGTCCGCCACGGCCGGCCTGGAACGACGCCGCGCCTCACCGTCTCCTACGACCCCGGCCGCGCCGAGCTGCTCTTCGAGGTGGAGAACGAGGTGGCGGAGGAGGGGCGTCCGCTCCAGGGCGAGGCCTACGGCGGCCGGAGGATCCTGGAGCGCCTCGCGCGGCTGTTCGGCTGGGAGGGGCTGGCGTTCGAGAGAGCCGATGGGATGTTCCGGGCGAGCTGGCGGGTGCCGGTGAGCGAGAAGGCCGACCCGGCCAGCCCGGACTAGCTACTCCGCCACCACGATCCTGCGGTTCTTCCCGAGATCCTGAAGCACCCGTACCTGGCCGTCGGGCCAGCGGAGGGTGAGGCGGTCCGCCTTCTCTGCCACGCCGAGACCGAAGTGGAGGGTGAGGGCGTTCTGGGACAGGTAGGACGAGCCCGTGCGGACCTCGCGCGTCTGCTTTCCTCCGCCCGCCTCCAGCTCCAGTCGCGCGCCGATCGCCGCCGTATTCTTCCCGCGGCCGGCGAGGTCCACCTGAAGCCAGCCGCCGGCCGGCGAGGTCACGTTCTCGTAGACCTCGGACAGGTCGTCCGAATTCGTGAACACGAGGTCGAGATCGCCGTCGAGATCGAGGTCGCCGGCCGCGAGCCCGCGACTGGAGCGGATCACGTCCACGCCTGAATCCTTCACCTCGCGGAACACGCCGCGGCCGGTGTTCTCGAACACCTGGTTGCGCTGCTTGTAGGTGGTGCCGGTGCCGAACAGCTCCGCGTTGTGGATGATGTGGCCGTTGGCCACCGCGTGATCGAGATCGCCGTCCTGGTCGAGATCGGCGAAGAGCGCGCCGAAGCCGACGAGATACATGGACGCCTCGGCGAGCTTCGAAACATAGCGGCCGTCCGTGAACAGCATCGATCCCTGGTTGAGATAGAGCGCGTTCGTCTGGAGATCCAGGTGAGTCTTCACGAGGTCCGGAAAACCGTTGCCATCCACATCTCCGGCATCGACGCCCATGCCGGCCTCGGGCTGGCCCTGGTCGGACAGCGCGGTGCCGGAGAGCAGGCCGATCTCCTGGAACGTGCCGTTGCCCTTGTTCTCATAGAGAAACGCAGGGTTCATGTCGTTCGAGACGTAGAGGTCCTCGTCGCCGTCCTTGTCGAAGTCGCCGAAGATCGCGCCGAGGCCGTTGCCCGTGTCCGAAGGAAAGCCGGCGGTGGCCGTGGCGTCCTCGAACGTGCCGTCTCCCCGGTTGCGGTAGAACCGGTCGGGCAGCCCGTGGAAGACCTCGGGATGGCAATAGGAACGCAGGCCGAGCTTCTGGTTGCCGCACACCGGGTTGTTGTCGAACGAGAAGTCTACGTAGTTGGCGACGTAGAGATCGAGGTCGCCGTCGCCGTCGGTGTCCGCGAAGGTCGCGGCGGTGCCCCAGAGAGGATTGCCCAGGCCCGCTTGGGCCGTGGCATCCGTGAACGTGCCGTCGCCGTTGTTCCGGAAAAACTGATCGGGACCGAACGCGGTGACATAGAGATCCGGATCGCCGTCGCCGTCCACATCGCCCGCGGTCGCTCCCATGCCGTAGCCGGTCACCCGGATGCCGGAGCGCGCGGTGACATCCACGAATTTACCGCCGTCGTTGCGGAACAGGATCGATCGCGGAGTCTCGCCCTGATAGCCCTGATAGCCCGGCATGGCGCCGCTGTCCACATAGAACACGTCCGGGTCGCCATCGCCGTCGTAGTCGAAGACAGCCACGCCGGAGCCCATGGTCTCGGGCATGTAGAACTGGCCCGTCCCTCCATGATGGTGGCGGAACGACAGCCCCCAGGCCTGGCTCACCTCGCGGAACCGGAGCTCCGCGGAGGCGGGGGAGGCGAGGAGGAGAAGGAGGAGAGAGGCGCGCACCGACGACGACATCATTCGATGCTAGCACCGCCTACGCTTTTTCAGCCGAGCCGCTCATCAGCACGCTGAGCGGCCGGAGCCCCTCGATGTTCTCGCACACGATCTTGATCGTCGAGGTGATCGGGACGGCGAGGATCATGCCCCAGGGGCCCCACAGCCAGCCCCAGAAGATCAGGGAGAGCAGCACGAGCACGGGGCTCAGATCGAGACTGTGGCCCACGATCCGCGGCTCGACCACGTTGCCGATCGCGAACTGCAGCGCGAGGTTGAGCGCCGAGATGAGCAGGGCCCAGCCGAGCGAGTCGAACTGGAGGAGGATGAAGATCGTCGGCAGGCCCACCGAGAGCACCGCGCCGACGTGCGGGATGTAGTGCGCGATGAACGTGACGAACCCCCAGAGCGGCGCGAAGTCCACGCCGAACATCGCGAGCAGCACGGTGACCAGCAGGCCGTTGATCAGGTTCACGAACGTCTTGGTGACCAGGTACTTGCGCACCTGGGCCTCGATGTTCTCGATGACGTCGCCCACCCGCTCCGCCCGGTGCGCGAGGGCCCGCTGAAGCTTGGCCGGGAAGCTCTCGCTGCCGGAGAGCAGGAAAACCAGGTAGAGGACCACCAGGAACATCTCGTTGAAGAAGAGCAGGAACGAGCCGGCACCGGCCGCCAGCATGCCGGTCAGGGACGAGACCTCCACGGCCTCCTGCCACCGGAAGCTCGCCACCGGCTCGCGCAGCGCCGGGATGGTGGCGACCAGCCGCGCCACCGCGCCCTCGATCAGGCCGCCGAGCCGCGCCTCGTAGCGCGGCAGGCTCTCGCGGAACGACTGGAAGCTGGAGACGATCACCCAGGAGAAGGCGAACAGCAGCGCCGACACGGCGATCAGCATGAGCAGGATCGCCACGCCGGTCGGCACCCGGTAGCGGCGTAGCGCTACCATTCCGGGCATGAAGATCTGGGAGAGGAAGACCGCCACCACGAACGGCAGCAGGATTGCCTTGAGCAGGTGCAGCACGAAGCCCAGGGCCAGGAAGACCAGGATTCCCAGGAACACCACTATCAGCCGGGTGTCGCGCATGAACGCCCCCTCCGCGGTCGGGTCGACCTGCTTTCCGCAGAGCCTAGCATCACTTCTGCACGGGACGGCGGCGTGACAGAGCCGAAGGCGCGGCTCCGGGGCCTCTGGACCCGGATCGAGGGGCTCCGGATCTACACGCGGACGTCAGAGAGCCCGGTCCCGGACCGGCTACCTGTGGTGCTCATCCACGGCTATGGGGTGTCGAGTCGCTACATGGTCCCGATCGCGAGCCGGCTTGCGGCGGAGCGACCGGTCTACGCGCCGGACCTCCCCGGCCACGGCCGGAGCGAGGCCCCGGAGCGGACGCTGACCGTGCCCGAGCTCGCCAGCGTCCTCTACGAATGGATGGATGCGGCCGGGCTCGGCCGGGTGATCCTGCTCGGCAACTCCATGGGCTGCCAGATCGCCGTCGAGCTCGCCGTCCGCCATCCGGAGAGGATCGACCGCCTGATCCTGATCGGACCGACGGTCGATCCGGAGGCGCGCACCTTCCGGAAGCAGCCGCTCCGTTTCCTGCGGACCGCCTTCGCGGAGCGGCCGTCCCTCGTCTTCTGGGTAGCCTGGGACTACCTGCGCGCCGGACCGAGGCGGATTCTCCGGGAGATGGACGTCGCGTTCGCCGACCGGATCGAGGACAAGCTCGGCCGGGTCTCGGCTCCGAGCCTGGTCCTGCGCGGCGAGCGCGACGCCATCGTCCCGCAGCGCTGGGCCGAGGCGGTGGCCAGGGGCCTCGGCGCCGGGCCGGTCGAGGTCCTCGCGGGCGCCGGGCACGCCCTGAACTACAGCGCCGCGGACGAGCTGATGCGGAGGATCCGGGCCTTTCTTCCTTAGAATAGAGCCTCTTCCTCCAAGGAGGTCGTCATGAGGCACCCGCTCGCCGCCATCTCCATCCTTGCCTTGCTGGCCAGCCCATTGGCCGCTGCTGCTCCTGATCTCGCTACGGCCGAGGTTGTCGACCTGACGCATCCGTTCGACTCCACGACGCTCTACTGGCCGAACGCGCCGTCGAATTTCCAGCTCACCGAGCTGAGTAAGGGCAGAACGGAGGCCGGCTTCTTCTATTCCGCCAACTCCTTCTGCACGCCGGAGCACGGCGGCACGCACCTCGACGCGCCGGTCCACTTCGGGGAGGGGAAGCGCTCGGCCGACCAGATCCCGGTCCGGCAGCTCATCGCGCCGGCCGTGGTGATCGACATCATGAAGCAGGCCGCGTCCGACCCGGACTACCGGCTGACCGCCGCCGACGTGGCGGCCTGGGAAGCGAAGAACGGCCGCATCCCGGCGGGAGCCATCGTCCTGCTGCGCACCGGCTGGAGCGCGCGCTGGCCGGACCGCAAGCGCTACCTGGGCGACGACAAGCCGGGCGACACCACGAACCTCCACTTCCCGTCCTACGGCAGGGAGGCGGCCGAGCTGCTGGTCCGGGACCGGAAGGTCGGCGCTCTCGGCGTGGACACGGCGAGCATCGACCATGGTCCGTCGAAAGACTTCCCGGTCCACCAGACCGCGGCGGCCGGCGAGGTGCCGGGGCTGGAGAACCTGACGAACCTGGACAAGCTCCCGGAGACCGGCGCCTGGATCATCGCGCTGCCGATGAAGATCGGCGGAGGCTCGGGTGGACCGCTGCGGGCGGTGGCTCTTCTCGGGCGACGCTAGACGGGCGCGAACCGGACTTCCCGAGCTTCCGCGTCCTCCTCGGCGAAGCGGAGCAGGAGGTCGCCTTCCTCTTCGAGCGCCTTGACCGCCGCCTTGGCCAGCTTCGCGAAGGGCTCGACAGTCAGGATCGCAACCTTTTTCCTGCGCTCGACCTTCCAGGTCCCGGCCACGAAACCGTCGACCAGGAAGGTGGCACGCACCTGGAGATTCTTGAGCGTAACTCTGGGCGGTGCTCGTCGGCCAGGATGCGGGTGCGGTCGTCGTGCGACAGCACCAGGTTGTCGAAGTCCGGGAGGAAGCGGACCGGCGCCGGCTCGTCCTCGGAGGGCCGCGGTGCGTCCGGCAGGTCGAACAGCTCGCGTTTGCGCTCGTCGCGGAAGGTGACGAGCCCGGGGCGTAGCTCCTCGAACACCGCGCGCAGCCCGGACAGACCGGACCACGCCTGGGCGTCGCCGGGCGTGGCCGGACCGAACGCGGCCAGATAGCGCCGGACGAGCTCATGGGCCGGCGCCGGCTCGACGGAGACCTTCCTGCCGATCCAGTCCTCGGCGAGCGCGAAGTCCGAGGCCGCCGGGAATCCCCACTGCGCATCGGTCGGGACCTGGACCAGAGGCAGATGCAGGCGCATCGTGTACGCCATGGCCCGTTCGTCGGCCTCGGGATCCTTGGCCTTGAGATGATTCCGGAGCGCGTCGAACGTGGCCGGCCTGCCGCCGAAGAACCTGCGCGCCTCCGCCTCCAGCGCAACTGGGTCGAAGCTCTGCTGTCGATCGCGGAGGATCGACTGGGCTCCCTTGGTCAGTCCCGGCTGAAGAGCGCCCCGCAGCTCGACGTAGTCGGCGGCGGTCATCAGGTGGAGCGTGCCGCGCATGGCGGTGACGCGGACGACCTGCCGGTCCTGGAGCGACGCGAGGAGGTCGGCGCGACGAAACTCCTGAACGCGGGTCCACAATCCCACGAACGGAGGCCGGGCGAGCTGCGCCTGGAGCCCGACGAGCCGCGAGACCGCCTCCGGGACGGACACGGCTTCGCGCGAAAGAAGCATCTGCCGCGCGAGAAGCGCGCGGTTGAGCTGCTCCCGGGTCAGCGCGGAGCCCATAGGATCACGGCCGTGCCCGTGAGGCAGAGCAGGGTGCCGATCACGTCCCACCGGTCCGGCTGAACCTTCTCGACCAGCGCCAGCCAGGTGAGGGAAGCGGCGACGTAGACGCCGCCATACGCCGCGTAGGCGCGGCCGGCGAACTCGGCGTCCACCCGGGTGAGGAAGAAGGCGAAGCAGAGAAGAGACGCGATCCCGGGCGTCAGCCACAGCGGCGAGCGGCCGAGCCGGAAGAAGGCCCAGAACGAGAAGCAGCCGGCGATCTCGCAGACGGCGGCGGCGATAAGGAAGACGAGGGAGCGCATCAGAGCTCCCCTGCCAGCCGCAACGTCCTCGCCACAAGCGGCTCCCCATAATGTACGCCAGCGGCCTGAATGAGGGTGACGAGTGGTCGAATCTCCGGGATCAACCCGGCCTCCTTGGCTCGGAGCAGCATCCCAAGGCTTCCGATGACTTCCATGCCATTGAGGCGTGCCACTTTTCGAGCCCGATGATCATCCAGAAGTAGAAAATCGGCATGGAGGCGCCTGTACAGGGCCATGGCCTCCAGCTCACCCTGACCCAGGCGTCCTGCCGCGATCACAAGCTCCTGGATGTCGACCTCCACAATTTTTCCCTGGAGATAGGCCCCCAGTCGAGCCGATTCAGGTTTGCCGACGACGGTGCACTCGTCGAAGACGGCAACAGGAACTCGCACTTCCTTGAAGAGCTGATCCAGGGCCGGCAGGGCATCGCACGCGGCGAGCGCCACGAGTGCGGACGTGTCGGCAACGACCAGCATCAGGCCCTTGCTCGCAGGGCTGATAACTCCGAGTCGAGGTCTTCCGCGGGGTAATCCACCAGGGCGATCCCATGCCGCTGGCACTCTACGGCGAACGTGAGCCGGTCGACCCCGGCAAGCTCCGTGGCGGCCCCGGCCGAGATCTCGTCTGATTGGAACATCAACAGAGCGGCATAGAGCTTGATGCGCTTCGCAAGCTCGTTGGGCTCATGGTCGATCAGGTATTGATCGGGTACATCGAGGGTCAGCTCCAAGGTCAGCCTCCTTCCTCCATCTTTCTCCGGCCTCCAAGTCTACCGCCAATCGTGGCTCGGCACCGCCACCAACTGTCTGAGGGACCAGAACTTCTCTCCCCGGACCGAGATCGTGCCGTCGCGCTTCTGGAGGACGCCCTCCACGACCAGACCGGGCGAGCCGACGATCAGCTTGCGGTGCTGCTGGAGGAGGTCGGGCGAGACCACCGCCTGGGACATGCCGGTCTCGTCCTCCAGGGTCAAAAAGAGGAGGCCCTTGGCCGTGCCGGGACGCTGGCGGACGATCACCGAGCCGGCGGTGCGTACCTTCTGGCCGTTCTCCAGGTGGATGAGGTCCTCCGCGCTGGTGATTCCCTTGGCGTTGAGCGCCCCCCGGATGTAGGCCAGCGGGTGCGGGCCCAGGGTGAGCTGCACCCCGGCGTAGTCGGCTCGCGCCTCCTCGGACTCGGTCATCTCCGGCAGCGGCGACGGCTCGGGATCGGGGAGGCGGTCGAGGAGGGGGCCGGCCGGTTTCGCCAGGCGCGCCACCTGCCAGAGCGCGGCCCGCCGGGTCAGGCCGAAGCCGGAGAGCGCTCCGATCGCGGCCAGGGTCTGAAGCTCGTTTTCATGAAGCTCGCAGCGGCGGACCAGGTCCTCGGCGTCCAGGAAGGGCGCCTTGGCCTGCTCCTCCTCGATCGCGCGTCCCGCCTTGTGCCGCAGGCCCTTCACGAACCGGAAGCCGAGCCGGATGGCGCCCACCGGCGGCACCTCGCCGGTCCGCGAATCCCGGGCCCCTTCCGCGATCTCCCGCTCCTCCCAGCGGCATCTCCAGCCCGAGCGCTGGACGTCCACCGGCCGCACCTCGACCCCGTGGCGCTGCGCGTCCTTGATCAGCGACGCCGGGTGGTAGAAGCCCATGGGCCAGGCGTTCAGCAGTCCGAGCGTGAAGGCCGTGGGATGATGGGCCTTCAGGTAGGCGCTCGCGTAGGCGATCAGCGCGAAGCTCGCGGCGTGCGACTCCGGGAAGCCATAGAGCGCGAAGGAGGTGATCGACTGGACGATCTCCTCCTGCGCCTTGCCGGTGATTCCCTTCGCCGTCATGCCCTTGTGGAGCTTCTCCACGATCGCGTTCATCTTCTCCACGGAGCGCTTCGAGCCCATGGCCCGGCGCAGCTCCTCGGCTTCGCCGCCCGAGAAGCCGGCCGCGACCATCGCCACGCGCAGGAGCTGCTCCTGGAAGATCGGCACGCCGAGCGTGCGCTTGAGGATCGGCTCGAGGCTCGGATGCGGGTACTCGACCGGCTGGCGGCCGTTGCGGCGCTCGAAGTAGGGGCTCGCCATGTTGCCCGCGATCGGCCCGGGGCGGATGATGCCCACCTGGATCACCAGGTCGTAGAAGCGGGTCGGATGGTTGCGCGGCAGCGAGGCCATCTGCGCGCGGCTCTCCACCTGGAAGACGCCCACGGTGTCGGCCTGCTGGAGCATGCGGAAGACCTTCGGGTCGTCCTGCGGCAGGTGGGCGAGGTCGACGTTGACTCCTTCGCGTGCGCGGATGGTCGGGACCATGTCCTCCAGGGCGTTGAGCATGCCGAGGCCGAGGAGGTCGACCTTGATGATGCCTAAGTCGGCGCAGTCGTCCTTGTCCCACTGCACCACGACGCGGCCGGGCATGGAGGCGGGCTCGAGCGGCACGACCTCGTCCAGGCGGCCGGCCGCGATGACCATGCCGCCCGAGTGCTGGCCCAGGTGGCGCGGCAGGTTGTGGATGCGCGTCCAGAGGTCGGAGAAGTGCTTCATCCGCGGCTCTTCGGGATCGAAGCCGGCGGCGGTCAGCTCGGCGTCGAAGGACTTCGGCTCGCCGTGCGCCGCGTCCCAGGACCACGAGCCGAGCTGCTTGGCGAGGCGATCCACCTGCTCGGGCGAGTAGCCGAAGACCTTCGCCACCTCCCGGGTCGCCGAACGGTCGCGGTAGGTGATGACGTTCGCGGTCATGGCCGCGCCGCGCTCGCCGTAGCTCTTGTAGACGTGCTGGATGACGCGCTCGCGCTGGTCGCCCGAGGGGAGGTCGAGGTCGATGTCCGGCCACTCGCCGCGCTCCTCGGAGAGGAAGCGCTCGAAGAGCAGCTCCATCTTGACCGGGTCCACGGCGGTGATCGAGAGTGCGTAGCAGACCGCGCTGTTCGCCGCCGAGCCTCTACCCTGGGCCAGGATGTTTTCGCGCAGGCAGAAGTTCACGATGTCCCAGACGATGAGGAAATAGCCGGCCAGGTCGAGCTTCTCGATCAGGTCCAGCTCCTTCTGGATCTGCGCCTGGGCCTTGGCGGTCAGCGGCCGGAAGCGTGCCTTGGCGCCGTTCCAGGTGATGTGCCGCAGGTAGGAGGACGGCGTCTCGCCCGGCGGCAGCGGGTACTCGGGAAAACGGTAGCCGAGGTCGGCCAGGGTGAAGTCAAGCCGGTCGGCGAGGCGCGCGGTCTCCTCGATCGTCTCGGGCAGGTCGGCGAAGAGGCGCGCCATCTCCTCGGGCGATTTGAGGTGCCGCTCGCGGTGAGAGGCGAGGAGGCTGCCGGCCGCGTCCAGGGTGGTGTGGTGGCGGATGGCCGAGAGCACGTCGTGGAGCGGCTTGTCCTCGGGCCGGGCGTAGCGCACGCCGTTGGTGGCGACGACCGGCAGGCGGAGCTTGCGGGCGAGGTCGAGCAGGGCGCGATTGCGATGCTCCTCGTCGCGCAGGTGATGGCGCTGGATCTCGACGTGCGTCCGGCCGCCGAACCAGACGGCGAGCCGTTCCATGAGCTTGCGCGCCGCGTCGGGGCCACCCACGGTCAGCTCGCGCGCCAGCGGCCCTTCGTCGCCGCCGGTGAGACAGTGGAGGCCGGCGGCGTGCTGAGCCAGGAGGTCCCAGGTGACCCGGGCCTCGCCCTTGGGCCGGCCGAGGGCGGCGGTGGTGAGCATCCGGCAGAGGTTCTTGTAGCCGGTCCGGTTCTCGACCAGGAGGGTCAGGCGCGAGCCGGTCGGGATGCCCAGGATCTTCTTCTCGTCCTTCGGAGGCTCGGGGACGAGACCCAGAGGCCCTGCCTTGCCGGCGGTGCGGAGGCGCTCGGCGACTCCCGGTCCTTCGTCGAGCACGACCTCGGCGCCGACCAGGGCGCGAACGCCGGCCTTCTTAGCGGCCTGGTAGAACCGGGGCGCGCCGTAGACGCCGTTGGCGTCCACCAGGGCGACGGCCGGCAGACCCACCTCGGCCGCCCGCTCCAGGAGGTCCTCCGGAAGCGAGGCGCCGTTCAGGAACGAGAAGGCCGAGGCGGTGTGCAGCTCGACGTAGGGCGACCTCGAAGAGGCCGGGCGCTTCGCGTACTCCCGCCGCTTGACCTTCTCCTTGGTCGCGCCCGGCGAGCTTTCCAGGGCCGGCAGGTCGTAACCGAAGTCGCGCGGCGGGGGCTGGTCCTTCGTGGCCACGGTCCCAGCCTAGGCGCAAAAAGGGCGTAAGTCAATGGGCGGGCGGGTCGCTCGCCGGGAACGAATCGTCCGACGCCTCGTCGATCGGGTCGTCGTGCTTGTGAAGCGGCTGTTCCTGCGGCTTCGGCTCGGTCTTCACGGGGGGCCGCGGGTCGCGGTCCTTGTCCTGGGTTTCCATGGGATACCACCTCCTTCCTGGCGGTGATCGCAAGGCGTGTGCCATAGTCCGCGCGTGAGCTTCGACGGGATGCTGTTCGTGAAGCTCCTGGCCCTGCTGGGAGCGATGCAGGCTGTGTCCTGGCTGCTGGCCAGGGGGCTTGGCAGGCGTCTGCCCCGCCACGTGATGGCGCTCGGGGTGGCGCTGCCGCTGGTGCTGCTGTTCCCCTGGCTCGACCGCGGGCGCCTGATGGTGCCCTTGGACCTCCTCCAGCGGATGATCCCCGGGGCTCCGGCGGTGCCGGCCTCGCACCGGCACGACCTGCTCAACGACGCCATCTACCAGTTCATCCCCTGGGAGCTGGAGGTGCGGCACGCCCTGAGCGACCGGCGGCTGCCTCTCTGGTCCGACAGCCTCGAAGGCGGCAGCTCCCCGTGGGTGAATCCGCAGGCCCAGGCGCTCTCTCCGATCGCCATGCCGGCCCGGGCGGTGCCCATCCAGCACCACCTGCTGGCGGCGCTGGCGCTCAAGATCCTGGTGGCGTTCGAGGGCGCCTGGCTGCTCGCCCGGTCCGCGGGCGTGAGCCGGCTCTCCAGCCTGATCGCCGCTGGCGGGTTCGCGCTGAGCGGCGGCCTGATCGCCTGGGCGCTCTTCCCTCACACGGCCGCGGCGGCGTGGGTGCCCTGGCTGGCCGCCGCGGTGATCCGTCTGTTCCGGGGCGGAGGCTGGAGGACAGTCGCCACGGCGGCGATCCTGACGGCGGCTCTCCTGCTGTCCGGCCACCCGGAGGTTGCCGCGGTCGGCGGTCTCTTCGCCGGGGTGTGCGGCCTGTCGCTGGCACGGTGGTCGCGGCGTGGGAGCTTCGGCCGCGGGCTCGGAAAGGCGGCGGTCGCGGCGGCGCTGGGCTTCTGCCTTTCGGCCCCGCAGATGCTGCCGTTCGCGCTCTACCTGCCGCACTCGCAGCGCGCGGAGGAGATGACCGGCCGCACCCTGCCTCCGTACTCCGTCGGGCTGGCTCCGATCACCTGGTTCGTGCCGGGATACGGCAGGTTCATGATGGCCCCGGTCAGCCCGCGAGCCTATGGAATCCCGTTCGAGGACGAGTTCCGGGGACCGATCAACTGGGTGGACTCGGAGAGCGGCTACGCCGGGATCGTGGCCTTCGCCGGATCGATGGTGGCGCTCTTCGCGTTTCGACGGCGAAAGGTCTGGCCGTTCCTCGGCTTCGGGCTGGCGAGCCTGCTGCTGGCCGCGCAATGGATTCCGCTGGCCCACCTGATCTACGCGGTGAGCGCTCTGCGGGCCATCGCCCTGGCGCGCTTCCTCCTGGTCGGATGCCTGGCTCTTGCGATCGCGGGCGGCATGGGTCTCGACGCGCTCCGGCAGTCTCGGAGCCGGCGAAGCGCGGCCCTGGTCGGGTTGATCATGGCCGCGGCGCTAAGCCTTGCGGCGCAGACGGATGCCTTCACGATCGCGCTCTGGGTGTTGATTGGTCTCTCGGTGCTCGCGGCCTGGAAGCGTCGCGCCTGGGGCGCGGCCGGCTTTGCACTGGTCCTCCTGATCGATCTCGTGCCGTGGGCCCGCGGGTTCCTGCCCTCGACGAATCCGGCCCTGTTCTATCCGCGGACGGATTACATGAACGTGGTCACGGCCGAGGCCGCGACACCGGGCGGACCCTGGCGGGCGGTGGGGGAGGGGCAGAACCTGTATCCGTCGCTCCTTCCGGTCTACGGCGTGGACGAGCTGCGCCCGCACAACCCGCTGGTGCCGATGCCCTACCTGCGTACCTTGCAGGCGGCGTTCGGGTTCGCTCCCACCACGATCAACTACTTCCCGATCTTCGGCGGGATCGATCACCCGTTCCTCGACTTTCTGAACGTGCGGGTGATCGCTTCGTCGGTCGGCTGGCCGCCGGCGAAGACCCTGGAGCGGATCGACGGCGGCCGCTTCTCCCTCTTCACCGTCTATCGCAACCCGGACGCCCTGCCTCGCTGGTTCCTGCCGTCCGGCGTCGACGTGATCAGCGAGGCGGACGTAGCGCGCTGGATCGTCTCGCTCAAGGACCCGCGGCGCGTGGCCGTCTTCAATCCCCGGGCCGCGGCCTGGACAGGCCAGACCGGACCGGTGAGCGTCTCGTTCCTCTCTCCCGGCCGGGTGGTCCTCGACGTCCCGGGCTCCGGCGACCGCCTGCTGGCCACCTCGCTCAACCAGCCGGAAGGCTGGACAGCGGCCGGCATGGAGACGCTGGTCGTGAACGGCGCCTTCCTCGGCGTCCACGTGCCGGCCGGCGCCTCGAAGGTCGAGCTGAGATTCCGGCCTCCGGGCTTCCTGCCGGGCGTGCTGCTCGGGCTCGCAGCCTTTCTTGCGACGGCCGTCCTGCTGTGGCGTGGCACGTGAATTGAAATGCTGCCCGCCGCCATGAAGATCTACCCGGGACAGCCCTATCCGCTCGGCGCCACCTACGACGGCGCCGGCACCAACTTCTCGATCTTCTCCGAGGTCGCCGGGAAGGTGGAGCTCTGCCTGTTCGACGAGGCCGGCCAGGAGACGCGAATCGAGCTGCCGGAGGTCACGGCGTTCAACTGGCACGGCTACCTGCCGAACGTGGCCCCGGGGCAGCGCTACGGCTACCGCGTGCACGGCCCCTGGGCGCCGTCCGAAGGGCAGCGCTGCAACCCGGCCAAGCTCCTCCTCGACCCCTACGCCAAGGCGGTGGACGGCGAGGTGAGCTGGAACGAGGCGGTCTTTCCCTATCGCTTCGCTGATCCTGACGGTCCGCCGAACGACGCGGACAGCGCTCCCTTCATGCCCAAGTCCGTGGTCGTCAACCCCTGGTTCGACTGGGGCAAGGACCACCTGCTGGGCCGGCCGCGGCACGAGACGGTCATCTATGAGGTCCACGTCAAGGGCTTCACCATGCGGCATCCCGACGTGCCGCCGGAGCTGCGCGGCACCTACGCCGGCCTCGCGCACCCCGCGGCCATCCGGCACCTGAAGCGGCTCGGCGTGACCGCGGTCGAGTTGCTGCCGGTCCACCAGCTCATCCACGACCGGCATCTGGTCGAGCGCGGGCTGCGCAACTACTGGGGTTACAACTCCATCGCCTACCTCGCGCCGCACAACGGCTACGCGTCAGGGCAGCCGGTGCAGGAATTCAAGCAGATGGTCAGGACCCTCCACCAGGAGGGCATCGAGGTCATCCTGGACGTGGTCTACAACCACACGGCCGAAGGCAACCACCTCGGCCCCATGCTGTCGCTGAAAGGGATCGACAACGTGGCCTACTACCGGCTGACGCCCGAGGACCGCCGGTACTACATGGACTACACCGGCACCGGCAACAGCCTCAACATGCGGCACCCGCACGTGCTCCAGCTCATCATGGACTCCCTGCGCTACTGGGTGCTGGAGATGCACGTGGACGGCTTCCGCTTCGACCTCGCATCCACCCTGGCGCGCGAGCTCCACGACGTGGACCGGCTGGCGGCGTTCTTCGACATCATCCAGCAGGACCCGGTGATCAGCCAGGTGAAGCTCATCGCCGAGCCCTGGGACGTGGGGGAGGGAGGCTACCAGGTCGGCAACTTCCCGCCGCTGTGGTCCGAGTGGAACGGTAAGTACCGGGACATCGTGCGCGACTACTGGCGCGGCGAGGACCGCACGCTCGGCGAGCTCGCCGACCGCTTCACGGGGAGCTCCGACCTCTACGCGCTCAACGGCCGGCGGCCGTCCGCGAGCGTCAACTTCGTGACCGCGCACGACGGCTTCACGCTGGAGGACCTGGTCTCCTACAACGAGAAGCACAACGAGGCGAACGGCGAGGAGAATCGCGACGGAGAGAGCCACAACCGCTCCTGGAACCACGGCGTGGAGGGGCCGACGGACGACCCGGCCGTGCGCGCGCTGCGCGACCGCCAGAAGCGCAACCTCCTGGCCACCCTGTTCCTGTCGCAGGGCGTGCCCATGCTGCTCGGCGGCGACGAGATGGGCCGCACCCAGCGCGGCAACAACAACGCCTACTGCCAGGACAACGAGATCTCCTGGTTCGACTGGGAGCGCGTGGACGAGGACCTGCTCGAGTTCACCGCCGCCCTGATCCGGCTGCGCCGCGAGCAGCCGGTCTTCCGCCGCCGGCGATGGTTCGTGGGCCAGCCGGTGCGCGGCTCGGAGGCGTTCGACATCGCCTGGCTGCGGCCGGACGGCCGGGAGATGGACGACCAGGACTGGGGCACCGGCTTCGCCCGGTCGCTTGCCGTGTTTTTGAACGGCCGCGCGATCCCGGGCCTGGACCCGCAGGGCAACCGGGTGGAGGGCGACAGCTTCTACCTGATGTTCAACGCCTACGGCGACGCGCTCGAATTTCACCTGCCGGAGCGGCCGGAGATCGGGGAGCGCTGGGTCAAGGTGCTGGACACGGCGGAGCCCCGTCTCCGCAAGGGAGAGGAGGTCCCCGCCGGCTCGGACGTGCGGGTGGAGGGGAGATCGCTGGTCGTGCTGTGCCGGAATTGATCCGGACCCGAATCGTTCGGGATCAACCCGGCGGGCTCAGCTCGCGGCGCGCTCGGCGCGGTTGGCGTGATACTCGGCGCGCCGCTTCTCGATCCAGGCCCAGGCCTCGTCCATCGTGTCGACGAACATCACGGGCATCTTCTCGGCCCGGAACATGTTCGTCGCCGTGAGGATCAGCTTGGCGAAGATGCGGGCCTTCAAGGGGGCCTTCAGGACCACGGCGCCCGCGATGTTGAGCTGCTTCTGGATCTCCACCGCCTCCTTGCGGGTCGCGGGGCTCACGCTCTCGAGCTGGTCGATGTCGCAGAGGAAGAACAGCCCATCGACCGTCTTGCCGACCTCGTAGTGCTCCTTGTTGACCTCGCGGCCCTCCTCGTCGTTCATCTCGCCGACGATCCGCAGATAGAAGACGTCAGGCGGGATGAACCGGTTGGTGTGCTTGCCGCAGGTGGGCTCGGTCGAGATTGCCGGAATCATGTCTCCTGTCCTCCAAAAACGCCTGCAGGCGGCTGCGAAATGCGCGCCGCCAGGGTTTCGATTCACTCAAGGCTTCCGTTGCCGAGAGTGTACGCCAGTTCCCAATCCATGTCGATGCCTTAACGGTCCCCGCGGAACAGGCAGGTGACCCGGGTGCCCTTGCCGGGGCCGGTGTCCAGGTGGAAGTCGCTGGTCAGCTTCTTGACCGCCAGCAGACCCTTGCCCATGCCGCGCTGGGACTTGTAGGTGCCGGACCAGATCTCCTCCAGCTTGCGGGGCTCGATGCCGGGCCCCTGGTCGCTGGCCACGATGTTCAGCGTGGGCCCGCGGTCGTCCTCGTTGGCGACCAGCTCGACCGTCCCCTTGCCGGCGTAGAACACGATGTTGCGCGCCAGCTCCGAGACCGCCGTGGCCACCTTCACCGCGGTGAACTTCGACAGCCCGATGCGGACCGCCTCCGACCAGGCCTCCAGCCGGGCCGTGGCGATGTCCTTCTCCTGCTCGACCGCGAAGGTCTTGCGGATCGCCTTGCTCGCGGTCGCCGCCGTTGCCGCGGTCGCCGTCGCGGTCGCCGTCCCGCCGCCCGCGCCGTGCCCCGCGCCGGTGCTGGAACCGGCGGAGCTGGCGCTTCCGCCGGCCCCGCCGGAGGACGCCGATCCGCCGCTCTCGCCCAGGGCGCGCTCGCAGGCGGCGAGCAGCTCGCCGCTGCTGCTGCGGGCGAACAGGCGCAGCGAGCTCTCCAGCTCCTTGAGGATCGTCTGCCTCTCCGCGGCGCCGAGCTGCGCGACCGGCGTGCGGGCGAGGCCGCCCAGCCGGTTGAAGATGCTGCGCTGGGTGATGGCGGAGATCGCGCCCGAGAGGACGGCGCCGATCGCGTCCTCGACGGTTCTCACTGGAGGAGCTCGAGCCTTTCCAGGGCCAGGTCCAGGTTCAAGGCGGTGCTCACCGAATCGAGCTCGACCCCCATCTCGATCAGCGTCATGGCCACCGCCGGGCGGATCCCCACGATGTAGCACTCCGCGCCCATGAACCGCACCGACTTGCCGATGTCGTTCAGGATACGCGTGATGTAACTGTCGATGATCTCCACGGCCGAAACGTCCAGGATCACTCCCTTGGCGTCCACCGCGCGCACCCGCTCCATGAGCGACTCCTGGAGGTCCAGCGCCAGGCGGTCGTGCAGCTCGGCCTGGATGCTGACCAGGAGACAGTTCCGGATCTGGATGATGGCCAGGTTCTGGTCCATCGCGCGGGTGCCGTTGTGGCTCCCCATGTGGCCGGTCGAGGCCGATGCTCGCTTCACGCTGTCCTCCGGGACGGTTGGTTGATTCTCACACCATCAACGAAATCCCGCAAGCGCCTCACCCCTGTGCCTGCCCGGCGTGGATCTTCAGGTTGATCGCGCTCTGCTCCCGCAGGAAGGTCTGCAGGGCGTCGCGCAGGTTGCGCATGGTCCGCACGCCGGTCAGATCGACTCCGATGTGGGTCAGGGTCTGGGCGATCGCCGGGTTGATGCCGGACAGGGTGCAGTCCGCGCCGAGCAGCCGCACCGCCTTGGCCATCTTGATGAAGTGGTCGGCGGTCTTGGTGTCCATGGCGTCGATGCCGGTGATGTCGATGATCGCGATGCGCGCCTGCTTGTTGACGATCGCCTCGAGGAGCGACTCGGTCATCTCCGCGCTGCGCTGGCTGTCCACGATGCCGACCACCGGCAGGCAGAGGACGCCCGACCACACCTCGATGAGCGGCGTGGAGAGCTCGCGGATCGCCGCCTGCTGGCGCTCGATCGTCTCCAGCTTGGCCTCCAGCTCGCGGTTGGAGACCTCGGCCCGGGCGAGCGCGCCCTGCAGGTCCGCCTTGATGATCTTGAGCTGGCCGAGGAAGTCGTTGAAGCCCGCCTCCAGCCAGGCGAAGGTGTCGGAGCCGTCCTCCCGCAGCAGCGACATGCAGGCATCGAAGTCGTCGATGGCCGCATAGGCGAGCGCCTGGATGAGGTCTTCCAGCCGTTCGTGGCTGAACTCGACAATCGTTTGAGGATCTTCTGGTTGCATGGAATGGTCCTCGTGGTTCCCTAGCGATAGAAGGTCACGATGATGGCCTTGCCGTTCTCTTCCGGCTGATACTCGAAGAGGTCGGCGAATCGGAGGACGGCGCCCAGGCCGGTGCCGAGGCCGCCGCGCCGGAGCACGAGCGCCGGGTCGATCGGCCCGGTGTCGTCGCAGCCGTCCTGCAGCGCGAGCTCCAGGTTGCGGATCGGCGGGCCCACGTCGCGGGCCACGACCCGGATCTCGCCCTTCTGGCCGCCGTCGGGGTCGGTGACCAGGATCACCTCGCCGTGGATGCCGTACTTGACGATGTTCGTGGCCAGCTCGGAGACCGCGATCGCGAGCTCGGTGGCGCGGCGCGAGCCGAGGCCGAACTGCACGCCGAGCTCCTGGGCGCGTTTGCGGACGATGAGCACGTCGCCCATGGCGCGCACGGGAAACTTGCGCTCCACGGCGCTCGACGCGGTCGGATCGGCCATGCTCTTCACCGGGCGCAGGAGGTCAGACGAGCCGGTCACCGGCGTGGCGGGCCTCGGCCTTGCGGGCGAGCTGCTCGATCTGCTGCGTCTCCCGCAGGTGGAACTGGAGCGCGTCGCGCAGGTTGCGCATGGTCCGCACGCCGGTCAGGTCGACCCCGATGTGGGTCAGGGTCTGGGCGATGCCGGGGTTGATGCCGGACAGGATGCAGTCGGCGCCGAGCAGCCGCACCGCCTTCGCCATCTTGATGAAGTGGTCGGCGGTCTTGGTGTCCATCACGTCGATGCCGGTGATGTCCACGATCGCCGTGCGGGCCTGCTTGGCGACGATCATCTCGAGCAGGGTCTCCGTCATCTCGGCGCTGCGCTGGCTGTCGACGATGCCGACCACCGGCAGGCAGAGCACGCCGGCCCAGACCTCGATGATCGGGGTGGAGAGCTCGCGGATGGCGGCCTGCTGCCGCTCGATCGTCTCCAGCTTCGCCTCGAGCTCGCGGTTGGCGGACTCGTGCTTGGCGAGCGCCTCGGTGAGCGCGCCCTTGGCCGCGCGCAGCTCCTTGACGAAGATCATGAACGCGGTCTCCAGCTCGGTGAACGCGTCCTCCTGCATGTTCGCCTCGAGCAGCGCGAGGCAGGCGTCGAACTCGTCGACCGAAGCGTAGGAGAGCGCTTCGATGACGTTCTGCAGGCGCTCGTGGGTGATGCGTACGAGCGCGTCATCCTCCTTCTTTGCCATCCCATGTCTCCTCAGCGGCGCCGCGGCGCCGCGCTATCAGCATTCCGTGTCCTACAGGAGGGCTTCGGCCTGGTAGCCCATGACGAGGGCCGTCGCGTCGTCGTGGTCCCTCCCGAACTGCTCCACGATCCGCTTCGCGACCTCCTCGGGCGCGCCGGGCAGGCACGACTTGAGATTGGCCCGGCTCGACACGCCGTCGCTCAGGACGCAGTAGATGTCTCCGGGCTTCATCTGGAACGACATGACCTTCGACGTCCGCAGGTTGTGGCCCACGATGCCGGCCAGGCAGAACACGCTCGGAGCGGCGCCGCTCATGGCCTGCACCTCGATGTTGCCGACGCCGCAGAACTGGCCGTGGCCGTCCTCCTCGACCTTGAGGATGCCCACCGCCGCGCCGCGCGTGGCGCGCAGCTCCTTGTGGCAGCGCATCAGGATCGGCTCGACCGAGAGGTCGAGATTGGCGCGGATCACCTCGGCCGCCTTCTCGGCCGCGACCCAGGACTCGAAACCGTGGCCCAGGCCGTCGATGACCGCGGCCAGGAAGGTACCGTTGCGCTCTTCGATCACGAAGCTGTCCCCGCAGACCGACAGGCCCTTGAAGGGACGGCTGAACGCTGCTGACTTCATCGCTCTCCTCGGAACAGGCAGGTGACGGTCGTGCCCCTGCCGGGGCCCGTGTCGAGGTGGAAGTCGTCCACCAGCTTCTTGACCGCCACGAGGCCCTTGCCCATGCCTCGCTGGGATTTGTAGGTGCCGGCCCAGATCTCCTCGAGCTTGCGCGGCTCGATGCCGGGACCCTTGTCGGACGCCACGATCTGCAGGGCGGGGCCGCGGTCGTCCTTGAGCGACCGCAGCTCCACCGTACCCTTGCCGGCGTAGAAGACGATGTTG
>JBEQUE010000062.1:0-41190 GCA_040349255.1 Acidobacteriota bacterium | reverse complement strand
GCGCGGTGAGCAGCACGCGTCCGACGTCGCCGACGGTGGGGACCTCGATGACATCCGGCGGAGCGAGCACGTCGTCGTCCTGGATGGTGATGGTCGCGGTCACGGTGCCTCCCAGGGCGGCGCCACCCGTCGGGTTCGAGATCGTGGCGGTGAAGGTCTCGTCCGGCTCGTCGAGCGTGTCGTTCACGATGGTGACGTTGATCGACTTCGGCGCCGTGTCGCCGTCGGCCCAATTCAGCAAGGAATTGACCAGGGCGGCGTAGTCGGCGGGAGCCGTGGCGGTGCCGTCGGCGGTATTGAGGGTGACGGACACCGGTCCGTCGAAGCCGCCGGTGCGGGTGGCCGTGATCGCGATGGTGCCGGCGCTCTCGGCGACGTTCGCGGCGCTGAAGGTGAGCTCGATGGTGCCCGGATTGATCTCCACGGCGCCCATGTCGATGCGGCCGTTGACCACGCGGGCGAGGCCGCGCTGGTCGGTGCTCGGCGGCGGCACGAAGGCCGGATCGCCCGCGTTGACCGCCGGGCTCGTCGAGGCCGGGAGATGCGTCTCGGTCGGGCCGCCGTGGTCGGCCAGGGCGCTGAGCTGCGGATCCTGGCTGAGGATGTTGCCGCCGTTGTCGGTGATGCTGGCGGTGCCGGGGCTTTCGATCAGGGAGAACTCGACGAGGAACGCGCCTTCGGCGCCGTTGCCCAGGTCGTTGTTCGTGCCGGCCGTGTTGTCGCCGACGATCACATGACTCAGGGGGAGCTCGCTGTTGTTCGAGAAGATCCCGCCGCCCGTGCCCGAAGCCGTGTTGCCGGCGATCGTGGTGTGACGGATCTGGAAGTTGTACAGGTTGTACAGATAGATGCCGCCGCCGTCACCCGCCGTGGCCTGGTTGCCCGAGATCGTGCTGTTCTCGATGGAGCCCTCATGGTCCGGTGAATACAGGAACAGGCCGCCGCCCGCCTGGGCGTCGTTGCCCGAGATCGTGGTGCGGCTGATCGTGAGGATCCCGTCGTCCGGGCTGTACAGGTAGATGCCGCCACCCAGGGTGCCGGCCGAGTTCCCCGAGATCGTCGAATCGACGATGTTCACGTCGTCGTCCGGATCGTAGAAGTAGATGCCGCCGCCCTTGTCGGTCGCGTCGTTGCCGGAGAAGATGGAATTCTGGATGTTCAGCGGCCCGCCCGTGTCCTCGACGTACATCCCGCCGCCGTCGTCGCCCGAGGTGTTGCCGGAGACCGTCGAATTCTGGATCGTCAGGTTCATGTTGAACCCGTCGGCCCAGACGCCGCCACCGTCGCCGGTGGCCGCGTTGCCGGTGATGACCACGCTGTCGAGCGTCAGGTTCTCGTCGAAGTCGACGACGCCGCCGCCGATGTTCGCGTTGCCGCCGGTGATCGTCAGGCCGGAGAGGGTGACGTCGATCGTCGCCGCGTTGGCGTAGAGGTAGAACACGCGGTCGGCGTTGTTTCCGCTGACCGTGAGGACCGACGCGCCGGGGCCCTGGACGTCGACCGAGTCATAGATCGAGAGCTGGCCGGTCGTCAGCGTGATCGTGCCGGTGAGGCCGGCCTGGAAGTCGACCACGTCCGCGCCGGCCGCGCCGTTGGCGTCGAGGATGGCCTGCCGGAGGCTTCCGGCTCCGCTGTCGTTCAGGTTGGTGACCGTGAACGTTGCGGCCTGCGCGCCCGGGGCGGCGGCCAGCGCGGCGGCTCCGAGGGTCAGGGCGGCCTGAGCTTTCCCGGCCTTGCGCAGCTTCCGCTCCTGCGCACGGCGCTGCTGTCTCGGCTGTCTCGACGACGGCGAACGACTTTCGGACATCGACCCCTCCCGGCGACGCGCGCCCTGGAAACCACCCGTGAAATTCGCGGTAGTATACCCGCTCTTCTCCGAGGTGGAAGACCGTGCGGTTGAATTCAGAATTCATCAGGTTGCCGCTGCTGTTCGACGCCGATCTCCTGGCCGGAGAGGTGGCCCGCATCCCGGAATCCGACTGGCGGCCTCACCCGCAGGGCCATCCCGGCAACTCGGCGCTGCCGCTCATCGCCGCCGGCGGCGATCCGGCGAACGATGCCACCCGCGGCCCGATGCGGCCGACGCCGCATTTCGCGCGCTGCCCCTATCTGCGCCAGGCGCTCGCGGCCTTCGGCACGGTGCTCGGCCGTACCCGGCTCATGCGGCTGGACGGCAACGCCGAGGCCACCGCGCACTCGGACACGAACTACTACTGGATGCAGCGCGCGCGCATCCACGTGCCCGTGGTCACCGACCCGGCCGTGCGCTTCCTGTGCGGCGAGCGCGAGGTCCACATGGCCGCCGGCGAAGCCTGGATCTTCGACACCTGGAAGCGGCACAACGTGCTCAATCCGAACCCCACCCGGCGCATCCACCTGGTGGCCGACAGCGTGGGCTCGGCCGCGTTCTGGGACCTCGTTTCGCAGGCAGGGCAGGCGGGTGCCCAGGCGCGGCGTGTGGAATTCGACCCGGACGCCGATCCCGGGCTCGCCTTCGAGACGGTGAACCAGCCGGTGGTCATGTCTCCCTGGGAGCAGGAGTCGCTGCTCGGCTGGCTGGCCGCGGACCTGGAGGTCTCCGAGGCGCGGCGGGCCGGCCTGGTGGCGGAGCTGCGCGACGGGCTCGACCGCTTCCGGCGCGACTGGCGCGCGCTCTGGGCGCGCTACGGCGAAGCGCCCGAAGGCTGGCCGGCATACCGCCAGCTCCTCGACGATCTGAACGCGCGCCTGGCCGGCTATGAAAACCGTCTGCGGCTGCCGAACGGCGCGGAGGCGGTGGAGATCGTGCGGCAGATGGTGGTCCGGCCAGGCCTCAATCCTGAATTGAAGACCCCCTCCCCGCCCCCCTCCCGTCCTCTGTTCGACAGGCCGATCTTCCTGGTCTGTCCTCCGCGCTCGGGAAGCAGCCTCCTGTTCGAGACGCTCTCGCAGGCTCCGGGCCTGTGGACGATCGGCGGCGAGAGCCACGCGCTGATCGAGAACATCCCGGAGCTGCACCCGTCGCGGCGCGGCTTCGAATCGAACCGGCTGACCGCGGAAGACGCGAGCCCGGGCCTCGTGCGGCGGCTGGAGCGGGCCTTCTTCGACGGGCTGCGGGACCGCGAAGGCAATGCGCCGGCGCTCCCCGCAGACACCGCGACGGGGCTGCGCTTCCTCGAGAAGACTCCGAAGAACTCCCTGCGCGTGCCGTTCCTCGCCGCGGCGTTCCCGGATGCGCTCTTCCTCTATCTCTACCGCGATCCGCGCGAGACGATCAGCTCGATGCTCGACGCCTGGAAGTCCGGGCGCTTCGCGACCTACCCGCGCCTGCCGGACTGGGCGGGACCGCCTTGGTCGCTCGTCCTGACGCCGGGCTGGCGCGAGCTGTCCGGCCGGCCCGTGGCCGAGATCGCGGCGCGCCAATGGGCCGCCGCGACCGCGCAGCTCCTCGACGACCTGGAGGCGCTCGGCCCGGACCGCTGGTGCGTGGCGAGCTACGACCGACTGGTCGCCGAGCCGCAGAAGGAGATCGAGAGGATCTGCGCCTTCGCGGGCCTCGCCTGGGACCGGACCCTCACCGCGCCGCTGCCGGCGTCGCGCCACACGCTCACCTCGCCGGAGCCGGAGAAGTGGCGGCACAACGGAGAGGAGCTGAAGCCGGTGTTGCCGCTCGCCGCTGCGGTCGCCGAGCGCGCCCGCGACGTCTTCGCCCGGCCGCCGGCCACGCGGCCTGTCCGGCCCAAGGCCTTCGCCGATGCTCCGAAACCGACGCCGCCGGCCGATCCGAGCGTCTTCCGCAGCGTGTTCACCGCCGACCTGCCCGGCCTCTTCGCGCGGCTCGGCCTCTCGCTCCTGGTCTCCACCTACCAGAGCGGCCGGCTGATCGCGGTGCGGGCCGACGGCGGCTCGCTCAACACGCACTTCCGGGCCTTCCCGAGCCCGATGGGCATCGCGGTCGGTCCGCGCTACCTGGCGCTCGGCACGCAGCGCCACGTCTGGGAGTACCGCAACCAGCCGGAGCTGGCGCGCAAGCTGCCGCCCGCAGGCAAGCACGACGCCTGTTTCCTGCCGCGGCGGGGCCACGTCACGGGAGACATCCGCGTCCACGAGCTGGCCTTCGCCGGTGACGGTCTGTGGATCGTGAACACGCGCTTCTCCTGCCTCTCGATGCTCGACGAGGATCACAGCTTCGTGCCGCGCTGGCGTCCGCGCTTCGTGACGGCGCTGGCGCCGGAGGACCGCTGCCACCTGAACGGCCTCGCGGTCGTGGACGGCCGGGTGCGCTACGTCACGGCGCTCGGCGAGACCGATTCGCCGCAGGGCTGGCGGGAGCGCAAGGCGGACGGCGGCTGCCTGATCGACGTCGAGTCGGGAGAGACCGTGGCGCGCGGCCTCTCCATGCCGCACTCGCCGCGCTGGCACGCGGGCCGGCTCTGGGTGCTCGAATCGGGCAAGGGGGAGGTCGGCTTCCTGGACCCCGCCAGCGGCCGGATGGAGACGATCGCGCGGCTCCCCGGCTTCACGCGCGGCCTCGCCTTCGCCGGACCCTACGCATTCGTGGGCCTCTCGCAGGTGCGCGAGAGCAACATCTTCGGCGGCATCCCGCTCGCCGAAAGGGTGAAGGAGAAGCTCTGCGGCGTCTGGGTGCTCGACCTGCGCGACGGCAGGATCGCCGGCTTCCTGCGTTTCGAGGGCCTGGTCCAGGAGGTTTTCGACCTCCAGGTCCTCCACGACATCCGCTACCCGGAGATCGCCGAGCCCGACTCGGACCTGACCGCGGGCGCGTTCGTGCTGCCGGCCGAGGCGCTGGCGGAGGTGGCGGCGACCCGCAGTTGAGCGGAGGGTATACTGGTCGCGATGGACCGGAACCCGAAGCAGCCGGACGAGGAGTGGAACTGGACGACTGACTTCCAGCGGTTGATCGAAGCGCTGGCGAATCACTCCGTCGAGTTCGTCATCATCGAGATCCGGCGCCGTTCCGGCTGACCCTACCCCGCCTTCCGCATCCCGCGCTCGGCTTCCTGGAGCGCGGTCTTCAGGGCCTCGCGGTCCTCGTCCGCCAGCGGCTCGCCGCCGAAGCTCTCGCGCAGGTAGAAGGCGATCACCTTCGCCGTGGGCTCGGCGGCCTCGGGATAGCGGACGGCCGCCTCGGCGCGCACCACGAGCGGCGGCACCGAGTCGGCGAGCGGCGAGCCGCGGCGGCCCAGGCGGCGGCGCAGACGCGTGTAGGCCTGGGTCGCGGTCAACGGCGGCCTGAGCTTGAGGTAGAGGCCGAGGACCGCCGCCGCGAGCAGCGCGAGACCCACCACCACGGGCCAGGAGACCTCCGGCAGCCGCGAGCCCTGAGGCACCGGTGTGGCCTGGATGTTCGGACCTCCAGGCAGGACGGCCGGCTCGGCGGCGTCCTGGCCCTTGCGGTCGAACGTCCGCCAGAGCTCGCTCCAGAGCTGGCGCAGGCCGCCGAAGATCCGGATCTGGTCGTACAGGCCGAAGGTCAGGACGTAGCGGTCCCAGCGGAACACCACATAGTCCCAGGCCTGGCGCATCAGGAGCGGCAGACCCTCCTGCTCCGCCGTGGGCCGGCCGGCCGGCGGCGTGGGATCGAAGATCCGCCAGCCCTCTCCGGGCACCCAGGCCTCGACCCAGGCGTGAGCATTGCTGTCGCGCACGATGTAATAGCCTTCGAAGGGGTTGTACTCGCCGCCCAGGAAGCCGGTGACCAGGCGCGCGGGGATGCCCTGCGAGCGCAGCAGCAGGACCATCGACGACGCGAAGTACTCGCACTGGCCGCTCTTGTACCGGAAGAGGAAATCCTCGATCGGGTTCGCCGACGAACGGCCGCGGAAGTCGAGCGTGTACTCGTAGTCCTGGATCAGGTGGAGCTCCAGCCGGTGGACGCGCTCCGACGGCGTGCCCTGCCCCATCACCCGCTGCGCGAGGCCGGCGATGCGCGGCGTCACGCCGGCGAGGTCGAGCGTCGGGTCCGACGGCAGCCGCGACGGCACGTCCGCGGTCAGCACCGGCTCGTTGAGCAGGCCCACCCGGTACTCGACCATCTCGACCGGGTTGAAGCCGAACGAGATCGCGCCGCCCTCGTCGACCACGAGCGTCGGCGTCTTCGGCTCGACCACGAGGGTCTCGACCGGCAGCGGCACGCTCCGGCTGTGGAGCGGGTGGAGAAAGATCTTCGCCCAGCGCGCCGGCGGGCGCCGCTGGTCGAGCCAGAAGCGCACGCCCGGGTCGCGGTGCAGGACCGTGGCGACCGGCGACTTGCGCCACGTGCCGCCTTGATAGATGTCGTAGGTCGCGGCCTTGAAGCGCATCTCCCGGTTCGGGTTGAGCGCGCCCTCCTCCAGCAGCCGCAGGGCCACGTCGCGGCTGTTGCGGATCTGGCCGATCGAGTCGAGCGTCACCTCGTCCGAGAAGCCGGCGGCCTCGATCGTCTGCCCCAGGCCGGTGCCGCGGCCGACGATGTACGGCGACGGCACGCGCGGCAGGAAGGCGAAGAGCGGCACCGCGAGCACGATCGTGAGCAGCGTGCAGAAGGCCAGGAACGAGCGCAGCGGGATGCGCGCCAGCGCCGGGTCCTCACGGCCGAAGCCGGCCAGCACGTGCAGGAAGGCGAAGCGGGTGAGCATCACCAGCGTCAGCACCAGGAAGGCCACCAGGTAGAGCACGATCGTCGGATGGACACTCGTGCCCATGCTCGCCAGGAAGAGGAAGAAGATGCCCATCGCCGCCTGCCACTTGTCGCGCTCCCGCGTCAGCGAGAAGAGCTTGACCAGCAGCGCGAAGAGGATCAGGTGGAGCACCGGCGGCAGCAGACGGCCGCGCGAGAGCACCAGGAAGTCGAGGAAGAACAGCGGGAGATAGACCAGCCCCAGCACGTTCATCCCCCAGAGCGGCAGCCAGCGCTGGGCATCGGCATCGGCGCGGCGCAGGAAGAGGAGGACGCCGATCAGGAAGGCGACCACCGCCGCCCACGACACCACCTCGTTGAACGGCAGCGGCAGGGGCGCGAGGAGCGCCAGGAAGCCGAGCAGCAGGCGCTTCTGGCGGGCGAAGGTCACCGCGCCCTCCTCACGCCGCTCGTCCGGCTGCCCGACAGGCTGACCGGCTCGGCGTCCAGGTGGACCCGGAGCTGCTGGGCGCGCGCGTCGCTCGACCGCAGCGGCTCGGCCGAGCGCGGCCGGGTCTCGACCAGCGCCAGCGTCTCCAGGATCGCCAGGCGCTGCCGCGGTCCGCCCGCGAACGGCAGGACCCGGTCGCGCGTCACCAGCTCGACCTCGTAGCCGCGGGACAGGTGGTCCAGCGCGGACGTGGCCGCCTCGCTGACCAGCCGCTCGAAGCGGCCGAAGGCGTCCTTGTCGGTCAGGTCGCCCACCCCGTTGTCGAACAGGATGGCCAGGCGCCGGCTCTGCTCGGACTCGCGCTCCATGTAGACCAGGTTGCCGGTGCGGGCGGTCTGCTTCCAGTGGATGCCGCGCGGGTCGTCGCCGTGCCGGAACGGACGCAGGGCGTGGAGGCCGTGGCCCCAGCCGGCGCGGCGGCTGGCGTCCTCGCCGTTCTGGTGGTCGATCTCCGACCGGCTCGCCGAGGCGGCGGCGAAGATCTCGGGGAAGACCAGGACGTCGAGGTCCACGGGATAGCGCACGCCCTTGCGGAAGAAGCCGAACGGGAACAGGCTCGACACATGCGCGTGCGGGAAGCGGTGGTGGCCGCGCGAGCCGATCATCATGTCGATCCGGCCCACGCTGCGGCCCAGGCGCGGCAGGAACGGGACCAGCATGGGCTGCGCCGAGCGCGACACCGTGAAGAGGAGGAACCAGCGCGGCGCGAGCCGTCCGCGGCTCCTGAGCGTGAAGCCGAGCGGGAACGGCCGGTTGGCGAACACCTCGCCGGGCGACTCGAGCTCGATCTCCAGGCCGCGTACGTTCTCCCGCGACAGCACGCCCGACAGGATGAGGACCGACAGCATGATCGCCATCACCATGTAGAGCGAGTTGTTGCCCGTGTTGGTGGCGGCGATGGCCACCAGCACCGCGAGCAGCACGTACCACAGCCCCACCGTGGTGATGCGGATGCCCTCGGGCGCCGGCCGCCGCCTGCGGGGTTTCATAGAGGCACGGGCGTGGCCGCCACGACCCGCTCGACGGCCTTGCGGGCGCTGTCGAGATCGCCCGCGCCGCGCTTGAGCGCGATGCGGTGGCCCAGCACCGGTGAGGCGAGGCGCTGGACGTCGTCCGGAATCGCGTAGCCGCGGCCCTCGCAGAGCGCGAGCGCCTGCGTCGCGCGGAAGAGCGCCTGGACGCCGCGGGTGGAGACGCCGAGCAGGAACTCGCCGCCGTGGCGGGTCGCCTCGGCGATCGACAGGATGTACTCGGCGAGCTTGTCGGCCACCCGCACGCGGGCGACCCGCTCCTGGAGGTCGAGCAGCCCGTCGCGGGTGAGGACCGGCTTCAGCTCCTCCAGCGCGTCCTCGACGCCGCCCGAAAGCAGGAGGTCCTTCTCGTCGGCGCGCGGAGGGTAGCCGAGCGAGAGCGACATCAGGAAGCGGTCGAGCTGCGACTCGGGCAGCGGGAAGGTGCCCTGGTACTCGAACGGGTTCTGGGTCGCGAGCACGACGAAGGGCTCGGGCAGGGCGTAACGCTTGCGCTCGACCGACACCTTGCGCTCGCTCATCGACTCGAGCAGAGCCGACTGGGTCTTGGGCGTGGCGCGGTTGATCTCGTCGGCCAGCACCACGTTGGCGAACAGCGGCCCGGGGACGAACTCGAACGCCTGGGTCTTCTGGTTGAAGATCGAGACGCCGATGATGTCCGACGGCAGCAGGTCGCTGGTGAACTGGATGCGCTGGAAGGCGAGGCCGAGGGAGCGGGCCAGCGCCTGGGACAGCGTGGTCTTGCCGACGCCGGGGACGTCCTCGATGAGGATGTGGCCGCGGGCCAGGAGGCAGACCGTGCAGAGCCGGATGACCTCGCGCTTGCCGCGGATCACGCGGGCGACGTTGGCCTCCAGGCGGTGGATGGGTTCCGCGGTCTGAGCCGCGTCGCTCGTCTCGACGAGGTAAGGTTCCATAGGTTGTCCGGATTGTCCGTTTCTAAGCTCAAAGTATAGCCAAAGGTATACGCATCGGAAACCTGCAGCATCCAGAGGCGGTGCACGCAGTCTACTATCCCCACCTTCAACTCCGAGATTGACCGCCGCATTTCCGTCTTCTACCATGGAGGGTACACGGCGACCCCGTCTCCGTCCCCCGCGAAACGTAACGGCCCGGCGAGTCCCGGAAGACCTCCCGGCCCTTCAAGGAGCGAACACGACATGGCAGAACCAAAACTGGACCGGCTGAAGGCGATCGACGGCGCCTTGTCGCAAATCGAGCGGCAGTTCGGCAAGGGGTCCATCATGCGCCTGGGCCAGAGGGAGACGCTGGCGCTGGAGGCGATCTCCACCGGCTCGATCTCGGTCGACGCGGCGATCGGCATCGGCGGCTTCCCGCGCGGCCGGGTGGTGGAGGTCTTCGGGCCGGAGTCCTCGGGCAAGACGACGCTCGCCCTCTCGGTGGTCGCCCAGGCGCAGAAGCGCGGCGGCGTCGCGGCCTTCATCGACGCCGAGCACGCGCTCGACGCCGAGTATGCCCGCAAGCTCGGGGTGGACATCGACAACCTCCTGGTCTCGCAGCCGGACAGCGGCGAGCAGGCGCTGGAGATCGCCGAGATGCTGGTGCGCAGCAACGCGGTGGACGTCCTGGTCGTCGACTCGGTGGCCGCCCTGGTCCCCAAGGCCGAGCTCGAAGGCGAGATGGGCGACTCCCACGTCGGCCTCCAGGCCCGCCTGATGTCGCAGGCGCTGCGCAAGCTGACCGCGATCGTCGCGAAGTCGAGGACCTGCATGATCTTCATCAACCAGATCCGCGAGAAGATCGGCGTCATGTTCGGCAACCCGGAGACCACGACCGGCGGCCGGGCGCTCAAGTTCTACTCCTCGGTGCGGGTGGACATCCGCCGCATCGCCTCGCTCAAGGACGGCGAGGAGGTCACCGGCTCGCGCGCCAAGGTGAAGATCGTCAAGAACAAGTGCGCGGCGCCCTTCCGCCAGGCCGAGTTCGACATCGACTACGGCGAGGGTATCTCGCGCCTGGGCGAGCTCATCGACCTCGGCGTCGAGCACAAGATGGTGGTCAAGAGCGGCGCCTGGTACTCCTACGGCGACCTCCGTCTCGGCCAGGGCCGCGACAACTCCAAGAATTTCCTCCGCGAGAACCCCGACCTCGCCGACGAGCTCGAGATGAAGCTACGCGAGAAGATGGGCCTCCCCGTGGGCGCCCCGCTCAACCCGGTCGCGGCTGAGTAGCAACTCCCTCCGGCTCCGGGGCGCAGCCCGCTGCGCCCCGCCTACGCCTGGCAGCCACCGGGTTCGCTCACCACCGCGATTTTTCCCGGAACCCGCATTCGACTTCTCCTTGGACTTCGCGTTTCGATCCAGTTTTTCTTCGCCGGAAACAGATTCTGTTCGTCTTTTAGCCTGAAAGTTAGCGTACGTGTACCTGATTTATGGTATCTATATAGATACTTTCACCGGTATTGCTTCGCTTTAACTCGTCAATCTATGATTTTTCTCATGGATGGATACGATCTGGGACAGGCAATACGGCGGCTCCGAGGGTCCCGAAAGCAGTGGGTCCTGGCCGAGGCCGCGGGGATGACGGCGAGCACCTGGAGCGATTACGAGCGCGGCAAGAGGATTCCGCGCCGGAAGCAGTTGGATCGCATCGCTGTGGCGCTCGGGTGCGATGTCACGGTGCTGGAGCAGGAGGCGCTGAAGATCGGCAGCGCCCGGCTCGCGGCCGAATCGCAGCGCGAAGCTCCAGTGCCCATGGAGACTTCCGACTCTCTTCTGAAGGACACGGACCGCGAGCTCCGGGAGATCGACCACGACCTGGACAGCCTGCTCGTTCGAAAGAAGCTTCTCCTGGCGTTCCGGCACTATCTCCTCAAGCTCCCGCCGGGAACCCCCGTGTCGGCCGGCCGCTGAGGACCTCGAAAGCTAATTCTTAGCTCATAAATCCCATTCTCTCCAAGAATTTCGCACAAAACGCGTATTTCTTCTTGCCACGGAGCGTGGCATCCGCTAATCTTTTCCCATGATCGATCCTAGAGATCTGGCCTCCGCGATGCGAAAGCTGAGAGGCAAGCGTCCTCAAAATGTCCTGGCAAGAAGCGTCGGAGTCAGCCCCGAGACCTGGTGCAAATGGGAGCAGGGGGGCACGACTCCGAGATCGCTCGTCCCGATTGCGGCGGCCCTGGGCTGCACGCCCGAAAAACTGCACGAGGTCATGGAGGAGGAGCGGCGCGAGCGAGAGCAGGCCCGGCCGCGTCACCCGGCGCCCACGCACCTGGTGCAGGAGACCGACCGGCTCCTGCAGAAGATCGACCATCAACTCGACAGCCTCATCGAATCGAAGAACGCGCTCCTGCGGATGCGGGAGCAGCTCGTGGCGTGGCAGGGCTGACCGCTACGTCTCGATCCGGCGATAGTCGACGCCGTTGAACGTGGCCACGAGGGCGCGGCCGTTCACGACGTTGCCGAACCGCACCCGGTCCGGCGAGTGCTCCTCGTCCCCGATCCGGAAGAGGTCCGCGCCGAGCGGCACGAGCGGCGTGTCGCCGCCGATCCAGAGGCGGCCGTTGCGGAGGGCGATCCGCGCGCTGCCTTCCCACGGACTGTCGTTGCGGTAGTGGCCGGCGAAAGCCCGCCACTCCGCCGGGGTCTCGAACGCGCGCGGACCGGCGTAGCGCTCGCCGGCGTACCAGTCCTCGCCGTAGCTCGCCTCCACGACGGCTCCCTTCCCGTCCCGCCCGAAGCCCAGCGCGAAGAGGGCGAAATCCGGATGGGAGACGAAGAAGGTATCCGGCGCGAGCCTTTCCAGCGGGATGCGCTCGCCGGCCCGCTCGCCGGCCAATACCAGGCGCAGGAGGTCGCCCTCCGCGGAGAGAACGAGCTTGCGGCCATCCGGAGCCGTGTACGTCCCGACGTAGTCGCCCGTGTTCGGAACCTTGTAGGGGTCGTCGGGCTCCGGCATCGGCGGCAGTGGACGGTTTTCCCGCTCCGCCCGCAGCGCCGCCAGCGAATAGGCCGCCACCGGGTTCGGACGGTAGCCGGCCAGCGAGGCGTTGACCGAGGCGAAGGCGCCGAAGCCGGCGTCGAGGTCGACCTGCATGGCCGAGGAGAACGAGACCATGCCGCCGGTGTGGCGCAGGAGAGTGCGGCCTTCCACCGGCTGGACGGCGATGCCGTAGCCGTAGCCCGCGCCCTCGCCGAAGCTCGGCGCCGGGATGGCCGGCTTCGAGAACAGCGCGAAGCTCTCCTCGGAAAGGACCGGCCGGCCGCGGTTGAGCAGCATCCTCATGTAGAGCGCCATGTCGCCGGCCGTCGAGACGACGCAGCCGGCGGCGTTGTCCATGGCCAGGTAGGGGGCCTCGGCCAGCGGGCCGTGCCTCTGGAACGGCCGGTCGTCGTAGAGCGGCCAGTAGCTCACCGGCATGCGCGAGCGGAGGTCGTGCGCGATCACCGGCGCGGTCGAGGTCATGCCGAGCGGCTGGAAGATGCGGGCCGGGAGGATCTCCCTGAGCCTCCGGCCGTCGAGCGTCTCGAGCAATCGGCCCAGGATGTCGTAGCCCAGGTTGCAGTAGTGGAAGTGCTCGCCCGGCGCGTGGCTGGTCCAGAGCGGGATCCCGGTCCAGGAGAGCGGGTTCGGCAGGCCGGAGCTGTGGGTCAGCAGGTGGTGGACCGTGATCGGCGCGTAGGAGCTCTCGATCCGCAGCCAGGGCAGGTACTCGCGGATCGGCCGGTCGAGGTCGAGCCTGCCGGCCTCGCGGAGCTGGAGGAGCGAGATCGCGATGAAGGACTTGGTGATCGACCCGATCTCGAACAGGTCGCCGGACTCAACCGGCTGGCCGGTCTTGATGTCGCGGTGGCCGTAGGGACGCGCGGCCAGGACGCGCTCGCGGTCCGCGAGCCCCAGGATCAGCCCCGGGGCGCCGCGCTCCCGGAGGTGCCGGTTGACGAACGCGTCGATGGCCTGGATCGAGCCCGAGGCCGGTTCGGCCGCGGCCAGCATCGGGAAGCCGAGCATCCGGCCGGTGCCCACCAAAGCCGTGGTGCCCAGAAAGCTCCTGCGGGTGATCTCCTGCATGAGGTCTCCTTGAGTCCTTGAGGTCCTTGCAGTCCTTCGGGTCCTTGCGGCTAATATACCGTTCTCAGGAGGACCTATGCGCAATCGAGACACCCGGCTGACCACCCCCCTCGTCCGTAAGAACGGCATCCTGCGTCCCGCCACCTGGGACGAGGCGCTCGACCGCGCCGCGGCAGGCTTCCGTTCCGCCGTGGAGAGGAAGGGGCCGCAGACGTTCGGGTTGTTCAGCTGCTCGAAGACCACCAACGAGATGAACTTCCTCGCCCAGAAGTTCTCCCGGACGGTGATCGGCAGCAACAACATCGACAGCTGCAACCGGACCTGACACGCCCCCAGCGTCGTCGGTCTGGCGACGGTCTTCGGAATGGGTGGCGGCACCAGCTCCTACCGCGAGGTCGAGGAGACGGATCTCCTTGTGCTCTGGGGCAGCAACGCCCGGGAGACGCATCCGATCTTCTTCCACCACGTGCTCAAGGGCATCCACAACGGCGCCCGGCTCTACGTGGTCGATCCGCGGCGGACCTCCTCCGCCCAGTGGGCGGTGCGGCATCTGGCCTTGAACGTGGGCACCGACGTGTTCCTGGCCAACGCCGTGGCGCGCGAGATCCTCGCGACCGGCCTGGAAAACCGCAGCTTCGTCGAGAACGCGACCAGCGGCTTCGAGGACTTCCGCCGCCACGTCGAGCCCTACACGCTCGACGCCGCCGAGCAGGTCACCGGCGTGCCCGCGGCGTCGATCCGCGAGCTCGCCCACGCCTACGCGCGCGCCGACCGCGCCATCCTCTGCTGGACGCTCGGCATCACCGAGCACCACAACGGGGTGGACAACGTCCGCTCGCTGATCAACCTCGGCCTCCTCGCCGGCCACGTCGGGCGCTACGGCTCGGGCCTCAACCCGCTGCGCGGCCAGAACAACGTGCAGGGCGGCGGCGACATGGGCGCGCTGCCCGACCGTCTGCCCGGCTTCCAGCACGTCGAGAACGACGAGCTGCGCGCGAATTTCGAGCGCGCCTGGGGCGTCCCGGTCCCGGCGAAGCGCGGCTGGAACCTGAGCCAGATGTTCGAGGCCATGGAGCACGGCGACCTGACCGCCCTCTACGTCATCGGCGAGAACCCGGCCCACTCCGAGGCCGACCAGCACCGCGCCATACGGCTGCTCGGCGGCCTCTCCACGCTCGTGGTGCAGGACATGGTCATGACCGGCACGGCCGAGCTGGCGGACGTGGTGCTGCCGGCCGCCGCGGGCTGGTGCGAATCCGAGGGCACGGTGACCAACAGCGAGCGCCGCGTCCAGCGCGTGCGCCGCGCCCTGCCGCCGCCGCCCGGCGTGCGCGACGACATCGAGATCCTCTGCGAGCTGTCGCGCCGGCTCGGCCACGATCTGGGCAACCCGACCGCCGAGGAGCTCTGGAACGAGGTGCGCTCGCTCAGCCCGGCCTACGCCGGCATGTCCTACGCCCGTCTGGAGGAGCTCGACGGCATCCAGTGGCCGTGTTACGACGAGACCCACCCCGGCGAGAGCTACCTGCACGGCCGGCTCTGGCAGCGGCCGGTGGTCGGACCGCTCGCGCCGTTCGCCTGCCTGAACGACGAGCCGCCCGTGGAGTCGCTCTCGGAGGACTTCCCGATCCGCCTGACCACCGGCCGCCGGCTCGACTCCTACAACACCGGCGTGCAGTCGGGCCGCTTCTCCTCGCCGCTGCGCCAGGGCGAAACCATCGACCTCTGTCCCGAGGATGCCCGGCGCCTCGGCGTCGCCCCGGGCGAGGTCGTGCGCGTGGTCTCGCCGCGCGGCTCGGTGCTCGCGCCGGTGCGGCTCGACGAGGGCTTGAGGCCCGGCCTCGCGTTCATGACCTTCCACTTCCCCGAGCAGGTGGCGACGAACGAGCTGACCATCGACGCCGTCGATCCGAAGTCCGGCACCTCGGAGTTCAAGGCGGCCGCGATCCGGATCGAGCCGTTGCGGGTGCCCGTCGAAGCCGCCGAGGTCGAGGAGACCGTCCCCGCCTGACGCCAGGAGCTGAATGGACCTTCATTTCACCGACCACGAGCCCAACCCCGAGGAGCAGGACGCGGTCGATGTCTGTCTGGCCGAGCTGATGCTGGACGCCTTCTGGCACGGCCCTGGACGCCACCGCCGCCAGTATCTCCTTCCGGTCCTCCACGCCATCCAGGGCCGCGTCGGCTGGATCAGCCCGGGCGCGCTCAACTACGCCTGCCGCGCGCTCGAAGTGCCGCCGGCCGAGGCGTTCGGCGTGGCCGACTTCTACGCCCTGCTCCAGACCCGCCCGCATCCGCCGGTCGCCGTTCACGTGTGCGACGACATCGGCTGCCAGCCGCACGGTGCCGAAGCGCTCTGCGCCGGCCTGGAAAACGTGATCGGTCCGGCCGGCACCCATCGCGACGGCCGCGACGGCATGACGTGGCACCGCAGCCCGTGCCTCGGCCTCTGCGAACGCGCGCCCGCGGCTCTGGTGACCGTGGCGGGGAAGCCGCCGCGCGAGCTGTCCATCGCTCCGGCGACGCTCGACGATCTCCAGGCCGCGGTCGCAGAGGGTACCGTTCCGCCGGTCCCCCCCGCCGCTTCGGTGCCCCAGATCGGCGAGCCCGGCCTCGTCCTCCTGAAGCGCGTGGGCCGGATCGATCCGCGCAGCCTGGACGACTACCGCGCGGCCGGCGGTTTCCTGGCGCTGCGCCGGGCTCTCGAGATGGGGCCCGACCGGGTGGTGCGCGAGGTGATCGATTCGAAGCTCGTCGGCCGCGGCGGCGCCGCGTTCCCTACGGGTCAGAAGTGGCTCGGCATGCGCTCGGCGCCGCTGCCGCGTTATCTGGTCTGCAACGCCGACGAGTCCGAGCCCGGCACCTTCAAGGACCGCGTGATCATGGAAGGGGATCCCTACTCGCTCGTCGAGTCGATGATCGTCGCGGGCTTCGCCACCGGCTGCGAGCGCGGCTATCTCTACATCCGCGGCGAGTACCCGCTCGCCACCGGGCTGCTGGAGAACGCGATCCGGCGCTGCTACGAGCGCGGCTTCCTCGGCGCCGACGTCCTGGGCTCCGGCGTGCGCTTCGATATCGAGCTGCGCCGCGGCGCCGGGGCCTACATCTGCGGCGAGGAGACGGCGCTCCTCAATTCGCTCGAAGGCGAGCGCGGCGAGCCGCGCAACAAGCCGCCGTTCCCCACCCAGGCCGGCCTGTTCGGCCAGCCCACGGCGATCAACAACGTCGAGACCCTGGTCAACGTCCTGCCGATCCTGATCGACGGCGGAAAAACCTATGCATCGGTCGGCACCGAGCGTTCGACCGGGCCGAAGCTCTTCTGTCTTTCCGGCCATGTGAAACGGCCCGGCGTTTACGAAGTCCCGTTCGGCACCACGCTGCGCGAGTTGATCGACAAAGCCGGCGGGTTCGGGGGAAGCGGCAACATCCAGGCCATCCTCCTGGGCGGCGCGGCCGGAGCCTTCATCACGCCCGACCAGATCGACGTGCCGCTGACCTTCGAGGGCACCCGCGCCATCGGCGCCGCGCTGGGCTCGGGCGTGGTCATGCCGTTCGACGACACGGTCGATCTCAGGCAGGTGCTGCGGCGGATCGCTCAGTTTTTCCGCGACGAATCGTGCGGCCAGTGCGTGCCGTGCCGCGTCGGCACGGTGCGCCAGGAGGAGGTGCTGCACCGGCTGGCGTCAGACCGCCCGTTCGGCTCGGTCGAGGAGGAGCTGGCGCTGCTCAAGGAGCTGGGCCAGGTGATGCGCGACGCCTCCATCTGCGGCCTCGGCCAGACCGCGTCGGGCGCCATCGAGTCGGCCCTCGCGCGCTTCCCGATCCTTCAGGAGAAGAGATGAGTCAGCAGTCCGCTCCCGATCAGAAGGTCCCGGTCCCGCGCGGACCGATCCCCGTGATCCCGCCGCCGCGCCCGCGCAACACCGTGGAGATCACGATCGACGGCCAGGCCGTGACCGTGCCGGAAGGCGCCACGCTGCTCGAAGCCGCGCGCCAGGTCGGAATCGACACGCCGACGCTCTGCTACCTGGAGAACCTCACTCCGGTCAACGTCTGCCGCGTCTGCGTGGTGGAGCTCGAAGGCGCGCGCACGCTGGTCCCGGCCTGCTCGCGCAAGGCCGAGCCGGGCATGGTGGTGAAGACCGACTCCGAGCGCGTGCGCCTGAGCCGCCGGCTCGTCCTGGAGCTGCTGGCCTCGTCGGTGGACGTCTCGACCGCGCCGCAGCTCCTCTCCTACATGGAGCGCTACGCGGCCGAGCCCGAGCGCTTCGGACCGCCGGAGCCGCCGCACGAGGCCGGCGAGCGCGATGCGGCGCGGCCCGGCCATCACCATCCGCCGAGCGCGGAGCAGGCCGCCACCGTGGCCCAGCCGGTCAAGGTGGACAACGACCTCTACGTGCGGGACTACTCGAAGTGCATCGTCTGCTACAAATGCGTGGAGGCCTGCGGCGAGGACGCGCAGAACACCTTCGCCATCGCGGTGGCCGGCCGCGGCTTCGAGGCGCGCATCTCGACCGAGTTCGACGTGGCGCTGCCGGACTCGGCCTGCGTCTACTGCGGCAACTGCATCGGCGTCTGTCCGACCGGCGCGCTGATGTTCAAGAGCGAGCACGACATGCGGAAGGCGGACACCTGGGACGAGTCCCGCCAGACGCAGACCGACACGATCTGCCCCTACTGCGGCGTGGGCTGCACGCTCACCGTCCACGCGCAGGACGAGAAGATCGTGAAAGTCACCTCGCCCGTCGATCACGACGTGACCCGCGGCCACCTCTGCATCAAGGGGCGGTTCGGGTGGGAGTGGGTGAACCAGCGGCCGGAGTGAAGGCCGCTCAGCGTCCACCGCGCAGACGTTCGAGCTCCTCTTGAAGGCGGGCCCGCTCGGACTCCGCGCGGTCGGCCCTTTCCGCGGGAGTCAGGAGCCGCCGGCCGGACGGGTGCTCGTAGATCAGGACGCGGGCCCGGTCCGGAGAGATCTGGAACCACAGACCCGTGGACTCGGAGAGGATTCGCCCCTCGGCGTCCGGCTCGATCGGCTGGTAGCGGCGGGCCGCGTCCAGCCGGTAGCCGAGCAGCGAGTACCACGCGTGAGGCTGCATGCTCGGCGAGTCCACGACCAGGTACTCGGCGATGCCGACCTTCTCATAGGCCTTGACCTTGTCCTTCAGGTCCGTGTCGCGCACGCGGATGCTGTACGGCGAAACGACCTCGATGACCAGGCAGGGGACGACTCCCTCCTTGCGCGCGTCGAAGCTTCGGCGCCGGGGATCGAAACGCTTGCGGATGCCGCGGGTCACCGACACGTCCGGCGCCGGAGATGGGAGGCCGCGCCCGAAGACGTGCTTCATGTCGAAGACCACCATCACGTCCATCTGGGGACGGAAGTGCTCGTTCAACAGAGTGAAGATCTCGATGCCCGTCTCGGTATGCGCCTGTCCCTGGACCATCTTGTCCTCAAGCTGTGGATTGAGGAAGAGCTCGGGAGTCAGCGGGAGCTCGATCGCTTCCGGACCCCTCGCCGATCGACCCGGACTCACACCGGTGATCGAAACGGTCGAGGACGCCGGCATCGCGCGCGGCGTCGCCCGGCTCTGGCCACTGATGACGATCAAGGGGTGATCTGCGATGTCGCGTCGTCGAGCTATCCGGTCTTCAAAGGCCCGGCGATCCTGTAAGTATTGAGGATGATGCCGGTCGGCATTGCCCTCGTGCTGACAAGCTCGAAGGAGCGTGGCGGGGTTCCCTCCGCGAAGATGCGCTTCCCCGTGCCCAACAGGACCGGATAGACGGCCAGCACGACTTCATCCGCAAGCCCGTGCTCGAGCAGGGTCGATGTCAGCGTGGAGCTACCCCAGAGGACAAGGTCCGGACCGTCCTGCGACTTGATGCGGCCAATGCCCTCGACGATGTCCGGGCCGAGGCCCTCGAACGGGCCCCATTCAAGACTTTCCGGACGGTGGGTTGCGACGTATTTTGTTGCCCCATTGAGTCCGTCCGCCATCGGACTGCTCGGCGCCTTCGGCCAGAAGCCCGACCAGATATCGTAGGTGCGACGGCCAAGCAGCAGATCGAAGCTCTCGCCCTGCGCGGCGAGGATTGCGTCCAGGCCGGCGGGGCTTCGATAGGGCGCGGTCCAGTCGGCATAAGGGAAGCCGTCTTCGTTTGAGTGCTGGATCACGCCGTCCAGCGAGATGTGTTCGATGATCTTGAGCTTTCTCATTTGAGTCTCCCCCAAAGTTCGTGAAGGTTCTCTTGTTCCCGACCGATAGTCGAACGAGACTCCGCGAAATCGACAGTGCGATGTCCGATGGGTCGGATCCGTGCGCCGCAAGCGCTGGCCCGTCGCGAAGTGGGCGCACTTCGCGACGATTCAAGACTCCACGGTCGCGGATAAGCTTACATCGTCGCGATGTATCCTTATCCAGCGCGGCAGATTGTAGATTCGTCAACAAACAGTCGCGATCAGTCGCGATATAGATACAGATCGCGACTGCTTTTCTACTTATCGCGATCACTCGACAACACATCGCGACTATCATCCTCGATTTCGCGACGATTCACAGAAAGTTTGCGACGGCTTACGCCTATCCAAGAGAGAGGAGAGAAACTTCGCGACGATCTTTGAGCACATGCCGACGGCCTTGGATTATTGCTCCGGCTGAAGCCCGTCTTCGCGACGATTTCTTGCTCCGACAGCCGCGGCACGGAGATTTCGTCGCGAAGAAGATCTCCATCGCGACGGCGAAGGTCCACTTCGCGACGGTTTTGACCGATCCGTCGCAAAGCGGGGCGTCCGGCAAAGGATCTCAGGCCTTCTCCCGCTCCTCGCTCTCTTCTGCCTGCTCCGCGGCGGGCGCCGGCTGAGCCGCCGCCTCTACGAAGGTCGCGCCGGTCAGCTCCGTGCTCATCACCTGGTATTCGGTCTTGCGTCCGAAGCGGACGACGTCTCCGAGCTGCAGGCCGCAGCGCTCGACGCGCGCGCCGTTGACCCAGGTCCCTCCCGAGGAGCCGAGGTCCTCCAGCACCAGCTCCGCTCCCTGGCAGCGCAGGCGCGCATGCCGGCGCGAGACGGCGAGGTCCGACAGGACGACGTCGCAGCTCGTCGCCCGGCCGATCTGGAGCGGCCTGCCGTCCGGCCGGATCTCGCCGGTGAGCGCAGGACCGCCGCGGCGGACGAGCTTCAACGGGAACCGCATCGATGTCCCTCCCCGGAATCGTAGTAGGATTATCTTAAGACATCTCAGGACATTCCGATCATGCTCGTCGCCGGCACCCGCCTCGGTCCCTACGAGATCCTTGCCCCGCTGGGCGCGGGCGGCATGGGAGAGGTCTACCGCGCGAAAGACCCGCGGCTGGGACGGCAGGTGGCGATCAAGATCCTGGCTCCCGAGCTCGCCTCCGATCCCGAGCGCCTCCACCGCTTCGAGCAGGAGGCGCGGGCCGCCTCGGCGCTCAGCCATCCCCACATCCTGGCGGTCTTCGACTTCCGTTCCGAGGGCGGCACGTCCTGTCTCGTGACCGAGCTGCTCGAAGGCGAGACCCTGCGCGCCCGGCTCGCCGGCGGAGCGCTGCCGGTGCGCAAGGCCGTGGACATTGCGATCCAGACCGCCCGCGGCCTGGCGGCGGCGCACGAGCAGGGCATCGTGCACCGGGACTTGAAGCCCGAGAACCTGTTCCTGACGCGCGACGGGCAGGTGAAGATCCTGGACTTCGGCTTGGCCAAGCTGCCGCTTCCCGACTCGGCTTCCCGGCTCGCCACGGCCACGACCGTGCCCGGCACGGAGCCGGGCGTGGTGATGGGCACGGTCGGCTACATGGCCCCCGAGCAGGCGCGGGGGCTGCCGGTCGATCCGCGGGCGGACCTCTTCTCCCTGGGCGCCATCCTTTACGAGATGCTCGCCGGGCGCCGGGCCTTCCAGGGCAGCGCGGCGATCGAGGTCCTGGGCGCCATCCTGCGCCAGGATCCGCCGGACCTCCAGAGCGCGGAGGGCCGGCCGATCCCCCTGGCCGTCGAGCTCGTGGTCCGGCACTGCCTGGAGAAGGACCGCGAAGCGCGCTTCCAGTCGGCGCGCGACTTCGTGTTCGCCCTGGAGGCGCTGTCCGGCTCCACTTCCATCCCGGGCGCCGGGCCCCCCTCAACCCGGCGGCGGATCGCCTGGGGAGCCGCGGGTCTCCTCCTCCTTGGCGTCCTGGGCCTGGGGATCTGGCTCGCCAGGATGCCGGACGGAGAGAGGGCTCCGCTCCAGGCGTCCATCCTGGCGCCGCCCGGCTCGAAGCTGTACAGCTTCCCCTCCGCGGTGCTCTCGCCGGACGGCAGGCAGGTCGTCCTCGTCGCCATCGGGGCCGACAGCGGCACCCGCCTCTGGGTCCGCTCCCTGGACAAGGACGAGCCGCGGCTGATCGACGGCACGACCGGAGCGCAACATCCCTTCTGGTCGCCGGACGGAAGGTCGATCGCGTTCTTCGCCGAGGGGAAGCTCAAGCGGATCCCGGCGGAGGGCGGACCGGTGCAGACCCTGGCGGCGGCGCCCATGGGCCTCGGCGGCGTCTGGGGAGAGGACGGCACGATCCTGTTCGCGCCCAGCCCCCTGTCGGCTCTCTGGCGGGTCGACGCCGGCGGCGGCGGACCCGCGGTGCCCGCCACCCGGCTGGACCGGACGCGCCGCGACGTCAGCCACCGCTGGCCCGCCTTTCTCCCCGGCCACAGACGCTTCCTCGTCACCCTGCAGGCGGACGGGGACCGCAGCGGCGTCTACGTCGGGACCGTCGGCTCGCCGGACCTGCAGCTCCTCTTTGCCTCCTCCTCGAACGTCCTCTACGCACCGCCGGGATACCTCCTTTTCGCGCGCGAAGGCAACCTGGTGGCACAGCGGTTCGACGCCGGATCGCTCGAGCTCGCGGGAGAGCCGATCCCCCTGGCGGGCGGGCTCAGCATCGAGGCCGGCGCGGCCGACTTCTCGGTCGCCGGCACGGGAGCCCTGACCTACCGCACCACGCCCCTGGTGCTCACGCAGCTCCGCTGGTTCGATCGGACCGGGCAGCGCCAGGGCGCGCTGAGCGAGCCGGGCTACTGGACCAACCCGCGGATCTCTCCGGATGGCCGGCAGGTGGCGGTGACGCGCTTCGACCCGCGGACCCAGGCCTTCAGCATCTGGCTCGCCGACGCCGCGGGAGGTCAGGCGCGTCCCTTTGCGCAGGCGAACCCCGGCAGCTACCTCTTCCCCGTCTGGTCTCCGGATCAGTCCCGGATCGCTCTCGCCGTCGAGCGCGGCGGCGCGGCGGACCTCTATGCCAAGGGTCTGGACGGCGGCCCGGAACGCGCGCTGCGGATCTCCGGGAGCTTCAAGTTTCCCACCGACTGGTCCTCCGACGGCCGGCTGCTCCTGTATACGGCCGCGGACCCCACCGGGGCGTGGGACGTCGAGGCGCTGCCGCTCGCGGGCGGGCCTCCTCTTGCCATCCTGGACAGCCCGTACTTCGAGTACGATGCCCAGCTCTCGCCGGACCGGCGGTGGCTTGCCTATGTCTCCGACGTCAACGGACGCTTGGAAGTCTACGTGCGCCCCTTCGGCCGGCCGGGCGCCGAGCGGCTGGTCTCGTCCGAGGGAGGATTCGCTCCGCGCTGGCGCCGCGACGGCCGCGAGCTCTTCTACAGCGCGCAGGACGGCCGCCTCATGGCCGTGCCTCTGGGATCGCCCCTGGAATCGAAGACGCTCGATCCCGGTCCTGCCCGCGCCCTCTTCGACGCGCGCCTGGGCGTGCTGCCCTACGACCTGGCCGAGTACGACGTCGCGGCGGACGGCCAGCGCTTCCTCGTCAATCAGTCGGTGGGCCGGCCCTGGCCCGACGCCGTGAGCCTGCTCCTCGACTGGACGGCGAAGCTGCCGCGCTGACCCTTTTCACGACCTTGACCCAAGCGCCCCAGGCCCATATCCTCGGCAGCGTCATTTCTGCAAAGGAAAGGAAAGAAATAGCGATGCGATTTCTAATGAGCGCTTCGGGTAAACTTGACGATCCGGTGTCTCAGTACCTGGCGCACATCGCCGAGGTCAAGCCGCTTGAGAAGGGCGTCCGCATGGCGGATTACGACCTTCTGGTGCTGGACAAAGAGACGTGCGCGGCGAGCGGGCGGGAGCTGGCCGGAGAGGCGCTCAAAGGAGGAACGGCCGTGCTTGTCCTGAACGCCGGGGACGAGGAGAAGAAGATCCTCCACGAGGTGATCGGCTTCCGCTCCGAGGGGCCGGGGGCCGCCTATCTCGTGCTCCCGCTCCGCGACAGCGCCGGCAGAGCCCATTTCCGCATCTTCGAGCAGCGGTATCCCACCCGCCTGCAGAAGCTCATCCGGGTGATGGCCACCGGGGAAGGAGACGGGCTGACCGACGAGTCCGAACCGGTCGAAATCGACCTTGCCCAGGAAGAAGACAGTGAGCACCTCTTCGAGCTCTCGCAGGAGCAGCTCAAGGCGTTCGGCGACCGCGTCCGGGACCTCCTCCGGTCCAGGCAAACCCTGGTGGATCCGGCGCCGGGAGTCCCGGACGGTCTCAAGACGATGATCTGGTTCTACGATCAGGACCAGAGCTTCACGGCGGCCGGTACGAAGTCGAAGGTTGGAACACCCAAGCCGCAGTACCTTTCCTGCTTCACCACCTACGAGTTCCAGGCATTCCTGAATGACTGGCCCGTGACCGGCGCCTTCCAGTACCTCTATCTGCGGCAGAGCGGGATCTATCAGACGAACGGGATGGTGAAGAACAACAGTCACGAGAGGGGCTGGTACCTCACCCAGCTATCCCCCTCCTTCGCGGCCCCGTCGGAGCTGTTCTATTACCAGAGCTCGCCTGCCAACACGTCCGGTTCCAAGCAGGTGACGACCTCGACCGGATTTCAGGTCGACTTCAACTCCGGCGGGTCCGGCGCCAGCTACAACTTCTCGAGCAGCACGACCGAGACGATCTACGAGTGGCAGATCATTCAGCAGACGGGAAACGCGTGGCAGTACTTCCAGGCCACTCCCTACTCCGGCACGACGACGTCTTTCCCCAGCTCGGCGGTGGAGAGCAACGACAAGGGCGAGATCAAGCCCATGCCCGTCATTTCCAGATACTCCCTCCAGTTTGACGTGCAGGCGGTGTGGAAGACGAGGCGGGTCTTGCGCGAGGCGCTCCCGGTGTCGACGTACAACTACCTGAGAGCGGACTACATCAAGACCGAGTATGAGAGTGGAACCAAGTGGCATGGGACATGGTGGTATTCCCCCTCGGACTGGCCGGCGACCTACTATATCGACTTCGCGCTCGTGAGCTGACGTGGACGCGACGGATCTGGAGCGGGTGCTCGAGCTTCATGCCCGCTGGCTGCGCAGCGACGACGGTGGCCGGCGGGCATCCCTTCATAGAGTGAATCTGCGCGGCGCCGATCTGCGGGACGTCCGCCTGCCCAAGGCGGACATGACGGACGTCAACCTGCGCGGCGCCGACCTGCGCAAGGCCAACCTCAACGCGTCCGACCTGCGGTTCGCCGACCTGCGCGAGGCCGACCTGAGGGGCGCCTCGCTCTCCGGCGCCGATCTGCGCTGGGCGATCCTCGGCGGCGCGAACCTCTTCAATGCCGACCTCTCCCGGGCACGGCTCAAGGAGGCCGTGCTCGACGGCATTGTCGTCAACTGGACGGACCGCACCCTCATCTCGGAGATCCTCTGGCGCGCGGCCGGCGACGACGCACGGCTGCGCATGGTCGCCGCCTTCGTCGGCCGCGAAGAGCATGGGTGCTGGCCCGAGCTTCTGGGTTGCGGCATTCCCGAGGAGAGGGCCTGGGCCCTCTCCGAGCTGCGGAAGTGGGCCCGCGACGGCGACGGCGCTCCGGTCGTGCTCGTCGGCTGGCCGGCGAAGCTGCCGCTCTGAGGTCCGCTCCTATTCCCCGCGGCGCGCCGCCTCGATGGCCGCGACGTCGATCTTCTTCATCGTCATCATCGCGTCGAACGCGCGCTTGGCGACAGCGGGATCGGGATCGGTGATCGCCTGCGTCAGGACGATCGGCGTGATCTGCCAGGACAGGCCCCATTTGTCCTTGCACCAGCCGCACGCGCTCTCTTCGCCGCCGTTGCCGACGATGGCGTTCCAGTAGCGATCCGTTTCGGCCTGGTCTTCGGTGGCGACCTGAAACGAGAAGGCTTCGTTGTGCTTGAACGCGGGCCCGCCGTTGAGCCCCATGCAGGGAATGCCCAGGACGGTAAAGTCGACCGTCAGCACATCCCCTTCCTTCCCGGACGGATAGTCTCCCGGAGCCCGGTGCACCGCGCTGACCGACGAATCGGGAAAGGTGCCGGCGTAAAACCGCGCCGCCTCCTCGGCGTCGCCGTCGTACCAAAGGCAGATCGTATTCTTTGCAGGCTTCATCCTGTCACTCCTTCGTCGGCCGCTCAGAACTGCGACCAGAGGAACTGGTTCGTGACCTCGTGGTGGTACTGCACCTCGGAGGCCTTGATGAGAGTGCCGAGGGCCTTGGGGCAGCGCTCGGCCTGGGCGAGCTTGAGCTCCGCGAACTTGGCGTGCACCTCCTCCCCCATCACCTCCTGCATGAACCGGCTCCCCTTGAACAGCCGGATGGCGTCGTTGATGTTGTCCGGCAGGAAGCGGGTGCGCGGCCGCTTGTCCCCGTCCTCCTCGTTCTGGGGGCCTTCGAGCCCGGTCCTGAGCAGGGTGTAGATCGCGAGATACGGGTTGGAGTCGGGAGCGATGGAGCGCACCTCGACGCGCGCCGAGCGCTCGTTGCCGAGAGGGATGCGCACCATGGAGCCGCGGTCGATGGCCGAGGCCTTGATCTGGTTGGGCGCCTCGAAATGGGGGTCGAGGCGGCGGTACGAGTTGACGCTCGAGTTGAGCACCAGGCAGATGTCCGTGGCGCTGGCCAGGATGCGGCCGATGAAATCCCAGCCGGCGGCCGAGAGACCGTCCTTGCCGTCCTTCTCGTAGAACAGGTTGGTCGACTGGCGGGTCAACGAGAGGTTGGTGTGCATGCCCGAGCCGTTGATGCCGGTCACCGGCTTGGGCAGGAAGCTCGCCGTCATCCCCAGGCGCGCCGCGACCTGCCGGGAGAGCAGCTTGTAGAGCTGCACCTGGTCGGCGGCCACCGAGGCCTCGGTGTAGCTGTAGTTCATCTCGAACTGCGAGGGCGCCACCTCCGGGTGGTCCTTCTCGTTGGCGAAGCCCATGGCCCGCTGCACCTCGGCGGCGGTGTCGATGAACTGCCGCAGGGCGTCGCCGGGCAGCGAGTGGTAATAGCCGCCCGTGGAGATGAACTCGAAGCAGCCGTTCTCCTGGTAGGCGCGCTCGGCGTCGCGGCCGCGGAAGAGGAAGCCCTCGATCTCGTTGGCGGCGTGGGCGACCATGCCGTCCTGGGCGTACAGCTTGTCGGCGTACGCCTTGAGCACGGCCCGCATGTCGGCGCTGTACGGGCTGCCGTCGCGCTCGCGCACCTCGCCGAAGGCGAGCACCTTGCCGGGGCCGAAGATGTCCGACGGCAGCCAGTAGAAGGCCGGCCAGTCGATCGCCAGCCTCAGGTCCGACTCCTGCTGCCGCGAGAAGCCGCGGATCGACGAACCGTCGAAGGTCAGGTTGTCCGCCGCCTTGAGCAGGAACTTCTTGTCATAGTCCAGCATGTGCAGCCGGCCTTCGAGGTCGGTGAAGCACACGGTGACCGCCTTGATCGGCTTCTGGTCGCCGAGGTAGCGCATCCGCTCCTCGCGGATCTCGTCGGCGGGCCGCCGGGCCAGCCGCTGCTCCTTGGCCTCGAGGTTCATCTCCTCCAGCTGGTCGTAGGGGATCTGCAGAAAGTCGCGCAGCTTGTCAGGGGTCGCCTCGGCCCGGCTCGGCTCTGTCGGATGCATGTCTTCCTCCTCGATCGAAGTACTGCATTCTGAGGCTATATCCTACACGAACTAGCCTAGTCGTCAAGGAAGTTAGGATAAATCCAATTCGACATAGTCTAACTGCTGCGCATCCGGGTTGGCGCACCGGATCGGGTGTCTGTAACGATTCCTGCCGCCGCGCGCCCGACTCTGGCACGGGCGCGGCCGTTCCGGACGCGCCACGCGCTGATGTAAGGAGGCCATGATGCCTGACATTCTCAATGACGAGCCCCAGATCTTCGAGGCGCTCGACGTCAATATTCATCCGGAGGTGCGCGAAGCCCTGCTGGCTCTCAACCAGAACGCGTTCGGCGTCCGCGGCGCGCCCGGTCTGACGGTGCGCTCGGTGATCGAAGACGGCGCGGTCGCCGGCGGGCCCGACTGCCTTGCCGCCTTCCAGGCCACGGTGGACACCGTTGCCGCCGCGGGCGGAGGGATCGCCCTCGTTCCGGCCGCCGGGGAGGCCTTCCACTGGATCGGAACGCTCACCATCCCCCACAACGTCATTCTCCGCGGGCTCGGCGACCGCTCCATCCTCGTGGCCCATGCCCTTCCCCAGCCAGGCCCGGCCATCGTCTTCGCGCCGGGCAGGCACCTCGGGGGCGTTGAGGACCTGGTCCTCTACGGGGACCTCGCCAACCGGCCGACGATCGGCATCGATCTCACCGGCGCCCAGTTCCTGCGCCTGCGGAACTTCCAGGTGTGGAGCTTCCCTCTCGGCGTCTGTCTGTCCGACGGCGTGACCCAGTTCGCCGGCTGCAATCACGTGAGCGACTTCGAGATCAACAGCTGCCATGTCGGCATCCGCGCCTCGACGCACTGCAATCAGGCTTCGGTGCTCAACGGCCGGATCCACTACTGCCGCAACGCGGGCGCCGGGATCGCGCTCGACATCTCGCCCGTCGAGCCCTGGGACCCGCAGGAACCGCCCCCTGCGGCGGAAGCGCTGACGATCGCTCACGTGGCGGTCGAGGACTTCGATCTGGGAGTGCGCATCCGCGGCCGGGCGCACGTCTCGCTGCGGGACATCTATTACGAGGCGGACCCCGTCCCCAACCCCAACGACCCTGGCGTCTGGATGGACATCCGTCCTGAAAAGGGCTCGGTCGTCCGCATGGAAAACAGCATCTCCAACGTCAGCCGGTCCCTGGTCCTGGGCGGCTCGTTCGAGGACGCCGTGACCAACGACGAGCGCTCGAACGTCTACTTCGGCGCCAAGCGCCACCACGCCGCGGCGCCCGAGCGCAACCTCATCGAGAATGGAGACTTCCACCGCGCGGAGGGGGCGAAGACGATCCCGGGCTGGGTCCCCAATCTCGGGCCGCTGATCGAGGAGAGCCCGGACTTCGTGACCGCCACCCGCAGCTACGACATCACTCAGGTCAAGTTCGGCAACGACGGATTGGCCACCGCGTTCACGGTTCCTGAGACCACCGATTACGTGACGCTGATGGTGCGCTACAAGAACCTCTCGAGCTCGGGCCTGCTGTTCGCGGCCGGCTCAGGAAGCAAGACAGCGCAGTTCGCCGATCCGCTCCCACCCAATGAAAAGGAATGGCGCGTGGCAGCCTTCACGGTCGAGGTCGATCCCGCGGCGGCCGGCGTGATCGGCCTCACCCTCACCGCGGACCAGGGGGGAAACGGCGGCAAGATCCGCGTCGACGAGGCCTGGGCCGTCGTGGGCGCCACCGCCGCGCCGCCCAGGGCGCATGGCCACCGGATCGAGATGCTGACCGCGCCGGTCACGGTGGTGACGCGCACCAAGCTGATGGCCAATGCCGAGTTCCCGGCGACCCCGTTGATCGGGTTGCCGGGGCTCGGCGGCGCCCCCCGGGGCGTCATCGGCGCCATCCTGTCGCTGCGCGGAACGGCTGTCGGCAGCGCTCAGAACCCGGGCAACATCGGCGCCGTTCTGCCCCGGGCGGCGAGGCCGTACATCCGCGAAGTGCCGGTGCCGGGCCAGAAGTGGCCGCTCGACCTCACCCATGACCAGTTGGAATGTGACCGGCAGATCGTGCTGCGGGGAACGTCCTTCGTCGACGGGATCAACGTCTTCGGCGGCTCGACCACGGGCTACCGCGTGGACGTCGTGGGCTGGATCCTGCCTTCGTAGCGAGAGGCGGCGGGGCTCGTCGACCTCGTAGTCAGGCGCCCTGGAACCGCCCTGTAACAACACGGGCGGACGCGCGTGATGTTCCTGTCCGCCCATCGGAACGGTTCGGGAACCCTGGCAACGCACGGTTGAGGGCACATGGAATTACAGATCAGGAACGTCTCCAAGACCTACGCCAACAGTGTCCATGCCCTGAAAAACGTCACGCTGACCATCCCCCAAGGCATGTTCGGACTGCTCGGCCGGAACGGCGCGGGCAAGTCCACGCTGATGAGGATCCTCGCGACGCTGCAGGAGCCGGACGAGGGATCGGTCCACCTCGGTGACATCGATTTGATCCGGGACAAGGAGAAGGTCCGGCAGACGCTCGGCTATCTGCCGCAGTCGTTCGGCTTCCATCCGAGGGTGAGCGCGGAGCGGCTGCTCGAGCATTTCGCGGTGCTCAAGGGGCTCGTCGAGCCGGGGGTGAGGCGCGACGTCGTCGAGTCGCTGCTCCGCCGGACGAACCTGTGGGAGGTGCGCAAGCAGCGGGTCGGCACCTTCTCCGGCGGCATGCGGCAGCGCCTGGGCGTCGCGATCGCGCTGCTGGGCAACCCGAAGCTGATCATCGTCGACGAGCCGACGGCGGGCCTGGACCCGGAGGAGCGCGTCCGCTTCCTGAACCTGCTGAGCGAGATCGGCGAGGCCAGCGCGGTCATCCTCTCGACCCACATCGTCGAGGACGTCGAGGAGCTGTGCAGCCGCCTGGCGATCATCGACCGGGGCGAGATTCTGCTCGAAGCGGAGCCGGCGCGCGCGATCGACCAGTTGCGGAGCCGGATCTGGCGCCGGACCGTGAGCCGGCACGAGCTGCCGGCGCTCGAACGGGAGCTGCCGGTGATCTCCACCAAACTGATGGCGGGGCGGACGATCGCGCACGTCTACTCCGAGGCGTCGCCGGGCGCGGGGTTCGAGGCCGTCGAGCCGGACCTGAAGGACGTGTACTTCAGCGTCATGGCGGGGCACCACGGGCGGCGGATGAGAGCGGACGCGGAGATGGCGTCGTGAGGCTTCGCGAAGTCTTCCGATACGAGCTCGGGTATTGCCTTCGCAGCCCCTCCACCTGGGCCTACGCGGCGTTCCTGTTCCTCGTCATGGGCTGGGGCCTCGTCGCCACCGCCGAGGGCAGCGCCGCGGTCCATGCCAACGCGCCGCAACAGGTCGCCCAGGGCACCATGTTCGGCGGACTGTTCGGGCTGCTGGTCTCGGCGGCACTCTTCGGCCAGGCGGCGATCCGCGACGTCGCGGCCGGGATGGATCCGCTCCTCTACACCACACGCCTTCGGAAGGCTGAATACCTCGGCGGCCGTTTCCTCGCGGCCCTGGCGGTCAACGCCATCGTGGTCCTCGCGATCCCGCTCGGATTCTGGGTCGCCACGGTGACGCCGCTCGTCGAGGCGGAAGCGCTCGGCCCCAACCGTCTCGCCGCGTACCTGCAGTCGTTGCTGCTCTTTCTGCTGCCCAACCTCGTGCTGGTCGGCGCGATCCTGTTCACGATCGGGTCGGTGGCCCGGCGGGCGATTCCGGTCTACCTCGGCGCGGCCGGCGTCTTCATCGGATACGTGGCCATCACCGACGACTGGAGCCGTATCGAGAGCCCCATGCTGTCGGCGCTGGGGGACCCGCTCGGGATCAACGCGCTGATGGCGATGAGCCGCTACTGGACGCCCTTGGAGCTGAACACCCGGCTCATCGGTTTCCCGGCGATGCTGGTGTGGAACCGCGTGCTCTGGCTCGCGGTCGCGGCGGGGGTGCTGGCCGTGCTCCACCGCCGGTTCCGGTTCGCGCATGCGGATGAGGGAAGCCGCCGGCGCCGTCGGCGCAAGATTTCGAGGGCCGTGATCGACAGGCCGCTGGAATGGCGCGGTCCGACGGACGTTCCACGGGTTGCGGGAGTCTTCGGGCACCGCGCCCGGGTGCGGCAGACGCTCGGCGTCGCGCGCCAGTCGCTGGCGGAGGTGATGTCGGGCCGCGCGTTCCAGGTGGCGTGGGTCGGGGCCATCGGCCTCGTCCTGCTCTGGGGCTGGAACGCGGCGGACACGGCGTTCGACACGCCCACCTGGCCGGTCACGCATCTCGTGGTCTCGACGGTCCTGCACGACCGGAGCGTGCTCATCCCCTGGCTGGTGATCGCCGTCTACGCGGGCGAGCTGGTGTGGAAGGACCGCGAAGCCGGGGCGGCCGAGATCGCCGACGCCGCGCCGGTGCCGACCGGCACCGCGCTGCTCGGCCGCTTTCTCGCCCTCGTCGCCATCATCGTCGCCTTCCACGCTGCGTTCCTGGCCGGCGGCATTCTGCTCCAGACGCTGCAGGGCTATTCCAACTTCGAGCTCGGCCTGTACGTCCGCGTCCTCTTCGGGCTCCACCTCGCCGCCAACGTGCTCCTCGCCGTGCTCGCGATGACGATCCACGTGCTCGTCAACCAGAAGTACGTCGGCCAGATCCTCGTGCTGATGGCGTGCCTGCTCAGCCTCTTCGCCGTTCCCCTGGGACTCCCGTACCTGGCGGTCTACAACAGCGGTCCCCGCTGGACGTACTCGGACATGAACGGTTTCGGTCCCTTCCTCCGTCCGTACTTGTGGTTCAAGCTCTACTGGGCGGCGTGGGCGCTGCTCCTCGGAGCGGTCACGGTCCTGTTCTGGGTGCGCGGCCGGGAGCGCGGGGTGCGGCACCGTATTGATCAGGCGCGCGGGCGGTTCCGAGGCCCGGCCGCGTGGATGGCGGGCGTTGCGACCGCGTCGATCCTCGCGCTGGGCGGTTTCGTCTTCTACAACACGAAGGTATTGAACGACGACCCCGCGCGGAACGAGGTGGGACGGCCGCAGGCCGAGTACGAGCGGCGATACGGGCGGTTCGAGGACGCGCCGCAGCCGGTCATCACCACGGCGGACCTGCGCCTGGAGCTCTACCCCGACAAGCCGGCCGTCGACATGCGCGGTGGGTACCGATTGGTGAACCGCGCCGGGGTGGCAATCGACTCGGTTCACGTGGTCCTCGACCGGGACGTCGAGGTACGGTCCATCTCGCTCGACCGCCCGGCCAGGCCGGTGGTCGTGGACGAGGAGACCGGATACCGGATCTTCGCGCTCGAGCCGGCGCTCGCGCCGGGGGAATCGCTGCGGCTCTCCTTCGAGCTGGCGCTCCGTCCGCGCGGCTTCCGGAGCCAGGGGATCCAGACAGCGGTGGTCGGCAACGGCACCTACTTTGATCGGAGATGGCTGCCGTTCATCGGCTATCAGCCGTGGTTCGAGCTGTCCGATAACGCGGCCCGGAAGCGTTTCGGTCTCGGACCCAGACCGCTCATGCCGGACCCCGAGGACGCCGAGGCGAGGCGGCATGACACCGGCTTGCGCAACGAGGATCGCGTGCAGGTCGAGACGATCGTGGGAACGGCCGGCGACCAGATCGCGGTCGTCACCGGCTCCCTTCGCCGGAGCTGGACGGAGAACGGGCGACGCTACGTGCATTCCGGGACCGATGCGCCGGCCTCGTTCGCCCCCACCGCCTTCTCGGCGAAGTACGCGGTGGTCGAGGACCGGTGGCGTGACGTCGCCCTCCAGATCTTCCATCATCCGGCGCACCGGTACAACGTGGACCGGATGCTCGCGGGCATGAAGGCGTCCCTCGACTACTACACGAAGGTCTTCGGGCCCTACCCGTTCCGCAGCCTGCGCGTGGTCGAGGTTCCGCCCTATTCGATCAACGGCCGCGCCATGATGACGGCGATCGCGTTCGCGGAGCCGAATTTCATCACCCGCGTCGATGGAGGCCGGGTCGATCACACGTTCTTCGGGACGGCGCACGAGATCGCGCACAGTTGGTGGGGCGGGCAGGTGCGCGGCGCCCGCGTGCGAGGACAGGACCTGCTGTCGGAGACGCTCTCGAATTACAGCGCCATGATGGTGACCGAGAAGACCCTCGGCCCGGAGCAGGCCCGCCGGGTCTACGACTTCCAGATGGACCGCTATCTCAGCCAGCGCGCGGAGTCCGAGCGCGACGTCCCGCTGCTCGAGGTCGAGGACCATCCGCACATCGCCTATGGCAAGGGCGCGGTCGCCCTGTACACGTTGCGCGAGCACATCGGCGAGGAGGCGGTCAACGGCGCGTTGCGGCGCTTCGTCGAGAAGCACCGCAGCGGCGTGCCGCCCTACCCCACGTCGCTCGACCTGCTCGCGGAGCTGCGCGCCGTCACGCCCGGCTCACTGCAATACCTGCTCACCGACCTGTTTGAAACGATCACGCTCTGGGACGTCGAGACCCGGCGGGCCGTCGTCGCGCGCACGGACGGCAGCCGGTACGAGGTGACGCTCGACATCGTGGCGAAAAAGGTCAGGGCCGACAGCGTCGGACGCGAGACCGAGACGCCGATGAACGACTTCGTCGACATCGGCGTCTTCGCGCCCGGCACGGGCGACGGCCTCGGCGCGCCGCTCTACCTGAAGCGGCACCGCATCCACAGCGGCAAGCAGACGATCCGCGTCACCGTAGCGCGGGAGCCGGCCCGCGCCGGCATCGATCCCTGGCGCAAGCTCATCGACCGCCGGCGCGAGGACAACGTGGCCAATGTGGAATCCAGAGCGACAGCCGCTCCTTCCGCGCTGAACGGTAAGGCGGGGCGCACGGCCGCGCCCTTCCCCTATGTCGAGAGATCCGTGTCGTCCCAGTCCGTGCCTGGCGAGAGGGCCCACGTCAAGGAATGCCGGCGCTCGTGAATCGCGCCGCCGTCTCTCACGGGATGAAACTCCTCGGGAACCGTGGGCTCTCCAAGTTGCGCACTGCGCACGGCGTTGTGCGTGCAGTAGAAGAGGTCTTCGGTTTCGCCGACCTCGCTGGCAGGACGAACCTCGACGGCGGCCATGAACTCTGAAAGGGACACATCCAGGTTCGGAAGGAACTCGAAAATCATCCGGTCCCTGGCCTCGTCGGAGATCTGCCCGGTGTAGAACGGAGGAGCCGGATCGAATCCCAGGATCCAGGACAGGGGCCACATGTTCTCGAGCCGCCAACCGATGGTATCGGCGTGCTCCTCGTTCGCATCGGAACGTGACAGGTCCAGGATCTGACGCTCCTCCGGGGTCAGGTGATCCCGAAGACCATTGCGGTCAAAGAACGCCTGAATGCGGTCCGATGACGCCATGTCCTCCGGCGCTCCGGCCCAGAGAAAGAGGGCATACATCGCGAGCAGGCGCGCGGCAATCTCGTCTGTCGGCCGGAGAGCATCCGTTCCATCGTCGCTCCGGTAGAGAGGAAGCCACCGGGAGCAGCGGAAACCGCGGGTCGCGAGGAGCCGGTAGATGCTCTCACGCGACTCAATACGACCGGGATCTACGCCATCGGTGTCCCCTTGGTGACGGCATTCCTCCGGGTTGATCGGGCGGATCGGAGGCTCTACCGGCTCGTCCGGTTCGTCGGAGTCCGCCATCGGTCCGACGAGGAAACTGCCTTCCGGGAGGAAGATGCTGTCCGCCACGAACATGAAGCCGTCGAACTGCTCGATCAGATGCAGGAGCGAGGCAAAGATGGCCGACTCCGGAGCGATGGGGTGAGGCAGGATCACACCTGCACACAGCTTGACCTGGGAGATGAGCCGCTGAGCTTCGGACCTCGCAGCGCCGTCGCCCGGCAGCCCGGCAACGTAGGACTTGAAACCGCGAAGGTGCTGGTCGAGATCCTCCATGCCGAGATTGAGCCGGACGACTCCTTCTCCGGATTCGTACTCGAACCACGTGGGCGCGCGGCCCGAAGACGCGTCCGACCGCCCCTCCGGAAACACGCGTTCGAGCGGAAGCGTCTCCACCGGGAAGTACAGCGCACAACCCTCGATCATGTCTCGGCTCCCCCCTGGACAAGGTTCGGAAAAGGTTCCGCCCGATTCTACCAGTCGAGGGCCTGGGAGTCTTACTCCGACGGAGGCGGGGAGCTCCTTGCCAGATTGACGAAGAAAGCAAGAATGGTCGGGTTCCGGTTCACCAGGAGATCGGCGATCTCAAAGAAGACTGCGCGATCCGGCACACTATCCGGTCTTCAAAGGCCGTCCTGCGCTCTCACTGACGCACATAGCGCAAGTGCGTAGCCGTTGGACCATCAACAACCCTTTCGATGCGAAACTGCGGCCCGGGCTCGCGCAGGTTCTCGAAGAGACGCCGCCCACCGCCGAACAGCACGGGCGCCAGGGCGATTTCAAGCTCCTCCACGACACCCATGTTCAGGTACTGCTGGATCACATCCGCTCCACCCGCGATGCGAATGTCGCGACTGCCCGCGGATTCCCGAGCGAGCTCAAGGGCACGCTCCGGACCGTCCTGGATGAAGTAAAAGGTCGTCCCACCCGGACGGACCCAGGGTTCGCGCTTCGCGTGGGTAAGAACGTAGACCGGCGTGTGAAACGGAGCCTCCTCAGGCCAGGAGCGCTCGCCCTGTTCGAACATCCGCTGCTGGTTCAAGATCCAGCTCATCAGCGCACCCCACCTGGCGCCCCAGTTCTTGTGCTCAGGCTCGTCCCAATTCTCCAGGGTCATCCCTTCGGGTGCCATGTAGCCATCGAGGCTGAGCCCAATGTTGACGAATAGCTTGCTCATGATCTCCTCTCGCGACTTCGGATCGGCCTATCGGGTTCGCGGTGAGCGGCGGGACCGGCAGGTGGGTGCCCGACGTTGGCTCCCATGGTATTGTAGTGCCCCCACAACCTCCTCGCTTTCCTCTCGTCTCAACTTTCTTCGGTCCCTTCTGGGCCCGGCGTTATACAGCCATCGTGATCAGCAAGGAGGAAGCGGCCCAGGTCGAACGTTTTCGCTACATCCTGTCCCATGGCGTCAAGGAGAACCTGGTCGCACGCATCCTCGATTGGCCGGGCGTCCATGCAGCGAGGGCGATCCTGAAGGACGAGACACTCAAGGGCTACTGGTTCGACCGGACCCAGGAGTACGCCGCCCGCAACCGAGGCGAGGAGTACGACCGCAGGACCTACGCCACGGAGGAGACCTTCGTCCTGAGCCGACTCTCCTGCTGGGAGCACCTCTCGCCGGAGCAGTACCGGCAGCGGGTCGCCGAGTTGGTGGAGGAGATCGAGCTCGACGCGCAAACAGCGCGGATGGAAAGAGGGACGCAGGTCCTGGGCGCGGAATGCAGTGCTTCGCCAGAATCCCCAGACGCGGCCGAACAAGACCAAGAAATCTCCGGCGCCCCGATTCCATGCGGCGAGCAAGGCGATGCGGAAGGCTCTTCGGGAAGCGTACGGCCTCTTCCTGGCCGCGTTCCGGGATGCCGCCGAGTCGCTCAAGGCGGGTGACCGCACAGCAAGATTCCCGATTGGCTCCTTTCCTCCCGGCTTGCCGTTCGTGAGAGCTCTGCCACCCTGAATACGACAGCAGGAGCGACCCTCAGCCTTCTCAAGAACAACATCTGCCGCGACGTGCCTGAGCACCTTCCTCAGATTCCTTCTAACAGCTTTCGAAGCGTTCCCCTAAATACTGCCTATGGCTGAGGGTAGCACCCGCAGCGATCGTGGCTAGACCCGCAAATCCCGCCATCCTTTACGCATTGCCCCACTTCTCCAGTATCGGGAACCAAACACCACGACCACTCTCGTTGGCCGGCACAGCCGCCGCTGCATGTTCCACAGAAAGAAGTAGACAAAAATGAAGTTGCAGAGGTGATCTCTGAAGTGGTGAGCGCCAAATCACCCTCGGAAAGAGATTGCGGCTGATCAACAGGGGAGCAAGTGGCGTCGCTGATTTCTGTGGCCTGGACAGCGGAAAGACTGAGAATCAAGAGGCAAAGGATGGTAAAAAAAGGCCTCCGCAAACTTTTTTGCATGATATCTCTCCTGGAAAACTCACCTTGGTTGTCCGGCGGCATCGGCGACTATACAGCATTTTCGCGCGAACGCGCCGCGCAGCCTCGTGATTCCTCAGGCACCTTTCCGGTTCGCGAAGTCGCCGCTTCCCTCAGCCGAACGCGTGGAGGCGCGCTGCCCTGAGCTGAGAAGATGAGGGCGGGCGACGCAGGGTTGTTTCGTGGCAGCGCAGCCTTATCCGCGGCGATACAACCTTGATCCGCGACGACACAAGGTTATCCGCGGCAAAACAAGGTTGTCAGGCGACAATTCAAGGTCGTCCGCGGCGACGTAACGTTGTCGGGCAGCGACTCAAGGTTGTTTCGCGGCGACGCAGCCTTATCCGCGGCGATACAACCTTGATCCGCGACGACACAAGGTTATCCGCGGCAAAACAAGGTTGTCGGACGACGATTCAACGTTATCCGCGGCGACACAACGTTGTCGGGCGACGACGCAACGTTGTTTCGCGGCAGCGCAGCCTTATCCACGACGATGCAACCTTGATCCGCGACGGCACAAGGTTATCCACGACAAAACAAGGTTGTCGGACGACGATTCAACGTTATCCGCGGCGACGTAACGTTGTCGGGCGGCGACGCAACGTTATTTCGCGGCGACGCAGCCTTATCCGCGGCGGCCCAAGGTTCTCCGCGGCACGACAAGGTTGAGATCCTCTCCTGAACCCTAACCTGCCGCCCTCTCCTCCCAGACCTGGACCAGGTGGACGATCACCTCCACGGCCTTCTCCATGTCCTGGGCGGAGACCCATTCGAGGCGCGAGTGAAAGTTCTGCTCGCCCGCGAAGACGTTCGGCGTCGGCAGGCCCATGAAGCTGAGCTTCGAGCCGTCCGTGCCGCCGCGGATCGGCTTCTCCTTGATCTTGACTCCGGCGCGGCGCATGGCCTCGCGGGCGTTCTCCAGCACGTCCGGAAGCTGGTCGAGCACCTCGCGCATGTTGCGGTAGCTCTCCTCGACCTTGGTCTCCAGCGACGCGCCCGGCCAGGCGGCCACGGTCTCTCGCGCCAGCTTCTCGAGAAGGTCCTCCTTCTCCTGGAGGCCCGGGGTCGAGAAGTCGCGGATCAGCATCTTGACCGAGGTGCGCTCGACGCTCGCGTTGACCACGTACGGATGGACGTAGCCCTCGTAGCCCTCGGTCGTCTCGGGCGACAGGGTGCCTTGCGGCAGCCGGCCGATGAAGTCGGCGGCGATCTTGATCGAGTTGATCATGCTCCCCTTGGCGTAGCCCGGATGGGTGTTGAAGCCCTGGAAGGTGAGCGTCATCGCGTCGGCCGAGAAGCTCTCGCATTCGAGCTCGCCGCGCGCCCCGCCGTCGAGCGTGTAGGCGTACTTCGCGCCGAAGCGCGGGACGTCGAAGTGCCTGGTGCCGGCGCCGACCTCCTCGTCCGGCGTGAAGCCGATCCGGATCGCGCCGTGCGGGATCTCGGGATGGGCCATCAGGTACTCGGCCGCGGCCACGATCTCGGCCACGCCGGCCTTGTTGTCGGCGCCGAGGAGCGTGGTGCCCGAGGCCGTGATGATGTCGTCGCCGATCCGCTCCTGGAGATACGGGCTGTCGGCCGGCCGCAGCACGGCCGTCGGGTCGTCGGGCAGCACCAGGTCCTGGCCCTGGTAGCCGCGGTGGACGATCGGCTTGACGCCCGCGCCGCTCATCTCGGGCGAGGTGTCCACATGGGCGATGAGGCCGATGACCGGCACGCCGGTCTTCGCCGTCGTGGCCGGGATGGTGGCCATGACGTAGCCGTGCCGGTCGATCTCCGCGTCGGCGAGGCCGAGGGCGCGCAGCTCGTCGACCAGGTGGCGCAGCAGGTCGAGCTGCTTCGGCGTGCTGGGATAGGTGTCCGAGGTCTCGGTGGACTGGGTGTCGAAGGTGACGTAGCGCAGGAAGCGCTCGACGCAGGAGAAGCGGTAGCCATTGTCCATGGGCCGCAGGCTATCAAAAGCAAACGGGCCAAAAAACAAACGGGGGAGCCGCGGCCACGGCTCCCCTCTTCCAGACATCAAATCAACTTGGTTCAGTGCGGCCAGCCCTGCCGCGAAAACAAAAAACGGATTCGCTCCCTCCAGTCCCTCTTTCCTGCCTCCGGAATTCGCATCGCCCTCAGGCACCCCCGAGGAGCCTCCCCCATCCCAGCCCCGTTGTGCGTAGATTAGCCCCGCGGACCCGGCCCGCCTAGAGCATGAGCATGCGTGACTTTTCCTAGACGATGCCCGCCTTGAGCAGGCGCCCGACCGCGTCGGAGCGCGAATGGACGCGCAGCTTGCCGTAGATCGAGCGGATCTGGGCCGGGACCGCGTCCAGGCTGATGCCCATCTCGGCCGCCGCCGACTGGTGGCTGTGGCCGTCGGCGAGCAGCGAGAGCAGCCGGAGCTCCGGGCGCGTGAGCTCGTTCCCGCCCCGCGCCGGCGGACGGATCTCGCGGAACAGCCGGATCACCTTGTGCGCGATATCCGGCGACAGCGCCGCTCCCCGCTCGCAGGCCTCCAGGACCGCGCCCAGCAGACGGCCCGGCGGCGTCTTCTTGAGCAGGTAGCCGCACGCGCCGTTGCACAGAGCCTCGAAGATGCGGTCCTCGTCGTAGAACAGGGTCAACATGAGGATCGACATCCCCGGATGGCGCTCGGAGAACCAGCGCGCCGCCTCGGAGCCCTGCATGCCGGGCAGGTTGATGTCCAGCAGCAGGATGTCCGGCGACGGCTTCAGGACCGCAAGCCCGTCCAGGCCCAGCTCGGCGGAGCCATAGGCGCCGACGCAGCGGAAGCCGGGGGTGCCGTCGATGAGCAGACACAGGGCCTCCTGCGCTGCCGCATCGTCTTCGACGACGGCGATCCGAACGATTTCGGGCTTGGTCATGTCTGGCTTAGAGCCCCGGTTATTTCCTACCATGGCGAGCCCATGCGGGAAAGCGCATGATCATGCGTTCTTGCTCACCGTTTGAACACCCGGTGCCAACAAAAGAAACATCCAGTCTGTCAGCTTATTTCTAAATCAATCCGGCCTTCAGCGCCTTGCTGACCGCTTCGGATTTCGAGTGGACGTGGAGCTTGTCGTAGATCGACCGGATGTAGTTGCGGACGGTGTTGATGCTGACCCGCATCTCGTCGGCCGCCGACTGGTAGCTGTAGCCCTCGGCGAGGAGGGAGAGCAGCTTGGTTTCCAGGCGCGTGAGGTCGGCTTCGACCTTGGACGGCGGCCGGATGTCGCGGAACAGCCGCACCACCTTGTGGGCGATCTCGGGCGACAGCGGCGCGCCTTTCTCGCGCGCCTCCCGGATGGCTTCGAGCAGCCGGGCCGGCGGCGTCTTCTTGAGCAGGTAGCCGCTCGCGCCGTTGCACAGCGACTCGAAGATGCGGTCCTCGTCGTCGTGCAGGGTCAGCATGAGGATGGACATCGAGGGGTGGCGCTCGTGGAAGAGGCGGACCGCCTCGGAGCCCGCCATGCCGGGCAGGTTGATGTCCAGGAGGAGGACGTCGGGCGCCTCCGGCAGCGCCGCGAGGCCGTCGAGCGCCAGCTCGGCCGAGCCCCAGGCGCCCGTGCACTGAAAGCCGTGGGTGCCGTCGATGAGCAGGCGCAGCGCCTCCTGCGCTGCGGGGTTGTCCTCGACGACCGCGATCCGGATGATGTCCTGCATCTTAGGTGCTTCCGCCGGAGAGCGGCACGTCGAGCCGGATCTCCGTTCCCTGTCCGACCTGTGAATCGATCTTCAGCTCTCCCTTGAGCTGCATGGCTCGGCCGACCATGCTGGGCAGCCCGTGGCGGCCCACGCTCTCGGTGGCCTTGGGTGGAGTGAAACCCCGGCCATTATCCCGGATTACGGCCGAAAGACGGCGGCCCGCGACGGCGATCGACATGGTGACCGAGGTGGCCTCCGAGTGGCGGGCGACGTTGTTCAGCGCCTCCTTGAAGACGAGGTAGAGGTGCCGCCGCTCGATGGGCGACAGCTTGACCTGCTCCGGGTCCGGCGGCGCCTGCAGGCTCCAGGCCATGCCGCGCGCCTCCAGCAGGTCGCCGGCGAAGCGTCGGATGCGGGTGACCAGGCTCCGCAGGTTGTCGCGCCGCGGGTCGATCGCCCAGATGTTCTCGCCCAGGGCCTCGATCATCT
>JBEQUE010000060.1:0-13931 GCA_040349255.1 Acidobacteriota bacterium | reverse complement strand
GCTCGACGCCGTCGAGGCCAACCGGCTCTACGCCGCGCTCTCTCCGGAGGCGCCGCTGCGCCGGAGCAACCTGGTGCGGATGGACGGCGAGGACCCCTACCAGCCGATCCGGCCCGGCCCCGGCGTGGCCGCCCGCGCGCTGGGACGATTCGAGGCCGAAGAGGTGCCGCCGGGCGCGACGCGGGTGCGCATGCAGCCGCGCTGGAGCGACCTGGTGCTGCCCGCCGGCTGCGTCAACATGCTGCGTGAGCTGCTGCTCTGGGTGCGCCACCGCGACACGGTGGTGGAGGAATGGGGGGGCGGCGACTGCGGCGGCCCGCTGGCGCTGTTTTCGGGCCCGTCGGGGACCGGCAAGACCTTCGCCGCCGCGGTGATCGCCGCGGAGCTCGGCTGGCCGCTCTACCGCGTGGACCTCGGCCGGATGGTGAGCAAGTACATCGGCGAGACGGAGAAGAACCTCAACCGGCTCTTCGACACCGCGCACGGCCGGCCGATGGTGCTGCAGTTCGACGAGGCGGACAGCCTGTTCGGCAAGCGCGGCGAGGTCAAGGAGGCGCGGGACCGCTACGCCAACCTGGAGGTCAGCCACCTGCTGGCGCGCATCGAGACCCACCAGGGGCCGTGCGTGCTGACCACGAACCTGCGCAAGAACCTGGACCCGGCGTTCATCCGGCGCTTCCAGGTGGTGATCGATTTTCCGCGGCCGGACGCCGCGTCGCGCCGGCAGCTCTGGAGCCGCCTGCTGCCGCCGCGCGCGCCGCGCCGGCCCGAGGTCGATCCCGATTTCCTGGGCAACGCGGTGAACCTGACGGGTGGCGGCATCCGCAACGCCGCGCTCCTCGCCGCCTACCTGGCGGCCGGCTCGGGCACGCCGATCAGCCTGCCGCACGTGGCCCTCGCCGTCTGGCGCGAGCTCGGCAAGGACGGGAGGGAGCTGACGCGGGCCGACCTCGGGCCGCTCTCCGAGCACCTGCCGGAGGACGGGGCATGTGGTCCTTCGATCAACTGAGGCTGGTCCTCCCGGCCGGTTTCGAGCATCGCGCCGCGGGCATCGCCCGCCGGGTCGCCGAGGAACTGGCGGAGATGCCGGCGCCCGGCGACGTGTCTCTGCGCTCGCTCTCCCTGCCCCCCATCGAGATCCGTACCGGCGCGACCGACCGTCAGATCGCCAGTCAAATCGCCGGGCGGATCGCCCGGTCGATCGCAGGTGCTGCGTCGGCGGTCCATGGCGGTTCCTCCGCTCTGAATCCGTAAAGGAAGAACGATGCTCAACGTCACGAAAGCGGCTCTGGTCGAGTACGCCTTGTCCATCCCGCCGCTCGCCCTCGTCTTCGATTTCAACCCGGAAAGCCTGTCGCGCACCCGGACGGTGAACGTGCGCACCGGCAGCCTGCCGGCGATCCGCGGCGGGTACGACTTCGCGCTGCCGACCGAGACGCCGCGCGCCGCGCTGGGGGTCTCGGTGCAGCCGGAGACCTTCAGCATCCAGGTGCTGTTCGACTGCACGGATCGGCTGGCCGAGGGCGATCCGATCGCCGGCTCGCTCGGCATCGCGCCGGAGCTCGACACGCTGCGCACCATGCTGGAGCCCAAGTCGCAGGGCCCGGGCGGTTTCCAGATGCTCGCTAGCCTCGGCCTCGGCGGCCAGCGCGCGTTCCAGCGCCACGAGACGGCCTCGGTGATCCTGTTCATCTGGGGCACGCACCTGCTGCCGGTGTTCATCACCAGCGTGCAGGTGGACGAGAGGGCGCACCTGCCCTCGCTCGTCCCCTACCGCGCGAACGTCACCATCTCGATGCAGGTGATCGAGGGGAACAATCCTTTCTATACCGTCGAGAAGGTGCGGCAGGTGGTGAGCTCCGCGGTCAACACGGCGCGCACCGCGGGCGCCATCGTGGGAGGGATTTTATAATGTTTTTCAAGGGCTCCCGCTACGACGACGCGCGGCCGTTCACGCCCGAGCCCGGCGGCCGCGAGGTGTTCCCCGGCATCCGGCCGCGCGAGGTCGTCACCCTCGCCGGCGCGGTCGAGCACGTCATCCGGGCCGGCGACCGGCTCGACCTCCTGGCCCGCCACTACTACAACGACGACCGCCTGTGGTGGCGGATCGTCGACGCCAACCCCGAGGTGCTGTTCGCGGGCGACATGCTGTCCCCCGGCACCGAGGGCCAGGTGATCCTGATCCCGGCGGGGAGGAGCTGAGGCATGGTCCTGGACCTGTTCTCCGGCGCCCGCCGCGAGCCGGCCGGCTGCGCGATCAAGCTGGGCGTCGCCAAGCTCGAGATCACCGACCTCTACCCCTACCTGACCGGGGTGGAGGTCGAGTGCAGCCGCAAGAACGCGTGGACCGCGACGCTCACCTTCGAAAGCCGTCGGGACGAGCACGGCAAGTGGGCGGTGCAGGACTCCGGCGTGCTCTCGCCGTGGGAGCCGATCGTGATCGAGGCCTCGTTCGGCAGCGCCAGCGAGGAGGTCTTCCGCGGCTACATCCGCGAGGTCTCGGCGAGCTATCCCGAGGAGGCCGGCGCCGCCACGGTCACCGTCGAATGCCAGGACCAGTCGATCGCCTTCGACCGCGCCCACGTGCGCAAGGATTGGGGCAAGCCGGACGCGCCCACCACGGACGGCCAGATCTTCCAGCAGATCCTCGGGCTCACCCCCCTGGTGCCGCCGCTGAAGCCGAACGCGAAGGGCCAGGGGCTGTCGGGCCTGCGCCTGCTCCAGGACGCGACGGACGTCACCTTCCTGCGCCGCCGCGCCGAGGTCAACGGCTACGATCTGATCTTCGCCAAGGGCGAGGTCTATTACGGACCGATGCGCCTCTCCGGCGAGCCCCAGCCGACGATCCTGGTCTACGCCGGGCGCGACACCAACTGCCTGCGGTTCGACGTGCGGGTGGACGGCCACCAGCCCGAGAAGGTGGGCTACAGCGTGGCCAGCCCCCAGGGCAAGGCCACCCAGGAGAAGATCCTGGCGCCGAACATTCCGCTGCTCGGCGCGGAGCCGGCGGCGGGCGGCGGCCCGGGGCTCAAGGACTACGTCTGGCACCTGCGCCGCCAGGGCGCGGTCGACGAGGCCGAGCTCGCCGCCTACGCCCAGGCCCGGGCCAACGAGCTGTCGCTGCGCGTCCAGGCGGACGGCGAGCTCGACGGCACGCTCTACGGCCACGTGCTGCGCGTCGGCGAGCTCGTGCCGGTGGACGGCGTCGGCGATCGCCTGAGCGGGCTCTACTACGTGGACTCCGTGTCGCACCGGTTCTCCGAGGACGGCTACAAGCAGGGCTTCCGGCTGCTGCGCAACGCCTACGGCGGCAGCGTCCCGTCCGGGCCGGGCGGCGGCCTGTCCCTGGCGGTGGCCGCGGTGGCGTCGTTCTCGTTCGGGCGCTAGTCCGCAGCTCGAACATCCAGGAGGCGCATCGTGGAAGAGCTGCTCGAAAAGATTGCCAAAGAGGTCCAGAGCAAGTACTACGGGAAGTTCCGCGGCTTCGTGATGGACAACCAGGACCCCGAGAAGCGCGGCCGCCTGAAGGTCAAGGTGCCGTCGGTGCTCGGCGAGACCGAGACCGGCTGGGCGCTGCCGTGCTTCCCCTTCGGCGGCCTCGCCGGCCACGGCCTGTTCCTCGTGCCGGAGGTCGACGCGCAGCTCTGGGTCGAGTTCGAGGAGGGCGAGCTGTCGCGGCCGATCTGGACCGGCACCTTCTGGCAGAAGGACAAGGACGTGCCGGCCGAAGCGACCGAGGGCGACGGCACGAAGACGCGGCTGCTCAAGACCCCCGGCGGCCACCTGCTGCGCTTCGACGACGAGCAGGACAAGGAGAAATTCCAGATCCTCCATCCCGGCGGCACGGAGATCGCGGTCGACGAGAAGGGCATCCTGACCCTGACCGACCAGGGCGGCTCCAAGGTGACGCTCGATCCCGACGCCGGCAAGCTGATCGTGGAGGACTCGAACGGCAACACCCTCACCATGGATTCGAGCGGCACCGTGGTCGAGGACAAGAACGGCAACAAGATCGAGATGGCCGCCGCCGGCATCAACGTCGAAGGCCAGAAGATCGTGGTGAAGGGGTCGCAGGTGGTGCTCGGCGGCGACGCCGGCGAGCCGATCATCAAGGGCCAGAGCTTCCTCACCCTGTTCGCCACCCACGTCCATCCGACCGCGGCGCCCGGCGCTCCGACCGGCCCGCCGATCCCCCAGGGAGAGATGTCCAGCCTCTCCCAGAAGGTGATGACCTCATGAGACGCCTCGCGGATCCACCCTATCTCGCGTTCCCCTTCCGCGTCGGCGACCGCGGTCCGGAGCTCTCCGACCGCAGCCGCCACCTGCGGGAGCAGATCGAGCAGGTGCTGTTCACGAACCCCGGGGAGCGCGTGTTCCGGCCCGACTTCGGCGCCGGCATCCGTACCCTGATCTTCGAGCCGAACACCTCGCCGCTGTGGACGATCACGCGCAAGCGGCTGATCGCCTCGCTGGCGGACGCCTTGAAGGGCGAGGTCGATCCGCGCAGCCTCACGATCGACGTCGCCGGCGAGGAAGAAAAGGTTTTCGTCACCATCGCGTACACGCTCGCGACCCTCGGCCATACCGAGGAGCAGCGCTTTTCGGTGAGCGCCTGAGGAGGAGGCCATGGCGGACACACCGGTCCAGGATCTCGAATTCCAGGGTCAGTGCCCCGACTGCGGCAGCCGCCGCGTCGAGCTGCCCCGCGCCCTGCCGGCGATCGGCGACGACTTCGACTGGCGGGTGCGCGACTTCGACGGCTTCCGCGTCTTCCTCCTGGAGGAGCTCGCCGCCCGCTTCCCCGAACGCTCGCGCTGGACGCCGGCCGACGTCGAGGTGACGCTCATCGAGGCGTTCTCGGCGGTGCTCGACCAGCTCTCGGACACGCTCGACCGCGTCGCCTCCGAGGCCTATCTCGAGACCGCGCGGCGGCCCGAGTCGGTACGCCGGCTGCTCAAGATGATCGGCGCCGACCCGCTGGGCCCCGGCTTCGACGAGCCTCCGGCCGAGCGCCGCCGCCGCGAGCAGGACCTGGAGAGCTACTGGCAGAGCCACCCCGAAGCCATGGAGGCCGCGCGCCGGGCCGGCCCGCTGGAGATCCGCCGGCAGCGCCGCATGGTGACCACGGACGACTACGCGAACCGCCTCTCGGACCACCCGCTCGTGCTCCGCGCGCACGCCTGGACCGACTGGAGCGGAAGCTGGACGACGGTCCACGTCGCGGTGGTGGCCTGGGAGGAGCACGCGCTCGACGACGCGCCGGACTACCCGCAGGACCTGATGGTCGAGGTCGACGACTTCCACCGCCGCAACGGATTGCCGGTGCCGCTGTGGTCCGGCGGGCCCACCCTGCGCCAGGTGCTGAACCTGTACGTCGGCGCCTACCGCATGGCCGGCCAGGAGGTGCTGCTGGAGAATGCGGTGCCGGTGGGCATCATCCTGGCGCTGACGATCGTGGTGGACCAGCGCTTCTTCCGCTCCGAGGTGCGGCGGGCGGTCGAGCAGGCGCTCGGCCGCGGCCCGGGCAGCTTCTTCGAGCCCGGCCGCCTGCGCTTCGGCGAGGACCTGCACGCGAGCGACCTGTTCGAGTCCCTGATGGGCGTCGAAGGGGTCGTGGACATCACTCTCGACCGCTTCAAGCGCGTCGGCGCGGCCCACCCCGACCGCTCGGCCGAGGGGGTCATCCAACTCCGCGGCCTCGAGGTCGCGGTCTGCGACAACGATCCCGCCCGGCCCGGCCGCGGCTATTTCCGACTCGATCTCTGCGGAGGGCGGAGAGGATGAGCGAGACCACGAACGACCTCACCCGCTGGAACCGCGCGGGCCTGCCGCGCTTCCGCTATGTGGACGGCAACGCGGTGACCTGGCTGGAGGACCTGCGCCTCGCGCTCCTGGCCCGCAACCTGGAGCCGCTCCTGGACCCGAACCAGCCCGATCCCGCCGCCCGGATCGACTGGTGGGAGAAGATCTGGAGCACCCCGCCCGCCGACCCGTCGGGCCAGGCCTTCGTCAAGCAGGTGCTCGACGCGGCCGAGGAGCGGCTGCTGTGGAAGGGGCCCGACGGCTCCGGTCCGCTCTGGGTGCGTCCGCCGGTCCGGCCCGAGCTGGAGACCGACTGGAGCACCCGCCTGCGCGGGCAGTACGAGGCCGGTCGCGGCGACCTCGCCTGGGAGATCGTGCGCTCGTTCGCCCGCGGCGCGCACCTGCTGACCGAGCACCTCGACGCCTACGCCAACGAGGGCTACCTGGGCACGGCCACGCAGTGGGAGAACGTCCGCCGGCTCATCGCCATGCTCGACGTGCGGCCGGCGCCTCCCGCCTCGGCGTCCACCGTGCTGGTCCTGGAGGCCAAACCCACGGGCCTGGGCACGGTCGGCAAGGGCTTCCAGATCCAGTACTCGCCCACCGACGGCGGCGCGCCGGTGACCTTCGAGACCCTGGACGACCTGGAGGTCGATCCCGTCCTCAACGCCCTGCGGCCGCTCGATCACGACCGCAACCCCGAGCCGGCGGAGGGCAGCCGGATCGAGCTGGAAGGCCGCGTCAAGGGGCTGCGCGCCGGCGAGCCGCTCGTCCTGGAGGACGAGCGCAGCGGCGACCTGCACGCCTACCTGATCCAGGCCGTGTCCGAGAGCGCGGCGGTGACGCGCGTGGACGTGGCGCCGGCGATCCGGAGCGGCCTTGCGAAGGGCTGGGTCCTGGTCCACGCCGTGCCGCGCGAGCGCCTGGCGCCGCTCGCTCCGGCCTCCAAGGGGGCCGAGGTGGGCAAGACCCTTCACCTCGTCGAGGAGCCCGCCGGTCTCCAGCCCGGCGAAGTGGTCTGGATCAGCGACGGCCGCCAGCCGGTCTACCGGCGGGTGGAGCAGGTCCGCGGCCGGCGGCTCATCCTCGACGCCGGGATCGGCGAGCTACGGGCCGACCTGACCGTCGTCGGCCGGCCGATCGCGCTCCCGGTCACGGACGTCGGGCAGCGCGAGGTGAAGAGGGACAGCTCGGGCAACCTGCAGGCCACCATTCTGGCGGTCCGCATGGCCGGCGACTGGACGCGCCTCACCAACGACTGGCTGGCCGACAAGAAGGTGAGCGGCCCCGGCAAGGAGCCCCTGCCGCTCTTCCAGGTGATCAGCGCCGACTACCGGCCGGTCGGCAGCGTGATCGGAGGCTCGGGCCAGCTCGATCCGAACGGCGGCTATACCGTGCTGCGCCTGCAGTGGACGCACGCGAGCGGCCTCGCCAACCCGCAGGCGCTGTTGGCGCCGCCGCCGGCCGGCGGTCTCTGGCGGGCCGACCGCTTCCTGGAGAAGAGCTACGGCAGGCTGCCGGCGGAGATCACCTCGGCGCTGCCGAAGAAGGCCGCGGCCGGCGACGTCGCGGTGGTGGCGAGCGGCTCGACGCTGGCCTGGACGCGCCTCGCGGCGGTCGAGGCCGACGCCGACGCCGGCACGGCCCTGCTGCGCGCGGACGACGGCGGTTGGCGCGACCGCGGCGGCGCACCGTTCTTCCTCGCCGAGACGCGCGTGTTCACGAAGTTCGAGCGCTCCGCCCGCGTCGCCGGCTGGTCCGCCAACGCGACGCCGCTGACCGGCACCAAAATCCCGCTGCCGGCCGGGCTCCTGGCGGCTTCCGCGGCCCTCCGGCCGGGCCGGATGATGGTGCTGGAGCTGGACGGCCAGCCGGCCTCCGCCAACCCGGCGATGACCGCGCGGGTGCTCACGGTGTCGCCTGGAGGGCGGGAAAGCGGCGACAAACTGACCCTGGACCGCGCGCTGCCGGACGGCGCCCGCCGCGACAACCTGGTGCTGCGGGCCAACGCGGTGCTCGCGGGCCACGGCGAGGCTCGCGACGAGCGCGCCCTGGGCAGCGGCGACGCGTCGCGCTCGAACCAGACCTTCCGCTTCGACGAGACCGGCGTCTCGTTCGTGGCCGACCCCGGCCAGCCGTCGGGCGTGCGGGCGGCGATCGAGGTGCGCATCGGCAACCGCGTCTGGCAGCAGGTGCCGACCCTGGCCGACTCCGGCCCGGCCGACCCGCACTACACCGTGCGCATGACCGAGGACGGCGGCGTCGAGCTCACCTTCGGCGACGGCCGCAACGGTCGCCGGCTCCCCTCCGGCGTCAACAACGTGCGGCTGGCCTGGCGCTCGGGCAGCGGCCTGGCCGGCAACCTGCCGCCCGGCCGGCTGGTCAAGGCCGCCCGGCCCAACCCGCTGATCGAGGCCGTGCGCCAGCCACTGCCGGCCACGGGCGGCAACGACATGCAGGGCGTCGAGTCCATGCGCGCCACGGCTCCGGCGAGCGTCTCGACCCTCGGCCGCGCCGTGTCCCTGGCCGACTACGGCCGCCTGGCCGCGAGCCAGAGCAGCGTCTGGCAGGCCGCGGCGTTCGCGCTGCCGACCGGGCTGGCGCGCAAGGACAGCGTGCGGGTCGTGGTGGTGCCGGCGGGCGGCGGCCAGCTCGGCGCGCTGGCCGGCCCGGTGCGCGCGTTCCTGGAGGCGCACGCCCTGCCGGGCGTGTCCATCCGGGTCGATCCCTACCGGTCTCTGGGCTTCGCGCTGCGCGTCGAGCTGCAGATCGTGACCGCCGAGTTCGACCCGGAGCGGGTGGCGGACACGGTGCGGGCGCGCCTCCTGGCCGCGTTCGGCCTGCGCGCCCGCAAGCTCGGGCAGGCCCTGCGGCTGTCCGAGGTCTTCCGCGTCGTCGAGGCGGTGCCGGGCGTGGCCAACTCTCTCTGCGTCCTCGACAACGATCCCAAGAAGGAGCGCGTGGACGCGCCGGCGGACGGGGTGGTGCACCTCGACGCCTCCTCCTCCTCGCTGACCATCCTCCACAGGGAGTTCGAGCTGTGATCACCGATCCGCAAACCGCCACGGGGCGCCAGCTTCAAGCGCTCCTCCCCGAGGTCTACCGGAGCCGCGACAACGGCGATCTCGCCGGCCTGCTCGACGGTCTCGGGCATCTGCTGGACCGCGTCCGCGCCACCCTGGAGCAGAGACTCGCCGACTCCTTCCCGGACGAGCCGCTGGACGGGCTCGCCTGCCAGCCGTGGCTGCTGCCGTACTTCGCCGAGCTCGTCGACGCCCGCCTCGTCTCGCCCGATCCGTCGGGCCAGCGCGCCGAGGTGGCGAACGCCATCGGCTGGCGCCAGACCAAGGGCACGCTGGCCAGCGTCGAGCAGGTGGCCCAGGACGTCGGCCGCTTCGAGGTCGAGGTGCAGGAGGGCTGGCGGCGCGTGGCCGTGACGCCGCGCACCGGCTGGTCGCTGCCTTCGCGGTCCACGGGCCGGCCCGGCGCCGATCCGTTCGCCGTGGACCGGCCGCCGGGCACCGTGGCGTTCGGCCTCCATGCCCGCGCCGTCCAGCCGAAGAACCCCGACGACCCGGCGGCGCACCGCTTCCTGACCCGCGACCTCCGCTGGCGCCAGGCGAACCCGCACGGCGCGCCGTGCTTCCCCGGCAGCTACGAGGATCCCTCGGCGCGCACGGTCGACATGCGCTCGCCCGACTGGCGCAAGGGGCACCACCATCCGCGCCGGCTGCTGCTCTACTTCCCGCCGCCCGCCGGCTTCTTCCAGCCTGGGGCGACCCCGATCCAGTGGAGCGACTGGGAGGAGGCGGCGCAGGATCTCGACGACCAGATCGCCACGCTCAACCAGCTCGACACGGACGTGCACGCCATCGGCGACGGGCGCGTGATCGAGCGGCTGCAGCCGCAGGGCTCGCCGGCGCTGTACCGCATCCGCCGGGACGAGGAGGTCCAGGCGGAGCGCACCACCGGCACGGAGGGCGCCGCCATCACCCGCCTGCGCTTCGGCGACCGGTGGCTGGAGGAGAGCCTGGACTCCGCCGTCCGCGAGCTGCGGTCGCTCGGCGACGTGGTGCAGATCGAGGGGGACGTCGAGCTCGAGGGAGAGAAGACCTGGATCTTCGAAAAGGTTGCCATCCTCGGCGAGATCGCCGTGCCCGAGGGTCGCCTGGTCCTGCGCGGAGCGGCGGCGGAGTCGGTCGTCTCCGGCAACGCCGACCTCGAAGATCCTGCGGTGGACGCCGCCGGCTCGCTGCTCGGCAGCCTGAGCGCGGCCGGCCTCGCGCGGCTGGAATTCGTCACCGTGCTCGGCGCGCTCGCGGCCGGCCGGCTCCAGGCGAGCGACGCCATCCTGGGCGGCGCCGTGACCGTGCCCAAGGTCACGGACCCGAAGCTCGACCACTGCGTGCGCTACTCGCGGATCGACGCCGCCACGGCGAACGTGGTGATGCGCTACTGCGCCTCGTCGGCGCCGCTCTACGTCGAGCTCGATTTCGACGATGGCCGGCGCCCTGCGGCCTTCGGCGAGCCCGGCTGCGGCGTGCTCCATCCGGCGTGCCCGCGGGCGGTCCGTTCGGGCGCCGAGGACGGCGGAGAGATGGGCGCGTTCCACGACCGCCGCTACGCGCTCGCCCTCGAAGCGGTGAGCACGAAGCTGCAGGATTTCCTGCCGCTCGGCCTCGACGCGATCCTCATTCCGGACTCCCGTCTGCATGGCGTCCCTCCCGCTCTGAAAACGTAATAGTCCTAGAGAGAGCTAATCAGAGAGGGGCGTCATGAAGACACAGATCTCGAGAGACGGGTATCGCCGCGACAAGCGCTACTCCGGCGTCTATCAACAGCAGGGCCGGATGATCACGGACAGCGACTGGAACGAGCTGGTCGATACCTTGAAAGCGCGGGTGGACGAGGCTCTCGTCGACATCATCGGCGCCGGCAGCCCGAAGGGCCGGGCGGCCGCGGTCCAGATGGCCGGCACGGTTCCGAAGATCGTCCCCGGCACCGTCTACGCCGGCGGCCTCGAGGGGCAGGTCGTCTCGGCGACCGGCGCGGGCGGGCCGTTCGATTTCACCCGGCAGGCGGACTTCCCGTCTCCGCCCGACCTGCCCGCCTCGAACACGGCCTACCGGATCTACGCCGACGTCTGGGACCGCCCCGTGGGGCCGCTGGAAGACGAAGGGCTGCGCGATCCGGCGCTGCACGGCGCGGACACCTGCACCCGCACCCAGACCATGGTCCAGGTCAAGTGGAGCCCGGTGGGGAAGAACCCCGAGAACCCGGCCCACAACCCGGCCCAGGGCGACGCCAAGCTGACGCTCAAGTATCCCCAGGGCGACGGCACCCAGACGATCAACCCCGACGCCTGCGATCCCAAGGCCCAGGATGTGGACCCGGTCGGCGGCGACTTCCTGTTCCGGGTCGAGGTCCACGACGTGCGCTGGCCGGCGGGCGCGGCGCCCAACGCGCCCGACCGCGTGGTGGTCAAATGGTCGCGCGAGAACGGCGCCGAGCAGTACGCGTTCACCGACATGCCGGACTGGTTCACCACCGGCCTGTGGATCTACGAGCTCTACGACGCCGATTCCGAGCGCCACCTCGGCTTCCACCTGGCGACCACCAACTGGACGCCGAAGCGGGGGAGCCTGACGAAGACGCTGCCGCAGACCGCGCCGGCGGGCACGATGGTGCGGCGTTGGGAGGGCTACAGCGTCCTGGTGCGCTCGGGCAGCACGTGGGACGTGTCCGGCGCCGCCGGCGAGGCGACCTCGGACACCGCCGGCGGTGCGACGGTCAAGGTGGAAAGCGGCGTCCTGAGCGTCTCGCTCACCGACCTCCTGTTCACGCTGGAGCTGCCGAACAAAACCTTTCTGTCCGGCGACTTCTGGTCCGCGCCGGTGCGCCGCTCGACCTACCAGGCCGGCAGGGAGCTGCTCAAGGACGCGCTCCCCGCGGGCGTCGTCCACCGCTACGTGACGCTGGCCGAGGTGCAGACGAACAACCAATTGAAGGCGCGCACCGCCCAGGAGCAGCGCAAGCTGGCCTTCCCGCGCCTGACCGAGCTCGACGCCGCGGACATGGCCTACTCCACGACCTGCACGAGCGGGCTCTTCACCTCCGCCCAGGACACCGTGGAGAAGGCGCTCAACCGGCTGTGCGCGATCGACGGCAGTCACGTGGCCTACGCCAAGCCCGCGAACGATTCGATCTACCGGGGCGAGAACCCCGCGACCGTGAAGCAGGCTCTGGACCTGCTGGCCGCGGTCAAGGCGGACGACATCGGGTATACGACCACCAGGGACTCTACGATCGACAGCGTCCAGGAGGCGCTGGACGCCCTGTTTACCCGCCGGGCGGGCAGCGGCAGCCGTGCCACGGTCGGCACCGGCGGGGACTTCGGGACGATCGGAGATGCGCTGAACGCCCTGCACGCCACCGGGACCGTGGCCCTGGAAATGCTGCCGGGCAACCACGTCTGGCCCATCGGCTTCGACGAGAACCTGCTGGCCGGCGACCGCGTCAGTCTGTCGGGCCTCGGCACGGCCACCCAGGTCGTCGTCAAGGACGGCCTGAAGCTGATCGGGCTCAACCTCTTCGAGATCGACCGTCTCTCGCTCGTCGTCGACGCCGGCCAGATCGTGGTCGACGACTGCCGTGAGACTCTCTTCACCGACAGCTGGATCCAGGGTCAGAACTTCTTTGGCGAAGACGCGTTGATCGAAGTGGGCACGAGCCGCGCGGACAGCCGCCTGCTGATCCGGGGCTGCATCCTCGATACGCTGCCCGCATTCCAGGCGCCATGGGTCGACTTCGTCCTGGGTGCGATCCCGGAGCTGGTCGGAGCGTACGGGCTGGGCCTGCGCGACTTCGAGTCCCTGGTCAGGAGCTTCTCCCAGATCTGGCCCTCGCGCTCTCCCGAGGTGCGCCTGAACATCGTCGAGACGATGAGGACCCGGCTGGCTGACGGGCCCGGCGAAGGGCCGCCCCCGCCCCCTCCGGCGATCGTGGGGCCCGCCGACGCTCCCGTCCCCGCCAGTATTCCGATCGGTAGTTCCGATTGGGCGGACCAGAACCTGCCCGCGAACGAGGTAACCGCATACAAGTCGATCCTCAAGCGTCTCGAAGACCTCAATGCCGCCGGCCTGGAAAAGGCGTTCCTGGCACTGCGAGAGGTTTTCACGACCAACAACGGCACGGGTACGGCCCTGGTGCTCAACAGCGGCCGTGTGTCGACGCTGCTCGAAGGCAATGACATCCGCGGGTGGATCGGCCTCTATGGCCGCCCGGGCAGAAACAGTCTGGACCTGACCACGGCCCGGACCCGGCAGCAGAGAGGCGTGTACATCTTCGGTGCCCTCGACGCCCTGGGCGCCGACGTCCATCTGAAGGACAACCTCCTGGCGGGCATCCGGGCCGGCGACACCGTGACCAACTGGCTGGAGCAGTTCAATCCCAACGAGACGCCGATGGTCTTCCTGGATCCGATCCGCAATCTCGTGCTCACGGACAACCGGATCGACGATCTCAATTTCGAGCTTTTCGCGAAGAGTGTCAGTCTCAGCTCGACGCTCTTCACTTCCCCGGGAGACCTGGGCTGGATCGTCGCGGAGAACGCGGTCTACGTGGGCAACCGCAGCGACGCGTCGGTGACGACGAAGATCAACGACCTGGCGAAGTTCGCTTCGGCGGTGGCCACCCTGAGACTCAACATCACCCGTCTCCTCTGAGCCGTGAAGACCCATGCCCGCCGTCCCTCGGCCTCTCCGGAAGGCTTCCGCTCCGCTCCGCAGCGGGCCGAGGTGCGGCAGGCGCTGAGGGTCGGATCGCCAGATGACGAGCACGAGCGCGAGGCCGACCGGGTCGCCGCCGAGGTGGTCCGCGGCGGCGCGACGGAGGTCTCGTTGCCGGCTCCGCCCGGAGAGCTGAGGCGCTCTCCGGCCGCCGGACCTGCGGGCCCGGCGCAGGCGCCTCGGAGCGTCCACGAGACCCTGGCCTCGCCGGGCCGGCCGCTGGAGAGGCCGCTCCGCGAGCGCCTCGAATCCCGCTTCGGCGCGGATTTCGGCGGCGTGCGCGTCCACGCCGACAGCCAGGCCGACGCTTCCGCCCGCGCCGTTTCGGCGCGCGCCTACACC
>JBEQUE010000038.1:0-7772 GCA_040349255.1 Acidobacteriota bacterium | reverse complement strand
TCCCTCTCTGAAACTTCCCTTCTCGCCCCCCGTACCTTCCTCTTGACAATCTACAGGAGCCTGGCGCACCCTTCCTGTAGACGATCTAGGAGAGAACGCCATGAGCAAGGCCCGGTCCGACCTCCTCCAGGGAACCCTGGACATGCTGATCCTCAAGACGCTCGCCTTCGAGGCGACCCATGGCTGGGGGATCGCGCAGCGCATCCAGCAGGTCTCCCGCGACGTGCTCCAGGTGAACCAGGGCTCGCTCTACCCCGCCCTCTACCGGCTGGAGCAGCAGGGCTGGATCGACTCCGAGTGGGGCATCTCCGAGAACAACCGCAAGGCGAAGTTCTACCGCCTGACCGCCGAGGGCCGGCGCCAGCTCGAGGCCGAGACCGAGAACTGGGCCCGCATGTCCGAGGCCATCACCCGCATCCTCGAGACCGCCTGAGGAGACCGACATGAGCGGACTGCAACGGACCCTGCGCGCCCTCGTCTTCAAGAGCCGTTCGGAGCGGGAGATGGACGACGAGCTGCGCTTCCACATCGAGATGGAGACCGCCCAGAACGTCGGCCGGGGCATGAGCCCGGAGCTGGCGCGGACCGAGGCCCTGCGCGCCTTCGGCGGCGTCGAGAAGACCAAGGAGCAGTGCCGCGAGGCCCGCGGCGGCCGCTGGATCGAGGAGCTCGCGCAGGACGTGCGCTACGGCGTCCGCACCCTGCGCATGCATCCCGGCTACACCGCGGTGGTGGTCCTCATCCTGGCGCTCGGGATCGGCGCCAACACCGCCATGTTCAGCGCGGTCAACGCCGTCCTCCTGCGCCCGCTGCCCTACGCGGACGGCGACCGGCTCGTGGTCCTGCACCAGAAGGCCGCGCTCACCGGCGTCGACGATCTGGCCTTCTCGCCCGTGGAGATGGCCGACTATGAGCGCGGCAGCCGCTCGTTCTCGAACCTCGTCGAGCACCACTCCATGGGCTTCAACCTGCTGGACCACGGCGAGCCCTCGCGCGTGCGGACCGGCGTGGTGTCCTGGGACTTCTTCGACGTGCTGGGCGTGAAGCCGCTCCTCGGCCGCACTTTCCGGCCCGAGGACGAGACCGCCTCGGCCGAGCCCGTCCTCGTCCTCAGCTACGAGTACTGGCAGCGGCAGTACGGCGGCGACCCGAAGGTCGTCGGTCGCTCGCTGCGGATGAACGACAAGGCCCATCTGGTCATCGGCGTCCTGCCGCAGGTGCCGCGCTACCCGACCGAGGACGACGTCTACATGTCGACCACGGCCTGCCCGTTCCGGTCCGACCCGCGGATGGCCACGGACCGCGCCGGGCGCATGCTCACCGCTTTCGGCCGCCTGCGGCGGGGCGTCAGTCTCGAGCAGGGCAACGCCGAGGTCGTGGCCGTGGCGGCGCGCCTGCGCGAGGACCACCCCGACGCCTACCCGGCGGCCGAGGGCTACGAGGCCGACCTGCTCTCCCTGCGCTCCGAGCTGACCCGCGAGGCCCGGCCCAAGCTCCTTCTCCTCCTGGGCACCGTGGGCCTGGTGCTGCTGATCGTCTGCGCCAACGTCGCGAACCTGTCCCTGGCGCGGCGGCTCCATCGCCAGAAGGAGCTCGCCCTGCGCTCGGCCCTCGGCGCGGGCCGCGGCCGGATCGCCCGCCAGCTCCTCACCGAGAGCGCGCTCCTGGCGCTCGCCGGCGGCGCCGCCGGGCTCCTCCTGGCCGTGCCCTGCCTGCGCCTGCTGAGCAGCTTCGCCGGCCGCTTCACGCCGCGGGCCGCGGAGATCGGCCTCGACGGCAACGTCCTCCTGTTCACCCTGGCCGTCGCGCTCGCGACCGGCCTCCTCGCCGGCGCCGCGCCCGCGCTCGCCCGGCAGAACCCGGCGGCCATGCTCAAGGAAGGCGGCGAGCGCGGAGACGAGCGCGGCCTTGGGGGCAGGACCCTGCGCCTGCGCAACCTCCTCATCGTGTTCCAGCTCGCGGCCTCCTTCATGCTCCTGATCGGCGCCGGCCTGACCCTGCGGAGCCTCCTGCGGCTGGAGCGGGTCAACCCCGGCTTCCGGCTCGACCAGGTGTCGGCCACCGACGTCGTGCTCGACTGGTCGAAGTACGCCAAGGGAGAGCAGCGCTGGGCGGTCTACGGCCCCCTGCTCGACAAGGTCCGGGCGCAGCCCGGCTTCGAGTCGGTGGCGATCGGATCGACCTTCCCGCTCAACGAGTCGCAGCCCTGGAACAACCCGCTCATGGTCCAGGGGAGGCCTGTCGAGCCGGGCAAGGCGGCGCCCCAGGTCGACCTCCGGATCGCCAGCACCGGCTACTTCGAGACCCTCGGCATCCCGGTCCTGGAGGGCCGGTCGTTCACCGACCAGGACGCCGCCGGCGCGCCCGACGTGGCGATCGTGAACCGCTCGCTCGCCCGCCGCGTCTGGCCCGACCGCAACCCTATCGGCCAGCGCATCTCGCTCGACCGCGGCGAGAGCTGGCGCACGGTGGTGGGCGTCGTGGGCGACGTGAAGCAGTACGGCCTCGACAGCGAATCGGCCGACGAGATCTACCGCCCCCTCGCCCAGTACCCGATCCTCGGGGTCAGCCTCCTGGTGCGCTCCAACCAGCCGGCCGAGGCGGTGGGAGCCGCGGTGCGGAGGATCCTCAGGAGCATCGATCCCGAGCAGCCGGTCTTCGACACCCGGACGATGCTCCAGGTGCGGGCCGAATCGCTGACCCCGCCGCGGGTCACCGCCATGCTGATCGCCGTGTTCGCCGTCCTGGCGCTCGCGATCAGCGCCGCGGGCATCGCCGGCATCCTGGCCTTCTCGGTCGGCCAGCGGACGCACGAGATCGGCATCCGCATGGCCATGGGCGCGGTGCCCGGAGACGTGCTGCTCATGGTGCTGCGCCAGGCCGCACTCCTGGTGCTCCCCGGCCTCGCCCTGGGCATGGCCGGCGCGCTCGCGCTGACCCGCCTGATGACCGGCCTGCTCTTCGGCGTCGAGCCCACGGACCCGTTCACCTTCGCGGCCGTTTCGCTGCTGCTCCTCGCGGTGGCCGCCGTGGCCTGTCTGATCCCCGCCCGCCGGGCCACGGAGATCCACCCGATGGTGGCCCTGCGCGGCTTCTGACCGTCAACCGATTTCCGTCTTTCAAGGAGTGCGATCATGAGATCCGCAATCAGGATCGGTGTATCCCTGCTACTCGTCCTCGCCCTGACCGGCGCCTCTCCGGCCTCAAGACCGGAACGCCCGAAGCCGGCGCCGCGCAAGCTGGCCATCCTCCTCTTCGAGGGTGTGCAGATCATCGACTACACCGGCCCGTACGAGGTCTTCGGCCATGCCTACACGCCGGACGGTCCGGCCTTCGAGATCTACACCGTGGCGGAGAAGCCCGGCCCGATCACCACGGCCATGGGCATGAGCGTGAACCCGCGCTACACCTTCGCCGACGCGCCGAAGCCGGACGTGCTGGTCCTCCCCGGCGGCAATGTGGACGCCCACTTCGACAACCCGGCCGTCATGCAATGGATCAAGGACAGCTCGAAGGATGCCGAGGTGGTGCTCTCGGTCTGCAACGGCGCCTTCTTCCTGGCCAAGGCCGGCCTCCTCGACGGCCTGGAGGCGACCACCTTCGCCGGCCTGATCGACGACCTGCGCGCGACCGCCCCGAAGACCCGCGTGGTCACCGACCGGCGCTTCGTGGACAACGGGAAGATCGTGACCTCGGCCGGCCTCTCCTCGGGCATCGAGGGCTCGCTGCACGTGATCGAGAAGCTGCTGGGCAAGGGCTACGCGCAGCGGGTGGCGCTGGGGCTCGAATACAACTGGCAGCCCGACGGCAACTGGGCGCGGGCCGCTCTCCCCGACCGCCTGGTCCAGGTGGACACGCCCGACGACCTGCGCGTCGAGCCGCTCGTCACCCAGGGCACCGTCGATCGCTGGGAGAAGCAGTGGGCCGTGACCACGGCCGAGACCCCCACCGCCTTCCTCGCCCGGATCGACCGCACCCTGGAGACCTCCAACAAGTGGACCCGCGACGCCGGCGCCTGGACCTTCAAGGACGCCGAAGGCCGGGCCTGGAACGGCTCCGCCGTCGTGGAGCCGCTGGCGGCCGGCAAGCTGAAGCTCACGATGAAGGTCGCGCGGCGGAGCTGAGCCACCGCTCCGGGTCCGCGAACAGCAGCAGCGGCTGCTCGGCCAGACGGAAGGTCGCCCTGGCTCCGAACGGGAACGGCACCGCCAGACGCGTGCCGTCCGGGAAGAGCCAGCCGGCTTCCATGGCCGACTCGACCACCAGCTCTCCATCCTCGGGCACGAAGCCGCTCTCCAGGGCGACGTCCTGGCCGTAGGGCCTGTACAGCTCCCGCGCCCGGAACTGCAGCCGGCGGGCGGTGAGGGCCATCGGCCGGCCGCCGGCCGAGCGGATGCCGGCGGTCGAGCCGGTCGCGGTCGAGACCCACAGCCCCGAGCTGCGGTGCTTCGCCCTCTGCCGCCCGAGGCGCAGTTGATAGCGGCTGGTCGCCGCCGGGCGCTCGTGGGCGACCAGGACGTCGTTCAGCGCCGGCGGCAGGACCTGGCCGTCCAGCTCGGCTTCGAGGCGGGCCACCGGCTTCGGCAGCAGGGTGCCGCGCTCGATCCGCTTCAGGATGCGGGCGACCGTGGCGCGCCGGGCGAGAGCCAGGTAGCCCACGCTCGACCGCGGCGCGGAGTTGACGCCGAGCACGGCCGCCCCGGTCACCCAGTGCGAGGCCGACAGCAGCGTGCCGTCGCCGCCGACCGTGACCAGCAGCCGGGCGCCGCCGATCAGTCGGCGCGCCTGCTCGTCGAGGGAGTCGATCGAGATCACGACCGGCGCGACGCCCAGGTCGGCCAGGGCCTGGTGGACCGCGGCGAGCGTGAGCTCCTGCTCGCGCGCCGCGGAGGTCACCTCGCGGCCCAGGGAACGTCCGGTCCTGCCGAGCCGCTCGACCACGCCCTCGCGGGCGACGACCGGCGTCTTGACGACCAGGACGCAGGGAGAGAGGAGGGATTGGGTCTCGGCGCGACTCACGGGACGAGAGAGTACCGCGAACCGCTATACTCCCGCGCCATGTCCATCAGCCGCGAAGGCGTTTCCGACCGGCGGGAGGTGCCGGCGCACTCCTGGTACGCGCTCCTCCTGCTGACGCTCGTCTACGTCCTGAACTTCCTCGACCGGTCGCTGATCTACATCCTGTTCACGCCGATCAAGGCGGAGATGAAGCTCAGCGATCTGCAGCTCGCCCTGCTCGGCACGACCTCCTTCGTCATCTTCTACACGTTGCTCGGCATCCCCTTCGGCCGCCTCGCCGACCGCGTGACCCGGAAGTACCTGATCGCCGGCGGGCTCGCGGTGTGGAGCCTGTTCTCCGGGTTGACCGGCTTCGCGGACGGCTTCTGGACGCTCTTCCTCTGCCGGGTCATGGTCGGCGTGGGCGAGGCCACGCTCGGGCCCGCGGCGCTCTCGCTGCTCAGCGACCTCTTCCCGCCGCGCATGAGGGCCACGGTACAGGGCGTCTACTCGTCGGGCGTGGCGATCGGCAGCGGCGCGGCGTTCTTCCTGGGCGGCTGGATCGGCCAGAGCTACGGCTGGCGCTGGGCGTTCTATCTGCTCGGATTCCCCGGGCTCTTCCTCGCCGCCTTCGTCTTCTTCCTGCGCGAGCCCCTGCGCGGACGCACCGAGGTCTCCGCGGTCCGTTACGATCGCGGAGACTGGAAGGTCCTCTTCCGCTCCGTGCCGCTGCGGTATCTCTACGTGGGCTACGCGCTGTTCGGGCTCGCCTCGAACAACCTGGGCATCTGGGTGCCGACCTTCTTCGTGCGCGTCCATGGGATGAGCCTGGCGCTCATCGGCACGGCGGCGGGCATCCTGTCGGTGGTGGTCGGCGTGCCGGTCACGATCCTCGGCGGCTACGTCTCCGACCGCTTCCGCCGCCTGGGCCGCGGCGGCCGGATGGCGTTCAGCGCCTGGGCCGCGCTGGCCTCGATCCCGCTCTGGCTCGGGCTGCTCTACGCCGGCAACGTCACCGTGCTCGTCGCCCTGAACGTCGTGCTCTTCGGGCTCGCCCTGATGTGGCTCGCGCCGGCCTCCGCGGACCTGCACGAGATCGCCGGCCCGAACCTGCGCGGGCTCGGCATCGGCATCTTCTTCTCGACCGTGAACATCGTGGCCTACGGCATCGGCTCGCCGCTGATCGGCAAGCTGAGCGACCAGCTCGGCGTCGCCGCCGATCCCGGCCGCATGCGGCTCGCGCTCCTGGTCTGCCCGGCCGCCTGCGCGCTCGCCGCGCTCCTGCTCTGGCTCGGCAGCCGCGCGCGGGAGGCGGAGCCGGCAACCTAACCTTCCAGGAGATCCGCCGCCGTCGCCAGGAGAGCGCCCTCCGGCAGCTTCGTCGCGCTGCTCGCCCGGGCGACGGTTTCGGGGACGAACAGCGCTCTGACGATCTCGGCGCCAGCCAGCCGCGGCGGCAGCGGAGGGACGGGCTTGACGGCCAGCTCTCTCAGAGCCGGCTCCAGCGTCTTGCGGTCGAAGGGCCGGGCGCTCCACTTCGCCTCGCCGAGCAGAACCCGCGAGCCGTCGATGGCTTCGCTGACCACGTCCCACTCCGGTTGAGCGCCGTGCCACCACCGCGAAGCCTGCCCCCAGGGTCCGAGCCGGCCCAGGGCGCTCGTCTCCGGCAGCCGCGGCACCTGCTTGCGGCACAGCTCCTCCCAGCTTTCGGCGCAGAGACCTTCCCAGAAACGCGCCAGGAGCTGCCGGCGGACAGCAGGCGTTCCGCTCGCAAGCTGAGCGCGATGAGGCGCCACGACACGGAACCAGAGACGCGCGAAGGGATCGTCGATCTTGTAGAGCACGCGCTTGCCGCTCCTCTCGCTCTCACCGAACGGCAACTCGCGACGGACCAGCCCCAGGCCGAGGAGCCGTTCGAGAGGCCGCGCCATCGAAGTGGCCGGCCGGCCGAGACGGCCCGCGATCTCCGAAACCCGGTGGGCACCCGACCCGATCGCGTCGAGCAGGGGCCGGGCCTCCGCGGCGGACGGGATCTCCTCCAGGAGGAGACGGTCCGGTTCCCGGTGGAGCGGGCCCAGCGGGTCCAGCACCAACTGGTCCAACTGGAGCTTCACGTCGCCGCCGGCCTCCCGCGCAAGCTCCCAGTAGCGCGGGATTCCGCCCCACGCCGTGTACAGCTCGACCCAGCCCACCCCGTTCCGGACCGTGAAGGCTTCCCTGAGGTGGACCGGAGCCAGCGGCTGGACCTCCAGGATCTCCCTGGCGCGGCCGAACAGCGGCGCGTCGCCGGCGAGAACGAGCCCCTGCATCATGCGCTGGCTGGAGCCGGCCACCGCCACCTGCAGCCGCGCCTGCCGGGCGTCATGATCGATCCAGCGCTGCATCACGCTCGGCAGCTCCGGTGAGGCGAGAACGAGATAGGGCAGCTCGTCGAAGATCAGGGGCCCCCGCCAACCGGCGAGGCGCGCGTCGCGGGCCAGCCGGGTCAGCAGCGTCCGCCAGTCCCGGTACTGGACCTCGGCGAAGCCGGGCAGGCGCTCGCCGACCGCCTCGGCGAAATAGATCCGTTGCAGCTCGGCCACCGACTGATCGGCTACTGTATAGAGTCCCTCGTGCCGCTTCGCCCACTCCAGCAGGAGGCGGGTCTTGCCCACGCGGCGCCGGCCGTACAGGACGGCCAGGCCTCCCTCCTCCGAGGCCCCGAGGCGGCTCAGACGCGCAAGCTCCTCCTGGCGGTTGAGGAACAACATTATGCAGGCAAGCATAATGCATCT
>JBEQUE010000028.1:0-48016 GCA_040349255.1 Acidobacteriota bacterium | reverse complement strand
CGGGTGGTCGTAGGAGCCGCCGGCATGGGTCATGACTCCACGCAGATCCGCTCCTCCTTCCTGGAGGATGCGGCCGATTTCGAGGAGCCGGGGATCGCCGGTCCGCAGGCCGGCGCGATGGCCGTCGGAGTCGATCTCGACGAGGGCCGGGATGCGGTCCCGGGCTTCGCGGCTGGCGGCGGCCACGGCCTGCGCCTGTTCGGGGCTGTCGAGGATGACGGAGAGATCGACGCCGCCTCGGCGAAGGGCGAGGACGCGGGCGAGCTTGTTCGGTGCGATGCCAACGGCATAGAGAAGGTCGCGGACTCCGGCGGCGGCGAACTGTTCGGCTTCCTGGAGGGTGGAGACCGTCGCGGGACCCCTGGGAGTGGGCATCAACAGGCGGGCGATTTCGAGGCTCTTGCAGGTCTTGAGGTGAGGGCGGAGGGTGACGCCGAGGCGGGTCAGGTGAGCCTGAAGACGGTCGACGTTCCGCTGCATCCGGACCGGATCGAGCAGCAGGCAGGGCGTGGGCAGGTCTTCGATCCCGTGCACGGGTCCCCCGTCCTGAAGGTCATACATCGATCTCAACCCAGCGGTGGGCCGCATCGTGAAACACATGCAGGGGACCGAGCAAAGCGAGCAGTGTATTGAGGTCGAGGAGGAAGCGGTTCAATCGACGTCCTCAGCCAGTGCCTTGATCAGCTTGGGAGTCACAGACGTCGCGCTCGGTCGAACGGGGAAAAGGCGGATGCCGTTGCGGGTGGCGGCAGGCCGGGAAGAGTTGAGGCTGCGTCGGGCGAGGTCAGAGATAACGACGCCGACCGACACGCCTCGCTGGGCGGCCAGTGAGCGAGCCGAGGCCAGCACGTCATCGTCCAGGGTCAGCGTCGTTCTCATAAGACAAGAATCCCGTACCCGGCTTGCGGAGTCAAGGGGAGACCCCTCCCCGTCCCTCCCCCGCTGACGCGGGAGAGAGTTGGTTGAGACGGTTACGCGCTGACCGGCACGGCCTCTTCCTTCGGCGCCGGATTCTCGATCGCCACCGCCAAGTGGCCGTCCTGGACGTCCACCCGCACCAGCGAGCCGTCGTGGACCTCTCCGGCCACCAGGGCGCGGCCGATGCGGCTCTCCAGCTCGTGCTGGAGGAAGCGCTTCAGCGGACGGGCGCCGTAGACCGGGTCGAAACCCTGGCGCGCCACGTACTCTCGGGCGGGCTCGGTCAGCTCCAGGCGGACGCCGCGATCGGTGAGGCGATGGCGCAGGTCCTCGGTCTGGAGGTCGACGATGCGCTCGATCTCCTCCAGGCGCAGCGGCCGGAAGAGCACGATGTCGTCCACCCGGTTCAGGAACTCGGGCCGGAAGTGCCCGCGCAGCTCGCGCATCACCGCCGTCCGGGCGCCCTCGGTGATCTCGCCGTTCGGCATCACCCCCTCCAGGAGGTGGGTGGAGCCGATGTTCGAGGTCATGATGATCACGGTGTTCTTGAAGTCCACCGTGCGGCCCTGGGAGTCCGTGACCCGGCCGTCATCGAGGATCTGGAGGAGCACGTTGAAGACGTCCGCGTGCGCCTTCTCGATCTCGTCGAAGAGGATGACGGAGTAGGGCTTGCGCCGCACCGCCTCGGTGAGCTGGCCGCCCTCGTCGTAGCCCACGTAGCCCGGCGGGGCGCCGATGAGCCGTGACACCGTGTGGCGCTCCATGTACTCGCTCATGTCGATGCGGACGATGTTGTCCTCGCTGTCGAAGAGCGTCTGCGCGAGCGTCTTCGCGAGCTCGGTCTTGCCCACGCCCGTGGGGCCCAGGAAGATGAAGGAGCCGATCGGCCGCCGCGGGTCCTTGATGCCGGCCCGGGCGCGGATCACCGCGTCGGCCACCAGCTTCACGGCCTCGTCCTGGCCCACCACCCGCTGGTGGAGGATCTCCTCCATGCGCAGCAGCTTGTCGCGCTCGCCCTCGACCAGACGGGTCACAGGGATGCCCGTCCAGCGCGAGACGATCTCCGCCACCTCGTCCTCGGTCACCTCCTCGCGCAGGAGCTGGCCGCCGCTCTTCTGCTTGTCGCCGAGCTCGGTCTCCTTCTCCCTGAGCTCGGCTTCGAGCTGCGGCAGCCGGCCGTAGCGCAGCTCGGCGCCGCGGTTCAAATCATAATTGCGCTGGGCCTCCTCGATCTCCTGGCGCACCTGCTCGATCTCCCCGCGCAGCGCGCGGATCTCCTCGATCGCGTCCTTCTCGGCCTCCCACTGCGCGCGCATGGCGTCGGCCCGGGACTTGAGGTCCGCCAGCTCGCGGCGGAGGTCGCCCAGCCGCTCCTGGCTCGCCTTGTCCTTCTCCTTCTTGAGCGCGGCCTCCTCGATCTCGAGCTGCATCACCCGGCGGGTGACCACGTCCAGCTCCTGCGGCATCGAGTCGATCTCGGTGCGCAGCATGGCGCAGGCCTCGTCGATCAGGTCGATCGCCTTGTCGGGCAGGAAGCGGTCCGTGATGTAGCGGTTCGAGAGCACCGCGGCGCCGACCAGGGCGTTGTCCTGGATGCGCACGCCGTGATGGACCTCGAAGCGCTCGCGCAGGCCGCGGAGGATCGACACCGTATCCTCGACCGTCGGCGGATCGACCTGGACAGGCTGGAAGCGCCGCTCCAGGGCCGCGTCCTTCTCGATGTGCTTGCGGTATTCGTCGAGCGTGGTGGCGCCGATGCAGTGCAGCTCGCCACGGGCCAGCATGGGCTTGAGCAGGTTGCCGGCGTCGGTCGAGCCCTCGGTGCGGCCGGCGCCGACGATGTTGTGCAACTCGTCGATGAAGAGCAGGATGCGGCCCTCGCTCTGCTTGACCTCGTTGAGCACGGCCTTCAGGCGCTCCTCGAACTCGCCGCGGTACTTGGCGCCGGCGAGGAGCGCGCCCATGTCGAGCGAGAACACGGCGCGGTCCTTGAGCCACTCGGGCACGTCGCCGCGCACGATGCGCTGCGCCAGGCCCTCGACGATGGCCGTCTTGCCCACGCCGGGCTCGCCGATCAGCACCGGGTTGTTCTTGGTCTTGCGCGACAGGATGCGGATGACCCGGCGGATCTCCTCGTCGCGGCCGATGACCGGGTCGAGCTTGTTGCGCCGCGCCTGGGAGACCAGGTCCACGCCGTATTTCTCCAGGGCCTCGTAGGCCACCTCCGGCATGGCGCTCGTCACGCGCTGGTTGCCGCGCACCGCGGTCAGGGCGGAGAGGACCGCGTCGCGGGTCACGTTGAACTGGGCGAGGAGGCGGCCGGCCGGTCCGGACTGGCCCTCCTCGACGATGCCGAGGAGCAGGTGCTCCACGGAGACGTACTCGTCCTTGAGGCGCTTCGCCTCGTCCTCGGCGCGCAGGAAGACCTGCTGGAGCCGGTTGGTGACGTAGATCTTGCCGGCCTCGGCGCCCGGTCCGGAGACCCGGGGCTTGCGGTTGAGCTCGCGCTCGACCTCGTTCCGAAGGGGCTCGACAGGCACGTCCGTCCGGGCGAGGAGTCGCGGCACCAACCCTTCGGGCTGCTCGAGGAGGGCGAGCAGCAGGTGCTCGGCGTCGGTCTCCTGGTGGCCGAAGCGCAACGCCTTGGTCTGCGCGGCCTGGAGAGCCTCCTGGGATTTCTGGGTCAGTCGGTTGATGTCCATGTCCTTTTGCCCTTCCTTTGATCTGGGGGAATCACTTCAGGCGCGAGCCCGGAAGCTGGACGCCTCCGCGAGCTGCTCGAACAGCTCGCGCTCGCGCTCGGAGAGCTGCTCGGGAACCACGATGCGGATCTCTGCGAGGAGATCTCCCTTCTGCCCGCTGCCGGCCTGGGGGAGGCCCCGGCCGCGCAGCCGGATCTTGCGGCCCGACGAGGAGCCGGCCGGGATCTTGACCCGCACCGCGCCGTCGAGCGTCTGGACCTCGGCGTCGCCGCCGAGCGCGGCCTCCCAGGGGGCGACCGGCACCGAGCTGTGGAGGTCCGAGCCTTCGACGCGGAACCGCGGGTCGGGCTCGACCTCGATCTTCAGATAGAGGTCGCCGGCCGGTCCGCCGCCCAGGCCGGGCTGGCCCTGGCCGGCGAGACGGATGCGCTGGCCCGCCCGCACGCCTTCGGGGATCTTGACCGACAGCGTCCTGCGCTGGCCGGTGCCGGGGTCGGAGAGCGTGATCTCCCGCTTGCCGCCGCGCACGGCCTCTTCGAGGCTGATCGAGAGCGCGGCCTCGGAGTCGCCACCCCCGCCGCGGAAGCCCTGGCCTCCGAAACCGGCCGCCGCGCCACCGCGCCGGCCGCCGAACAGCATGTCGAAGAACGAGCTGAACTCGCCGCCGCCGAAGTCGAAGCCGCCCTGGCCGCCCATCCCGCCAAAATCGAAGTTGATCCCTTCCCAGCCGGGAGGCGGCGCGCCGGTCTGCTGGGCCCGCTTCCAGGCCGAGCCGTACTGGTCGTACTTCTGGCGCTTCTCCTCGTCCTTGAGGACCTCGTAGGCCTCGCCGATCTCCTTGAACTTGACCTCGGCCTCGGGCGCCTTGTTGACGTCCGGGTGGTACTTGCGCGCCAGCTTCCGGTACGCCTTCTGGATGTCATCCTGCGAGGCGTCCTTCTTGACTCCGAGGGTCGCATAGTAGTCCTTGTATTCCAACGCTCTCCTCCCGTCCGGGTTCCTGGATGCGAGCCTCGTGCCTCACCGAAATCAGCTTTGAGTGCTCGGCACTCACATTGTAAAACTGCGGGTCCGGGAAATCCATTCCCCGGATGGGAGGAAGTTTAGCGAAAGGGACGCAAGATGGGGCCGCCCGGACGGGTGGCGTATCCTTTTCACCATGGGGTTCATGGCGTTCGTCCCGGGAAAGGCCATTCTGGGCCTCGTGTTTCTGGCCCTTGGTGCCCATGGAGCCGTGGTCGACAGCGTGACGCCGCATTCGGCGGCCTCGGCGGCGGGTCTGCTGCCGGGCGACGTGATCCTTTCCTGGTCCTCCGCGGCATCCCGTGGCGACGTCGACTCTCCTCTCGACCTGCTGTCTCCCGAGATCGAGGAGGCGCCGCGGCGGCCGGTCACCCTGCATGGAAGGCGGGGCGACGAGGAGAGGACCTGGGTCCTGAGCACGGGAGATTGGGGGCTGAAGACGCGTCCGGGTCTTTTAGACGGGCCGAGCGGGCTCGCCGCCCTCCGCCAGGCGCGGGAGCTCTCCGAATCCCGGCGGTGGCCCGAGGCCGACGCAGCCTACGCGGAAGCGGCCGAGGCGCTGGAGCGGGAGGCCGGGCCTGGCGCGGCGGCCGAGGCCTTCCGCGCCTGGGGAGAGTCGTTCTACTCCCGCGGCGACTGGGACGCGGCGATCGAGCGCCACCGGCGGGCCCTGGAGATGGACCGCAGGACCGCTCCGAGGAACCTGTCCGCCGCCCGGACGCTCCTCGCGCTCGGGCAGACCTCGGCGAAGAAGGGCGACTTCGAGGGCGCCGAGAGGTTCCTGCAGGAGGCGAGGTCGATCCAGGAGGAGCTTGCGCCCGGGAGCCTCGAGCTCGCGGGAGCGCTCAACAAGCTGGGGATCCTCGCCCGATGGCGCGGCGATCTCGACGCCGCGGAAGACTACCTGACGCGGGCCGAGGAGCTCCGGCGGAGGCTGGCCCCGGGCAGCGCCGGGCACGGCCTGATCCTGATGAACCTCGGCAACGTCGCCCTGGGACGCGGCGACCTGACGAGGTCGGAGAGCCTGCACCGCCAGGCGCTCGCCGTCTTCGAGGACCTCGAACCGGAGGGCGGCGCTTTCGTGGGCTCGCTCCAGAACCTCGCGAACGTCCTCATCCAGCGCGGCGACCTGGCCGGCGCCGACGAGCTGCTGCGCCGCATGCTCGACGTCCAGGAACGGAGGGGGGCCAGCGAGTGGGAAGCGTGGTCGACCCTGACCAGCCTGGGCCATCTCGCAATGGACCGCGGCGACCTGGAGGCCGCCGAGGTCTACTATCGCCGCGCCCTGGCGATCCAGGAGAGCAAGCCTTCGCCGGACGGACGGGACATCGCTCTCAGCCTGGGCAGCCTCGGGGAGCTGGCTCTGCAGAAGGGCGATTTCGCCCGGGCCCGGGACTACCTGCGGCGGGCGCAGGACATCGAGGAGAAGCTGGAACCGGCCAGCCTCACCTCCGCCGAGGGTCTGGAGACGCTCGCTCGCCTGGAAGTGAGAAGCGGCGGCGACCTCGCGGCCGCGGAGGACCTCCTGCGCCGGGCCCTGGCCATCTTCGAGCGGGAGGCGCCCGAGAGCGTGGAGATCTCCGTCGTCCTGCGCGGTCTGGGCGAGGTCGTCGGCCGGCGCGGGCGCGTGCAGGAGTCGCTCGCTCTGCGCCGCCGGGCCCTCGACCTGCAGAGCCGCCTCGCGCCGGGGGGCCTCGAGGAGGCCGCGACGCTCTCCTCCCTCGGCCGCGCCGAGCGCCGGGCCGGCCAGGACGAGGAGGGGATCCGCGATCTCTGCCGCGCCGTGGACGTCCTCGACCGCCAGCGCAGCCGGCTCGGCGGCACGCTGGAGGAGAAGACCTTTTTCGAGGCCGGCCTCGGCCAGTACTACCAGGCCTGTCTGGAAGGCCGGATCGAGCGCGGCGAGACCGCCGAGGCGTTCCACGTGCTGGAGCGGGGACGGGCGCGCTCCTTCCTGGCCCTGCTCGCGGAGCGGGACCTTCGCCTCCCGGACCTGCCGCCGGAGCTCGCCGCCGAGCGCGGGCGGGTGAACGCCGAGTACGAGAGGGTCCAGTCGGAGCTCGCCCTGCTCAAGCCCGGCCGGGACGACACGGACATCGAGCGGCTCTCGGTCAGGCTCGGCGAGCTGAGGGTCCGCCAGCAGGAGATCTCCGCCAGGATCCGCCGGGAGGCGCCGCGCTCCGCCGCGCTGCAGGACCCCGAGCCTCTCGATCTGGCGGGCGCCCGCGCGGCCCTCGACCCCGGGACCGCGCTCCTGGAGTACGCGGTGGGGGAGGAGAGGAGCTGGCTGTTCGTGGTCGAGCCGTCCGGCCTCTCGGTCTTTCCGGTCGCGGCGGGCGCGAAGGTCTTGCGCGGGGAGGTGGAGAGCTTCCGTCTCCTCCTCAAGGACCCGGGCTCCGACCAGGCGAAGATCCGGGCCCTGGCGCGCCGGCTCTACGATCTCCTGGTCCGTCCGGCCGAGGCCCGGGTCTCCGGCGCGCAGCGGCTTCTCGTCTCTCCGGACGGGCCGCTGCACACCCTGGCCTTCGCGGCTCTGAGGCGGGGGGACCGGTATCTGGTCGAGAGCAAGCCGATCCACCACGTGCTCTCCGCCACGGTCTACGCGGAGCTGGTGAGGTCGCGCCGGCCCGCGGACCCTCTCCGTGGGCCCGGCGGGGAGAGCCTCGCCGCGTTCGGCGATCCGGTCTACCGACCGGCGACGCCGGACAGACCCGCCGGCTCCGAGGCCCGGCCTCGGACCAGGCCGGCGCTCACCCGCCTGCCGTCCAGCGGCCGGGAGGTGAGGGCCATCGCCGGACTCTTCCCACAGTCCAGGGTCTACCTGGGCGCCGACGCGACCGAGGAGCGGGTGAAATCCCTGGGGCCGGAGACGCGCCTCGTCCACTTCGCCTGCCACGGACTGCTCGACGAGCGCTTTCCCTTGAACTCAGCGCTGGCCCTGTCCGTGCCCGGGCCGGGCGCCGAAGACCGGGACAACGGCCTTCTCCAGGCCTGGGAGATCTTCGAGAGCGTGCGCCTCGACGCCGACCTGGTGACCCTCTCGGCGTGCGACACGGCGCTGGGCCGGGAGATGGGAGGCGAGGGCCTCGTCGGGCTGACCCGCGCCTTCCAGTACGCGGGCGCGCGCTCGGTCCTGGCGTCTTTGTGGAGCGTCGCCGACTCCTCGACCTCCCGCCTCATGCAGAGCTTCTACGGGAATCTCCGCCAGGGCATGAGCAAGGACGAGGCCCTGCGGGCGGCGCAGATCGAGCACATCCGGGATACCCACCCGTTCCACTGGGCGGCGTTCCAGCTCACCGGCGACTGGCGCTGACGGCGTCCCTCACCCCCGCGCGGTGAGCCAGCGCCAGAACGCCCGCAGGGTGGTCGACTTCTGGAGGGCGGGGAGGCGCTCGGCGATCTCGCGCCGGAGCTCGGCGGTGGCCTTCTGGATGGGGGTGGCGAAGTCGGCGGGGGAGGAGATCCGGCCCTTGTAGTCGGCGTCAGGGGCGTGGCGCGGCGCGGCGGCCCAGGCCACCAGCTCCTTCGTCGAGCCTTCGAACGACAGCTCCCGGACGACGTAGTCCTTCGAGCGCTGCGCCATTGCCTTCAGCTCGGCGGCGTGGTCGGCTCCCCACAACAGGCGCTCGGCCAGCTCGGCGCTGTTGCCGGGCCGGAAGGTGAGGCCGAGCCGGTCGGTCTCCAGGAGGTCGCCCAGGTCTCCCATGCGGTTGTAGGCCACCGGCAGGCCGAAGCCCATCCACTGCACGATCCGGTTCTTGCTGCCGAGCAGGCCCTCGTAGATCGGCTGCTCGGTGAGCACGCCGAGGTCGGACTCCGTCCAGTAGGCGTTCACCTGCTCGGCCGGGACCCAGCCTTCCAGGTGGAAGCGGTCGCGCAGGGACGAGCGCGCGACGCGGTCGGTCAGCTCGCGGTAGGTCTTCTCGTCGTGCCCCGGGATCTCTCCGCCGGTCGAGACGAAGTGGATGCGCGGGTTGGCCCGCATCGCGCCTTCGAGCCCTTCGAACAGCGTCCGCACGTCGCTCCAGGTGTTGTAGCTGCCGCTCCACAGCACCAGGAAGGCGTCGGCCGGAACCTTCTTCCCGCGCAGGCCGATCTCCGGCAGGTCGGTGGAAGGCTCGGGAGGGATCAGGGCGCAGGGAATGACCGAGGTGAAGTCGTAGCCGCAGGTCTCGTGGGTCAGGCGGCCGACCGCGCCGAGCTCGCCGATGGCGGCGTAGCGCTGGCGCTCGGACACCACCGAGAGCTTGTCGGCCCAGAGGAGCGTCGGCTGGATCAGGCCCCAGAAGTAGGAGAGCACCTGGTTGGCGCCGTCGAGCGCGGCTTTCGCCTGTGCCTCCGCCATGACGTGGCCGAACTCGTCGGCCCAGAACGGCATCTCGGGCCTGAGGCGCGCCAGGGCGTAGGAGCCGTAGAGGGTGGCGCCGACCACGGCGTCGGGCGCGAAGGACTGCAGGGCGTCCTTCACCCGGTCGGAATGGAGGAACTCGGCATCGGACAGCCGCTCGACGACCACGCCGTCGCGCTCCTCGACCGGCTGCGTCTCGCCGGCGCGGTAGGCGTCCGGGATCCGCATCGCCAGCAGCCGGACCTCGTGGCCGGCCCGCGCCAGGCTCCAGGCGAACTGCCAGGTCCGGATGCCGGGTCCGTAGCTCTTCAGGGTGTTCTCGCCCGGCAGGGGCGAGAGCCCGCAGAGGAGGATGCGGCTCAAGGGGAGCTCCTTTCCCAGGGTCGCCGTCCGGGAGGGATCGCGGGCAGCCGGATGACCGGCACCGTGCCCGGTTTGCGCAGGAATCGTATCCAATTCCGGTGGCCGCCGCTCTGCCGGCGCTGCGCCAGGGCGGCCGGGAGCAGCCGGAGCGCGCCGATCCAGATGCGGCGCTGCAGCCGGGCGTCGTCGCGGCAGCCGTGCCTCAGGCGCAGCCACTGGATCCGGAGCTGGCTGGCCGCCAGGCGCGGCGCCCCGCGCAGCAGCTCCCGGAGCGGCCAGTGGGCGAAGAGGAGCACGAACTGGTTGCGCCAGGAGTGGAAGCGCTTGAAATCGGAGATCTGGTCCGCGGTCGCCGAGATGGCATGCGAGGCCACCGCGTCCGGATCGTGGACCACCGCCCAGCCGTACGACCACGCTTTGAGACAGAGGTCGATGTCCTCCATGTAGTAGCCGTAGATCTGGCTCCAGCCGCCGACCTCGCGCAGGGTGGCGGCGCGGATGAGCAGGGCGGAGCCGGTCACGGCGAGCACCTCGCGGCGGATGGGGAGCGGGCCGTAGTCCGCCAGCGCCAGGCCGATCCCCTCGTCCCAGGCCTCCCCGGCCGCGGTGACGTTGAGGCCCAGGCTGTTGAGGTGGTCCTCGGCGCCCCAGATCTGCAGCCGGGGTCCGGCGATGCCGCCGCGCGGGGCCGCCTCCACGGCCTCGGCGAGGCGCAGCAGGGTGTCGGGCTCGACGACGGCGTCGTTGTTGACGAAGAACCAGTGGTCGGGCTCGCCCAGGTGCTCGCGCGCCCAGGCCACGCCGCGGTTGTTGGCCTCCGAGAACCCCACGGAGATCTCCAGCCGGAGCAGGTGGAGCCGGGGATCGGTTTCGATCCGCTCCGGCAGCGGCTCCTGGCAGGCATTGGACACGACGACGATCTCGACCGCGGCGCCGCGGGCGGCGAGCAGGCTCCGCAGGCAGAAGTCCAGGAGCTCCTTGCCGCGGTGGTGCACGGTGACGGCGTGGATGCGCGGCCGGCGGCGGACCGCGAGCTCGCTCTGCAGGCCGGCGGCCAGCTCCTCGGCCTCGTGCAGGCTGTCCGTGAGGTGGGTGAGCTTCTGTTGCGCCACCGGCCGCTCGGCCTCCAGCGACCGGGCGTAGTCCTCGATCTCGGCGGCGTGGGCCTGCTTGCGGGCCAGCTCCTCCTCGACCTTGCGGGCGTAGGCCTGGATCTCCAGGAGCTGCTCCTGCCGGCGCGCGACCTCGGCCTGCTGCCGCGCGACCTCGGCCTGCTGCCGTTCGATCTCGCCCTCCAGGCTGCGGGCGTACTGCTCGGCCTGGCCGAGGTACATCCGCTTCTCGGCCAGCTCGTCCTCGATCGAGACCGTGGTCGACGCCTCGTCCCGGGGCGCGGCGGCATGGCGGCGCGGCTTCGCGACCACCGGCCGGCGCGGGCGCGCGGCGAGGACCATGAAGTCGCTCCTCACCTCGCCGGTCTCGAGCAGGGCGTCCTCGATCTCGAACAGCATGCGCAGGATGCGCAGCGACTCCGGATCGCCGTCGTGGAAGTTGCCGGCGATGCCGTGCAGGAGGAACTGGAGCAGGGTGCCGCCGGTCTCGCGCCGGAACACGACGTCGAAGTAGTCCGGCACGACGGCGAGAATGTCGGCCGAGCGCACGGACTCGGTCGGGTCCTCGGCCCGGACCTCGGCCGGCGTGGGGATCGGGGCCGAGGCAAGGCGCTCCGGTCCGCCGGGCTCGAAGGAGCGCCGGAAGCGCGCCGGGATCAGGGCGAAGGCGGCGCGGATCAGCTCCTTCTGCCGGTCGGAGAAGGCGAACGCCGACGGCCCGACGTACTCGTTCAGGAAGAGGAAACCGTCGGGCTTCAGGGTGCGGGCGACCTGCTCGCAGACCCGTTCCAGCGGCTCGATGTGGTGCAGCGAGCTCTCGAACCAGACCGCGTCGTAGCGCTCCGGCGGCAGGTCGGCGGAAGTGACGTCGCGCACCTCGTAGCGGATGTGGCCGAAGCCCTCCTCCCGCGCCAGCCGGCGGGCGGCCTCGATGCCGCCGGGCGCGATGTCCCAGGCGTCGCACTCCCGGAACGCGTTCAGGCGGGCCAGGGTGCGCTCGAGCTCGCCGGTGCCGCAGCCGACGCTCAGCATGCGCTCCACCGGGGTGCGGCCGGCCAGGCATTCGCGGACGCAGGCCTCGGCCCAGCTCGCGGAGAGACCGTCCAAGGAGACGCGCCGCAGGAAGCGGCGCTCGACCTCCGGCACGTGGCCCCAGAAGCGCTCGGGCGAGAAGTCCGGGCCCTCGAGCTTGCGCGACCAGAACTCACCCGCGGTGTGTTCCTCCGGCGCGGGCGGGTCGGAGGTACGCTGCTTCATCAAGGTCGAGAGGATAGCAGAACGCTTTTGAGCCCGCTTTTGAGCCCGCTTTTCAGCCACGACCGCGCCCGATCGTAGGCGGTCGGACCCGGGTCGGGAGGGGCGGTCCGGGAAGACGCCGGGGCCTGGCGGCGGCGGGCCGCCAGGAGCACGAAGTCGCTCTGGAGATCGCCGACGCCGACCAGGGTCTTCTCGACCTGGATCAGCAGGTCGAGGACCGCCATGGACTCCGGGTCCTCGGGCCGGAAGTTGCCCGCGATGCCGTGGAGCAGGAACTGGAGGACGGTGCCGCCGGCCGGATTGCATTCCACCACGTCGAAGTAGTGGTCCACGACCTTGAGGATGTCCTCGGAGCGGATGGCCTCGGAGGGGTCGACGGCCGCGACCTGGACAGGGTCGGGGATGGCCGGCGCCGCGGCCCACTCGGAGGGGCCGTTGCGCCGGAAGCGCTCGGGGATCAGGTCGAAGGCGGCGCGGATGACCTCCTTCTGGCGCGGGGTGAGCCGGAAGACGTTGGGGCCGACGTACTCGTGCACGAACAGCCAGCCGTCCGGCTTGAGGCTCCGGGCCACGGCCTCGCACACCGGCTCCAGGGCCTCGATGTGATGGAGGGAGCTGTTGAACCAGACCGCGTCGTAGCGCGCCTCCGGCCCTTCCAGGAAGTCGGGCGTGTTGGCGTCCCGGACCTCGTAGCGGATGTTCGTGCGGCCCTCTTCCAGGGCGAGGCGGCGCGCGGTCTCGATCGCGGCCGGCGCGATGTCCCAGGCGTCGCACTCGCGGAAGGCGGAGAGAAGGTGGAGGTGGCGTTCCAGCGCGCCGGCGCCGCAGCCGATGCTCAGCATCCGGTCCACGGGGGTGCGGCCGGCCAGGAAGTGGAACACGCAGTCGTTGACCCAACTGTCCTCGCGCCGGCCGCGGGTGGCGGCGCGGGTGTAGCTCCGGTAGACCTCCGGCACCGCCAGCCAGTAGACGTCGGCCGAGAACTCGGCGCTGTCGTCCAGTTTCCGGGACCAGAGATCGGCGACCTGCGCCGCAGGGCTATTTCGTTCCTCGTCCATATCGCAACCTTGTAAAAGCGGGCCTATGCTACCATTCCGGCCGTTTTGAACGAGGGAGTCCGCAAACCTTGAAGAATATCCAGACCCCGACCGGGCTGAAGCTGAGCGTCGTCATCCCGGTCTACAACGAGCGTTTCCTGGTCCGGGAGCTGGTGGAGCGCGTGCTGGCGGTCTCGATCCCCGAGCTGCGGGAGATCGAGGTTGTGATCGTCAACGACGGCTCGACCGACGGTACCACGGAGGTGCTGCGCAAGCTCGCGGAGGAGAACCCGGAGCGGCTGCGCCTGTTCGAGCAGAAGAACCAGGGCAAGGGGGGCGCCATCCGCAAGGGCATCGCGGCGGCCACCGGCGACCTGATCCTGTTCCAGGACGCCGACCTGGAGTACGACCCGAAGGACTACGCGCGCCTGGTCCGCCCGTTCCTGGAGGACGGCGCCGACGTGGTCTACGGCTCGCGCTTCCTGCCCAGCGAGCGCCGGCGGGTGCTCTACCACCGTCACGCGCTCGGCAACCGGCTGCTCACCGCGATGAGCAACTGGTTCACCGACCTGAACCTGACGGACATGGAGACCTGCTACAAGATGTTCCGGGCGCCGCTCCTGAAGTCGATCCCGATCCGTTCGAACGACTTCGCCATGGAGCCCGAGATCACGGCCAAGATCGCTAAGCGCGAGTGCCGCATCTTCGAGGTGCCGATCAGCTACCTCGGCCGCACCTACCGCGAAGGCAAGAAGATCGGCTGGCGGGACGGCATCAAGGCGTTCCGCGCCATCACCAAGTACTGGCTGGTCGACGACCTCTACGAGGAGGACGAGTACGGCTCGCACATCCTCCACAGTCTGGAGAAGGCGCAGCTCTTCAACCGCTGGATGGCGCAGAGCATCGAGCCCTACGTCGGCGCCCGGGTGCTGGAGATCGGCGCCGGCATCGGCAACATCACGAGCTGGCTCCTGCCGCGCGACTTCTACGTGGCGAGCGACATCAACCCGCACTACCTGGACTACCTCCGGAACATGGCGCTCGGCAAGCCGTACCTGGACGTCGACCGCATCGACCTGGAGGACCCGGCCTGCTTCGAGCGCTGGCAGGGGCGGTTCGACACGGTGGTCTGCCTGAACGTGCTGGAGCACGTGCGCGACCCCCTGCAGTCGCTGCGCAACATCTACCAGGCGCTGGAGCCGGGCGGCCGGCTGGTGCTCTACGTGCCGCAGGGCCAGCACCTGTACTCCAGCCTGGACGAGGTGCTCGGCCACCGCTGCCGCTACGACAAGGAGATGCTGGGCCGCGAGCTGCGCGAGGCCGGCTTCGAGGTCAACCTGTTCCGCGACTTCAACCACTTCGCGGTGCCGGGCTGGTACGTCAACGGCAAGATCCTCAAGAAGCGCAGCTTCAGCCGCTCGCAGCTCAAGATCTTCAACATGCTCGTGCCGGTGCTGAGGCGGGTCGATCCGCTGGTCCCGGGCCGGGGTCTCGGGATCATCGCCGTCGCCACCCGCCCCGCCTGACAGGGGGCCCGTGTCGGCGATGACCGAGAGCGGCGAGCGGAGGGTCTGGGCCGGGGCCGCGGGCCTTGCTTCGATCGTGACCGCGCTGTGGATGGACCTGTCGCCCCTCCACGCCTTCCACACCAGCGACTCGCTGATCCCGATCCTGTCCGGGCTCTATCTCTGGACGCCGTTCTTCTGGGAGCAGAACCGCTACGGCTCGCTGATCCCGCTGCTCAGCCTGCCGGTGGACAGCCCGTTCCACAACCTGCTGTTCCAGGTGGGGCTGCGGCTGCTCGCGGTGGCGGCGGCGTTCTTCCTCATGGCCCGCACCGTGGTGCCCCGGCGCTACTGGCCGGCGGTGGGCGCCCTGACTCTGGCGCTCTGGGTGGCCGGCAAGGGGATGGAGGACCATGCGTTCCAGCAGATGCAGCCCTACGGCCAGGCGATCGCGCTCAGCCTGGGCGGAATCCTGCTGATCGACCGCGGCGGATGGGCCAGGGTGGCCGCGGGGCTCGGGCTGCTGCTGCTCGGCTACTGGATCTCGGCCACCACCTTGTTCTGGCTGCTGCCGCTGGTCTGGGTGCGGGACATGGTGGGGATCGAGCCGCTCGCGCCGGAAACCGTCCGCTGGCACCTGCGGCCGGAGCGGCGGACGGTCCTGGTGATGCTGGCGCTCTTCCTGGCCTTCGACTTCAGCATGCTGGTCTCCTGGCTGTCGGTCTACTCGCGGAGCACGGCCTTCGGCGCGGCGCGGCCGGGGGTCTGGCCGGAGGCGTGGATGACGCTCTTCTCGCGCTCGGTCGAGTATCTCTCCCCGGCCCTGGTCGGCACCGGCCTGGCCCTGCTGGTGGCGGCGATCGTGATCGGCAGCCGGGCCTGGGAGCGCCGCCTGGCGATGGCGGTGGGACTCTGCCTGGTGGCTGCCGCCCTGGCCGACCTCGGGGTGATGGGCACGACGTACTGGGCGCAGGTGAACAAGTGGAGCCTGCGCTACGTCAGCGTCGAGCTGCTCACCCTGGGCCTGCTCGCCCCGGCGGTGCTCCTGGCCCTGGTCCTCGAAGGCCGCCCGGCGCGCTGGCACCGGACCGCGAACGTCCTGGCTCTCCTGCTGCTGGTGCCGGCGCTGGCCTGGACGTACGGCATGCCGTCGGCGGCCCGGGCGCGGGCGTCGATCGACGAGCTGAGCGGCGATTCGGAGGCGGTGCTGGCCTCGGGCGCCGGCCACGTGCTCGGGGGCTACTGGCGGACCTGGCCGACGGTCTTCCGCGCGGACATCCTGCGCTGGGAGCGCGGCGACCGGCGGCCGGTCTGGGCCATCGCGCTGCGCAGCGGCCCCACGGACCCGATCTGGCGGCCGAAGAGCTGGGCCGGCGTGCCGATCGCGGTGCTCGCCGGCAACGAGGTCTCGGCCGAGGACATGCGGCAGATCGCGTTCCTGCCGCAGCTCTACCGGCAGAAGGACCTCGGGGACGTGTTCCTCTATACCGCGACCCCGACCGGCGGCCCTTCGCTGTCCGCGGTGGCGGAGGCGGTCCGCAACGGTCGGCCCCGTCCCTGAGAGGCAGGCTTCTTGCTACCATCCGGCGCCATGACGACCGACCGATCGCAGCAGACCGTGTGCATCACCGGCGGGGCCGGCTTCATCGGGTCCCACCTCGCCGACGCCTTCCTCTCCCGGGGAGACCGGGTCCTGATCCTGGACGACCTGTCGGGTGGGAAGAAGGAGAACGTGCCGGACGGCGCCGAGCTCCACGTGCACGACATCCGGTCGCCCGAGGCGGCGGCGCTGGTGCGTGAGTCGGGCCTCGACCTCCTGGTCCACCACGCGGCGCAGATGGACGTCCGGCGCTCGGTCGAGAACCCCGCCTTCGACGCGGAGGTGAACATCCTGGGCAGCCTGAACCTGGTGGAGGCCGCCCGCCGCGGCGGAGTGAGACAGGTCCTCTTCGCCTCGACCGGCGGCGCCATCTACGGCGAGCAGGACTACTTCCCGGCCGACGAGCAGCACCCGCCCCGCCCGGTGTCGCCGTACGGGGTCTCGAAGCTCTCCTTCGAACGGTACCTCTTCTACTTCCACGTGGCCTACGGGCTCGACGCCACCTGCCTGCGCTACGCCAACGTCTACGGCGAGCGCCAGAACCCGCACGGCGAGGCCGGGGTGGTGGCGATCTTCCTCAACCGCCTGCTCGCGGGCCAGGCGCCGACGATCAACGGCGAGGGGCTCCAGACCCGCGACTACGTGCACGTCTCGGACGTGGTGAAGGCGAACCTGCTGGCGGCGGGCAAGCCCGGCTTCCACGTCTACAACGTGGGCACGGGCGTCGAGACCTCGGTGGTGACGCTCTACCGCGAGCTGGCGCGGGCGGCCGGCAGCAGCCTGGAGGCGCAGCACGGTCCGGCCAAGCCGGGCGAGCAGCAGCGCTCGGTGGTGGATGCCCGGCTGATCCGGTCCGAGCTCGGCTGGCCGGAACCGCTGCCTCTCCGGCAGGGGCTCGAGCGCACCGCAGCCTGGTTCCGCGCCCAGGAACTTTCCCGCACCTCCCCCGTCTAATCAGGTAGGAGCGCTCCAGATGCACCCACCCCGGCAGGTGACCGAGGTGGCACGATCAAAACCTGGACCTGGGAGGTGCACGAAAATGTTCGAGCACAGCTTGATCGATCTGGCAGCCACGAAGCGACCCCGCCGGCGCCTGCTCTCTCTGCCCGCGGCCATCCTGCTGCACGGGGCGGCGTTCGGTGTCTTCATGATTTCCAGCTACTGGCAGGTCGAGGCGGTCCCTGCGCCTCCGATCAATGATGTTTTCGTCGTGAACCTGCCGCCGCCCCTGCCGCCCCTGGGCAGCGGCCGGCCGGAGACGAAGACCGAGACCAAGCCGGCTACGGTCAAGCCGGCCGACGTCAGGACGCCGCAGCCGACGGTGCAGCCGGAGCAGGTGGCCGACCTGGTCCCCGCGCCGAGCACGTCGCCGGTGGTGAGCGACATCACGGGCCTGCCGCCCGGCGGCGACCCGCGCGGCTCCAAGGACGGCATCGAGGGCGGCGATCCGGAATTCGGCGTCGACCATGTCCCGGCGGCCCCGGTCGTGCCGGTCGTGGCTCCGCCTCCGCCCCCGGTGAATGACGCGCCGATCCAGGTGGGCGGCGCCGTGATGAAGCCCGAGGTGGTGTTCCGGACCGAGCCGCGCTACACCGAGCTTGCCCGCAAGGCGCGCGTCGAGGGCGTGGTGGTCATCCGGGCCATCATCGACGAGCGCGGCAACGTCACCGACGTCCAGCTCCTGCGCGGCCAGCCCATGGGGCTCGACCAGGCCGCCATGGAAGCGGTGAGGACCTGGCGCTTCAAGCCGGCCACCCTCCACGGCAACCCGGTGAAGGTCTACTTCAACCTCACCGTGAACTTCACCCTCCAGCGGTAGACGACGGGGCGCAGGCGGCTGCGCCCCTACCGTCCTGACAGCAGGCCCGACAGCGGTTTCCCCTCCAGATAGAAAGTGGCCCTCTGAACGTCCGGGAACTGGAGGGCCGTCTCCGTGAGCTGGGCGAGGACGCGCGGGCTGTCGCACTCGCCTCCGATCTCCAGGTACCCCTTGAGATGGACCTTCACCTCCGCGCCCGAGCGCTCGATGCGCTCGACCTGGAGGCGCGAGCCGTGGAGGGCGTTGTAGAGGCCGCTCCGGTCGTCGTAGGTCCCGGTCATGGAGAGCAGCGCGTCGAGCGAGCCCGCCAGGGCCGCCTGCCGGCGCTCCAGCGGCACCTCGATCGCCACGGAACTGTCGCCGCAGCCGACCCGGTGACCTCCGACACCGTCCACGCCGCCGCCCTCCAGGGCGATCAGGTAGACGCGGCCGCGGTCGGTCACGGTGCCGGCCTGCATGGGCGCGCCCGAGTCGCCGGCGTTGCAGGAGAGGACGGCCAGCAGCGCCAGCCAGATCCAACGAAAAAAGGGCGGCTCACGCCTTGCGGTCGAAGACCTGGAAGGACCAGGCGAAGGGGACGTCGCCGGTCGGCCCGTGGTCCTCGCGTTCCACGAGCGTCCACTGTGCGGGGTCGTAGTCCGGAAAGTAGGCATCTCCTGGGAAGTCTTCCTCGATGATGGTGAGATTGAGCCGGTCCGCGACCGGCAGGGTCTGGCGATAGATCTCGGCGCCGCCGGCCACGAAGACCTCGTCGCAGCCGCCGGCCTGCGCGATCTCCTTCGCCCGGGCGAGCGCCTCCCCGACCGAAGCGGCCCCTTCGACGTTCTTCTGCGCCTCGACAGGCCGGCGGCTCACCACGACCAGCACGCGGCCGATCAGCGGCCGGCTGCCGATCGACTCGAAGGTCCTGCGGCCGAGGACGAGCACGTGGCCCGTGGTCAGGCGCCGGAAACGGCGGAGGTCCTCCGGGATGCGCCAGGGCAGGCCGTTGCCGACGCCGATCGTCCGGTTGCGCGCCAGGGCCGCGATGAGAGTGATCCTCATACGGCGATCGGCGCCTTGATACCCGGGTGAGGATCGTAGCCTTCGAGCCGGAAGTCCTCGTAGCGGTAGTCGAAGATCGACGTCACATCCGGGTTGATCTCCAGGCGCGGCAGCGGCCGGGGCTCGCGGGTGAGCTGGAGCCGGGCCTGCTCCAGGTGGTTGAGGTAGAGGTGGGCGTCGCCCAGAGTATGAATGAATTCGGCGGGCTTCAGGCCGCAAGCCCGGGCTACCATCAGGGTCAGGAGCGCGTAGGAGGCGATGTTGAACGGCACGCCGAGGAACACGTCGGCGCTCCTCTGGTAGAGCTGGCAGGAGAGGCGGTCGTCCGCGACCCAGAACTGGAAGAGCGCGTGGCAGGGGGGGAGCGCCATGCGGTCCAGCTCGCCCACGTTCCAGGCGCTGACGATGTGGCGCCGGGAGTCGGGGTTGCGCCGGATCTGGTCGATCACGTTCGAGATCTGGTCGATGCTTCCCCCGTCCGGAGTGGGCCACGAGCGCCACTGCCGGCCGTAGACCGGCCCGAGCTCGCCGTCGGCGTCCGCCCACTCGTCCCAGATCGTGACCCCGTGCTCGCGCAGCCAGGCCACGTTCGTGCTGCCGGTGAGGAACCAGAGGAGCTCGTGGAAGATCGAGCGGACGTGAAGCTTCTTCGTGGTCAGGAGGGGGAAGCCCTGCGTCAGGTCGAACCGCATCTGCCAGCCGAAGACGCTCAGCGTGCCGGTGCCGGTCCGGTCGGCCTTCTCGACCCCCTTCTCCAGGATGTGGCGGAGGAGGTCCAGATATTGCCGCATGGCGGGGACTCTAGCATGTCGGTATGATGCTCCCGGAAGGAGGGCGGTGATGAAGAACATCGGTTGTCTCGTGGTCGTGGGCGTCCTGGTGCTTCTGTGCCTGTGGGGCGTGGCCTCGTACAACGGTCTGGTCGGCGCGCAGCAGGCGGTGGAAGCGCAGTGGGCGCAGGTGGAGAACGTGTACCAGCGGCGGGCCGACCTGATCCCGAACCTGGTCGCGTCGGTGAAGGGGGCGGCCAACTTCGAGCGCGAGACGCTGCGCGAGGTGGTCGAGGCGCGCGCCCGGGTGGGCCAGGTCAACGCCCAGGCGACCAGCGAGATCCTCAACGACCCGCAGAAGTTCTCCCAGTTCCAGCAGGCCCAGGACCAGCTCTCGTCGGCCCTGTCGCGCCTGCTCGTCGTGGTCGAGCGCTACCCCGAGCTGAAAGCGGTCCAGGGCTTCCAGGACCTGATGGTCCAGCTCGAAGGGACCGAGAACCGCATCGCCAACGAGCGCCGCAAGTTCAACGAGGTGGCGCAGGACTACAACACCCGCATCAAGCGGTTCCCGACGGCTCTCTTCGCGTCGATCTTCGGCTTCCAGCCGAGGCCGTACTTCCAGTCGCAGCCCGGCGCCGACACCGCTCCGAAGGTCGACTTCGGCGACACGGCTCCGTCGCCCACTCCGAGGTGAGCTGGACAGCGGGCCGTCCAGCTTCGTAGATTCATCTGAAGGATGGCCCGCCTCCGTCTCTCCGCCCTGCTTCTGCTCTGCGCGCTCGCCCTGGCGTGCGTGGACGGGCGCGCCGGCGCCTCCGGCCCGAAGCTGACCGCCCGGCGGGGGAGCCTGCGCCCGCGCCTGCTGCTCACGGGGGAGCTGGCGGCCGCCCGCGCCCTGGAGCTCAAGGTGCCGCAGACCAGCAACTCGCAGCTCCAGATCCGCTGGATGGAGCGCGACGGCACGCCGGTGCGCGCCGGCCAGCGGGTGGTGGACCTCGACAACACCTCCTTCACCAGCGAGCTGGAGGAGAAGCGCTCGAAGGCTTCCCAGGCCGCCGACGAGCTGGCGCGCAAGGAGGCCGAGGCCCGTTCCACCGCCGCCGAGAAGGCGTTCCAGGTGGAGAAGAACCGCACCGAGGTGGCCAAGGCGCGCCAGAAGGCCAACGTCCCGGAGGGCATCTTCTCCGCGCGGGAGGTGCAGGACCGCCAGCTCGCGCTCAAGCGGGCCGAAACCGAGCTGGCCAAGGCCGAGGCCGACCTGACGGCCTTCCGGCAGGAGAGCGCGGCCGACCTGAAGCTCCAGGGCATCGAGCTGGAGAAGTCCCGGCGCGAGATCCGCGCGGCCGAGAAGGCGATCTCGGTCCTCTCGCTGCGGGCGCCCCGGGACGGCATCGTCCAGACCCCCGAGCACCCCTGGGAAGGGCGCAAGGTCGAGGCCGGCGACTCGGTCTGGCCCGGCATGACCGTGGCCGCCCTGCCCGACCTGGCGTCGCTGGTGGTCGAGGCCCAGCTCTCCGACGTCGACGACGGCCGGATCGCGCCGGGCATGGCGGCGTCCTGCACCCTCGACGCCTACCTGTCCGAGACCTTCCGCTGCCGCGTGGCCGAGATCGCGCCCGTGGCCCGGGAGCGCTCGTCGAGCTCGCTGCGCCGCTACTTCCCGGTGCGGGTCACGCTCGACCGGCTCGACCGGCGCATGCGGCCGGGCATGTCGGTCCGCGTCGAGGTGCTCGGCCCGGAGGTCCAGGGCCTGATCGTGCCGCGCGAGGCCCTCGATTTCCCGGACCCAGCGTCGGGCTCTCCCCGCGCCCTGCTCGCGGACGGCGGCGCGGTCCCGGTCCGCCTGGGACCCTGCACCGCCGCCGAGTGCCTCGTGGAAGGTAGTCTCAAGGACGGCACCCCCTTGAGGCCCCGCCCATGAAAAGGCTCTTTTTCGTCGTCGCAGCCCTTGCCGTCCTTGCGGTCCTTTTCTTCCGCCAGGAAGGCAGCTCCGAGGAGGACTGGGGCGAGGTCCGGCGCGAGGACCTGGTCCTCGGCGTGGAGGTCTCGGGCACGCTCGACGCGGTCGAGTCGGCCTCGCTCGGCCCGCCCCAGATCGCGAGCCTCTGGGACTACAAGATCTCCTTCCTGGCTCCGGAGGGAGCGGCGGTGCGCCGGGGTCAGCCGGTGCTCGGGTTCGACGCCTCGCAGCTCGAGGCCGCTCTGCTGGAGGCCGCCGCCGAGCGGGACTCCGCGCAGAAGGAGCTGGAGAAGACCGCGACCGACCTGGAGCTCAAGCGGCGCGAGGAGGAGCTGCGCCTCGCCGAGGCCGAGGCGCGCCAGCGGCGCTCGTCGCTCAAGGCGGACGTCCCCGCCGACCTGGTCGCCGCCAACGAGCTGCGCGAGACCCGGGGCGACCTCGATCTGTCCAGGAAGGAGATCGCCTTCCGCAACGACCGGCTCCGCTTCCTCGGCCAGGAGGGGAGGGCCGAGCTCGAAGCGCTGCGCTCCAGGCGCGACCGCGCCGCGGGCCGGGTGCGCGAGGCCCAGGCCGACATCGCGGCCATGACGGTCGCGGCGCCGCGGGACGGCACCGTGGTCTACGTCGCCACCCGCGGCGAGAAGAAGAAGGTCGGCGACTCCTGCTGGCGCGGCGACAAGGTCCTGGAGATCCCCGACCTCCGGAGCATGAGGGCGACCGGCCAGGTGGACGAGGCCGACGCCGGACGGGTGGCGCCCGGCCAGCGGGTCCGCCTGCGCCTGGACGCCCATCCCGACGTCGTCTTCACGGGCGTCGTCGGCTCGATCCGCGGCTCCGTGCAGGAGAAGTCGCGCCGGAGCCCGGTCAAGGTGGTGGAGCTGGAGATCGACCTCGACCGCACCGATCCGCAGCGCATGAGCCCGGGCATGCGCTTCCTGGGCACGGTCGAGATCGAGCGCGCGCCGCGGGTCCTCACCGTGCCGGCGGAGGCCGTGCTCCACCGTCCCGAGGGCCCGGCCGTGCTGCGCCGGCGGCCCGGCGTCTGGCTTGGAACCTGGACCACCGAGGAGGTCCGGCCCCGTTTCGGGCGGCGCAACGAACGGCGGGTCGAGGTCGTCTCCGGCCTCGCCCAGGGCGACCGCGTCGCGCTGCGCGATCTCCAGGCGGGAGGGGAGCAGCGGCCTTGAGCAGGAAGGCTGCGGGCGCCGGGCTCCTCGTCCTCCTGCTCCTGGCCGGAGCGGCCTGGCTGCTCGCCGCGTCGCTCCCGCGCCGGGCGGAGCGCGTGCCGACCGAGACCGTCGAGCCCCGGGACTTCGCCCGCGTGGTGCCGGCCGACGGCGTGCTGCGCGCCGTCCGCTCCACGCCCGTGAGCGTCCCGGCCGGCGCGCCCGGCCCGTTCCGGATCGGCTGGGTCGCCGACGACGGCATCCGCGTGCGGGCCGGCGACCCGGTCGTGCGCTTCGACCCGAGCGACATCGAGAAGGAGCTGGCGGACGCGGCCGACGAGCTGGCGGGCGCCCGCCTCAAGGCGGAGAAGGAGCGCGCCCACGGCCTGGCCGAGGTGCGCAAGGTGGAGCGCGACCTGGCGCTCGCCCTCGAGGAGCTCGCCGCGGCGCGCGAGTTTCGGAAGAAGGACGAGCTGGTCTTCTCGCGCGCCGAGATCGCCGAGTCCGAGATCGACCAGGAGCTCGCCCGCCAGCGCGAGAGCCACGCCCGGGAGAACCGGCGCGACCGGGAGTCGCTGAGCGGGACCGAGCTCGACCTGCTCGGCATCGACATGCGCAAGGCCGAGACCCGCATCCGGCGCGCCCGCGGCGCGCTCGCGGCGCTCACCGTCACCGCCCCGCACGACGGCGTCCTGGTGCTCAACCGGAACTGGCGCGGCGAGACGATTCGGGTGGGCGACACGGTCTGGAACAGCCAGCCGCTGGCCGAGATCCCGGAGCTCGCGAGCATGGAGGCCGAGGTCTACGTCCTGGAGGCCGACGCCGGCGGCATCGCGCCCGGCCGGCCCGCCACGGTGACCCTCGAAGCGCGGCCGGGCGTCGAGCACGCGGCCCGCATCGGCCGGGTGGACGCGCTCGCTCGGCCGCGCTTCCGCGGCTCGCCCGTGCAGTACTTCGGCGTCACCCTGGACCTCGAGCGCACCGATCCCGCCGTCATGAAGCCGGGCCAGCGCGTGCGCGCCCTGCTGCGGCTCGACGAGCGCCCCCGGGCGCTCACCGTGCCGCGCCAGGCCGTGTTCGAGCGCGACGGCCGGACCGTCCTGTACCGCCGGGACGGGGACGGTTTCGAGAGGATCGACGTCCGGCTCGGGCCCGCGGGCGCCGGACGGGTGGTCGTCGAGTCGGGCCTGCGGCCGGGCGACGCCGTGGCCCTGGCCGACCCCACCCGGCCGCGGGAGACGGCCCGCGAAGCTGGGGAGACCCCGAAGCCCGCGGGGGCGGCCGCGCCGTGAGCCCGCGCGAGTCCTTCCGCTCGGCCTTCGAGAGCCTGGCCGCGCACAAGCTGCGCTCGGCCCTCACCATGCTCGGCATGATCTTCGGCGTCGGCGCGGTCATCGCCATGCTGTCGATCGGCGAGGGCGCCGAGCGCCAGGCCCTCGGCATGATCGAGCGCTTGGGCGTGCGCAACGTTCTCGTTCGGGCGAAGGAGCTGCCGCGGGAGGAGCAGGAGGAGGTCCGCGTGAAGTCGCTCGGCCTCTCCTTCCGCGACGCCGCGGCCATCGCCGACGCTGTGCCCGGCGTCGAGACCGTGGCGCCGCGCATCCGCATCGAGCCCTGGAAGGTGCTCTCCGCGTCGGGCAAGGCCGGGGCGGCGGTCTACGGCGTCGACTTCCGGCACGCCGGGCTCGCCGGCCTGCGGCTCCAGGAGGGTCGGTTCCTCGACGCGCTCGACGAGCGCGACCACGCTCAGGTCTGCGTGATCGGGCCGGCCGTGCGCCGCGACCTCTTCGGCTACGGCCCGGCCGTGGGCCGGACCCTCAAGGTGGACGACGTCTGGCTGGAGGTCGTGGGCGTGCTCGCGCCGGCGCCGGGGACCGAGGGGACCAGCTTCCAGGGCGTGCAGGTGGGCTCGGTCGAGCGCGAGATCTACCTGCCGGTGACCACGGCCGACCGCAAGTTCGAGCACCCGCCGCTCGACTCGCCGCTCGACGAGATCGTGATCCGGATGAAGGCGGGCGCGAGCGGCGAGGAGACGGCGGAGCTGGCGCGCGGCCTGCTCGACCGACTGCACGCCGGCGCGGCCGACTACGAGATCGTGGTGCCCGAGGCGCTCCTGGCGCAGAGCCGCCGCACCCAGCGGCTGTTCAACGTGGTCATGGGCTGCATCGCCGGCATCTCGCTGCTGGTGGGCGGGATCGGGATCATGAACATCATGCTCGCCACGGTCCTCGAGCGCACCCGGGAGATCGGCGTGCGGCGCGCGGTGGGAGCCCGGCAGGCCGACATCCGGTTCCAGTTCGTGGTCGAGGCGTTCGCCATCAGCCTGGTCGGCGGGCTGACCGGCATCGCGGCCGGGCTCGCGATCTCGCGCGGCGTGGCGGTCTACGCCGGCTGGGAGACCGTGGTGACCGGCGGCGCGATCCTCCTCGCCACCGGCGTCGCCATGGCCGTGGGGCTCGCCTCCGGGATCTACCCGGCCGTCCGGGCCGCCGCGCTCGACCCGATCGACGCCCTGCGTTATGAATGACTTGGAAGAGCGGGTACGAAGTTTGAAAGGAGCGGCGGGGGAAAGGAGAGACCCCCGATGCAAGCAAAGACCCGCCTGTCCGTGCTCGCCCTGCTGCTGCTCGGCGCCGTGTCCGTGTCCGCTTCCGCCCAGGACCAGGAGATCGACCTGGCCAAGGACCTGATCGTCGTTCCGCTGGGCGCCGCCCCGTCCGGCCCGCGCCAGGTGACGGCCGAGGCCATCCCGGCCGCGCCGTCCAACCTCCAGGCCTTCACCGTGTCGTCCAGCCAGATCAACCTGACCTGGAACGACAACTCCAGCGACGAGGCCGAGTTCCGGCTGGAGATCCGCACCACGTCCGGCACCTATCAGGACGTCGGCACGTCGATCCCGGCCAACGTCACGGGCGCCCAGGTCCACGGCCTGGCGCCGGCGACCACCTACTTCTTCCGCCTGCGGTCGCGCAATGCGAGCGGCAACTCGCCGTACTCGAACGAGGCCTCGGCCACGACCCAGCCGAGCACCAGCGCCTGCGTGCCGAGCGCCACGGCCATGTGCCTGAACAACGGCCGCTTCCGGGTGGAGGCCGCGTTCCGCACCAGCCAGGGCCAGTCCGGCCAGGCGCAGGCGGTGCAGCTCGTCGAGGACTCGGGCTACCTCTGGTTCTTCAACCCCAACAACATCGAGGTCGTGGTCAAGGTCCTGGACGCCTGCATCATCAACAACCGCTACTGGGTCTTCGCCGGCGGCCTGACCAACGTGGAGGTGCAGCTCATCGTCACCGACACCGAGACCGGCGTCCAGAAGCGCTACACGAACCCGATCAACACCGCCTTCCAGCCGATCCAGGACACCAACGCCCTGGCCGTCTGCCCGTAGGGCCCCGCGGCGGGGGCGCAGGCTCGCCCGCGCCCCCGCGTCCCCTCTATCCCTTCTTGAGCGAGACCTTGTAGCTGCCCGTGCCGGTCGGCCGGAAGTGGCGGACCCGCACCCAGTACTCGCCGGCCTTCAGATTGGCGGTGATCTTCGCGTTGCTGCCCACGCCGCTGTCGTCGTCCTCGGCCACCAGCTTCGTCTGGCTGCCGGGTCCGAGCAGAGACATCACCACGTCGGTCGAGCCCGAGGTCGACACCGTGTAGGTGCCGGCGGCGTCGATCTTCGCGTGGTAGAGGTCCTCCTCGCCGTGCTTGCCGATCGAGGCCGAGACCGTGGCGCCCACGGCGAGCTCGGTAGCCGGCGGCGCCGACGGCTTGTCGAGCGGGTAGGCCGTGCCGATGAACTGCTTGTCGGTGTCCGACAGCCCGGTGTTCCAGCCGATCTCGTAGTCGCCGATCGTGAGCGAGTTGTCCACCGGGTAGAGCATGATCGACTTCTTGTCGAAGGCCGAGAACTGGGTGATGTCGGCGCCGTAGCGCTGGAAGAGGTTGGTGTCCACCTGGGCGCGCGTCCAGTTGTTGGGCGGCCCCTGGTAGTAGCGGTAGACGGCCTCCTTGTCCCAGGGGATGCCGGCCTCGGGATGCTGGTGCTCGTGGATGCAGCCCAGGGCGTGCCCGAACTCGTGCACCACCGTGCGGGTGTACTCCTCGTCCGGCGTGCCGGAGGTGAACCAGCCGAAGTTCATGGTCGGCTTGTCCTTGGCGATCGACAGGTTGTCGGTGCCGATGTAGGACCACGAGCCGTCCTTGGTGAAGGAGATGCGGATCTCGGCGTCGGGTGAGTCGTCGAACTCCAGCTTGATGTTGGCGAACTGGCACCACTGGAGGGCCTTCTCCTTGACCTTGGCCTTGATGTCCGGCTTGCCCTCGAGGAAGCGGACGTGCAGGGTGCGCCCGTTCTTCCACTTCTTGCCGGTGATGAGCGCCAGGTGGAGGGGCGAGGGGGCCACGCCCATGCCGGCCCGGCTGCGGAAGATCGGCAGGTTCGCGGGGTTCTCCTCGATGGCTATCTCGGCCGCCTCCACCTGCAGCTCGGGCGGGAGCTCGACGTCGATGCAGACGTGGGGCTGCTTCTTTTCGGACATGAAGCCTTCCTTTCTCCTCAGGTCACTGCCGTGTCCGGCAGCGGTTTTCGACGAGATCATAGAAAGCGCCGGCGTCGACGCCGGGCGGCGGAAGCGGGGGCGAAGCCGGCCGCAGGGCGACCGGCGGGTCCATGCCGGCCGGGCCGGCGTGCGACAGGTGGAGCATCCGGGCCGTGCCGCGGACGCGCACCAGGCCGTCGAGGCTCTCGAGGCGCACGCCGTCGTCCTCGCGCTCGAAGACCCCGGCGGCGGCGAGGCCCTTGAGCGCCTCGTCGCGGTCGGCCTGCTGCTCGCCGCCCCACTCCGAGGTGAGGCGGGCGCGGACCACCCGGGTCTCCCAGTCGATGGCGAGCGTGGTGCCGACCGTCACCTGCCGGCCGCCCGCGATGGGGACGCCGGCCCCGTTGGGCTCCACGTGGTCCCAGGAGACCTTGAAGATCAGCTCGCGGATCGGAGTCGGCTTCTCGCCCGTCTTCAGGTAGTAGCACTTCGTGGTGTCCAGGCGCGGGCGGACGTGGAACGGGATCCCCTTCGGGATGCGCAGGAACTCGCGCTGCTTGTCGGCGAACTGGTAGGCCGCCCAGTCGCTGGTGGCGAGCGTCTCGAGGTCCAGCTTCTTGAGCGGCTTGAAGGGGACGTTGGTCTCGACCTCCAGCGCGGCGCGGTCCGTCACCATGGCGCGCCGCACGAACTCGTCGCGGATCCACTCGCGCTCCTGGCCGTCCTCGGGATGGGCGGCCTGGTCGGCGGCGAGGATCGCGCGCCCGTAGTCGCCGAAGGAGGCCTCGCCCGGCGGCAGGTAGTCGAGGGCGCGCAGGATCATCCTCTTGAAGCGCTCGCCGCCGACGAACAGCGCCCAGCCCGACTTCGAGTAGTCGGTGGCGAGCGACTGGTGGATCTTCACCATGACGGTGTAGAGCGCTCCGGTCAGCACCTGGCAGAGCGAGTGCGGGTCGTAGCGGTTGACCTTCTTCGGCAGGCCGTCCGTGTCGAGGCCCTTCTCGCCGCGGTCGAGGGTCTTCTCGTTGAGCAGCGAGCGCAGGTAGCGCGAGGCGCCGGAGGGATCGCGGGCCTGCCCGAACTCGGGGGCGACCGTGCTGAAGGCGGTCGAGTCTGCGATCGAGCCGTTCGTGGCCTTGAGCACGGCCTTGCGCAGGTTCTCGCTGCGGAACGACATCAGCAGGGCGGTGAGGTCGGCGAGGGCCTCGTGGATGGCGAGCGACTGCGGGGCGAGCGCGTTGTAGAGGTCCGGGGCGATGCCGTCGAGGATGGCGTGCGCGGTCTCGTGGGAGAGCACGTCGCGGGACAGGCAGGCGTAGGCCGGCTCGCCGCCGGGCCGCGGGATGTAGAAGAGCTGGAGGCTGTGCGACTCGCGGTCGTAGAAGGCGTTGGGCCACTCGCCGGCGCGCGGGATGACGAGGAGCTGGGGCGAGCCGAAGGCCCAGGTGAGCCGCCGGCCGAGCGCGTCGGGCTCCTCGAAGAGGTACATGGTGCGGAGCACGGTGGCGAACGCGCACACCTGCTGGAAGGTGCGGCCGTAGACCCCTTCGTGTTTGGGGATCTCGTAGCTGCCGAGCTTCCTCTTCTTGCCCGGAGGAAGGAAGCGGGCGCCGGGCAGGATCTCTCCGGTTCCTGGGTCGAAGTCGAGCACCGCGACCCGCCGGCTGACCGGGCCGTCGAGGAAGAACTCCTCGTCGCGGCTGTGGAACTCCTCGAAGTCGGCGAGCCCCGCGAGCTTGGAGAACTGCGGATCGTCGAGCATGATGGGGAGCCTGGCCTTCACTGCGGCCTCCTCGCAGTCGAGCGGGTTTCTGAAATGCTGGCACGGCCCCGGCTGCGCGTCAATTCAGGCGAGCGCGCGGGCCGAAACGTTCCAGGATAAGACGATGAAGAAGGGCGAAGTCCCTCTCGAACGGGCCGGGCTGGAAGACGAGGGGGAGCTCCTCGAGACAGGCAGGTTCGTTGCAGAAAACCGGGGCATGGCGGCCGAGGTCCGGGACTACTACCACCGCATCCTTCCCTTTTACGACGCGGAGCTGCGCGAGCGGGGCGACGAGGAATTCTGGGCCCGGATGGCCTGCGACCCGCCGGGGTGCAGGGTCCTGGAGCTCGGCGCGGGCACCGGGCGGGCCACGGAGATCCTGGCGCGGAAGGCCGGTCGCGTGGTCGCCACCGAGCTGGTCCCCGAGATGATCGCCCAGGCCCGCCGCAAGGTGGGAGAGCTTCCCCACGTCCAGCTCCTGGTCGCCGACATGCGCGAGCTGAGCCTCCGGGAGCGGTTCGAGCTGGTCGTTGCCGTGGACGACCCCTTCGTCCATCTCACCGGGGATGACGACCGCGACCGGGCGTTCCGAACCGCCGCCGGTCACCTCGCTCCGGGAGGCCGCTTCCTCCTGGATGCGGCCTGGTTCCCTCCGGGCGACCGGGAGGAGGCGGCGGACGGCCTGGTCAAGGAGCACGCGGCCGAGGACGGCCGGCTCTGCGTCCGGGAAATCTGGAGCTGCGATCCCGGGACCCGCCTCTGTTCCACCCGCTTCGAGTACCGGCAGGCCGGAGAGCTCGTGGAGCAGGCTTCCTTTCCGGGACGGCTCTGGTCTCTTGACGAGTTGGAGAGCCGCGCCCGATCCTCCGGGCTCCGGGTATCCAACCTCTGGGGCGACTATGACCTCCGGCCCTGGAACCGGGACTCCTCGCCGCGCCTCATCGCGGAGCTGAGGCGGAGCTACCCCTCTACGGGCTCGGCCAGGAAGCGGTAACCCACCCAGGGCTCGGTGGCGATGTAGCGCGGGTTCGCCGGATCGGGCTCCAGCTTGCGGCGCAGGGAGCCGACGTGGACGCGGACGGTGTCCAGGGTCGTGGCCGGGGCTCCCGACCAGACCGTGCCCACGATCTGGCGCAGGGTGACCGGGCGGCCGGCGTGGCTCGCCAGCAGCCCCAGGATCGCCAGCTCGGTGGGCGTGAGGCGCACCTCGCGGCCCCCCTGGACCACCGCCCGCCGGCCGAGGTCGATCGTCAGGTCCGGGAAGCGCAGGACGTCCGGCGCCTGCGTGCCGGTGCGGCGGAGCTGGGTGCGCACGCGGGCGAGCAGCTCGCGCAGGGAGAACGGCTTGGTCACGTAGTCGTCCGCCCCCAGGTCCAGGGCGCGGACCTTGTCCTCCTCCTCGCCGCGCACCGAGAGGACCAGCACCGGCGTGCGGTCGGTCCTCCGGACCGCCGAGATCACCTCGAAGCCGTCGGCGCGCGGCATGGCGAGATCGGTCACCACCAGCTCCGGGCGGTGCTGCTCGAACAGCGCCCGGCCCTCCATCCCGTCGGCGGCCTCCAGGGTGCGGTAGCCGGCCGCCGCGAGCTCCCGGGACAGGCTCCGGCGGATGTCGGCGTCGTCGTCGATCACCAGGATCAGGGACTGGCGGGTCATGCTTCCGGGCCCTCCGGGCTCTCCTCGGGCTCCGGCGCCCGGGGGAGGTCGAGGCAAGCGATGGTACCGCCGCCGGGACGCTCCAGCAGCTCGACCGAGCCGCCGTCCGCCGCGGCCAGGCTGTGCACGATGCGCAGCCCGAGGCCCTCCTCCGTGTGCGCGGGCATCCCTGGGCCGCGGTCTCTCACCTCCAGCCGGACGCGCCCGTTCACGGCGGCTGCGGCCAGCTCGAGCGGCAGGTCCGGCGGCGCCGCGCGCGCCGCGTTCTCCAGGAGGTTCACCAGCACCTCCAGGCTCATCGAGGGATCGGTCCACAGGTCGGGGCAGCCTGGCTCGATGAGGGTCTCCACCGTCCTGCCTTCGAGCACCAGCGCCAGGCTCTCCCGGGCGGCGCGGAAGAGGCTGCCGGCCGGCGTCGGCTCGGGATGGGGCCGCGCCACGCCGGCCTCCAGGCGCGCCAGGGACAGGAGGTTGTCGATCCGGCGGGTCAGCCGCTCCTGCTGCACCGAGAGGCCGTGCAGGCTGGCGAGCTCCTCGGGCCGGTCCGCGAAGCGCCGCTCCAGGCCGTCGATCTCCAGCCGCAGGGAGGTGAGCGGCGTGCGCAGGTCGTGCGAGACCGCGCGCAGCAGCGCGGTCTTCAGGGCATCGCTCTCGCGCACGGCTTCGAGGTGGGCGCGCTCCCGGTACAGCACCTCCAGCTCCCGTTGCCGGTCGAGGGCCGCCGCGGCCTGCTGGCGGGCGCGGGCCACCAGGTGGCTGACCAGGGTGGCCGCCGCCAGGAAGCAGACCCCTTCCAGGGTGAGGGTGCCGGTGGGCGGCAGGAAGAAGTGATGGAAGCAGAGCGTGGCCACCAGGGCGGCCGCCGCGCCCACCGCCCAGCCTCCCCAGGCGGCGAGGCCGAGCACCGCCATCAGGAGCAGCAGGCTGGCGGCGATGTCGTTGACGCCGGCGGCGGAGCTGGCCAGCGTGACGCCGCCGACTGCGAGCGGCACCAGGGCCCACTTCGCCAGGCGGCCCAGCGTCCGGGCCGGCTGTCTGTCCATGGGTGCAGTGTATCCGAGCGATCCGGCAACGGGTGGGCGCCTCACCCGATCGCCGGATCCGCCGCGTCCTGCTAGTCGTCTTTCTTGGGCCGCATCGTCTGCTCGCTCCAGGCCGTCCCTGCAACCTCCTCGCCTTCGAAAGTGCCCGTAGCGCCCGCGACCCCTTCATAGACGGACGCCTCCCCAATGGGAAATTCCTGGGAATCCACGAGGCTCGAAACGAGGAGAGTCGCCGCGAAGTCAGGGATCTCGACCTTCACCTGCATGAAGTACGTCGTTTTCGACTCGGGGCTTGTCCATGTGGCTCCGATCGGAGTGACGGAGGAGCTCACGAAATAGGTCGTGCCGTCCGCCCTCTGGACCGTTGCCAGACTCGGGGTCTCCTTGCCCAACTCCGGCTCCTTCAGGGTGAAGTTGGAAATGCACACCCCATTGCTGAGCTGCATGTCCTGCAGGATCCACTTCGGGCGGTCCTCCTCGGTTCCGAAGGCTCCATACTCGTGATCCATCCAGGTCACCCCTGTTACCTCGAGCGTTTCGCCGCCGATGGAGATCGAGCCCGAAGCCGCGAGGCGCGTCAGGGAGTAGTAGAAGTTGTTGTCTTTCAAGGTCGGCTTGGGAGAAGGAGGCATCACGCCGGTTCCCCACACGATGAAGGGCGGCCCTTGCTGGGAGACCAGCAGGTCGAAAGCCACCGGGGTCCTGGTCGCCTCGTCGACCATTCGCGCCGTCACCCTCATGTTCCGGGTCGGATCGCTCTGCGGCGCCCGCATGTGGACCTCTCCAAGCTTCACGAACCAGTCCTTGGCCGGGTCCTGCTCGGCCCAGTGGTTGGAGGCGGGGTACCACGCCGTCTGCTGAAAGTGGAGGTTCCGGTCCACGTCGGTCAGCATGATCTGAGTGAACGCCGTGGGATAGAACGCGGCCGTATTGATCTCGAAGCCGAAAGTCCGGTCGCCGGCCTTCAGGGTGCCGATGTTCCACCACCATTCGGTGGGGGCGCCGATGTGCAGATAGTGGTCGGCCGGAAGGTGGATCACGGATTCCGACGGCGGGATCGGGACGGGCCCGTCACCCTTCATGGCTGTGGTCCGTCGGCCTGCGGCGGAGGATCTGAGTGCGGCAATCGAGCCAACTGCAGTGTTCATGGTGTTCATGGCGTTGATCTCCATCGGGTTGGGAAGCAGGACGTTTTCAGGCTCCGGGCTTCTGGATCGTCACCGCGAAAATATTCCTGTCGGGGCGGTCGCTGCTGTCCGTGATGAAGCAGGCGAGCCCGTATTCCGCGGCCGTGCCCAGCATCAGCGTGTATTCCACGCCGTCTTTATAAAACTGTGCCGCGTACATCGCGGGGCCATAACCGAACTCGGGGATGTCCTGCAGGCCGCGGCCGTCGCCGAAGTCAAACTTCAGGGAAGATGCGGCGACGATCAATTTGTCCACCCCGGTTACGAAATTTTTATAGGTCCCCACGAACACCGGCAGCCAGACTGGATTGAAGCCCGTGTACCCTGTGACGGGCTTGCCGAGGACCGTCCCTGAAACCAGGAACAGCCGACCATCCTGGTGGTACTCTTGGGTCAAACCCACTTGAAGCGCGCCGGGGATGACCAGCATCTGTCCATCGAATCTGGCACCGCTCCCATCAAAATCCCAGTGCGTGGAGGTTTTTCCATCCAGCGACACGCTGATCTTGACGGTCAACTGGACCAACGAAGAGTTGGCGTACTTCTCGACGGTATCGATGGAGAAGAAGCCGCCGGCGGCTGTGTTCAAGCCGTAGTAGCCGGTGAAAGCGGCCAACGACCTTTTGGGGTCGTTCTGGTTTTCGAGTTTCCCTGAAGCCTCTTCGATCGTTTCAAGGCTGCCTGGATATCCCATTGGCTTTCCTTTCTTTCGTCGTGCCTTTTCAGGCGGTTGAGGAGATCGTCTGCCAGGAGCCGGAGAGCAACCGGTGTGCCAGCCCGAAATGACGGATTTCACAGGTTTTCCGGCGGCTTTGACACGACGGCCGGGCCCGCCGACACGACGAGCGGCCGGCTCGACACGACGATCCGGAGAGAGGGCCGGCTCTTTCCAGGCGGGCGGGCCCGTGGCATGCTGATTGCCCTTCCGGCAAGCAACCGTCCGCTCTCGAGAAAGGGGATTCCCATGGCCGAGCCCGTCCGTCTGGACATCAACGACATCCGTTTCGAGGACGGAAAGCTGTGGCAGCCGCGCTACGAGTCGCTGATCGACTACTCCTGCGCCCCGGCAGGCTTTCAGTTCGAGCCGGCGTTCCTGGCCTATACGGAGCAGGAGGTCGAGGTCGTGTTCCGGATCGCGGACTCGGAGAACGCCGTCTTCGACGTCCAGAACGACGGGACCGTGCGCTGGGGGTTGCTGCCCGTCGCGGGCCCGGCGGTCTCCGTGAAGGTCTCCGTGGAGGTGGACGGGTCCGACCCGCGGTCCTGCCGGGTGATCTGGAAGCCCTCCGGGGCGACGCTCACGGCGCTCCACATCGCCTGCCGTCCTGCGGAGGGCAGGATCCCGGACGCGGTGACCCTGATCGAGGGGGGTGTCTACCTGGTGATCATCGAGCCCCGCGAATCCCTTCCGCCGAGCCCGCAGGCGGTGAACAAGGGGGGCGCTCCCAGGGCCGGCACGGTCCGGTTCCTCGGCATCGACGAGCACAACCGGCCGGTGTACGACCTCTTCCGGAACGTCGCTCCCCTGGAGCTCGTGTTGGAGCCGGCCCTGCGCGCGGGACATGGGGAGAGGGTCGGCCTGCGGCTCGCCCTCGACCTCGTCCCGCCCTATGCGGGATCCCGTTTCAAGGTGGGGACGGACGGCCAGGCCGAAATGATCTTCAACCCGCCGGCCGAGCGCCCGGCCTGCCTGGTGGACACTCCGGCCGAGGAGGACCACAAGGCGTGCAGCATCCGCTGGGACCGGCCGGGGATGACGGAGGGCAAGACGTCCAATTTCTATGCGGTCCTCGAGCACGTCCCGGCCAACGTCGAGATCCGGATCGATCCGACGGTGATCGAGCCGCCGGCCTGCGATCCGAGCGGGGTGTGCAGCCCGCCGCGCAACGGCGACCCGGGTGTCTCAGCGGGCTGACGTCAGGCGGCGGAAACCGGGGTCGGCGCGCAGGGGCTCGAACCAGGGGAGGCGGAACCAGGCCGGCGCGTCGAAGCCGAGCCTCACGGCGCGCCGCGCGTTGACCAGCGCCGCGGTGCGGTCGCCCACCAGGGTGTAGACCAGGGCGGCCTCGAACGCGGCCTGGCCGCTCCGGGGCGCCAGGGCCAGGGCGTCCTGCGCCGCCGCGACCGCGTCCTCGCGGGCGCCGAGCTGGGCGAGGGCCTGGGCGCGGACCGTGAGGCGCTGCCACTCCCGGCCGGCGGGGTCCGATATCGCCGATATCGCCGATCTCGCAGATATCGCGAGGACCCGCCGGCACAGGGCTTCGCCCTCGGCCTTGCGCCCCTCCAGCCAGCGGGCCTGGGCCAGGTTGAGAAGGTAGAGCTCGTTCTTCGGCTCCGCCTTCACCGCCTTTTCCAGCGCCGCGGCGGCGGCCGGATAGTCCCCCAGGAGCATGCGCGCGAGGCCGAGGTTGACCAGCAGGCCCGGTTCCGGGGATTCCGCCGCCATCTTTTCGTAGAGCGCCGCGGCCCGCGCCGGATCGCCGTTCGTCAGCTCGACGACCGCGAGGAGCTGCCGGCCCCACGGATTGCCCGGGAACCGGGAGAGGAGGAGGTTCAGGCTGCGCCGGGCCTCGGCGGTCTCGCCCAGCCGCCGCGCCAGCTTGGCGTGCTCGTAGAGGCGGGGCCAGGAGGGCTGGCGCTCGACCGCCGCGCGGGAGGCAGCCAGGGCCTCCGCCGGCCGGCCGCGGCGCTCGGCCAGCATGGAGCGCAGGTCGAGGACGCGGACGTCGCCCGGCGCCGCGGTCTCGAAGGCGGCCAGCGCCGCCTCGCCCTGGTCGAGCCTCCCGGCCAGGAGCTCGGCGTAGGCGTTGGAGAAACGCACATCCGGGTCGCCCGGCGCCAGGCCGCGGGCCTGCGCGAGGAGCCGCAGGGCGCGGTCGATCCCGGCCGGGTCGCGCGAGCGCGACTTGAAGTCGTTGATCTCGAGGGTCGCCGCGAGGCGGTAGGCCTCCACGAATTCCGGCGAGCGGCGGCGGACCTCCGCCAGCCGGGCGAGGAGCTCCTCGCCGCCGGCGCCGCGCTTCTCGCCCGATGCCTGGAGGATCGCGAGGTATTCCGAGTAGTCGGCCGCCGTCGCCCGCAGCGCCGGCACGCCGGAGCGCAGGCGCCGGTCGGGGTAAGCCTGCCGGAGCAGGATGGCCAGGGCGCGGGCGGCGGTGAGCGGCTCGGCGCGGGGGATCTCGACGGAGCCGCTCCAGACGGCGGCCCCGTCGGCGCCGCGCAGGCGGCTCACTGCCACCTTGCAGGAGCCTCCCTGGCAGGCGAGGGTGGGCTCCAGGACTTCATCCGCCGCCACGGCGCGGGCCACCACCTCGGGCTGGCCGCCGACGGAGGGGACCGCGTCCACCTCGCCCGTCCCTTTCGGGAAGACGCCTTCGAACGCGGTCAGGCCGCCCTGCAGGGCGCCGCGCACGGCGAAGGCCAGGAAATCGCCGCCTTCGCCCGCCGGACCCTGGAGACGCGGCGCGAGGACCGCGACGTACAGGGATGGGGGAGCGGGGCGGAGCCGGAGCGCGAGAAAGACGGCCAGGGCGAGCCCCAGGAGCAGGGCGACGGTCCAGAGGGCCGGCCGCAGCGCCTTCGTGCCCATCCGCTTCCTCGGACCGGGAACGGGCCCCGGGGTGGTTCCAGGCAGCCATGTCGCCTCGCCGTCGTCCAGGCCGGGGGCCAGGGCCCGCAGCCGTTGCGCCACCTCCTCGGCGTCGCGGGGGCGGAGAAGAGGCTGCTTCTCCAGCAGGTGGTCGATCAGCTCGGACAGCTCGGCCGGGATCCCGGGGTCGACCTCGGACGCGGGCGGCGGCCGGTGGTGGAGGACACGCTGGAGGGTCGCCAGACCGTTGTCGGCCAGGAAGGGGGACTGGCCGGTGAGCATCTCGTACAGCAGGACGCCGAAGGCGAAGAGGTCCGAGCGGGCGTCCGTGGGCTCGCCGCGGGCCTGCTCCGGCGACATCACCCGATAGGTGCCGAGCACCGCGTCCGCGTCGGTCAGGGTGTCGTTCTCACCTGGAGAGGAGGGCCGGCGCGCGATGCCGAAGTCGGCGATCCTGGGCTGGCCGCCGGGCGCCAGCAGCACGTTCTCGGATTTGAGATCGCGATGCACGACGCCGTGCCGGTGGGCGCACGCGAGGCCGTCGGCGATGGCGATGGCGATCGGGAGCGCCTGGGCGGGCCGGAGAGGGCCTTCCTCGCGGAGCCGCTCGCGCAGGGTGGGGCCCGCCACGTGCTCCATCACGATGTGGTCGTCGCCGCCCTCGCTGACCAGGTCGAACACCTGGACGATGGCCGGATGCCGGAGGGCCGCGGTGAGGCGCGCCTCGCGCAGGAACCGGGCCCTCCGCGCCGGGTCGCCGCCGCCGCGGATGCGCTTGATCGCCACCGGCCGGTCGAGGCGCGGATCATGGGCGAGGAAGACCTCGCCCATGCCGCCGGCGCCGAGGCGGCGGATCACCCGGTAGGGGCCGATGGTATCCGGGTCGTTCGGCCCGTTCACCGCAGGCCCAGGTCCTTGAGCCGCTGGCGCAGCGCCCGCTCGGAGATCTCCAGCGCGGCGGCGGTGGCCTCGACGTCGCCGCCGCAGCGCTCGAAGGCGGCCCGGACCTCCTCCGGCGGCACGTCGGCGGCGGCGCGCACGCGGGGAGACTGCTCGAGGAGGATATAGAGCGAGGTGCGGGCCACGCCGAGCGCCTCGGCCGCGGCCTTGAGGTTCCAGCGGTGCTCCCGCAGCGCGCCGAGGAGCTCGTCCTCCGAGACCTCGGCCGGCTTGCGCAGGCGCCGCGCCGGTTCGGCCGATGGCGGACGAGGCGCAGGGGGTGGGAGCAGCGGAAGCAGCTCCTCCAGGCCGGGGGTCGCCCGTAGCGTCGCCCGCCCGTGCCCGTCGATCGCGAGCTGGCGCGCCACGTTGCGGAGCTGGCGCACGTTGCCCGGCCAGTCGTGGCGGGCGAGGCGGGCGGCCAGGGAGGCGGGCAGCCAGGGCTCCGCGCCCGGGGCTCCCTGCGGGAGGGCCGCTCCGAAGGCTTCGAGCTCGCGGGCCAGGAAATGGACCAGGAGACGGCCGATGTCCTCGCGCCGGCGGCGCAGCGGCGGCAGCCGGATCGAGTAGCCAGCCAGGCGGTGGAGCAGGGGGGCGCGGAAGGCGCCGCGGGCGACGGCCTGCTCCAGGTCGGCGTCGGTGGCGGAGACCACCCGCACGTCCACCCGCCGCGGCGCCTGGCTGCCGACCGGCACGATCTCGCCCGTCTCCAGGGCCCGCAGCAGCATCGCCTGGACCTCGGGCGGCGCCTCGCCGACCTCGTCCAGGAAGAGGGTGCCGCCGTCGGCCCGTCCGAACCAGCCGGGCAGGTCCTGCACCGCGCCGGTGTAGGAACCCTTGCGGGCGCCGAACAGCTCGGCGGCGGCGAGCGACGGCGGGAGCGTCGCGAGGTTGACCGCGAAGAAGGGCCGCCCGGCGCGGTCGCTCTGCTCGTGGAGCGAGCGGGCGGCCAGCTCCTTGCCAGTGCCGGTCTCGCCGCGGAACAGGACCGGCACGGCGAGCGGCGCGGCGCGGGAGATGGCGAGGTGCACCGCCTCGATCCCGGCGCTCTCGCCCAGGAGGCCGTGGGGAGGGGAGGGCTTCGGCACCGGCGCCGGCCGGCGGTGCAGGAGGAGCGCCACCTGATCGGCAAGCTCGACCACGACCCCGTCGTCCAGCTCGGCCGCGGAAAAGGAGCAGCTCTCCTCGACCGCCGTGCCGCCGGCCACGACGCGGGTCGGGCTGCCGTCGCGCAGGAGCCGGACTCCACCCTCCGGAAGCGGCTCGATCCGCAGCGGCTTGCGGCTCAGGAAGGGGACGCCGAGAGGCTCGCCCGCGGCCGCCCGCGGCGCGGCGAAGTTGGGCTCCTGGCGCGACAGGAGGGCGGTCCGTCCGCGGGCCAGCTCGCCGAGGAAGGCCCGGTCGCCGATGCGCGAGAGGTCCGGATGGCCGAGGATGGTGAGAACCGGGAGCGGCGGCAGATCGTCCAGCCCCTCCGCGCCCCGCGGTCCGCCCGGTTGATCGAGAGTGGTTCCATCCCCCGCGGGTTTCATGGGTGACCAGCAGTGTACTGCGGAGAGGCGGCGGGTGGGATAGCATGGCGCGCCATGGCTTTCGGCCGCCGCCCCCCCACGGCCCTGGAGAAGCGCCTCGGGCACCGCTTCAAGCGGCTCGACCTGCTGGAGCTGGCGCTCACCCACCGGTCGCACGCCAACGAGCAGGGGGTGCCCGAGCACTACGAGCGCCTGGAGTTCCTGGGCGACGCCGTGCTCGGCCTGGTCACCGCGGACTGGCTCTACGAGCACCATCCCGAGCTGCCCGAGGGCGAGCTCTCGAAGCTCAAGGCCCAACTCGTCAGCCGCGCCTCGCTCGCCCGCTTCGCCGAGCGCCTGGAGCTGGGACCGGCGCTGCGCATCGGGGTGGGGGAGGAGCGCTCCGGCGGCCGGACCAAGGCGTCGCTCCTCGCCGACTCCATGGAGGCCGTGTTCGGCGCCGTCTACCTGGACGCCGGCCTCGACGACGCCCGCGGCGTCATCCTCCCCATGCTGGAGGAGGGCGGCGAGGAGGGCCGAGGCAAGCTGCTCGCGGTCGACGCCAAGACCCATCTCCAGGAGGTCACCCAGGCGCTCGGCTGGTCGCTCCCGGATTACCGGATCGTCGGCTCCGCCGGGCCGGATCACAACAAGGTTTTCACGGTCGAATGCTGGCTCGACGGCCAGTGCGCCGGCCATGGCGAGGGGCCGAGCAAGAAGATCGCGGAGCAGAAGGCCGCCGCCGATGCGCTGGGGCGCATCCCCGACCTGCCCGCAAAGTAGGCTACAATCCCGCGTCTTATGAGCGACCCGACCCCCGTTTTTTCCGTCCGCGAGCTGAGGCAAAGCGTCGGCCAGGACGTCGTCCTCAACGGCTGGCTCGACAACAAGCGGTCGAGCGGCAAGATCGCCTTTCTCCAGGTGCGCTGCGGCGGAGGGAGCGTCCAGGCCGTGGCCGGCCGCAACGACGTGTCCGAGGCCGCCTGGGCCGACATCGAGCGCGCCACCCAGGAGTCCACCATCCGCCTGACCGGCAAGGTCAAGGAGGACAAGCGGTCTCCCAGCGGCGTCGAGGTCCAGATGAGCGACTTCCAGGTCCTCTACCTGACCCAGGACTATCCGATCACGCCCAAGGAGCACGGCACCGCGTTCCTCATGGAGCACCGCCACCTCTGGCTGCGCTCCAGCAAGCAGCGCGCGGCCCTCCGGGTGCGCAGCGAGGTCGAGCAGGCGATCCGCGACTTCTTCTACGAGCGCGACTTCACCCTCATCGACTCGCCGATCCTCACCCCCGCCGCCTGCGAGGGGACCTCGACGCTCTTCGAGACCGACTACTTCGGCGACAAGGCCTATCTCAGCCAGTCCGGCCAGCTCTACCTGGAGCCCGCCGCCGCGGCGCTCGGCAAGGTCTACTGCTTCGGGCCCACGTTCCGGGCCGAGAAGTCGAAGACCCGCCGGCATCTCATGGAGTTCTGGATGGTCGAGCCCGAGGTCGCCTTCCTGGAGTTCGAGGGCCTCTGCCAGCTCGCCCAGGAGTTCGTGGGCTCCCTGGTCTCCCGCATCCTCGACCGCGCGCAGGAGGAGCTCAAGGTCCTGGAGCGCGACACCGCGAAGCTCGAGGCCGTGGTGCCGCCCTTCCCGCGCATCACCTACACCCAGGCGGTCGAGATCCTCCAGGGCGCCGGCAACGCGATCCAGTGGGGCGACGACTTCGGCGGCGACGAGGAGACCATCCTCGCCAGCCAGTACGACCGGCCGGTGATGATCACCCACTTCCCGGCCGCCTTCAAGGCGTTCTACATGCAGCCGTCGCCGGACAGCGAGCCCGGCCGCGAGACCGTGCTCGGTCTGGACCTCATCGCGCCCGAGGGCTACGGCGAGATCATCGGCGGCAGCCAGAGGATTCACGACCACGACCTGCTGCTCAGCCGGATCCGGAGCCACAACCTGCCGGTCGAGGCGTTCCAGTGGTACCTCGACGTGCGCAAGTACGGCTCCTACCCGCACAGCGGCTTCGGCATGGGCGTCGAGCGCTTCGTGGCCTGGATGTGCGGCGTCACCCACCTGCGGGAGACGATCCCGTACCCCCGCATGCTGTACAAGATCTATCCCTAGAGGGGAGGCGGCGTTGAAGACCCGCCCGCTCGCCACCTACGCCGCCCTCGCGGCCCTGGTCCTCATCTGGGGCACGACGTGGGCGGCGATCCGCGTCAGCCTCCTGGGCTTCCCGCCCTTGAAAGGGGTGGTGGTGCGCTTCGCCATCGCCTCGGTCCTCCTCCTGTCGCTCGCGCCGGCGCTCAAGGTGCGGCTGGGGCGGGAGCCGCGCGAGCGCCGGCTCTGGCTGCTCAACGGCGCGCTGACGTTCACGGTCTCCTACGGCCTGGTCTACTGGGCCGAGCAGTGGGTGCCGTCGGGGCTAGCGGCGGTGCTCTTCGCCACCTTCCCGCTTTTCGTGGCGATCCTCGCCCACCTGGTGCTGCCCGGCGAGACCCTGCGCGCCGGGAGCCTCGCCGGCGTCCTGCTCGGCTTCGCGGGCGTGGCGGTCCTCTTCTCGGAGGACTTCCGCAACCTCGGCGGACCCCAGGTGGCGTTCGCCTCGGCCGTCCTGCTCATCGCGCCGTTCGCCTCGGCGATCGCCAACGTGGCGGTGAAGAAGTGGGGCGGCGGCATCCACCCGCTGTCGATCTCGGCCATGCCCATGGCCGTGGGCTCGCTGCTCACCGTGCCGTTCGCCTGGAGCTCCGGCGAGCCCGCCATCGAATGGCGGACCGGGCCGGTCCTCGCCCTGCTGTACCTGGTGGTGATGGGCTCCGCGGTCGCCTTCACGCTCTACTACTGGCTCCTCCGGCGCCTGCCGGCCACCAGCCTCTCCCTGATCAACTATGCGACGCCCGTGGTCGCCGTCCTCGTCGGCACCCTCTTCCTCGACGAGCCGTTCACGCTCCGCATCCTCCTCGGCGCGGCGCTGGTGGTGATCGGCGTGGCGATCGCGGTCCGGCAGGCTTCAGCCGCACCGCGGCGAGCTTGATCCCTTCCCAAAGCCCTGCTACCATTGTCGCAGTGCGGCAAAGCAACGGGCTCCCCGCAGAAATCGGGCCAGATCCCGCCGGGACTGGGAACGCTCGTTGCAAAAGAAGCCTGTCGGGTAAAAGGGGACCCATCCATGTCCAAGGACCTGCATAGCGTCAGTGAGCTGGAATCGAGAAAGGTTGCGGAGGCCTCGCGCGAGACGGAATGGAAGCAGCCGAGCTTCCTGCGCGAGATGTTCCTCGGCAACTTCCGCCTGGACCTGATCCACCCGTATCCTCTCGCCGAGCAGGAGCGGCCGGAGTTCGCGGCCTTCTACCAGGCGATGCGGGAGTTCCTGCGGGATCAGGTCGACTCGATCGAGATCGACGTGACCGGCGAGTATCCGGAGCACGTCGTGGACGGTCTCCGCAAGCTGGGCGCCTTCGGGATGAAGATCCCGAAGAAGTACGGCGGCCTCGGCTTCACCAATTCCGAGTACCAGAAGATCATGCACCTCCTCGGGAGCTGCGACGGCAACCTCTCGGCCCTGCTTTCGGCGCACCAGTCGATCGGCGTGCCGCAGCCGCTCAAGATCTTCGGCTCGGAGGCGCTCAAGCAGAAGTACCTGCCGCGCTGCGCCCAGGGCGAGATCTCGGCCTTCGCGCTGACCGAGCCGAACGTCGGGTCCGACCCCGCGCGGCTGCAGACGGACGCGGTCAAGACGCCCGAGGGCGACTACATCCTGAACGGCGAGAAGCTCTGGTGCACGAACGGCACGATCGCCAAGCTCCTGGTGGTCATGGCGCGCGACCCGAAGTCGAAGAAGATCAGCGCCTTCGTGGTCGAGGCCGACTGGCCGGGCGTGAAGGTCGAGCACCGCTGCCACTTCATGGGCCTGCGCGCGCTCGCCAACGCGGTGATCAGCTTCCGCAACGTGCGGGTGCCGGCCGAGAACCTGATCGGCGAGGAGGGCAAGGGGCTCAAGATCGCCCTCACGACGCTCAACGACGGCCGCCTGTCGATCCCCAACGGCTCGGTGGGCACGGCCAAGCTCTGCCTGGAGATCTGCCGCAAGTGGGCGGCCGAGCGCGTGCAGTGGGGCCGGCCGGTGGGCAAGCACGAAGCCATCTCGCAGAAGATCGCCGACATGGCGGCCACCACGTTCGCCATGGAGTCGATTGCGCTCCTCGCCACGGAGATGTCCGACCGCGGCGGCTACGACATCCGCCTGGAGGCCGCCGCCGCCAAGGAGTGGAACACCTGGTGGACCTGGGTGATCGTGGACGAGACCATGCAGATCCGCGGCGGCCGCGGCTATGAGACCGCCACCTCGCTCGCCTCCCGCGGCGAGGCGCCGATCCCGGTCGAGCAGATGATGCGGGACTACCGCATCAACAAGATCTTCGAGGGGTCGAGCGAGATCATGCACCTGTTCATGGCCCGCGAGGCCGTGGACAAGCACCTCCAGGTGGCCGGCGCGATGATCGATCCGGAGAAGAGCGTGGCCGAGAAGCTCTCCGAGATCCCGAAGATGACCACCTTCTATGCGAGCTGGTATCCCACCCGCTGGCTGGGCTGGGGCCAGTGGCCGCGCTACCAGGAGTTCGGCGACCTCGCCGGCCACCTGCGCTTCGTCGAGCGCAACACCCGCCGGCTGTCGCGCCAGATCTTCCACGGCATGATCGTCCACCAGGCGAAGCTGCAGAACAAGCAGGCCTTCCTGTTCCGCCTGGTCGACATCGCCAACGAGCTGTTCGCGGTCGCCTCCTCGGTCTCCCGCGCCCACGCCATGCGCGAGGCCGGCCACCCCGAGGCCGAGAACGCCGCCGAGCTGGCCGACCTGTTCAGCCGCAACTCGCGGCGCCGGATCGTCCGCCTGTTCCAGGACCTGTGGAGCAATGACGACGTCCGCAAGTACAAGGTGGCCATGAAGGTGCTGGACGGCAAGCACGCCTGGCTGGAGCAGGGGAGCCTCGGCCTCGACCGCCGGGCCCGCGAGCTCAAGCCCGTCGAGCTCAAGGCCGACAATCCCAAGCCGGTGGCGCCAACGCCGGTAGCAAAGGTCCGCTGAAGTCTCCGGAGCTGGCGTGCGGGCGATCCTCCCTGTCGGCGACACACGCCAGCCCGTCCCGCGTATCGGCGACCTCCCCGACCCGGTCCCCGGGCCCGGGGAGGTCCTGATCGCGGTCGAGGCCGCGGGCTTGAACCACGCCGACGTCCACCAGCTCCGCGGCACCTATCCTCCCCCTCCCGGCGAGAGCGACGTGCCCGGCCTCGAATGCGCCGGCCGCGTCCTCCAGTCCACGGACAACCTCTGGCAGCCGGGCGCCCGGGTGATGGCGCTCGTCGGAGGCGGCGCGCACGCCACCCTGGCCGCCATCCCCTCCGGACAGCTCCTGCCGCTGCCGGGCAATCTCTCCTACGCGGAGGGCGCCGCCATCCCCGAGGCCGCGCTCACCGCGTGGACCAACCTGGTGGCGGAGGGCGGGCTGGAGGCGGGGGAGACGGTGCTCATCTCCGGCGCGACCGGCGGCATGGGGAGCTTCGCCGTGCAGCTCGCCCGCGAGCTGGGAGCGCGGGTGATCGCCTCCGGCCGCGACCACGACCGCCTGGAGCAGCTCCGGACCTACGGGGTGGAGGAGATCTGCGTCGCCGGCCCGAACCTGGCGCAGCAGGTGCGCGACGCCACGAACGGCCGGGGCGTGGACCTGGTGCTCGACTTCGTGGGCGGCTCCGAGCTGCCGGGCCACGTGGCCGCCCTGCGCGAGCGCGGGAGGCTCGTGCTGATCGGCCTCCTCGCCGGGACCAGGGCCGAGGTCAACCTGGGGCTCGTCCTGGGCCGCCGGCTGAAGATCGTGGGCTCGTTGCTCCGGCCGCGCTCCCGGCCGGAGAAGGCGCGGCTCGTCTCGGACTTCAACGCCTTCGCCCTGCCGCGTTTCAAGGACGGCCGCCTGCGCCCCGTGATCGACCGGACGATCCCGTTCGAGCGCGCCGCCGAGGCCTATAGACTGCTGGAGCACGGCGGCGTGCTCGGGAAAATCGTCCTCGAGATGGCCTAACGGGCGGGCTGTCCTCCCACGCTCAGCGTCTGGCTCAGGACCGACGTCGTGGTCGTGCCCTCGTCGCGGACGGCGATCGCGACGTGCTGCTCTCCGGCGGGCAGGACGAGGTTCAGGTCGTACTCGTAGAACTGCCCCATGGCGTAGAGGATCTGCGGCTCGGGGATCTCGAGCGGCACCTGGACCTGCCGGATCGGCGAGACGCCGCCCTGGGCGTCGCGGGTGCTCACGAGCAGGCGGAGGTGGCCGCGGTAGATGCGGTCCGGCTGCGGCACCACCGCCAGCTTGAACAGCGGGATGCGGAGCTTGATCGGCACCAGGAAGCGGTCGCCCTGAGGCACCTGCTCGCCGAGCTTCAGGGTGACCTCCAGGGGGTTGTCCTCGAAGCCGTGGTAGACCGCCGCGAGCGTGCGGTCCACGGCGCGCTCGATCGCCGGCTTGTCGCGGTAGCCCCGGCGGCTCCGCACCTCCAGGCCGGGCTTCCTTACCTTCACCTCGATCCGGTGCTCCCGGCCGTCGCCGGAGTGCTCCGGCACGTAGCCCAGGGAGTAGTAGGTCGACAGGTCGTCCTTCATCCGGCGCAGGTCCGGGCTCACGTCGTTGGCGTTGAGGATCGCCTTGCCGCCGGTCTCCGTGGCCAGCAGGGTGAGCGAGCTCTGGAGGTTGGCCGTCTGGACGAACTGGATGGACGGGATCTGCAGCACCCGCTCGTTCGGACCGTAGTCCGCGGCGGCCGAGGAGGAGCCCTGGAGCCCGCTGGCCTGCAGGGTGTAGAGCGTCACCCGGTTGGCGTTGGCGTGGGCCGCGAGCCGGTTCAGATCTTCGACCGTGCTGTAGTGCAGGGACTTCATGAGCGCCTCGCGGCCCTTGAACTGCCCGACGGGACCCTCGATGTCCGGGTCGTGGACGTCGGCGATCCCGGAGGCGCTCCCGCCGCCGCAGATCTCGAACAGCAGTTGGAAGACCTCCTCGCCCGGGTTGGCCGGCAGGCCGTCGCTGACGTAGAGCAGCGCCTTGCGGCCGGGCACGCCGGAGAGCGAGTTCACCAGCACGGTCATGGCCTTGATCGACTGCAGGGTCTGGTTGCGGGCCATCTCCGCGTAGCTCTCGGCCGGCACCAGGATCGTCCGGCTGCAGGGGCCTTCGATGTCCCGCACCGCCTCGCGGATCTCCAGCACCTGGCGCATGGCGGTCCGGCGGTCGGACTCGGCGGTGGCGCCCTGGGCCGGCAGGCGCTCGATCGTGTCGAGCGTCGCGCCCAGGGCGGCCGGGTCGGCGGTGAAGGGGAGGCGGACCGTCAGGCCGAGATCGTTCGTGACCAGCATCACCCGGTCCTCGGGCCGCAGGTCCTTGAGAAAGGCGCGGACCTGCTCGAGCACGCGGGTGCGGTGGATCGGGTCGAGGTTGAAGTTGTCGACGTAGACGATCAGGTGCAGCCGGTCCTCCGGGGCGACCTCGGGGGCCTTGGCGCGCGCGGGCTCCGGAGCGGGCGCGGCCGGAGACGTGGCTGCCGACGCGGGCTCGTCCTCGACCGTGATCGCCTCGAAGTTGGTGACCTTGACGCGCCTGCCGTCCTCGTACACCTCGAAGTCGTCGCGCTTGAGCCCCGCCACCGGCCGGCCGTTCCGGTCGGTCACGTGGACGTCGACGTTCACGACGTTGACCTCGACCACCTCGCCGAACGGGGACTGGAGGGCCTGGGCGGCTCCCCAGGCCAGAAGACAGGAAACCATCAGGACGGACCGGGTCCGGCTCTGATTCATCGCAAAACCTCCTCTTCAGCCCTCTCCCCTCAGCGTACACCGAAAGTGGCACGACAGTTGCTATCTACTCCTGGCGGGGAAGGTTGGAAGAAAGCCCCAATAAACTTCAACCAGAGGAGGACCGTCATGAACATCATCATCATGCTTATCGTTGGAGGTCTGATCGGCTGGATCGCCAGCATGATCATGCGCACAAATGCCCAGCAGGGCGTCATTCTCAACATCGTCGTCGGCATTGTCGGCGCTCTGCTCGCGGGCGTCCTGCTCGCTCCCCTCTTCGGCACCAGCACGTTGACGGAAGGCAGCCTGAGCCTGCCGTCGCTGCTCGTTTCGCTGCTGGGGGCGGTCATCCTGCTCGCGATCGTCAACCTGTTCCGCCGCGGCACGGTCCGCTGAGGCGGCATTCATCCCAGAGAGGGGGCTCGGCCCCATCGAGCCCCCGCACCGGCCCACCCTGCCGCCTCACGGTGTCCGTGAGGCGTTTCCCTTTTCAGAAGAGAGAGCGGCGCGGATCTTCTCCGGGTCCGTGAGCCCGTTTCGGTCCAGGTAGTCCAGGACCGTCCGCGCGACCATGGCGTTCCCGCTCTTCGGGTAGTGTATGAATTTCTTCTTCATCATCTCGCCCTGCGGGTCGTAGCGCTGGAACCCGTCGAGGAGATCGACGACGCGGTAGCCCTTCCGGTTGAGCTCGTCGAGGAGCGGCTTGTAGACCACGGTCCTGCCTTCGCGCCGGTTGCGGATCTCCCTGCGCTCGGGGAAGAGGACGAGGATCGGCAGCGAGCCGTTGGCGGCGGCCTCTTTGTAGAACTGATCCAGCACGGCGAAGGTGACCCGGTACGCCTCCGAGCGGGTGTTGTAAACCCCGCCACGGAAGGTGGGCTGATGCAGGTATTGATCGGCAAAGATGCTCGCGAAGCGTACGGAGGGAAGAAAGTCCAGGGGATTGCGCTTCGAGTTCCGCTGATAGAAATAGTCGTCCTTGCCAATCCGGGGCAGCACGGTCTCCGGGCTGCGCAGGAGCTCGCGGTAGCCCTCGTCGCTCCGGATGGGGTTCGGGACGAGGACGAGCCGGTCTCCGCGCAGCGCGAAGCGCGGCTTGGTGAACGGCACGCCGCTCTTCGGGAAGTAGAACGGCCGGAAGGTGTTCACCACCCGGTTGATGTTCTCGGACATGAAGCCGATCAGGACGACGTGGGGGTGGAACCTCACCCCCTCGCGGCGGTAGCGCAGGAGCGCCTGGCCGGGCTCGAACCCGGGCACGCCGAAGTTGAGCACCTCGGTGCCCGGCCGCATCTCCTCCATCCGCCGCTCCCAGGCCTGCCCGTTGGGGACGTCGCTGGCATGGGTG
>JBEQUE010000012.1:0-8725 GCA_040349255.1 Acidobacteriota bacterium | reverse complement strand
TCCCGGGCGTGCTCGGCGGCACCACGCGCAAGCTGACGATCGACGACGCCATGGCCCTGCGGCGCATCCCGGGCGCCGGCGAGGTCGTGGCCGCGGCCTACGGCAGCGCCCGCGTGGAGGCGGGCGGCCACGGCCGGAGCGTGTTCATCTACGGCGTGACGCCGAACATCCCCAGGGCCTGGAACTTCGGGCTGCGCCAGGGCGCCTTCTGGCCGGAGGGCGACCCGCACCGCGGCTACCAGGTGGCGGTGCTCGGCCCGCGGCTCAAACGCGAGCTGTTCGGCGACGCCAATGCCCTGGGCCGGTTCGTGCGCATCTCGGGCACGCGTTTCCGGGTGATCGGCGTGATGGCCTCCAAGGGGCAGTTCCTGGGCTTCGACATCGACGACGCGGCCTACATCCCAGTGGCGAGCTCGATGAAGCTGTTCAATCTCACCGAGCTCACCGAGGTCCACGTCGCCTATCCGAACGCCGGCCTGACGGGCCGCATCGAGAAGGACGTCAAGGCCCTCCTCACCCGCCGCCACGGCGGGCGGGAGGACTTCACCGTCACCACCCAGGCCGCCATGCTGGAGGTGTTCGACAACGTGATGAACGTGGTGACGCTCGCGGTCGGGGCGATCGGCGGCATCTCGCTGGTGGTCGGGGCGATCGGCATCCTGACCATGATGTGGATCGCGGTCGGCGAGCGCACCGCGGAGATCGGCCTGGTGCGGGCGATCGGCGCCACGCGCCGGCAGATCAACGCGCTCTTCCTGGCCGAGGCCGCGGCGCTGGCCGGGCTGGGCGGCCTCGCCGGCACGCTGGTGGGCCTCGGCATCTCGGCGCTGCTCCGCCTGGCGATCCCCGGCCTGCCGGTCCGCACGCCGCCGCTCTTCGTGGTCCTGGCGATCGCGCTCAGCATGGTGACCGGCCTGCTCTCCGGCGTGCTCCCGGCCCGGCGCGCGGCCGCGCTCGATCCCATCGAGGCGCTCAGGAACGAGTAGCGCACCTCGCGCGTTCAGGCGACGTGAAGCATCTTGTTCGCGTAGTCCCTCCCGGCGGTCGGGGGAGGCAAGGCTCTGCCGTCTCTCTCGTAAAGCTCGATCACCTCGTCCACGATCTCGCACAGCTCCGCGAACACCGTCTGTTCATCGTCTCCATGGCAACCGCCGAAGAGCAGCCCTGGACAGCTTCCCACAAAGCACTGATCCTCGTCAGACCACTCGACGATCTTGACGTATCGGGCGCTGCTCTTCATCGCATGGACTCCTCTATGGCCAGCCGGACGGCCTTTTCCTGATAGTGCTTCGCATCGGCTCCGGCTCGCCCGGCGATCGTCACTGGCATGGCGACCTTAGGATGCACAAAGTTTCTGTGGTCGCCCATCTAGGATAGCCCGAGCTCGGGAGAATCGTCGTTTCGCATGCGGCACCCTCCTCGCGGAGTATGATACTCGAAGATTTCTCACAGAATCAGGTGCCCACCCTCCACCCACTTCATGACCGTGTAGCGCCAGAGCCGGACGTCCGGGTGCCAGAAAGCGGGCGGCAGCCCGGCTTTGCGCTTGAGCTGCGCCAGGAAGTCCCAGGGGTCCGGGAGCTGCTCCCAGACCTGCGGCAGGAACGTGCTGCGCCGGCCCTGGAACTCGAAGACAACGCCGTCCACTCCGGGACGGAGGCGGGCCAGAGTCTCCTCCTGGCTGCCGGGCTCGAGCGGCTCGCACGGCGACAGGAGCGAGACCTCCACCGACAGCTCGGGGTACTCGTCGCGCTCGACCGGCGCGAAGCGGGCGTCCGAGAACGCCGCGGCGCGCGCGTTGTTCCGCACGTCGTCCAGGAGCGGCCGGTAGGGCTGGATCGAGCCCACGCAGCCGCGCAGCTCGCCGTGCCGGCGCAGGGTGACGAAGGTCGCGCCCGGCTCGCAGAGCCACGGCTCATCCCGGGACGTCTCCTGCCCGAGCCCCAGCGCCGCGGCCAGGCTCTCCCGGGCGATCGCCAGCAGGACCGTCCCCCGGTCCTCGTTCATGCGGCCTCCGTGAACGCGAACGCGCCGTAGCCCACCACCCGGCCGCGGTCGCCGGCCGTGTCGCCCGAATTCCGGAGATCGAGCAGCCGCGGCGCCAGGCCGCGCTGGCGGGCGGCGGCGAGCAGACCGTTGATCGGAAACGCGCCGCACGCCTGCCGCGGGTGGAGCGGGCCTTCGAGGGCCAGGATCTCGTCCGCCGTCTCCCGGTCCACGCGCCGCGCCACGTCGTACGGCAGATAGTGGGAGAGGTCGGAGCTGACGACGATCGCCGTCTCCGGTCCGCCCCACAGGAGGTCCAGCACCTCGGCCACCTCGTCCTCGTCGGCGTCGCCGACCACGATCGGCAGGACTGCGACCTTGGGGAAGAGGGCTTGGAGGAACGGCAGCTCGACCTCCAGGGAGTGCTCCGGGCCGTGGGCCTCCGGGAAGGTCGAGACCTGCGGCAGCCGCGATGCGGCCGCGGCGGCTTCCACGTCCACCGGGATCTCGCCAAGCGGCGTGGCGAACGCGTCGGCGCCAGGCAGAGCGAGGCCCCGCACCGGCACCCGGTGGGCCGGCCCCAGCACCACGACGCGGCGAAGGCGGTGTCCGCCGGGGCCGGCCGCCAGCGCCCGGAAGGCCGCTGCGGCGGTCGGCCCGGAATAGACGTAGCCCGCGTGCGGCGCGATGACCGCCTTGGGAACGGGGCCGGCATCGGGGGCGGCCTCGTCGAGGAGCGCCTCCACGGTGGATCTCAGCTCGCCTGCGGACCCGGGATAGAACAGGCCGGCCACGGCCGGGCGTCGGACGGTGGGCATGACTTCGCCTCCCGGCATAAGGTACCGCGGAAGGCCAGGGACATAAAGACCTCAGGGAGCAGTCTTCAGGTATCTCCGATCAGCTCGCGAAGAATCCTCCGGCGCCGCTCGTCCAGCATCATCTGGCGGCAGCGCACTGCCGTGCCGATCGCCCTTTCCCGCTCGGCCTGAGCAACCTGGACCCGGACCAGATCCACGCAGGCGCCGGGCAGGGCCGGCATCCGTTCCAGGGCATCCGCGAGGAAGCCCTCTGCATCCGGGAGGTTGTTGCGCGCAATCTCCCGGCGGGCCAGAGCCAGCGACCGGTAGGCCGACGGCTCTGTCGGCGTCAGCCGCGGAGGGACGCGGGCGTCCGATCGCGCCAGCAGAACCGCCACGGAGTCCCCGTACAGGAACCGCCAGCGGCCCGAAGCGGTCAGGGTGGAGATGATCTGGCGCCAAGGCTCCTGATCGAACGGCCATAAAACATAATCCGCATTCGACGCTTCGAGCACACCTTCCCAGCCCGGCTGCAATGCATGAACCCGCATGTAGCCCATCTGCGTCGCAGGATTGAAGACCGTCTCGGAACGCGGGATCCAGGCCGTCGCAAGGCTGGTCGGCGGGCTCGAGGGACGCGCGGCGACGGCACTGACGGCGATACGGTCGTCCGGCGCTGGAGCCTTCCGGCGCCGCCTCTCGGCCCGTCTCTGTCTTTGCACGCATCAATTCTAAATCATCTTCGGCGATGAACAAACCCGATCAGGCCGCCCCCGATCAGGCCCCCGATCAGGCCGATACCCTCCTGAGCGCGCGCAACCACCGGAGGGGCATGCTCACAAACCTCCCTGTGCTAGGATTCGCCCCTTCCGGAGAGACCCTGAGACCATGCCCCGCTACCTCATCACCAGTGCTCTGCCTTACATCAACGGCGTCAAGCATCTCGGCAACCTGATCGGCTCGATGCTGCCGGCCGACGTCCTGGCCCGCCACCTGCGACAGCAGGGTGAGGAGGTGCTCTACATCTGCGGCACCGACGAGCACGGCACGCCGGCGGAGATCGCTGCGTTCGCGGAGGGCAAGTCTCCCAAGGAGTACTGCGACGAGCAGTATGCGATCCAAGACGACATCTACAAGCAGCTCCGGATCTCCTTCGACTACTTCGGGCGGTCCTCCTCGCCGACCAACCACCAGGTGACGCAGGACATCTTCCGCCGCCTGGACGAGAACGGCTTCATCGAGGAGCGCACGGTCTCCCAGATCTACTCGATCGACGACCAGCGGTTCCTCCCCGACCGCTATGTGGTCGGCACCTGTCCGATCTGCGGCTTCAAGGATGCCCGCGGCGACCAGTGCGACTCCTGCGGCTCGCTCATCGACCCCACCCAGCTCATCGAGCCGCGCTCGGCGATCAGCGGCAGCACCAACCTGGAGGTCCGCGACTCCAGGCACCTGTTCCTCCGGCTCTCGGCTCTCCAGGACCGGGTCCGAGCCTGGGTGGACCAGCACCAGGGCTGGCCGGCCACCACCAAGGGCATCGCCTACAAGTGGCTCGACGAGGGGCTCCAGGACCGCAGCATCACGCGCGACCTCGCCTGGGGCATCCCGGTGCCGAAGCCGGGCTTCGAGGGCAAGGTCTTCTACGTCTGGTTCGACGCGCCCATCGCCTACGTCAGCATGACGGTCGACCGGGCGAAGACGTCCGGCGATCCCGAAGCGTGGCGCGCCTGGTGGAAGGAGCCGGGCGAGGTGCGCTATCTCCAGTTCATGGGCAAGGACAACGTCCCGTTCCACGCCGTGATGTGGCCGGCCACGATGCTCGGCACCGGCGACGTCTGGGTCATGGCCGACCAGATCAAGTCGTTCAGCTGGCTGACCTACGAGGGCGGCAAGTTCTCGACCAGCCGCGGCCGCGGGATCTTCACGGACACGGCCCTGACGCTCTTCCCGTCCGACTACTGGCGCTATGCCCTGCTCGCCATGGTCCCGGAAGGGACCGATTCGGACTTCTCGCTCGAAGGGTTCGCCGGCCTGGTGAACAAGGACATGGCGGACGTGCTGGGCAACTTCGTGAACCGCGTCCTCACCATGGTGGCGCGCAACTTCGAGGGCAGGGTGCCGGAGCCGGGCCGGGTGGAGGACCTGGACCGCGAGCTGATCGCGAAGTGCCGCGAGCTGGTCGTCCAGCTCGACCAGGAGCTGCGGGCGACGAACATGCGGAAGGCCATGCGCAACCTGCGCGCGCTCTGGGTGGCGGGCAACGAGTACATCACCCTGGCGCAGCCCTGGGTGGCGGTCAAGAACGACCGCGAGCGGGCCGCCGAGATCCTGCGGATCGGACTGGAGCTGTGCTACCTGTACGCGGTGACCAGCGCGGCGATCATCCCCGATTCGAGCGAGCGGATCTTCGAGCTGCTCGGCGAGACCGGCAAGCCGGGCGCGGTGTCCTTCGAGGGCCTGGCGGACTTCGCCCGCCTCCCTGCCGGGCGCGCCGTGTCGGCCGGCCAGCCGCTGTTCCAGAAGATCGCGCCCGAGACGGTCGCCGAGCTGACCGAACGGTTCCGCGGCAGCTCGCACTGACCCGTCACGGGGTTGGGAGGTGGCGCCCTCTCCCGCGGAGCGGGGGAGGGACGGGGAGGGGTCTTCTCAAGATTCGAGGCAGCTGTGGCCTGCAGCCACCACTCTGCCGATGGATGCGCGATAGGTGCCTGGCGTTTCTACTGAGCCGCTCACGGCAGACCTCCTTTCGTGCCGCACGGTCAGGAAATCTATTTCTGGGCGCATGTCCCTCAAGGATACATGCGTCGCGATCGCGCGCGCCTTGGCGCGTCCTTACGGGAGATCCGGCAAACCGGCCGCCTTACGCTGGCGCACCGCCACGGCGAGCGCACGCTTGGCTTTGGCGAGCTTGGCCTCCAGCACGGCCTTATGGTCTTGTGCGCCGGCTGCAAGCGCGGCTTCGGCTTCCTTGACCGCGATGATCGCGTCTTCCTCGGCCTTGTACAGCTTCTCGTTCGCGTCCTCGGCTTCCTTCGCCGCCTTCTCGCGGTCCGGCAGGAGCACAGCCGCCTGATAGGTGCCTGGCGTTTCTACTGAGCGTTTCTACTGAGCCCTCCTCGGCGGGGGATACAGGCAATGCGCTTCGCGCATTTCCAAGGAGACTGAAATGACATTCGAGACCCGTTTCTCGTCTTTACGCGGGCATGGCAAGAACTCTACGCTTTGTACCCGAACGGGGCTCCCTCGTCGAGGTGACTGTCCGGACCCACCAGTCCCAGCTCCTCCTGCGACCGAGCCCTTCCCTGAACGAGATTGTTGGAGGAGTCCTGGGGCGAGCCCAGACCAATGTCCCGATCTGCTGTCATGCCGCCGTCTTCCTCGGCAACCACTATCACCTTCTCCTCTCGGTGGAGGATGCCAGGCAACTCTCGGACTTCATGCGGTATCTCAACACCAATCTGGCCCTGGAGATCAACCGCCTGCATCGGCGGCGGGGAGCCGTCTGGGGCGGCCGCTACAGGGCCATCCTGGTCAGCAACGAGGAGGCGGCCCAGGTCGGACGATTGCGATACCTCCTGGCTCATGGCGTCAAGGAGGGTCTCGTGGCTCAGGCCCGGGAATGGCCGGGCGTCCATAGCGTGCGCGAGATCCTGGCTGGAGAGCCGATCCGGGGCCTCTGGTTCGATCGCACACAGGAGTATGCCGCCAGGAACCGGGGCGAAGACTTCAGTCGCCTGAAGTATGCCGCGGAAGAGTCCTTCGAGCTGACACCCTTGCCCTGCTGGGCTCACCTCCCTGACGACGCTTATCGGCAGCAGGTCGCCGCGCTGGTGGAGCAGATCGAAAGCGAGGCGGCAGCCGAGCTCGCCAAGAGCGGCCGTGCGCCGCTTGGAGTTGCCGGTGTCCTGCGGCAGAACCCAGAGACTCGTCCAGTCCGGAGCAAGAAATCTCCTGCTCCTCTGTACCATGCGGCGACGCGGGCCGTGCGCAAGGCCTTCTGGGAAGCCTACTGCCTGTTCGTCTCCGCCTTTCGAGATGCTTCCGAGCAACTGAGGTCAGGCAATCGGATGGCGCGCTTTCCTCTGGGATCCTTTCCTCCGGGGTTGCCTTTTGTCACCGCGGATGCTGTCAGTCCGCCCTGACCACATAGAAAGGGCCTGAACCACAGCCGTCGTTTTTGAGGCGCTTGATCGAGCGGACGGCCTAGGTGTGTCCGCTATCCGGCCTCCGACACTTTTTTGAGGCTTCCACTCGCCAGGTTGATGACAAGATCTCAATACTGTGCGCCCGCGAATGGAGTTTCCGAGGCATTCCGCGGCTACGACGGCGCCTGGCGCGACCTCAGCCGCTCAATCAGGCAACGGCGAGCCTTCGAATTCTCATAGGGGTCAGGCATCTCTTTCCGCTGGCCACCATTCCAGCAGATTGTCAAAGAACTTTTCCGGAAGCCCTCGATGACGGCAGGGCTTTCGGTGCTGAATCTCTTTGTGTAAGAACAGCGGGAGGAGCGCGCAGACGGCGCGCTCCTCCCTACGGCTACAACGACAGCGCTACTCGGTCGGCGGTGGCGGCGGAGTCGGTTTCTGGGTCCGGCGGAACCGGGTGCGCACCGGCGCGATGCCGAAGCGCACCAGCAGCTCGTTCTTCGGACCGAGCTTCGCCTTCACGAAGCCGCGCAGCTTCACCGCGGACTCCTTCCCCAGGTCCAGCAGGAGACCGACATCCTGCGTGGCCTTCTGCCGGGCGCCGGCATGAAGCTCCTGCCGGGTCTTGGCGTGCTTGACCTGGTCGAGCAGGTCGCTGAGCTCGATCAGGTTGCCGTCGACGTTCGGCAGCTGGTCCTGATTTTCCCGCACCGCCTCCAGCAGCGACTCCCAGTCCTTCACGAAATCCGCATACGAAGAGGGCATGGTCTCTTCTCCTTTCCGGACGGCTCTTCCCGAGGACCTCCATGGCCCCCTGAGCACCGTCGCAACGCGCATACCATCTCATGTACCTGCATACTTGTCAAGAGGTCGTATTGAAATTTCATGGGATATGCAGCATACTTCCTCTGGCGCGGGATCGGCCGGAGCTCGCGGAGGATCCGCTGAGGGCTGCGGGTCTCCGGCCAGGAGCCGCGGATTGCCGGCAGACCGTTGCGGGTCTCCGGCCGGAGTTGGCGGAAGGGCTGCCAGGGTCTGGCGGCGGACGGCAAAAGGATGCGGAGAGATGCCGGGCGCTGGCGGTCAGTCCGCCGGTCCCGGCCGGATACCGGCAGACGCTGGCGGAATGTCCGCCAGGGCTTGCCGGACGCGGGCCAGGATCGGCCGAGGGCCGGCAACGGACTGCGAAGGGTTCTTTGACAAGCGATGTACCCGTAGGACGCCGGGGGGCTGCCTGGGCCGACAGCCCCCCGGCGAGGCCGGAGGTGTGTACCCGTGAAAAGACCCCTCCCCGACCCTCCCCCGCTTCGCGGGAGAGGGCGCCCCCTCCCACCCTCTTGGATTCCTCGCTAACCGCGCCGCAGAACGTCCTGGCAGCGCCGCCGGGCCCGGTCGCGGTCGGGCAGAGGGAGGTCGGCGAGCAGGGTGAGGGGCCGCTCCCGGCCGCTCTCCAGGACGGCCAGGGCTTCGCGGTACTGGTGCTTCGCGAGGTCGTTGTGGCCCAGGCGCAGGAGGCAGTCGGCCAGGAGGACGCGCACCTGGAAGAGCGCGGCGTCCAGATACAGGGCCGCGCGATAGGAGGCGGTGGCGTCGTCCGTGCGGCCATTGAAGTCGTGCAGGAACCCTTCGAGCGCGTAGGCCTCCGGGTCCGACGGATCGGTCTCCATGAGCTGCTCGACGGCTCGGGCCGCTTCCGCGATCCGGTTTTCCGCCAGGTCGCGGGCCGCCCGGGCCAGCATCTCCGAGACGCCGAAGGGCTCGACGGCAGGGGCGGGAGCGGGGATCGTCGGCGGCGGC
>JBEQUE010000257.1:0-59413 GCA_040349255.1 Acidobacteriota bacterium | reverse complement strand
GCGAATTTCCGAGCCGCCCACCCTTGTGCGGTATCCTCCACGGGTCGAGCGCGCGCCGCCATGACTTCCGACAACCGCAAAACCCCGGGCCAGTACCTCATCCTGTCCCTGCTCGCCCTCCCGTTCCTGATCTTCGCCGGGTTCATGGCGTACTTCGGGGTCCGGGGGACTCCGATGAGCGCCCTCGTCCATTCCGGCGTCTACTCCGAGGCCCTGACGCGGGCCCGCAACGATCCGCGCGTCCGCGACGCCCTCGGCTCGCCGGTCGAGACCGATGCTCCCCGGCTCGCCGTCTTCGAGGACGACGGCGCCACGGGACAGGCGCGCTTCACGATCCTCCTCCGCGGGCCGAAGGCGCCCGGCCGGCTCTCCACGCTCGCCTCCAAACGGAACGGCGCGTGGACGTTCGAGACCCTCGCGGTGCGGCTCGACGGCGGACGGGAAATCGATCTGCGGGATCGTGCACAATAGGCAATGCGCCGCTCCGCCATCGCTCTCCTCGGTCTCCTCCTGGCCAGCGCCTCCGCCCAGGCCCTCACGGACCGCCAGCTCGACAACCTCGAAGCGTTCACGCGTCTGCTCTCTCTGGTCCGCTTCTTCCACCCGTCCGACGCCGTGGCCGGGGTGACCTCAGAGGGCTGGAACCGGGTCGCCGTCTCCGGGGTCTCCGCCGTCCGGGACGCCGCCGGTCCCGAAGACCTGGCAGGCCGGCTGGAGGAGCTTTTCCGGCCCTGGGCTCCCACCCTGCGGGTCCGGGTGGGCGGCGAGCGCCCGGCGACGCCCGCGGCGCTCCTGGCTCCCGCCGGCGACGCTCGCATCGTGGTCTGGCGGCACTACGGCGGCCACTTCGACTCCGACCTGAAGATCTACTCCAGCGAGCGGATCGACGACCACGCCCCGCCCGGCTACGGCACCCTGGCCCAGGCGGTGCTCGTGCCCGACTCGCTCAAGGGCAAGCGGGTGCGGCTGCGCGCCTGGGTGCGGGCGGAGATGATCGGCGACGGCCATGCCCAGCTCGGCCTCCGGGTCGACCGGGCCGGCGGCAAGCCCGGGTTCTTCGACAACATGGCGGACCGCCCCATCCGCAGCACATCCTGGAAGCCGGTCGAGATCGAAGGCGACGTGGCCCCGGATGCCAAGAGGATCCTTGTCATGCTGGTGGTGACGGGCGGCGGCCAGGTCTGGCTCGACGAGGTCTCCCTGGCGGCGATGGATGGCACGGGAGGGACGGTTCTCCTCAACCCGGGCTTCAACGACGGCGTGCCGGGGACTCAGCCGCCGGGCTGGCTCTTCCCCTATGAGTCGGTCCGGGCCGGCTATCACTTCCTGCTCCAAGGCGAGGCCGTCCGTGACGCCCTTCCGGGGCAGGCAGGCCAGCTCCTGGATCGAAAGTTGTGCCGGCTCGGCAATTGCGCCGAGATCAGCAGCGATCCGATCGCCACTCCCCGCTTCGTCCGGCCGGACCAAGTGCTGGAGTCGGAGCTGGGAGGCGGCGTCGAGGCCTGGCTGCCGGTCACGCTCTGGGCCGATGCCAAGGGGACGCTTCCGCACGCGCCCTCGCCGTCCGTGAATGCAGACGTCCAGGCCGACACCCCGGAGACCCGGCTGGCCGCCGTGGCTCTGGCTTGGGGCATCCTCCAGCACCTCCATCCCGAGCTGAAGCCGGACGACCCCGCGTGGCGCGCGGCCCTGCGCCCGGCCCTGGCCGCGGCCGACTCGCCGGACCGCGAGGCGTTCCTCCGCGCCACGCGCGCCCTGCTGGCTCCGCTCCACGACGCCCGGGCCGGCTTCACCCATCCGGGCACGCCGTACGCAGCGCTCCCGCTGGCCTGGGAGCCGGTCGAGGACAGGCTGGTGATCACCGGCGTGGCGGAAGGCGTGGAGGGCATCCGCCCCGGCGACGTCGTCGAGGCGATCGACGGCCGGCCGGTCGCCGGGATCCTCGCCGAGGAGGAGGCGCTGGCTTCGGCCGGCACTCCGGAGGCGCGGCGGTGGTACGCGCTCGAACCTCTTCTCTGGGGCACCCGGGGCTCCCGCGTGACGCTCCAGCTCCAGGGCGGCTCCAAGATCTCTCTGACCCGAGAGACTCCTTACGAGAAGCTCCCTTCCGGCACGCCGCTCCCGCCGGTCGCCGAGCCCCGGCCGGGCGTGATCTATGTGGACCTCGGGCGGATCGAGGAGGAGGACCTGGAGGCGCTGACGCCGCGCCTGGCGGCGGCGCGCGGTCTGATCTTCGACCTGCGCCGCGGCCGCAACGTGTCGACCGTGCTCCTCTCCCGCCTGATCGACAGGACCGCCTCCAGCTCCAGGTGGCAGGTGCCGGTGGTGATGGCTCCGGACCACCGGGACGTCGAGTGGATGACCACGTTCTGGACCATCGAGCCGAAGACGCCCCGCTTCCGCGGCCGGGTGGCGTTCCTCTCGGACGGCCGCTGCGACGGCTACGCCGAGACGCTGCTCGGGATGATCGAGGCGTACCGGCTCGGGGACGTCGTGGGCGCGCGGTCCGGAGGGAGCAACGGCACGATCAACCGCAGCCTCCTGCCCGGAGGCTGGCGCCTGATCTGGAGCGGCCAGCGCGTGCTCAAGCAGGACGACTCGCCGCTCCAAGGGGTCGGAGTCGCGCCCACGGTGCCGGCCGCCCGCACCCTCCGCGGCATCGCCGAGGGCCGGGACGAGGTGGTGGACAAGGCCGTGGCGCTCGTCGGCCGCTGAGAGCGGTCAGGCCGCGGCGGCAGACCGCCGCTCGTCGATCCAGGTGCGCGCCTGGCCCTCGTGGTCGAAGAACTCGATCGCGAACCGCACATCCTTGCGGAAGAGCTTGACCCCCGCGAAGACGAGCTTGGCCATGACCTTGGACGACAGCTTGGCCCGGCAGATGGCGATGCCCCTCACCGGCATCCGGGTGAGGGTCTCGGAGGTGACCTTGCGGCCGGCCGGCGTGCCGCTGCCGAACTCGGTCATGTCCACCAGCATGTAGACGGCCTCGCGTCCGCGGGCCATCTCCTCATGGATACCGGCGAGCGCCTCGCTCTCCTGCAGCGAGACGTCTCCCTTGAGACGCAGGACGATCAGCTCGGGCTCCTCGAACCAGGTGGCGTGGGAACCGACGGGTTGGATCTCGGGCATCCCGCTCCTCCTCCAAAAGACTGCAATCCAGGATGCCCATACGATACGACCGCCGGGACGTCGAAGCAACAAGGGTTTGCTACACAGAGCCCTGAAAAAAGGGTAGGCTCCAACCCCCATGGACCTCATCGCGCTGACCCGGGCGCTGATCGACCTCGAGTCCGTCACCGGCAACGAACGGGCGATCGGCGAGTTGCTCTTCGACCACCTTTCCGGCCTGACCGCGCGGACCGGTGGCCGGGTGGAGCGGATGAGCGTCGACCGCGACCGCTTCAATCTGTTCGCGGCCTGGGGACAGCCGGAGGTCGTGCTCTCGACCCACATGGATACGGTGCCGCCGTTCTTCGCCTCGTCGGAGGACGCGGAGCACGTCCACGGCCGCGGGGCCTGCGACGCCAAGGGGATCCTGGCCGCGATGATCAAGGCGGTCGAGACGCTGCTCGCCGAGGGCCGGCAGGGCTTCGGCCTGCTCGCCGTGGTCGGCGAGGAGACCGACAGCCTCGGCGCGCAGACGGCCAACCGCAATCCGCGGGGGTCGCGCTGGCTGATCAACGGCGAGCCCACGGAGAATCGCCTCGCCCTCGGCTGCAAGGGCGCGCTCTATCTCCGGGTCGAGGCCCGCGGCCGGATGGCCCACTCGGCCTACCCGGAGCTGGGGGAGTCGGCGATCGACCGGCTGCTGGAGGCCCTGGCGCGTCTCCGCGCCGTGCCGCTCCCCTCGGACCCGGTGCTCGGCGACACCACGCTCAACGTCGGCACCCTCGCCGGCGGCCGGGCGTCGAATGTGATCGCCGACGAGGCGCGCGCCGAGGTCATGATCCGCACCATAGGAGATACAGGGGAGCTCCGGAGGCGCCTCCGCGAAGCCCTGGCCGGGGTGCCGGGGGTCGAGGTCGCCGAGGAGCGCGAGAGCGCGGCAATCCGCCTGGGCTCGCTGCCCGGCTTCGAGACCACGGTGGTCAAGTACACCACCGACATCCCGCGGCTCGGCGCCTGGGGCGAGCCGTTCCTCCTGGGGCCGGGGAGCATCCACGTCGCCCACACCCCCGGAGAGAGGGTGCCGCGGCGGGAGCTGGAGGAGGCCGTCGGGCTCTACGCGGAAATGGTTCGGCGCTTGCAGAAAGGGTTCGGGACATGAAGAAGATCGAGGTCGGCATCCTGGGGGCCACCGGTACGGTGGGACAGCGCTTCGTCCAGATCCTGGAGAGGCACCCCTGGTTCGAGGTGACGTGGCTGGCGGCGAGCGACCGGAGCGCCGGCAAGCGCTATCGGGAGGCGACCTCCTGGCAGCTCGAGGGCGCGCCGCCGGACCGCGTGGGGGACCTGGCGGTCGAGGAGGCCGTGCCGGGCCGCGGGCCTCGGCTGGTGTTCTCGTCCATGGCCTCGAACCAGGCGGCGGAGATCGAGCGCGCGTTCGCGGCCGAGGGCCACGTCGTGGTCTCGAACTCCAGCCACTTCCGGATGGCCGGGGACGTGCCGCTGCTCGTGCCCGAGGTCAACCCCGGCCACCTGGGGCTCCTGCCGGCGCAGCGCCGCGAGCGCGGCTGGAGCGGCGCCATCGTCACGAACCCGAACTGCGCGGCGGTCGGGCTGGTCATGGCGCTCGCGCCGCTCAAGCCCTTCGGCCTGATGAACGCCATGGTGACCACCTTCCAGGCGGTCTCCGGAGCGGGCTACCCCGGCGTGCCGTCGCTCGACGCGCTGGGCAACGTCATCCCGTACATCGGCGGCGAGGAGGAGAAGGTGGAGAGCGAGCCGCAGAAGATCCTCGGCGATCTCGCGGGCGACCGGATCGAGCCACTCCCTCTCGCCGTGAGCGCGAGCTGTCACCGGGTGCCCGCGGTGGACGGCCACATGGTGGCGGTGAGCCTGGAGTTCGAGAGGAAGCCGACGCGCGAGGAGCTGGTCGAGGCGCTCTCCGGCTTCCGCGGCCTGCCGCAGGAGCGCGACCTGCCGACCGCGCCGAAGCGGCCGATCCACGTGCTGGAGGCCCCGGACCGGCCCCAGACCCGGAAGGACGTGAACCTCGAAGGCGGCATGGCCACGGCCGTCGGCCGCATCCGCGAGTGCGCGATCTTCGACTGGAAGCTGGTGACGCTGTCGCACAACGTCCTGCGTGGCGCGGCGGGCGCGGCGGTGCTCAACGCCGAGCTGATGAAGTCAGAGAACCTGCTGTGATGAGCGGTTTTTCTCCCTCTCCCTCGGCATGGGGGAGAGGGCCGGGGAGAGGGGGAATGGGATCAATCGTGATGAAATTCGGTGGCAGCTCGGTCGACTCGGCAGAGTCGATCGCGCGCGTGGCCGGGATCGTCCGTAGCCAGATCGAGCGCCGGCCGGTGGTCGTGGTGTCGGCGATGGCCAAGACCACCCGCAACCTGTGGGAAGCCGCCGACCGCGCCGCAGCCCAGGATCTGCCGCGGACCCTTGCTCTCTTCGAGGAGATCCGGAGCTATCACGGCCGCGAGGCCCATGCCGCCGTCCCGAAGGCACTGCATCCTGAGCTCGACGCCCTGCTGGAGGGCTGGTTCGGGGAGCTGCGTGGGGTTCTGGAGCGGATCGCGGCCGAGGGCCGTGTCACGCCGCGCTCGTCCGACCACGTGGCGAGCTTCGGCGAGTTGGTGTCGAGCGCCATCCTCTCGAGGGCCCTGGATGGAGGGGCCTGGATCGACTGCCGCCAAGTGGTGATCACTGACGACCAGTTCACCCGCGCCCGGCCGATCTATGACCAGACCGAGCCGCGGCTCCGGGACGCCCTCCTCCCCCATCTCGAAGCGGGCCGGGTGCCGGTGCTCGGCGGCTTCGTCGGTTCCACGCGGGAGGGGGTCACCACGACGCTCGGCAAGGAGGGCTCGGACTTCTCGGCCGCCATCGTCGGCGCCGCTCTCGGCGCCGAGGAGGTCCAGATCTGGACCGACGTGGACGGCCTGCTGACCGCCGACCCGCGGGTGGTTGCCGAGGCGCGCTGCATCCGGACCCTCTCCTTCGCGGAAAGCCTGGAGCTGGCCTGTTCGGGCGCCAAGAAGCCGCACCACGGCACCCTGGGACCGGCCAGCCGGGCGGGCGTGCCGATCCGCATCCTGAATTCGACGGGCCTCCATCCCGGGGAGGGCACCGTCATCGGACGGCGCGGCGCCGCGGTGCCCGGCATCAAGTCGATCGCCTGGAAGCCCGGCGCCCACCGGCTCCTCGTGCGGCAGCCCCCCGGCGCGGTGTTCGAGGTCTGCGAGCGCTTCCGCCCTGCGCTGACCGTGCTCTCCGCCGACGAGCGGCAGGTCGAGCTCTCCCTCGATCGGCCGGACCGCCTGACGGAGATCGAGGAAGCCCTGGGCGGTGAGGTCGAAGTGGGACCGGGCCGGGCCGTGGTGTCGCTGGTCTCCGACGACCTCGCCACCAGCCCGGAGCTGGCGGCGAGAATCCTGGAGATCGCTGGTCCCTGGGAGCCGCGGCTGGTGGTCGAGGGAGCGGCAGCGCCCTGCGTCCGCTGCCTGGTCGAGGAGGAGTGCGCGGAGGACGTGGTCGCCGAGTTGCACGCGCGGGTCTTTCAGGACCTGCCGGAGGGATCTATCGGATGAACGGACTGGCGCTGGTCGGAACCGGACGCATGGGGAAGCTCGTCGAGGAGCTGGCCTCGGGACACGGCTTCAAGGTGGTCCTCCGCCTCGACAGCCGGAATCATGAGGTCGATCCGGGAACCGCCGAGGCAATCGACGTCGCGATCGACTTTTCGGCCGCCGCGGCGGTGCCGGAAACCGTGGAGCGGCTCGCCGCGCTCGGGATCCCGCTCGTGGTCGGCACGACCGGCTGGCTAGCCGAGCTGCCCCGGGTCCGGGAGACGGTCGAAGCGAACGAGGATCGGGGGGCGGGGTTGCTCCACGGCGCCAACTTCTCGATCGGGGTCCAGGTCTTCTACAAGCTGGCCGGGGCGGCGGCGGCCCTGCTGTCCGGCGAGCACGACTACGAGGCCTGGCTCTACGAGATCCACCACAGCAAGAAGAAGGATGCGCCGTCGGGCACGGCGCTCCAGATCCGCAAGGTGATGGAGAGGGAGGGATGGGACCGGCGGATCGACGTAGCGAGCAGCCGGGCGGGGGCGATCCCGGGCACCCACCAGGTCGGGTTCGACTCCGAGGCTGATACCATCACCCTTCAGCACACCGCCCGCAGCCGGGCCGGATTCGCGCACGGGGCGTTGCGCGCCGCGCGCTGGATGATCGGCCGGCAGGGCTTCTATGAGTTCAGCCACGTCTGGGAGGAGATCGTCCAGTCTCCCCGTTCGTGAAAGGTCGCTTTGAAAGGCAATACCATGTTCCAAGGCTGCGGCACCGCGCTCGTCACCCCGTTCAAATCCGACCTCTCTCTCGACGAGGAGGCTCTGCGGCGTCTCGTCCAGCGCCAGATCGAGAGCGGCATCCACTTCCTCGTGCCGTGCGGCACCACGGGAGAGAACCCCACCCTCACCCGGCAGGAGCACCTGCGGGTGGTGGAGATCACGATCCAGGAGGCGAAGGGCAAGGTGCCGGTGCTGGCCGGCGCCGGCGGCAACAACACCGTCGAGGTGGTGAGCCTGGCGAAGGAGGTCGAGGCGCTCGGGGCGGACGGGCTCCTGGTCGTCACCCCGTTCTACAACAAGCCGGCGCCGGAGGGTCTGGTCGCCCACTACCGCGAGGTCTCGAAGGCCACGCGGCTGCCGATCGTGGTCTACAACGTGCCCGGGCGGACCGGTCTCAACGTGGAGCCCGGCACCCTGGCGCGCCTCGCGGCGATCGACCGGGTCATGGCGGTCAAGGAGGCGTCGGGCAACATCTCCCAGATGTCGCAGATCTTCCAGGCGGTGCCGCACGACTTCGCGGTGCTCTCGGGCGACGACGCCATCACCCTGCCGCTGATCGCGCTGGGCGGGGTGGGCGTGATCTCGGTGGCGTCGAACGAGGTGCCCTATGCCATGTCTCGCCTGACCTCACTCTGCCTGGAGGGGGATTTCCCGGCGGCGCAGCAGATGCACCGCCGGCTGCACGCGCTGATGGACATCAACTTCATCGAATCGAATCCGGGGCCGGTGAAGGCCGCCCTGGCGATGATGGGCCTGATCGAGCCGGTGTACCGCCTGCCCGCGGTGCCGCCACGGCCGGAGAGCCTGAAGAAGATCGAGCACGTGCTCTCCGACCTCGGCCTCATCCCGGGCAGCCCGGTGCCGAGCGTCGAGGAACCGGTGCATGCCTGAGCTGCGGGAGGAGGTCGAGGCCGCCTTTTCCAGTCCGCCTTCCGACGAGCACCTCTCCCTCTTCCACCGTTTCAAGGAAGCGCTGAACCGGGGCGAGGTCCGCGCCGCCGAGCCCGATCCGGGCTCTCCGGCCGGCTGGAAGGTCAACGCCTGGGTGAAGCAAGGCATCCTGCTCGGCTTCCGGCTCGGGAAGATCGTGGACATGTCCGCCGGCCTCCCCTTCGTCGACAAGGACACCTACCCTCTACGCAAGCTGAGCGAAGGAGTCCGCGTCGTGCCCGGAGGCTCCTCGATCCGGGACGGCGTCTACCTGGGCAAGGGCGTGACCTGCATGCCGCCGATGTTCATCAACACCGGCGCCTGGGTGGACGACGGCACGATGGTCGACTCCCACGCCCTGGTCGGGAGTTGCGCGCAGATCGGCAAGAGGGTCCACCTCTCCGCCGCCGCCCAGATCGGCGGCGTGCTGGAGCCGGTCGGGGCCCTGCCGGTGATCGTGGAGGACGACGTCCTGGTCGGAGGCAACTGCGGGGTCTACGAAGGCACGGTCGTGAAGCGCCGCGCGGTTCTCGCGGCCGGCGTGATCCTCACCCGCTCGACCCCGGTCTACGATCTGGTCCGCGAGACCATCCATCGCGCCGAGGACGGCGGACCGCTGGTGATCCCGGAGGAGGCCGTGGTGGTGCCGGGCAGCCGGGCGGTGACCCGGGGAGCTGGCAAGGAGTGGGGGGTAGCGCTGTACACGCCGGTGATCGTGAAGTACCGGGATGAGTCGACGGACGAGCGGGCTCAGCTCGAGGACTGGCTGCGGTAGCTCAGTCCAGACAAAGAGTGACCTCCTCGCCGACCCGGATTGGCCGTTTCGCCAGGACCGGGATGGCCGCCTTGCTCGCCGCCTCCCCGTGATTCTCCGCCACGGCACAGGGCACCGTGTCCTCTTCCAGGCCGTAGAAGCGCACCACGTCGGCGAGCGTCGGCAAGCCCTTGCCCGGCTCCTTCGCCATGTACGCCTCGACCTTGACCTTCGCCCGGTCGCGGGGCTCGTCCGGCTGCGCCTCCTGCGGATTGCCCACGGCGACCTGGCCGCGCACGGGGGCATAGAACTCGTACCCCAGCGCGACGGCCCCCCCCACCGCGATCAGGACGCTCAGGGCGATCAGGATCAGGCGGCCGCTACCAGCCGTTCGCCAAGGCATTCTTCAGCACCTCCTGGATAAGGATCCTGGCCAGGGGCACGGCGACTTTCAGGCTGTTGCCCTGGCCCTCGACCACGATGGCGACCGTCAACGCCCGCTCGGGCTGGTGATGGAGCACGTCGATGCGCGGCGGAGAGCCCCCCGGCTCGCCGCCGGTCCGCGCCGAACCGTCATAGAGGCCCATGGTGAAAGCGTAGGCGGCGCCGACCGACTTGACCTCGCGGGTGTTGATCAGGCGCACCAGCTTCCCGTGGCTGACCTCGAACTGGGTGCGGTCCTCGGGCCGGCTGTCGTTCCAGGTATCACACACCCGGATGACGTAACGCGGGCTGACCCCGAGGCGGCGCAGGATGGCCATGTCCTGCGGATTGGCCTGCAGGGCATCCAGGGACGGCACGGAGCTGTTGGCATCCTCGCCCCGGTCCGCGTTGACCGGGCCGGTGCCGCGGTACACGATGCGGCGCCAGTCGTCGAGGCGCAGGGCGCCGTTGGCGATCAGGGCGTCCACGGCCCGGGCGACCCGGGTCGGAACAAAGGACGTGTTGTTCGGCGAGCCCGTCTTGGAGAAGAATCCGAGGGCCTTCCCCTTGGCCGCGAAGCTCTGGTCGAGGCTCAGGATCACGGGCCTCAGGTCATGGGCCGTGCCCTCCGGGTTGACGACCCGGGTCAGGGCGTCGGCGATCCGCTGCCGGATGGCAGGGTTCATCGGAAGGTCCGGAAGCCGTTGCGGCGGAGGCTCGATGACGCTGCCATCCGAAAGCCGGATGCGTCGCACCAGATTCGCGTCCACCTGTTTGCCGGTGACCAGGCGGGAGAAGATCTCGGCGACGCGGGGCATGGTCCAGGTGGAGCTGCCGCCTCCCAGGACTACGCTCAGGTATTGCTGGCGGTAGCTGTCCATCAGGTTGTAGGCCAGGTTCTCCCGCTCCGGCGAGGCGCCGTAGAACGGGTGGTCCGGCGGGATCGACTCGCGGCCGTCGTAGAGATACTCCAGGACCGGCATCCAGATCGAGGTATCGACCAGGTCGTCCCCCTCTCCCGGTGGCCGGCGCGGCTGGCGGTCCGGCTGCGTTTTGAGGGTCTTCCGAGAGATCTCCAGCCCGAACAGGCTGCTCAGTCGCTCTGCGTAGGGGAGGAACTCCAGCGTCGAGATCCGCTTGCAGAGGTCCGGCGGCCGCGGCCCCTTACCCCGCTCCGGAGGCCGGGTGTTGCGCGCAATCGGCAGCCGCAGGTCCGGCCGCCGGGTCCAGAGACTGCCCTGGTACTCGAACTGCTCCTGGAACGGCAACTCCTCGGGGACGTCCGGATCGCCGAGGGGCGGGCGCAGCCGGTCGCCGTCCGCGGCGGCGGTGGCCAGGGTGAGGAGGGTGGCGGCGTACTTGTTGGACGACCTCTCGATGAACTCGTCGAAGTCGAGCCAGCCGTCGCCGCCGTCCGGGATGGAGTGGTCGTCCATCGGCGGGTCGAGCTCGATGCCCAGGATCTGGTCGATCTCGCCGCCCGGATAGGCGCGGATGCGGAGCGAGGCCAGGGAGGGGGTTTCCTGGAGGATGGCGGACGCCAGGATCACCTTGGCCACGGAGCCGATGGGCAGGCGGGAGAAATTGTGATTGCGCAGCAGGCGCTCGCGCGCCGCGGTCCCCTCCTGCCAGTCGCCGAGGTCCTCGGCGCTTGGAAAGCTGGCCAGGGCCAGCAGCTCGCCGGTCTTCGCGTCCATCACGGTGACGGCGGCCCGGAACGGGGTCTCGTCACGGTGGTGGAGGCGCTTCGCATAGTCCCGCAGGTGACGCTGGACCTCGTCCTGGAGCTCGGCGTCCAGGGTCAGGGCGAGGTCGAATTCCTCCGCCTGCCGGCGCTCGGGAATGACGTAGGCGCCGCTCCGGGTGTGCCGGCGGAAGGCACCATTCAAGGCGTCGACCACGTTGCCGGCCAGACGCAGGTCGGGGTCCGCGGGAGTCCGCCTCCATTGACCGTTGACCGCCCGGTAGGCCGAGATCACCGGCGCCTCGCCGAGGATCGAGCCCCACAGGAGCGCGTACTGGCTCGCGCCCTGGGCTCCCCGGCGCCAGCGCAGCTTGAGGAGGTCGCCCGAATCGATGCGCGAACGGTTCCCGGAGGGCACCGTCTCGCCGCTGATCGAGATCGACGTCCCGCTCCCATAACCGCGGTTGTTGAACAGGATCGAGCCGCCGATCAGGTGCGCCTTGCCGAGCGTGGCGCCGTTGCCGTCCAGAAGGTTGACGGCCTCGCCGCGGACGCGCTTCTCCGGTTCGTCCTTCCGCTGGCGGCCGCTCAGCCCCTGGGCCGGCACCACGATCTCGTCCAGTCGCTCCTGGCCGCGGATCCCCTTCGTGGGGCCGAACAGCGAGACCACGATGCCGTCGCCGCGCAGTTCGCCGGCCCGGCCCGACTCTGGACGGTAGGTGAGGAGCCCCTTCCAGGAGCGCGTCTCCGCAAACGGCAGCGTGATGTTGTGCCGGTTCGGATCGATCGACAGGATCCGGCCGTTGTCCACCCGGAAGACCGAGCGGTTACCGCCATTGAACGCCGCCACGTCCCGCTCCAGGTAGGAAGAGCGGTAGAACCGGTCCATCGGCGTCCCGGGCAGGAAACCGGGGACGATCTCCTCCTTGGCCGAGTCGTAGGTCAACCAGTCGTGGCGCAGGTAGAGGTCGACCGTGGACAGGTATCCCTGGGCGGAGTGGATCGAATCGGCCGGGGGCGCCAGGGGGTTGTTGATCCCGACGGCCACCCGCCATACCCAGAGCGCCAGCCAGGCGACGAACACGGCGGCGAGGATCCAGCGCGCCTCGGTCTTCATGGTCCCGTCCTCCTGCCCGCCAGGGCCCACAAGGCCAGCACCACCAGGAGAGTGCCTTCCACGAGGTCGCTGCGCGAGGCCGCCGCCAGAAAGTAGACGTTCTTGCCGGTGAACAGCAGCAGCTCCACGTTGGCCGAGAACATGTAGAGGCCAGCCACGGCGATCGTCCAGACGATCATCAGGCCGAAAGCGGTCCGCGGGGTGAGCCAGGAGGCCATCCCTCCCTGGGCCCGGAGACCCAGAACCGGCGCGAGAGCCATGGCGCAGAGGAGGGCCAGGAAAGCCAGCCCGCCGAACCAGCCGAAGGCGGCGAGGATGTGGACGACGCTCAGGTTGTCGTCCAGGTGCGTGGCGCGCAGGGCGTTCGAGAGCGGTACCCCGAGGTAGCCGGCTCCGAGGGCGCCCTGGCCGGCATAGTCGCGCAGGTTGGCCATCACGATGACCAGGCCTTCGGCGGTCTGCGTCCCCACCTGGCGCAGCTCGGTGGGCGCGGTGACGTTCCACAGCCGGAGCTGGTTCTGGTCGGTGCGGGTGCGGCTGGCGAGGAGCTCCTCGGCTACGGCCTTGTCGGACCTTGCGAGCTCGACGTCCGCCGCGGTCCAGCCGGTGAGCCGCGGCGACAGGCCCAGCTCGGGCACCCAGGGCAGGATCACGAAGAGGAAGATCAGCACCAGGAACGGAGCCGCGAGAGCGGCATTGGGCCAGCGTCCCTCTTCCACCAGAGGAAGCGTAAACAGCAGCAGGACCGGAATGGGAAAGATGAGGAGAGCTCCCAGGTCGCGCGCCGGCAGGAAGGTCAGCGGGTAGAGAGCGATCAGGAGAAGCGCGAAGGCCCCGACGGCCCTCCAGCCCTCGCTGCGCCGGGCCCACAGGCGCGCGAAGATCCACAGCGCCATGGGAGTGTAGTAGATGCTGACCGCCAGCACGACGCCCAGATCGATCCTCTCCTTCCAGCCCAGCAGGCCCAGGGTGGGGAGCCGGATGAGCAGCAGGAGCGCGGCGGCCCACAGGACCGGACGGAAGATCCTGGCCGGGTTCACGGGAGCGTCGAGCTGCCGACGGTCAAGCCAGGGCAGGAAGATCCAGCCGAGCATCACCGGCACCCCGAGGACGGCACCCAGGCTGAGGACCCAGTCCGCGGTGCCGCCGTGGGAGCGGACCAGAATCGTGGCGAGGGCCGCCACGACCACGCCCGCGTGGATCAGCATCTCAGGAGAGAGGAAGCTCCAGCGTTCTTCATAAAGGGCCAGGGTCGCCTGCAGGATGAACGGCACGGCGATGAACGCGCCCAGGGACTGCCAGGCCGCGGAGGCAGCCGACGGGTCGATGTAGGCGCCTTCGTAGGCGATGAGCACCCGCAGGGCCAGGAGCAGCTCGACGACGGAGAGCAGCACCAGCGGGATGAGCCGCTCCCGCCGGGCCCGGCCGGTCGCCATGGCCACCATGGACGCGATCCAGACCAGCAGCAGCGTCCCCCAGGGCAACCCGAGCCGGGTGACCCGGACGATCGCCGCCGCGGCGTCGCCGATCTCGAAGGCATCTCCGAGCCGGTACGATCGGGCTCCGGTATGGGTTGTCACCCGCATCCTGTCGTTCGCCGGCAGCTCGACGCGGCTGAACAGCTCCGTGGCCAGCGGATCGCCCAGGACCGGGAACTCGAGGAGCATCTGCCCCTCGCCCGCGGTGAAGATGAAGTCGCGGCCCACCAGGCGCAGGAGCGCGGGCACGTCGAACCGCTTCGCCCGCCGTTCGAGGCTCGCGAGCTCGGGCTCGCCGAGCTGTACGTACGACGGGGTTTCGAACAGGATGTCGAGCACCCCTTTCGCGAACCGGACCTTGAAGCTGCGCCGCTCCTGCACCCGGCTCGGCGGAGGATCGTCCTCGTCCTCCTTGGCCTCTCCGGCCTGACCGGCGGGCGCCTTCTCCCTCCACGGCTTGATGTAGTCGACGCGGAAGAGCGCGAACTCGGCCTCCTTGCCGTCCTCGATCGTGGCGACCTTGCGCTCGAATCCGATCGGATCCTTCCCAGGGCGTTCCACCCGCGCCGCCTCGTCAACCAGCACCAGATAGAGCCGCCGGCGGAGCAGCTCCGGCAGATTGACCCAGGAGAACGGGTTCCAGAGTCCGGGGTTGCGGCCGTCGCGGGCGACGAAGCTGCCCAGCGGCTGGCCCTGCGGCCCCAGAAGCTCCCGTTCGGGGTCGGTCGAGCCGTAATAGCGCAGCGGGTGGATCGCCTGCTCGGCCCGCAGCTCGCGGTAGACGCGGAACCTGCGGTCCAGGACCTTGGTCGTGCGCCACGGGATCTCCGGGAAGCCCTTCGCACCGAACGCCGGCTCGTCCGGATCGAAATCGAGGGCGGTTCCGTTCACAACCACCCGGGCCGGTTCGTCCATGGAAACAGCGTTGTGAAACGGACGCTTGCCATTGACCCGCACCACGGCAAACGGCTTGCGCGCCTCGTCTTCCCCCTCCTGCTCCTGGGAAGCGACCGTGTCCGGCGGCGCGATGTCCGCCTCGACCTGGCTGCCGTCGAGGTGGAAGGTGAGAAAGCCCGGAGGAAGATCGCGGATGACCAGGTGATCCTTGTCCGCCGCGCCGCCGACGCGGACCTGGAAGTCCTGTCCCAGGCCCTCGAGCCGGAAGCGGACGCCCTCCAGGGCCACCCGCAGGTCGCCGAAGCGGGGCATCGCGGCCAGCATCGTCAGGGTGACGAGGAGAGGAGGTGCGATGCCCGCCAGGAGGATGGCGCTCCAGCCCGCCGGCTTGCCGTCGCGGGAGCGGAACCCGGCGATCAGCCAGGCCGCCAGCATCAGAGTCACCGCGAACGGAAGAGTCAGCGAGCCGAGAGCCGAGAGATTCACTCCGACCTCAGTAGGCTTTCCCGCCCAGCCGGGACTGCCGGTGGGCGCTGAAGAACGTTTTTTGATACGCGTCCAGGACCGCCCTGCGCCGCAGGCCGGAACGGATCAGGAGCAACAGCAGGACGGCGGTGAGTGCCCACGGCCACGACTTGCGCCAGGCCCAGCCCACCCACCCCACCCAGCCCCGAGCCTGGTGGGTGATCTCGGCCGGAAACTGTCCGCTGTCGCTGAGAAACCGGCGGATCAGGGCGGCCCGGCTCTTCTCACCGGCCTTGTCGTACGCCTCGGCCTGGCTCAGGGCTCTCTTGCCGAAGTCGGTCATGGCCTCGTCGTGCCAGCGCCGGAAGAACTCCCTGGATGTCCCACTCTCGGCTATGAGACGGGCATACTCCTGCCCGAAGCTCTCGAACTGGCCCTCGTTCAGGAGCTGGCGCCAGAGCCTCAGGAACAGCCAGCGGTCCAGGAGAGCCCGCGCGCTCGGCTCGAACTCGTCGCCGACGGCGGCGAACTCGGAGACCTTGAGCGTGTCGTTCTTTTCATAGAGTCGGCGGAAGAGCGCGCGCACGTCGCTGGGCTCCTGCCTGCCCCCGGTGCGCGAGCCCCGGGGAGCCCGGCCCGCCAGGATGCTGGCCACCGCGGCCAGGCGGGTGATGCGGCTCTGATCCTCGATCAGCTCCGAGCCCGTCAGGGCGCCGGCCGACTGGTCCAGAAGGTCGGCGGCCGGCTCGAACTCTCCGACCTGGATCAGCAGGGACCCCAGGTTGTAGAGCAGGTACGGATCTTCCCCCAGGCTGCTGTTCTCGGCCATCCGATCCACGGCGTTCGAGAGCGCCCAGAGGCGGTATTCCTCGTTCCAGGCCTGCTCGTTCCCGGCATAGAAGGCGCGGAACAGCTTAAGGAAGGGAGGTCCGAAGTGGCCCCCGGCGCGCTCCGAGCTGTTGCAGAAGACCCGGTCCCGGAAAAAGCAGGCGCTCCGGCGGTCCCGGTTCTCGCAAGGATTTCCCTGGGGCTTCTCCTCGCAGTCGTGATAACCGGGAGTCCTCATGTAGGCCGCCACCAGGTCGCTGGTAAGAGCCCCCGTCGAGAGGTTCGTCGGCCGCAGCTCGAAGAAGGTCAGCGGATGGACCACATAATTGTAGGGCTCCACCTCGGTCTTCCAGAGCTTCGGAACCAGGACGATCGCCTCCCGGAACGCCCCGATGGCCTTGGCCTTCCGCAGGGCTGCCTGGTCGGCAGGCTCGCCGTCGCCTCCACGGTTCAATGCGTGACCCAGGGCGTACTGGGAGTGGATCGCCGCCTCGTAGACCGAGGCGGTCGGGCTGTCGAGAAGCGGCTTCAGGACCCGCAACGCCGCCTCCAGGTCGCGCCGGGCGGCCGGGAAATTTCCCTTGCGGTATTGCAGGACTCCGCGGTCGTAGAGCACGATCCAGAGGCTCGGCTGGGCGTTGTTGGCGCGGCTCAGCGAGCGGATGGGCGGATCGTAGGGCGTCTCCTCTCCCGGCCGGGCAGGCTCCTGCGGGACCTCGCTGAGAGGCGGCAGGCTGCGCATGGCGCTCATCGCCTTCTCCAGTTCCTCCAGGGCGGCCGGGCTCCGGGGACGGGCCCAGTCGACCTCGGGCATGTCCATCCACAGACGGAGATCGGCGGCCATCAGGGGATCGTCCAGCTTGAACTCCCGCTGGATCGTCTCCCGTTCCACCGGGACGATCCCGGGGAAATCGCGCCAGGGCCACTTGAGCGCGTCGGCCAGGGCGCCATGGCCGTCCTCCAGACGCAACCGGCCGCCCAGGCTCACCCTCCAGGCCCAGGCCAGAAGGACCGCGCAGACCAGGCAGGCGATGCCGAACGGGAGCCACAGGGAGCGGGCCGCGTTGCGCTGGACCTGCCGGAGATTTGCCTGGCTCATCGGCCGTCCCCCCAGGCCTGCCGGAATTGGGGATCCAGCCGCAATCGCATTTCGACCGATTCCCGGGTGGAAATCGTGTTCCGGGTCACGCCCCGGATAGAGCTCACCCGATCATGAATCCATTCGAACGCCTCGACGGCGCCGAAATGCTTGTTGGAATAGTTCGGCCGAATAGAGCTGCCGTCGTGCCCGTAGAAGGCGCTGAGATAATCGAACCGGTACTGATCGAACGTCGGGTGGATGGCCTTGAAAAGCTTGCGCCCGTATTGCAGGGCGAAGAGGAACGGGTCGCTGTCCACGCCGTCGTTTCCGGTATCCTTGATCAACAGGTCCGCCTGCGCCAGGGCGATGTAAAGTGGTTGCGGGCACCTGAGGTGGCTGCGCTCGAAGATCTTGCCGAGCTCCTCCCTGGATACCCCTTCGCGCAGAAACTTTTCCGGATCCTGCCCGCCGGCCAAGCGCTCCCTCGCCGCGACCATACCCGCAATGATCTTGTAGAAGCCGTCGATGATCGTACGGATCACCTCCTGGTTCTTCCGGGTCGTCTGCGTGGCGTTCAGGGAGATCTCCTCCCTGTACTGGAGAAGCTGCTCGGCATTGATCACCAGGACATAGGCGCTGGCGCAGGCGAGCGCGACCAGATACGAGCGCACCGCGGACCCTTTCAGGCTGTCCGTGCCGCTCTGCCGCTCCAGGGCCTGCACGAGGCTCTCGCCCGCGCAGTCGACGACGAGGTACGGCCGGCTCGCCCTCCCCGCCTCGGCCGGCGGGATGAACTTGGTGAGCTGGATCCCGGCCGGGCTCAACGTGATCTCCTCCTCGGGCAGCTCGTTGGAGCGCCAGGAGCGGTTCGGCAGCTCGTCCCGCAGGCGGTTGACCCAGAACGTCTTGCCGCTTCCTCCGAAACCGATCACGGTGACGATCGCCTGCTTCTTGCCAAAGGCCGTGATGGTGTCGAGGTGATCGGGGTCGAGGGCGGAATCCTCGTCCTCCTCCACCGGCTCGGGCGCGGGCGCAGGCCGCGGCGGGATACGGCGCACCGTACCAGGGCGCGGCAGGGGCGGCTCGTCAGACCCCACCGTCGGCAGGGAAGGCGCTGCGGAGGCCGCTCCCTTGTCGAGGACCGCCCCGCAGCGGTCGCAGACGACGAGCGGCGTATCGTCGGGAAATTCCTTGCTGCACGTCTTGCAACGGATCATCCTGCATCCTTTCCAAACCTGACGTCCAGGGCTGCGATCCTCATCAGGGTGCCATGGCAGAAGCCAGGGTGAGGGCTCCGCCGCCGCACCGCATCCACCCGGGCTTGCCGGCGAAAGCGCAGCCGCTCACGCCGGTTCGCCAGGAAGGAGAGGTCCCAGCCGCAGAGCACGAGGCGGTACGCCGCGCGCAGCGTCACGTCCATGATGCCTTCGGGGCAGGCGGCGACGAGCCTGCTCAAGGCCTCGACCAGCAGGCGGTTGGCCTCCGGGCTGCCGCCCTTCCGGACCTTCGAGATCAGCCGGGAGGCGGCCCACAGCAGCCAGGCGAGGTCTTCGAACATCAGCCGGCTGCGCCGGCTCGACGCCATCTCGGCGGCCTGCAGGGCGGTCTGCGCCACCAGGTCCCACTGGGCGGGCTCGCGATAGACATCCCACCTCCGGCCGCCGATCTGGCGGCCGAGGAGTCCGTCCCGGCAGACCCGGAGCAGGCAGGAGAGCACCGGCTCGGCGACGGAATCCCCCTGCAGGCGCTCGGCCACCCATTGAGGAAACGTGGTGGCGAGCAGGGGGATGAGCTCGTCCCGGTCCTGCGGCGAGAGCCGTTCCAGCAGCCCCTCCTGGAGCGCCAGCCGGGCGGCCAGGGTGCCGGGAAAGAGGGTCTTCAACCTGGGCCGCACCTCGGCGAGCAGGCCCAGGAACCAGTCGGAGCGCTCGCCGTCCGGGTCGGGCGGAGGCGCCGCGCCCTCCAGCGCCGCGATCCCGGTCCGCACCGCCTCTCCCACCTTGGGTCCGTTCCAGTTGCGCGGCATGGCCGCCAGGATCAATGCCGCCTCGGCCAGCATGCGGCGCCCCTGGGCGAGGCGCCAGTGGGTGAACCAGGCGGTGACCAGCTCCAGGCAGGCGAGCGGGCTCGCGCTGTACAGCCCGAACACCCAGCCGGCAGCCTCCTCCCGTCCGCGCAACAGGCCCCTCCCGCCGGATGGATCGTAGATCCGGTCCAGCCGCGCTTTCTCCGAGGACAGGAGGGCGAGGACGAAGGCGGCCGTGACGTCCTCCAACGGCCGCCGCTCCGCGCCGGAGCGGCCCCGGCGACGCTCCTCTTCCAGCAGGATCCGATCGACCGCCTTGCCCTGGGGATCCCACTGCTGGACGACCGCGCCAGCCAGCGCGAGCGCGGCAAAGGGCTTCTCCGCTCCCTGCAGGGCGGCCTCCACCTGCTGATTCACCCGCTCGATCGCGGCGTCCACGCGCAGCCTGCCGATCCGGCTCAGCCGCTGATTGCGGGCGTCGTCCGCCACCGCCAGGACCGGAAGCCCGCGTTTCCCAGCCGTTTCGGCCGGCGACGGACCGACCCGGTCGTCGACCCAGGCGAGCCAGTTCTTCAGGACCTCCAGGATCCGGAGCGTCTCGTCTGGCCGCTCCAGCATCGAGATCCCGAAAAGCGGATCGACGCCACTCCCCAGTTCCTTCATCCAGGCTTCGAAAGGGTCCCGGTTGCCGGCCGGCGCCAGCTCTGCGGACCCCGGATGAAAGCCCGCCAGGTAGCGCTCGGCCAGTGGGGCGTCTTCCGCCACATAGGCGGCCAGCAGGAAGGACGTGGAGCGCGGCAGCGTGAAGCGGGAGCAGAACGACAGCCGCTTCCGATCGTCGGGGAGAAGCGACGCGATCGCCGCCCGGCAGAGCGCCGCTCCGGCGCCGCCATCCCGGACCTGGAGCGCCACCGGCCCCAGGGAAAGCCCGCGCAGCAGGGCGGCCGGAGGAAGGTCTTTCACTCCCTCTCCCAGCCTGCGCTGCGACAGCCCTTCGGTCTCGCCGGCCTTGAGGAGCAGGGCCGGCAGGACCGACTCGTCGCGCGGCTTTTCCTTCGCCAGCAGCCCCAGCTCTTCCAATAGAAAGGGATCGCCGCGCAGCAGGTCCAGCGCTTCCTGGCCCAGCACCAGAACGTGAGCCAGATAGTCGTTGCCGCGCCGCTGGAGACCCAGGAACACGGTGCGGGAGAAAGCCCAGCGCCGCCGCCTCCGGTCCAGCTCGTAGAAGGCGTAGAGAGGCGACGAATCCTCGGCCGTGAGGGCGCTCCCCCCCAGGTTGGAGTGATGGAGGATCGTCTCGCGCTCCTCCCGGCTCAGCCCGGCCGAGGAAGCGAGAATGCGGAAGTCGTGGTGACCGGAGAACGAGCCGTAGAACGCCTGCTCGATCTCCGTTGTGCTGGCTGCGTCGCTCATCCCCCTTGCGACAGCTCCTTCAAGGCCGCGTACAAGGTGAAGAGGTAATCGGGAACGGTCGACGCATCTCCCAGCGTGAGCTGCGAGGCATGTCCGGAGCAGGCCAGATATCCGTTCAGAAGACCATACGTACCGGGCCCGCGCTTGCCGTCGGTCTCGAATTCCGCGAGATCCGGAATGCCGTCGGGCCGCCGGCCGTCCGGGCAGCCCTGCCAGCGCGCCTCCTGTCGGCGCTGCAACGCCACGTGCACCAGGGCCTGGGCGCCGAAGACAGGAAGCTCCAGGGAGTAGTCCTGGAGACAGGGATCGAAGACATCGCCCTGGAGCTTCGACCGGAGCTCCCTGTTCGTCATCTCGGGATGGGCCAGCAACCCTTCGAGCTGCCTGATCCCCGTCTGGTCGAACCAGCAGTCGAACTGAGCTCCGGGAGGTTGCCTTTTGAGGCTTTCCCGGAGCGGGGAATTCGAGGCCAGGCCGCGCTTCGCGGCTTCCATGCGGGAGATCCATTCCTCGCGGAGCCCGGCCGCGTCCACCCCTGTTTCCGGAGCCTGCCGAGCCTCCTCCTCCCTCCTCTCCTCCTCGGCGTTCGGATCCGAAGCGGTCCTCTCCTGCTCGGTGGAAGCCCTCCTGTCCTCGTTATCCTTATCGTCGCGGGGCTGGAAGGTGCGGATCAGCAGCCATGTCAGGAGAACGACCACGAGAAGGCCGAGAACGAGCGCGGCGAGCTTCAGGGCCCAGGCCATCCCGGGCCTCCGGGGCTTGGTATCCTCCTCGTCCTGAGGGATCGTCGGCGGCCGGCGCTCATCCCACTCCTCGAATTCGTTCGGGATCTCGCTCTCGGCCAGCTCTTCCTGCTGACGCGCCTTCTTGGAACGCTTCTCCTGCGGCGGAGCCACCTCTTTGGAATCGGGCCGCATCGTGCTCTTGAGAGTCTGGTTCCACTTGGGAATCAGATCCCGTTTCAGGTCGGCGATAATCGCGGACTGTGCGGCGGCGAGCTCATTCCGGACCCCGGTCAGGACCGTATCCCGCACCTGGTTGCGAATCATCACCCGGACGTCCTGGTCCAGGAACGCCTCCTTGACTACCTGCTTCAAGGCTTCCTGGATGGCCTTGCGCAGAGGCTCTCCGAGCTCGTCGAGGGCGGCGCCCTGCGCGAAATAGCGCACCAGGTCTTCGCGCAGAGCTTCCGCCTCCTGCTCGTAAGCCTCCTGCCTGAGCCGATCCGAATCCGAGCCGCCTTGCGGCCTCTCACCGTCGATCATGGGGCTCCTTGGTTTTGTGGGGGACTTCATGGCGAGACTATCCGATGTTGCGCAGCACCTGCAAGCCGCACGATCGCCAAGGAAATAGACCCGGTCGAGGGCGATTCGGGTGGCTCACGACCCGATCCGCCTCATCTTGTCGAGCGTCTCGTCCAGCGTCTCCTTCGCCCTGGAGCCGCCCTTCTCGAGCTGGCCCTGCAGGCGCTCCAGGTCGGAATCGAGCTCGCGCCAGCCGCGCTTCGCTCCCTCTCCGGCGTTGCGGAAGGAGCGGGCCAGCTTCTCGCGGACGCGCGCCACGTCGTCCCCTTCCAGGTTCTCCCGGGCCTTGTCGAGCGTCTCGCGCGCCTCGTCCAGGGCGGCGCGCCAGTCCGGCGGAGACTCGTCGCCCACCTCGACCTCGGTGTCCAGGACGTCCCCAATCCGGCCCCCGGAACGCTCGTAGGCCTTCCAGGAGAAGAACAGCGCAACCAGGGACACGATCAGGGCCAGAAAGGCCAACCCGCCACCTCCGCTTCTCGCCATCGGATCTACCTCCTCTGGGCTCAGATCTTACAGCGGGTTGAAACCCTGCGTGCCCACCACTAAAATAATTTCGCCCTCGGAGTTGTTCCTAACCCGGGGATCATCCCCGATTCACTTTTCGTGGAACCAGGAGGAGGCCATGGCCACCACCCAAGCTGAGACCTTGCAATTTCAGGCCGAGACCCGCCAGCTCCTCGACCTGATGATCCACTCGCTGTACTCCAACAAGGAGATCTTCCTCCGCGAGCTGATCTCCAACGCGTCCGACGCTCTCGACCGGCTGCGCTTCGAGGCGCTCACGAAACCCGAGCTCCTGGAGGCCGACGACAAGCTGGAGATCCGGCTCGAAGCCGACCGCGAGAACCGGACTCTCACCATCTCCGACAACGGCATCGGCATGAGCCGCGACGAGGTGATCGCGAACATCGGCACCATCGCCAAGTCCGGCACCCGCGAGCTGGTCAAGAAACTCAAGGATAGCGGCTCCCAGAAGGAGATCCTCGAGTTCATCGGCCAGTTCGGCGTGGGCTTCTACTCCTCCTTCATGGCCGCCGACCGGGTCGAGCTGGTGACCCGGCGCGCCGGCGAGACCACCGCCACGCGCTGGGAGTCGACCGGCGACGGCACCTACACCATCGAGGAGGCCGAGCGCCCCGGCCGCGGCACCACCATCAGGCTCCACCTGAAGCCCGAGGACCGCGACAACGGCATGGACGAGTTCTCCGACCGCTGGGTCATCAGCCGCATCGTCCGCCGCTACTCCGATTTCGTGAGCTACCCGATCGTCCTCACCGCCGAGAAGGACCCCGAGATCGAGGACCTCGCCAAGGAGAAGGAGACCGGCGAGAAGCCCAAGATGCCGCTGGAGGAGAAGGTCCTCAACTCCATGAAGCCGATCTGGACCCGTCCCCAGTCGGAAGTGACCCAGGACGAGTACAAGGAGTTCTACCGCCACATCTCTCACGACTGGAACGAGCCCATGAAGGTGATCTCCTTCAAGGCCGAGGGCCGCATCGAGTACCAGGCCCTGCTCTTCATCCCGTCGCAGGCGCCCTACGACCTCTATTACGTGGCGTCCAAGCCCGGGCTCCAGCTCTACGTCAAGCGCATCCAGATCCTGGAGCGCTGCGAGGACCTGCTGCCGCAGTACCTGCGTTTCGTGCGCGGCGTGGTCGACTCGCCGGACCTCGCGCTCAACGTCTCGCGCGAGATGCTCCAGCAGGACCGCCACATCACGCTGATCCGCAAGGGTCTCACCAAGAAGATCCTCGACACCCTGGACGAGGTGAAGAACGGCAGCCCGGACGACTACCTCAAGTTCTGGAAGGAGTTCGGCCGCGCCATCAAGGAGGGCGTCTCGTCAGACTACGAGAACAAGGAGCGCCTCCTCGAGCTGCTGGTCTTCCAGTCCTCGAACGACCCGGAGAAGCTCACCTCGCTCAAGGAGTACGTGAGCCGCATGAAGGAGGACCAGAAGGAGATCTTCTACCTCCCCGGCGAGTCGCGCGAGCAGGTCGAGAACTCGCCGCACCTCGAAGCCTTCAAGGAGAAGGGGATCGAGGTCCTCTACCTGGTGGATACGGTGGACGAGCTGCTCACCCAGTCGCTCAACGAGTACGACGGCAAGCGCCTGAAGTCGGTGGGCAAGGGCACGGTCAACCTCGGCAACGAGGACGAGAAGAAGCAGACCGAGGAGGAGCTCAAGGCGAAGGAGGAGGAGCTCAAGCCGCTCCTGGAGTTGCTCCAGAAGAAGCTCGACGAGCACGTGAAGCAGGTCCGCCTGACCAACCGGCTCACCACCTCGCCCGTCTGCCTCGTCGGAGCCGAGCACGACTACAGCCCGCAGCTCGAAAAGCTCCTCCAGAAGGGCAAGGGCGGCGGCCCGAAGCAGCGCCGCATCCTGGAGCTCAACCCGAAGCACGACCTCCTGGGCAAGCTCAAGGCGCGCTTCGAGCAGGACCAGAACGATCCCGTGCTCGACCAGTACGCCCAGCTCCTGTTCGGCTACGGCGTGCTCGCCGAAGGCTCGGAGATGCCCGAGCCGACGAAGTTCAACAAGGCCGTGGCCGAGCTGATGACCACGAGCCTCTAGGCATGGATGACCCTCTCCCCCTCTCCCGCTCCGGGAGAGGGGGCCGGGGGGTGAGGGGCCACCTTCCCGAACCGCCGTTCCCGCCGCTCGTACTCCCGCACCGCTTCCGCCAGGTCGTCCCTCCCGAAGTCGGGCCACATCCGGTCCGTGAAGACCAGCTCCGCGTAGGCGCACTCCCAGAGCAGGAAGTCCGACAGCCTCTTCTCGCCGCCGGTGCGGATCAGGAGGTCCACGTCCGGCGCCGGACCCTCGTGCGGCGGGTTGTCGGCAAGGAGCCGCGAGAAGGTCTCGCGATTGACCTCCGGCGCGCTGCCATTCATTCGATGCAGGCGGCCCGCGGCCCGGACGATGGCGTCCCGGGCCGAGTAGTCGATGGCGATCCGCAGGAGCGCCTCGGTGCCGTGGGCGGTCATGGCTTCGGCTTCCTGGACGGCGCGCACCAGGGCGGGCGACAGCCGGTCGCGCCGGCCGATCACCGCAATCCTCACCCCGTCCCGCGCGCAGCGGGCCGCCTCCTTGATCAGGTAGCGCCGGAACAGCCTCATCAGCGAGCCGACCTCCTGGGGCGGGCGCTGCCAGTTGTCCGAGGAGAAGGCGAACAGGGTGAGCGTCCCGATCCCCAGGCCCCGCGCCGCTTCGACCGTCCGCCGCACCGCCTCGGCTCCGGCCACGTGCCCGGCCGTCCGCGGGCATCCCCGGCTGGTCGCCCAGCGGCCGTTGCCGTCCATGATGATCGCTACGTGCATTCGTTCACCTCCGCTGGCAAATCACTTTGCGTCACAAAGCAGATAGGCATGAAGAGACACCCCCGACTCACCCTTCCCGGGTGGCATGGATGATCGCCTCCATGTGATCCAGGTAGCGCTGGAGCGCCCGGCGGCCGGGCGTCGTCAGGCGGTACTCGGTCTTCGGCAACCGGCCCTCGAAGTACTTCTCGCAGGTGACGTAGCCGGCCTCTTCCAGCTTGCGGGCGTGGACGCTCAGGTTGCCGTCCGTGGTCTGCAGGAGCTTCTTCAGGTCGTTGAAGCTCAGGTGGTCGTTGACCGCGAGGGCGCTGACGATCCCGAGGCGCATGCGTTCGTGGATCAGCCGGTCGAGGTCCAGGGCGGTGCGCTGGACCGGTTCTGACGCGACGGGCTCCACGACCTCTCCTTCGTCGTCCGCGTCGGCGGACACCGGTTGGCGCCTAGCCACCGTGCCTCCTCGCGATCAGGATCCCGAACAGGATGTGCAGCCCGCCGAAGCCGGCCGCCATGAACGCGTTCCCCCAGGCCACGGGCGCGGCCAGCGCCACGGCCCCGAGGATCATGAAGAGGATGCCCATCACCGGCACGATGCGCACCGAGAAGGCGCCGCCGGTCACCACGCCCGTGCCGTAGAGCAGAAGCCAGAGGCCGGGCAGGATGCTCATGTCCCCCTGGAAGACGAGCACGGCCGACAGCAGGCCGCCCGCGAGCAGCGGCGGGAACAGGGCGAAGACGAACCGGCGGACGGGCTTCGTGAAGAGGTCGGCCCGGGTCTTCCGGGCCTTCCCGATGGTTGTGCCGGCCAGGATCAGGACCGCGATGACCGCGTCCACCAGCCAGACCGCCAGCCAGCCGAAACCGGCTTGCCGGGATGCGATCCAGGCGGCGACCAGCGCCGAAAGGCCCGTGACCACCGCGCCGGCGCCCGAGACGTCGGTGAAGCGCGTCGCCCCCTCCATGGTCTCCCGGATGAACCGGAGGTTGTCCATGGCCCGGAGGTGAAGCCGGTCGGGAGGGTCGAGCGGGCGGAGGCGCTGCGGGTCGGCCACGGAAGAAATGTACGCCTGGCAGCCGGAATCGTCAAGTGCTTTGCGTCACAAAGCGCGCCTGGCCAGGGTGGTCACCATGCCGACCATCCCCATGAGCCCCATGGACTTGCCCATGGAGAGCTCGTTGCCGAAGACCTTGTAGACCACGTCCTGGGGGACGGCGGCGACCTGCTCCAGCGGCTGGCCGGAGAGGGTGTCCTTCAGGATGACGGCCATGGCCTTGGCGGAGATCCCCTGCGGGTTCTCCACCGCGAAGTGGAAGTCGAGCCGGCCGTCGGGCCGGCGCTCGGCCCAGACGAACGCCTCGGACTCGCAGGCCGGGACCCGGTGGTCCTCCGGGAACGGCCGCGTCGCGACCTGGGGCGGCACTTCCTGGAAGCGCTCCGCGGTGTCGATGAGGAGCTGGATGCGCTCCGCCCGGTCCGGGACCAGGGAGAGCGCGTCCAGCGTGTCGGCCAGCTTTTCAGGAATCTCAGGCATCAGCGTTCAATGGGGACCCCGACGAGGTTCCCCCACTCGGTCCAGCTCCCATCATAGTTGCGGACCGTCGGATAGCCCAGGAGCTGGGTGAGCACGAACCAGGTGTGGCTGCTGCGCTCGCCGATGCGGCAGTAGACGATCACGTCGTCGTCCTGCTTCAGGCCGGCCTTGCCTTCGTAGAGGGCGCGCAGCTCCTCGGCGGTCTTGAACGTGCCGTCCGACTCGTTGACCGCCTGCTTCCAGGGGATGTTCGCCGCGCCCGGGATGTGGCCGCCGCGCAGCGCCCCCTCGTTCGGATAGTCGGGCATGTGGAGGCGCTCGCCGCTGTACTCCTCCGGGCTCCGCACGTCGATCAGCTTGCGCCGGCTCTCCACGTGCTTCAGGACCTGGTCGCGGAACGCCCGGACCTGCTCGTCGTCGCGCTGCGGCGCCGTGTAGTCGCTCTCCGGATAGCTCGGCGTATCCCGGGTCAGCGCCCTCCCCTCCTTGACCCACTTGATGCGCCCGCCGTCCATGATCTTCGCCTTGTCGTGGCCGAACAGCCGGAACACCCAGAGCGCGTAGGTGGCCCACCAGTTGTTCTTGTCGCCGTAGAAGACCACGGTCGTATCGCTCCCCGCCCCGATCCGGCGCATCAGGGCCTGGAAACCCTCCCGGCCCAGGTAGTCGCGCCGCAGGGGATCGTTGAGATCGCGCGTCCAATCGACTTCGACCGCCCCCGGCAGATGACCGCTGGCATAGAGCAGCGGGTCCTCGTTCGATTCGACGATCCGCACGGCCGGATCGCTCAGGTGCTCCGCCACCCAGTCGGTCGAGACCAGGGCGTCCGGATGGCTATATCCACGGCTCTCAATATTGTTGGCATCGCTCACGGTCGGCTCTCCTTTTTCCGGGACCTCCGATTTGTGACCAACCATATCATCTTCAACTCTTCTGCGTCACGGCTGACTCCATCCTGATCAGTGCTCAGGATTTGACCGATTGCGCTCACTTCGTGAGCAGGATCTCCGTTCCTCCGTGCCGGGAGTTGGTCTAGGATCTCCGTCAGTCCTCAATTCCGAGCGTCGGCAGGCGACGGAGCCGTGGTGGCTCCGGCTGTGACCTGCCGGAAATGGAGATTCGATGTCTGGCAGCACTCTCCGCCGAACCGTCCTCTGCCTCCTGGTCGTCACCCTGCTGTTCCCGCTGGCGAGCGCCTACGCCGCGCCGGCGACGCGGAGCGAGACAGCGGTGATCCGGATCACGGATCTGGCCCGTACTCTGTTCCGGTCGGTCGACGAGCTGCTGAGCCTGCTCCGTCCGATGACCGAGCAGGACAGCCCGATGCCTCCCGGCCAGCAGCCCGGCAACGGCTCGACCACCCGCGAGGGTAACGGTCTCGATCCGCACGGCAAGCCTTGACCGCCTTGCCAGCCGGAGGTGAAGGGTGGGAAACTTCCTCTCTTGTGTGACCTGGTGCGGAGCTGGGGCGACGGCCCCGGCATGGAGGGTGGCGCGATGAACGACTGGCATCCCGACCGCGAGACGCTCGAGCTCTTCCTCGACGACGAGCTTCCGGAGGAGCTGAGCCGGGCTCTGCAGCGGCATCTGCTCTCCTGCGTCGGCTGTGAGCAGCGCCTCATCGACCTCCTCCCCACCCCGTCCGCGCGCGTCACGGCTGAAAACGGCTCCGGCTATGGCCCGGTCGTGCGCCGCGTCCTGCGGGAGGCCCGGCAGGAGGGGGACTGCCGCCGGGCCCGTCTCGCGCAGGAGCGCCGGGAGGCGGGCCGCCTCTGGCGCCAGATCCGCGACCTGGGCGCCAAGGCGCGCCGCGAGCGGGTCTGGGACGACCCCTCTTTCCAGAGCTGGGGCTTCTTCGAGCTTCTCGTGGACCGGGCGCGCATGGCCGTCCTCGAAGAGCCGCGCCGGGCCGAGGAGCTGCTCCGCCTGGCTCTCGACGTGGCCGACCACCTGAGCCCCGCGACCTACGGCCCGGGCTCGATCGATTCCGCCAAGGCCCGCGCCTGGGCCAGCCTGGGGAACGCCCTGCGCGTCCTCTCCGATTTCCGCCAGGCCGAGCAGGCCTTCCGCCAGGCCGAGGTCCATCTCGCCGGCGGCTGGCTCGATCCTCTCGACGAGGCGCTGCTGCTGGAGTACAAGTCTTCGCTCCGGCGCGCCCAGCGTCGTTTCGACGAAGCCCTGAGCCTGATCGACTCGGCCATCGCCGTCTACCGCGAGGTCAACGAGCCGCACGGCCAGGGCCGCGCCATGATGGCCAAGGGCCTGGTCCTGCGCTACGCGGGCGACGCCGAGGCGGCGGGCACCTGGTTCCGCGACAGCCTGTTCCTGCTCGACGGCAACGAGGAGCCCCGCCTGCTCGCCCTCAGCCAGTCGAACCTGATCGGCTGCCTGATCGACACCGGCCGCCTCCACGAGGCGTCAGCGCTGCTGCCCGAGTCCCAGAAGCTCATCGAGCAGGTCGGCCGGCGCTGCGACTCCACGCGCCTGCGCTGGATGGAGGGCACGATCGCGGCCGCCCTCGGCCGGCCGGCCGAGGCCGAGGAGATCTTCCTGGAGCTGATCGAGGCCTTCACCGAGGACCGCGTGGCCTACGACGTCGCCCTCGTCTCGCTGGAGCTCTCGGCGCTCTATGCCCGCCAGGGCCGCACGGCCGACGTGAAGCGGCTCGCCGCCGAGATGCTGCCGATCTTCCAGTCGTGCGAGGTCCATCGCGAGGCGCTGGCCGCCCTGATCGTCTTCCAGAAGGCCGCCGAGATGGAGCAGCTCAGCCTCGGGCTCGTCGAGGAGGTCTCCAGCTTCCTCCAGCGCGTGCAGACCAACCCGAGCCTGCGCTTCCGCGAAGGCTCGAATCCCGTCTCCTGACGGCGCGTTCCCCGAGGGGAATCGGCCATTCCCCGGGACCGGCGGAGCATTCCCCTAAGGGAAGCGGCGGGCCCCCTCTGCGAATGGCGCGTTCTCCGCGGGGAATCGGCGAGTCCCCTCTGCGAACGGAGCGTTTCCCGGGGGGAATCTTCCGGCCCCCGGAACAGACGGAGCGTCTGTCGCGGGGGCCCGGCCTACTGTCGGGGGGAACGGGGCGACAGCAGGCCCATCGCCCCGGGATCATCTCCGCCGAGGCCGGCGGTGCCGTCGTCCAGATTGCCGGTCAGCACCACGCCGATGCACCGCGGTCCGTAGGCCTGCGCCGCCGACCGGAAGAGGACATCGACCGAGGGCCGCTGCCCGTTCTCGGTCGGCGCTGGCGCGCGGTCGCGAGCGCGCCCTCGTCCGCGTCGGTGGCGTAGATCTTCACCCGCCGGCGGAATTCCTCTTCGCCGACCGCCTCGGCCAGCAGGATGTGGACCTCCAGGTAGTCGCTGTAGGCGCGTAGCCATCCACCCCTACCTCGCGCATCCGCTTCTGGATGCGGCGCATGAGGGTGGAAACCTTAGCTCAAGAACCCGGGATCAGGATAATCACATCCCGCCTGGGACACAAGCGTTCCCGCCCTGTCCTCCGATCTCGTCCGCGAGCCTCTCCCAGGCGGCGGCGCGGCGGGGGTCGGCGGCCGCCTTTTCGCGGCATCGCCGGGCCTCTTCGCGGCACCGCCGGGCCAGGGCCGGGGTCCTGTACCCCTCGACCGACCGGACCACGGCCAGCCGGGATCGCGGCGAGAGCCTTCGGAGGTTGGCGAGCTGCTCCTCCGTATCGTGATCGTCCTGCGGCGGCGGCGGCAGCTTGAGCAGGCGCTGGAGCGCGAGGCCGGCGTGCTGCCGGAGGCCGCGGCCGATCTCGTCGAGGATCGCCTCCATGCCTTCGCCGGTGCGGAGCCAGGGCCGGGTCTGCTCCTGGTAGAGGCCGAGCAACTCGTCGGCCTCGGCGATGCTGATGCCGGCCTCCGCGGCCATGCGCCGGAGCTGGTCTTCGGTGACCGGGGCTTCGCCCATCTCCATGTGGGCGAGGTGGCCCGGATCGATGCCGACCCTCTCGCCCATCTGCGCCTGGGACAGGCCGGAGAGCGCCCGGATCAGCCGCGCCTTGAGGACCTCCGGCGGCAGGGTCTCATTGCTCATCGTTCTCCCCCTGTTGAAATCGGCGAGAATTCGCCTCCTTTCCCCGGCTCCGAGCACTTATTCTTGACGGGCGCGACCCGCGTGGGCCAGGGAGGCCCGCCGCCGGCGCCGCGCCGGAGACCGTTCTCATGATCCGCATTCTCGTCCTCCTCGCCGTCATCGCCTCGCCCTTCCTCTCCTTCCTCGGCACCGATGCGGGGTGCATCTGGGACCCCTACGGACAGTGCCGGCCGGCGCCGCAGACGGATGAAGGGTGCGGGTGGGACCCCTCCGGACAGTGCCGCTCATGATTCGAACCGGAGGCCCTCGTCGTGGCGAGCCCTGAAGAGGAACCGCAGGACGCGCCGCGCCAGATCGGCCGTCGCCCTCTCCTGCCGGACCGCCTCGTCGAACACCCGCAGAGCGTTCAGGGCCTCCGGGTGGACCCCCTTGGCCTCGAAGATCTTCGCCAGCTCCAACGCGAGCGCCTTAACCTCGCCGGAACGACCTTCCGCCAGGAGCAGCTCGGCCTCCTCCAGCAGCGCCAGGGCGATGTCGTACGTCATGAGCTCCGCGGCGAACTTCTCTCTCGCCTCGGAGAGCAGGCGGCGGGCTTCCCCTGGATTGCCAAGGCCGGCCTGGATGCGTCCCTCCAACCACGGAATCCTGGCGCGGTCGATCTTCCCCAGACCGGCCGGAGAACGCCGGACTTCTTCCACCAGCTCCGCGGCTTCGCCATAGCGGGAGACGTGGCATAACGCACTGGAGAGATTCAGCCGAAGCAAGTTTCTGAGGCGAGAGTCATCCGCTCCGCCGGCGGCTCGAACCGGCGGGTCCGGAGAGCCGCCCAGGTCAGGAACCGGCGGATCAGCAACGACGCCTCCAGCACCGACGCCTCGATCGACGCCTGCTCCTCCGCGCTCAGCGCGCTCTCCCGCTCGAGCGCGTCGAACGCCTCCACAAACGCCTGCGTCAGGGGCACCGTGGCCCGCCGCCGGACCACCCCGGAGAGCAGGTTCTCGTAGTCCTCGTCGTCGATCTCCCGCTGCCGCGCCCGGGTGAGGAGCTGCGACACCCGGCTCAGGGACAGCGGCTTCCTGGTCCGCTTCCCGAGCTCCTCCCGCCCCACGTCGTACCAGAGGCAGAGGATCAGCACGACCCGCTGGCGGAGCGTGAACGTTTTCGCCATGACTGGAATCCCTCCGCAGAGTGTAGTGCTTCCAGAGTCCGAAACGTGACGCCCCGGCATAATTTCTCCGCGCAGGCCTGAAGGCGGACTACTTGCCTCCTCTTCGACCACTTCGACCCCATGCTCCGGTCGCTCCTCGCGGCCGCCGCCGACCGGCCGCAGGCGAGGGCCTTGGAGGCCGCGCTCGACCTCGCGGGCCTGCGCAGCCGGCTGCGCCTCCTCGCCGCCAGCCTCCCCCGTTCGCCCGGGGAAGACGACATGCTCGAAGGCAAGGCCCCCCTGGACGAGCCGACCGAGATGAGGATCACCCTCAACGCGATCGTCGAGGACCAGATGGACCTCGCCCTCGACAACCTGCTCCACGCGGCGGGGTCCCGCGATATATTGCGCTCTCCATGATCAGCAGCGAAATCTCCGACAACACCCTGCGCAAGCTGCGCGAGCTGGCCCGCAACCTCTGGTGGTCCTGGCAGACCGACATCCGCGCCATCTTCCGCGAGCTCGACCCCGCCACCTGGAGCGTGGTCTATCACAACCCCGTGGCGCTCCTGCGGCGCGTGCCCGAGGACGAGATCGTGCGCCGCATCCGGGACCTGGAGATGCAGACCCGCATCGACCAGGCCCACCGGCGCCTCCAGGAGTACCTCGACGGCGGCGGGAGCTGGGGCGCCACGCACGCCGGGTCGCTCCTGGCCCATCCCGTGGCCTATTTCTCCGCCGAGTTCGGCCTTCACCAGTCGCTGCCGGTGTACTCCGGCGGCCTCGGCGTGCTCGCCGGCGACCATCTCAAGAGCATGAGCGATCTCGGGGTGCCGGTGGTCGGCGTCGGCCTGCTCTACGCCCAGGGCTACGTCCACCAGCTCCTCGACGGGAACGGCTGGCAGCAGGACTCCTACGAGCCGATCGACTCCGAGGAGCTGCCGGCCGAGCCGGTTCTGAGAGCCGACGGCGAGCCGGTGCGGGTGGAGGTCGAGATGCCGGGCCGGACGGTCCGGCTGCGCATCTGGCACGTGCGCGCCGGGCGCAGCCGCCTGCTGCTCCTCGACGCCCGCGACGAGGCCAACTCGGCCGAGGACCGGGAGCTGACCGCGCGGCTCTACGGCGGCGACAACGAGACCCGCATCCAGCAGGAGATCCTGCTCGGCGTCGGCGGCTTCCGGGCGCTCGGCGCGGTCGGCGTCCACCCGGCGGTCCTCCATCTCAACGAGGGCCACTCGGCGTTCGCGCTGCTCGAATGGGCCCGGCATTTCGTGGAGAGGGAGGGGCTCGACCCGGCCGGCGCGCTGCGCGAGGTGGCGGCGCGCAGCGTGTTCACCACCCACACGCCGGTCGAGGCCGGGCACGACCGCTTCGCGCCCGACCTGGCGGGCCGGCACCTGGAGGCGCTCGCGACGGGCCTCAAGCTGCCGCTCGCCGAGGTGCTCGCGCTGGGCTCGGAGCGGCCCGGCGATCCCACCGATCCCAATACCACCTTCTGCCCGACGGTGCTCGCCCTGCGGTTGAGCCGCCGGGCCAACGGCGTCTCGGCGCTCCACGGCCGGGTCTCGCGGCGCATGTGGAACCACCTCTACCCGGGCCGGCCCGAGGAGGAGGTGCCGATCGGCCACATCACGAACGGCGTCCACGTGCGCACCTGGATCGCGTCGGACATGCACGGTCTCCTCGCCCACTACCTCGGGCCGCGCTGGCTGGACTCGATCTCGCGGCCGGAGCTCTGGGCGAAGATCGACCGCATCCCGGACGCCGAGCTCTGGGAGGTCCACCAGGTGCTCAAGTCGCGCCTGTTCACGTTCGTGCGCGGGAGGCTGGCCGACCGCCGGTCGCGCCTGGGTCTTCCCGCGCCCGGCCGCGAGCCGCTGCTCCCGGACGCGCTGACGATCGGCTTCGCCCGCCGCTTCGCGACCTACAAGCGGGCCGACATCCTGTTCCGCGACCTGGACCGTCTCGACCGGCTGGTCAACCATCCGCAGCGGCCGCTCCAGATGGTCTTCGCCGGCAAGGCGCACCCGCGCGACACCGGCGGCAAGGCGCTGGCGCAGCGCGTGGCCAACCTGGAGCGCGACCCGCGCTTCGCCGGCCGCATCGTGTTCGTGGAGAACTACTCGATGCACGTCGGCCGGCAGCTCGTGCAGGGGGTGGACGTCTGGCTGAACAACCCGCGCCGGCCGCAGGAGGCCTCGGGCACGAGCGGCGAGAAGTGCATCCTGAACGGCGTGCTCAACTGCTCGATCCTCGACGGCTGGTGGGCCGAGGGCTACGACGGCAGCAACGGCTTCGGCATCGGCCACGGCGAGATCCACACGGAGCCGGAGATCCAGGACGAGCGCGACGCCGCGGATCTCTTCGCAGTGCTGGAGAACGAGGTCGCGCCGCTCTACTACAACCGCGACGCCGAGGGTCTGCCGCGCGGCTGGATCCGGCGCGTGAAGCGCGCGATCCAGACGCTCGCCTGGCGCTACAACGCGGACCGCATGGTGAAGGACTACGTCGAGCAGTGCTACCTGCCGGCGGCGGGCGGGGAGACGTGCCGCATGCCGATGAGCTGAACCTCACCGCACCGCGTCCGCCTTCGCCGCCAGGATGAAGTCGTTCTCGCTCAGGCCCCCGACCGAGTGGGTCCAGAGCGTCACCTTCACCTTGCCCCAGGTGAGGAAGATGTCGGGGTGATGCCCTTCCTGCTCGGCGACCTCGCCGAGCCGGTTCACGAAGTCCAGGGCTTCGCGGAAATCCTTGAAAAGGTACTCCTTCTCAAGGTGATGCTCGTTGATCAGGTCCCAGCCGTCGAGCTGGCCGAACAGCCGCCGCAACTCGACGCCTTTGACCGCGGGCGTCCCTTTTTCACAGGGCTCGCACTTCTTCATCGCCAGATCCTGCACGCTCATGGGATTCTCCTCTCTCTTCCATCTCCCGCAGGGCACCGACTGCAACCGCTGTGCCGGCCGGGTCTTCCGCAAGGTGGCACAACCCTTGCCTTGTCCTCTGGCGCGTCCGATCGAGGACGCTACTGGAACCGGGGCAACCATGCAATATCCGCCGAATCCATCGAATCCACCAACCGTGAGCCCAGCCTCCCGCTTCTGGCACCGACTTCATCTCTCGGACATGCCGCCGGGACCGCGGCGCGCCGCGGCCGCCGGGCTGGCCGTCGCCGCTCTTCTCTTCCTTGGCGGGTTCGTGTTCGCCGGCTACTTCTGGACCCTCGTGCGGAAGTTCCCCGAGGCGCCCTATCCGCAGCCGTCCCGCCTCTACACCACGCCGACCCGGCTGGAGCCGGGCTCGCCGGTCACCGTGCCTGAGCTGGTCTCCGAGCTGGAGGCCGCCGGCTACCGGGAGACCCGCAACACGACGCCCGGCCCCGGCTGGTACAGTCGGAAGCGCGACGGCGTCGCGGTCCGCCTGCGCCGCTTCCCGACGCCGGACGGCGAGGCCGGCGGCCTGCTCGCCGACATCGGGGTCTCCGGCAACCGGGTGCGCTCGCTCAAGGCGGACGGCCGCAAGACCGAGGCCGTCATCCTGGAGCCGCCGCTCCTGGCCTCTTTCTACGGCCCCGACCTGAACGAGCGCCGGCCGGTTACGCTCGCCGAGATGCCGGAGTTCGTCTCCCAGTCGGTGCTGGCGGCCGAGGACGACAACTTCTATGCCCACCCGGGCGTCTCGCCGACCGGCATCGCCCGCGCGCTGTGGGTGAACCTGAAGGACGGCGGCGTGGCGCAGGGCGGCAGCACGATCACCCAGCAGCTCGTCAAGAACCTGTACCTGACCAGCAAGCGGTCGCTCACGCGCAAGGCCAAGGAGGCCTGGATCGCGGTGCTGCTCGACCTGCGCTACAGCAAGAAGTCGATCCTGGAGGCGTACCTCAACGAGATCTACTGGGGCAAGAGCGGTCCGGCGAACGTGATCGGCCTCGGCGCGGCCTCGTGGGCCTACTTCGGCAAGCATCCGTCGCAGCTCTCGCTGGCCGAGGCCGCGACGCTCGCCGGCATGATCCAGGCGCCGGGCACCTACCTGCCGACCGAGCACCCACACAAGGCGATCGAGCGCCGCAACTGGGTGCTGAAGCGCCTGGGCGAGCTCGGCTGGGTGCCGGAGGAAGAGATCCGCCGCGCCCAGGCCGAGCCTCTGGTGGTGCGCCCGGAGACCGCGAAGGCGCGGCCGTTCGCGCCCTACTTCGCCGAGATGGCGGAGCACGAGGCCCGCGAGCGCTTCGGCGTGAAGGACCTGCCGGACGAGGGTTACATCCTCTTCGCGACGATCCGCTGGCGCGACCAGCGGCGCGCCGAGCAGGCGGTCGCCCAGGGTCTCTCCGGCCTGGAGAAGGGCCTGGAGCGCCGGCGCGGGCGCAGGTCGCTCCAGGGTGCGCTGATCTCGGTCGATCCGCGCGACGGCGCGATCCTGGCCTACGTCGGCGGCCGCAGCTACTCCAACAGCCAGTTCGACCGCGTGCGCAACGCCCACCGCCAGGCCGGCAGCGCGTTCAAGCCGGTGGTCTACTCGGCGGCGTTCGAGGAGGCGGTGGTCTCGCCGGCGTCGCTGCTCAAGGACTCGCCGATCACGGTCAAGGCGAAGGGGATGCTCTGGAAGCCGCAGAACTACGACCGCGGCTTCCGCGGCATGGTGACCGTGCGCTCGGCCCTGGAGCAGAGCCTGAACATCCCGACCGTGCGGCTGGCGCTTCAGGTGGGCCTCGACCGGGTGATCGACCAGGCGAAGGAGATGGGCCTCACGACGAAGTTCGACGCGGTCCCGTCGCTCGCCCTGGGCGCGTTCGAGGCCACGCCGTACGAGATGGCAGAGGTCTACGCGACCTTCGCCAACGACGGCGCGCGCCCCGAGCTGCACGGCCTGGCCGCGGTGCGCGAGCGCGACGGCGAGGAGATCCTGGGCGACGACCTGCCCACGCCGCGCCGCGTGATGCCGGCCGAGGTGGCTTACGAGGTCACCTCGATCCTGCAGGGCGCCATGGACCACGGCACCGCGAGCCCGGCGCGCTCCTACGGCATCCGCGACGCGCTGGCCGGCAAGACCGGGACGACGAACGACCGCCGCGACAACTGGTTCGCCGGCTACTCGCCGGACCGGGTGACGGTGGTCTGGGTGGGTTACGACGACAACTCCAGGACCAACCTGTCCGGAGCGCGGGCCGCGCTGCCGATCTGGAGCCGCTTCACAGCCTCGGTCCGCCCGTCGCGCGGCTACCTGCCGTTCACGCCGCCGCGCGGAATGGTGACCGTGACGGTCGATCCGACCACCGGCCAGCTCGCCACGGAGGCCTGCCCGTACCGCGTGAACGAGGTCTTCCCGGAATGGCAGGCGCCGTCGGAGCCCTGCCGCCGCCACCAGCCCGGGTACGGCCAGTACGCGTCCTACGACGAGAACGGGGTGGCGCTCGATCCCGCGACCGGCCTGCCGGTCCAGACGGACGTCTACCAGAACGACGAAGGCCGCATCGAGATCTCGAACTTCGGCTACGGCTACGGCCAGGAGTCCGGAGCCGCCGGCCCGGCCGTCCCCGCCGACACCCTGCCCGATCCGAACGCCGACCCGCTGACCGACGACGTCGAGGCCGAGGCGGCTCCCGAGCCGACCGTGGATCCCAGCGCCGGTCCGGGCATCATCGAGATCCGGCCGACCCGTCAGCACCCCGAGCCCGCGCCGGAAGCGGCGGCGCCGGCTGCGGCCTCGCCGACGCCGATCGTGGAGATCAAGCCACCGGCGCCGCCGGCCAGCGAGGAAACTCCGCCGGAAACTCCGCCGCCGCCGTTCTAGCGGTTGTGGCGCTTCGAGATCTTGCGCTTCGGGTCGCCAGTTTGGCATGAGCCTTGAAACAATCCTAAGGCGGGACGGGTCGGCGGCGCGGTTCGACCGACGAGGGTGCTCTCGGACGCCGCCGGTCCCAGTTCCTATCCGCGGATTTCCTTCTGAAAGGAGCTTGTTTATGGCGACGACCCAAGAGGGCCTGCGTGACAAGTGGAACGCCGGTCGTGAAAAATTTGGCGAGAAGCTGGGAAGTTTCGGCGAAGGCGTGAGCGACAAGCTCGGCAGTCTCGGCAAGGTGCGCACCACGCTCAGCCGCGAGCGTGGGAAGCTGGGTAGCGTGAACGTCGGCAAGGCCGAGCGCTGGGCCTCGGTCCTGGGCGGCGCGGCGCTGGCCGCGCTGGCCCTGCGCAGCCGCAACCGCAAGGCCGGCCTCGGCGTGGCGGCCTTGACCGGCCTGCCGCTGCTCTGGCGCGGCGCGACCGGCCACTGCCCGGTCTACGAGAAGATGGGCATCGACCGCACGAACGGCGCGGGCGCCGGCACCAGGCTGGCTTCCGAGCCCGTCTCGCCGGCCCTGACGAGACCGACGACCCCCGGGCTCGACGAGATCGCCAGTCCCTCCCAGTTGTAAGACCCGGCTCAGAAAGATGGCCGGCAGGCGCCGCCCTGCCGGCCGTCCAGGTCCTGGGGCCTCACCGAAATCCCGCGCCGCATCGAGTCATGGACGTTGATCGTCACGCCCGCGCCGACCAGGATCAGGCGGGAGAGGGTCGTGTAGCCCTCGCGGTACAGGACGAGGCAGTGGACTCCCGGATCGAGCCGGAGATGCTGTGGAAAGCCGTCGAAGTCGTCCGCCGTGCCGGCGTAGAGGCCGTCGATCCAGACCTCCGTCCTGCCCGGCCTGACGTCGATGTCGAGCGCGCCGAGCGCGCCGATGACGTAGCGGCCATGACGCTCGCCGGGGCCATCGCCGCCGACGTAGTCGCTCGACGCGTCGTAGCCGGGCTCGCCGTAGTCCCCGCCACTACCCTGGCCGCCGTCACCACCCCCGCCGTCGCGCGAGCCGGTGTGGGGCCGCTGCTGGTGCGAGCCGTTGTCGGAATCCGACCGGGGGACGGCGACCCGCGGCGCGGAGCCGGCGGATTCGTCAGAGCTTCCGCCTGGCTCCTTGCCGACGCTTCCACCCGAGTCATCGTTTCCGCCCGGGTCCTCGCCCACGCTGCCACCCGATTCATCGCCGATGCTCCCACCCGAGTCTTCGCTCGGGGGAGGCGGCGCCGGGTCCGGCTCGACCCGGGGCTCCGCGGTGCGGCCCAGGTCGGAGGAATCGCTCGGGGGGTCGTGCTCGCCTGCCGCCAGGGGAGCGCTCATCGCTACGGCGAGCAGGACGGCGAGCATCGGGAGGGGTTTCATGACTTTTCTCCTTGTCCAAAGCCCCCGTAGCAAAAAAAGGCCGGCAGGCGACGCCCTGCCGGCCGTGATGAGCTTCAACCGTTAACGGTTACTCCATCGACTCGAGCTCGATCTCCAACTCGACATCCTGGCCCGGAGACACGGTGAACTCCTGCTCCTCGGACTTGTGTCCGGGACGGACCACCGCGATCCGGTGCTCGCCGGGCTCGACCCGCAGGCCCTGGCGGAGCCGCTCGAGGTCCACGCCGGTGCCGACGAATCGGCCGTCGAGGTAGACCGACGAATCGGACGGCAGGATCTCGACGCGCAGCCGGCCGACGCCGTCGGCGTCCGGAGCGTCCCGATCCATGTCCCCGTCGCGATCATCGCGATCGTCGCGATCACCGCGGTCGTCCCGGTCATACCGGCCGCGCTCTTCCATGCGGCGGCGGGCCCGTTCGCGCCAGTCCTCCATGTCGTCGCCGCGGCGGGCGATCTCCTCGCGCCGCTCCTCCTCGGAGCGGACGCGCTCGTCGCGCCGCTCGTGCGTCTTGGTGACCAGGTCCTGCGGCTTCACCGAATCGCCGCGCTGCATGCGGTCATCGACGCTCATCACCGTGCCCGCATGGATGGTGATCTGGCGTGCGATGGTCCTGTACCCGTCGCGGTAGAGCGCGAGGTCGTAGACCCCCTTGTCCAGCCACAGGTACTGCGGGAAGCCGTCGAAGTCGTCCGCCGTGCCGACGTAGCGGCCGTCGATCCAGACCTCCGTCTTGCCGGGGCTCACGTCGACGTCGAGCGCGCCCATCGTGGTCCGGCCGTAGCGGTCATACCGGTCGCCGTAGTAGCGCGGATAGTTGTAGCCGTAGTAGCCATAGTAGTCGTCGCCGGGCCACCAGCCCCACCAGCCCCAGCCCAGGTACGGACCCCAGTAGTAGCGGTGATAGGGCGAGTAGTAGCCGCCGTAATAGCCCCCGTAGTAACCGCCGCCGTACCAGCCGCCATGGCCGCCGCGCCAGTCGTCGCGCGAGCCGGTGCGGGGACGCTGCATGTGGCTGTCGTCGTCGGAGCTCGACCGGGGCCGGGCCGTCCGCGGCTCCGAGCCCGAGCCGCTCGGCGCGCTCCAGCCGCCCGAGCCGCTGCCGGAGCTGCCGCCGGAGTTGCCGCCGCCGGAAGACGAGGGCGGCGAGTACGACGGCCGGGAGCCCGAGTCGGACCGCGGCTGCGCGGAGCGGCCCTGGTCGGACGAGTCGTGCGGCCGGCCGCGGTCGGCAGCCGCGAGAGGAGCGCTCACCGCCACCGCGAGCAGGGCGGCGAGCACCGGGATCGAGCCAGCGTCACGGAGCCGTGCGGCTGCTCGTTGAAGGGATTTCATGGCTGTTCTCCTTTTCCATCTCCGCGCCCAGCTCAGACCAGGCGCGGTGCAAGCCTCGTATGTAATGGTACCGGAGTACCTCTTCCCAGACCTTCGGGAGATTGACCGGCCCCTTTTGCAATGCGTACACCAGCCGTTCCAGCCACCTCTGGCGGCCGGCCGGAGGCAGGGGAGGCGGACCGCCGGGACCGAGGCCGAGGAAGGATCCGAGCTCCGGGTGGAGCCGGTAGAAGACCACCGCGCAGTAGCCCGCCTTCTCCTGTCGGGACGTGAAACGGGCGATGTCGGTGGGGTGATCGTGGGCCACCGTGGCCGCCGGTTCGTACACCAGCCGTAACCCTCGTTTTTTCAAGCGATAGGCGAGCTCGATGTCCTCCCACGCCGCGTACGGGAAGCGCAGGTCGAACGGCTCGGCGAGAAGCTCGTCGCGGTGAAGCGAAAGGTTCGACGTGTAGAGGAAGTTGAACGGCACGCTTTCCCGATCCTGGATCAGGGCGTATCCGAACTGGAGCCCATGCTCGTTGATGTAGCGCAGGAAGGGGGTGAGTTGCATCCGCCGATGCCATCCGGTGTACCCGATGACGGCCAGCCGGGGGTCGTCGCCACGGCTCCGATGGGCTTCGCGATGGAGCCTCAGCCATCCTGGGGAGGGGACGGTGTCGTCCCCAAGAAAGGCCACCAGCTCGCCGGCCGCCACGGCCACGCCGGTGTTGCGCGCCGCGGCCGGTCCGCGGTTCTCCTGCGTGAGCACCCGGAGCGGCAAGTTGAAGCTGTGGTTCCGCAGCCAGTCCGCGGTCCCATCCGTGGACCCGTCATCCACGACCACCACCTCGAACGAAGGCGGCCGGTCCTGGAACTCCAGGGCCTGGATGACCTCGGCCAGCACCTCCAGCCGGTTGTGGGTGGGGATCACCACCGAGATCTCGTACGCCATGGAGGAAGCTTAACGGCAAAACGCCGAGAGGCGGCCGGGTAGGCCGCCTCTCGAAGATTCCGGGGTGTGGGTGGGACCGCGCTCAGCTCGCCTTGCGCATGGCGGCGGCGGGACGGGTGCGGGCGATCAGGTAGCTGGCCGGGACCGCGCCCTCCTGGCCCTGGGCGATCGGGATGGTCTTCACGGTCAGGTTGGTGCCCTCGTTGAGCAGCTCCCACTCGCTGTCCGGGAAGAGCCCGACGCGCTCGTCGGCCTCGTAGCCGACCGGCACCACGCCGTGCTCCACCACGCGCTCGATCAGCGGCGGCAGGTCCATCTTGCCCTTCGCCGGCAGGGAGCGGAAGTAGTTGAGCGCCTGCGAGGAGAGCTCGATCTGGTAGAGCACGCCCTTCTCGCCCAGCAGCGTCTTCAGGCTCTGGACGAACTTCGGCCGGTCCACCTTCTGGATCACGTGCATCACCGTGCGGATGTAGACGTTCACGTCGCCGAACTCGGCGTGGAACGCCTCCGCCTGCTCCGGACGGGTCGCGTCCAGCACACGGTAGACGACGTTCTTCTCTTCCTTCGTCTCCTGGCGCGCGAGCTCGATCGCCGACGGCGCGACGTCCGCGCCGATCACCTGGTCGAAGTAATCGGCCAGGTAGCGCGACTGCCGGCCGTTGCCGCAGCCGAGGTCGAGGATTGGAAGGGTGCGGTCCATGTAGGGCTGGAAGCGCGGCAGGTCTTCGGCCGCGGCGATCTCGACGCGGGCGTCCCAGACCACGTGGCCGTCCTGACCCGTCTTGTCGACGGTCTTCCAGAACTTCTCCCAATGACGGTCATACTCCCTCGGGTCGCCGTTCTTCAGGCGAAGCCGGAGGAAGCCGGTGTAAAGCTTGAGGGTGTTCGTCAGTCCCATGTTTGTCTCCCTTCCATAGAAAATCAATCGATCATGCCGACACAACGGCGCCCTTCGCCGTCTGCCGGACCAAGCCTCGAACGTCGGTACCTGCCTTGGAGCACTGCCGGGTCTGCTCAGTAGTGCGGGACAGCCGGAAAAGCGGGACAACGATGCGGCAAGTTCGTGAAGACGGCTTCAGCCCATCTCCATGACCTTGTCCAGACCAGTGCGGACCATGGGAAGGTCGGACGGCAGCCAGGCCTGGAAACCGTGGCTCGCGAAGAGGGTCTCGTCGCCGGGGTAGGTCGGCACGAGGTAGAGCGGGAAGCGCTCGAAGATCTCCCGGTCCGGACGCCGGCGGCGACGCTGGATCTTCGCGCGGCGCTCCGCGGCGACATCCAGGTTGCCGAGCAGCCAGTGGAGGGCCCGGAACTGCGCGACGGTCCGCTCGTCCGTGAGGCAGGGGGCATCCTGGACGAGTGGAGCCACGGGGGACGGAGCGGAGCGGGCGGCCTGGAGGCGCTCCGCCACCTTGGCCAGGAACTTCCGCGGGCCGTGCTCCTTCATCTTCAGGAGGATGTTCCGCGGCGTGATCGGCACCCGGGCCGGAGGCGGCTGGATCGTGGGGCCGCCGTTCCTCGTGTTGGCGATCCAGCCGGCATAGGGATCGACTTGGAGCGTGCCGGTGCCAGGGTTGTTGCCGACGAGCAGCCGCTCGGTTCGCGAGATCAGGGTCAGCATCAGCGCCGGCATGATCCGCTCCCAGACGCCGGCCTCGTAGTTCTTGTAGGCGGTCAGGAAGGCGTTGCGCTCGAAGAGGAAGCCCCGGTTGTAGAGCCCGAGCAGGTCGCTCGTGGCGCTCGACCGGTGGCGCACCACCGCGTCCGGCGCAAAGAGGACCCGCTCGCCTCCCGACCACAGGCGCCAGCCCAGGTCCACGTCCTCCAGGTAGGCGAAGTAGCTCTCGTCGAAGCCGCCGGCCGCGAGGAAGGAGCGCCGCCGGATCAGCATGTTGCCGCCGCAGGCGAAGAGCAGCTCCTCGCCCGCCTTCGGCACCCGGGCGCGGCCGAGCGGCTTCCGGAAGTCGAGCTGGAAGGCGTGGCCGTCGAAGGTCATCACGCCGCGGCCGAAGTCCAGCCGCTCCGCGTCCCAGTCCACGATCTTGCCGGAGACCGCGGCCACGTCGTCCGGGGCCGAGCGCAGGGCGTCCACCAGGGCCGCCAGCCAGCCGGGCTCCGGGCGGGTGTCGTTGTTGAGCAGGGCGAGGGCGTCCACGTCCGGCGATTCCCGGGCCAGGCGGTTGTTGCCGGCGCAGAAGCCGAGATTGACGTCACTCCGGATGAGGCGGACCCGCGGAGGTGACATCTTCCGCAGCCAGTCCGAGGTGCCGTCGGTCGAGCCGTTGTCGAGCACCAGGATCTCCCATTCGACGCCAGGATCGCGCTGCGCGGCGAGCGCGGCGAGGCAGATCTCCAGGTGGTGCCGGCCGTTCCAGGAGAGGATGGCGACCGCGACCTTCTCGATTGATTCCATCAGCGGACGAGTCTCCTGAGGCGGCGCTTCAAACGGAACGGGAACGGGTCGGCCGGCGCCACGGTCTCGGGCCTATGGACGAAGCGCTCCTTGGTCTCATCGCGCCGCGGATCGCGGCAGAAGCGCAGGAGCGGCTCCAGGGCGCGGTCCCAGGTGAAGCCCCGGAGCAGCTCGCGGGCTCCTTGCCTGCGGTCGGAGAGAGCGCTCTCGTCCGCGGTCAGCACCTCGCGCAGGAGACCGGCCAGCGCCTCGGCGTCGCCCGGCGGGGCCACCCAGCCGGCGCGGTGCTCGCGCAGGAGCCGGCTCATGGTGCCCCCTTCGCTCGTGATCACCGGGCAGCCGGCGGCGAGGGCGTCGAGGAACCGGGTGCGGAGAGACAGGCGGGTCTCCAGGCTCGGCCGGTGCGGCGCGACCAGGAGGTCCACGTCGCGCAGCAGGTCGTAGCGCCGCTCGGCAGGCACCCAGTCGAGCGTCTTCACGCGGCTCCCCCACCAGCCGAGCTTCCGGCAGCGGGCCTCGACCTCGCCGAGCAGGCGCTGTGGCGTGCCTTCCGCGTTCGGGTTGCGGATCAGGAGGAGAGTCCAGCCCGGCACGTCCAATCGACTGAGCGCGTCGAGCAGCGTCCACGGGTCGTACCAGTCGTAGAGGCCGCCGAAGAGGAGCCGGCGCTCGCCGGGATCGCGCGGAGGCAGGACCGGACGGTGCGGCGGCAGCTCGTCGGGCACGCCGAATGGGACCGGCGCGATGAGCGTCTCCAGGTCCGGGTCGCGCTCCAGGCGCTCGGGGTTGACGCGGCCGAGCGCGGCGAGAAAACCGAGATAGAAAGTCCGCTGCTCCTCGGACGAACAGAGGAAGAAGTCGCCGCGCGACATCTGGAGCACCCACGTGGCATGGTCGTTCCGGTAGGGATCGAGACCGAGCGTCGCGGCGTAGCTCAGGTTTTCGACCAGCCACGGATCGTAGAGGTCGATCGCGACCGGCAGCCGCGGCAGCTCGAGAACCACGTCGTTCGCGAGCTGGCCCTGGGCCACTACAGCGGCACAGCCATTGAGGATCTCCGCCAGACGTCCGCGCTCGAACTTCCGGATCTCGACTCCAGGGATCTCCATCTCGCCGGGTTCCGCCGGAGAGACGAGGCGGACGGCGAGCCCCCGCTCGGCCAGCCGGCGGGCCAGCTCGAAGTAGCGGATGCCGATCCCCGCCATGTGAGGACGGATCGGTTCACTGGAGACCAGAGCGATCCGCGTTCCCTCTCCCCCGGCACGGGGGAGAGGGCTAGGGAGAGGGGGAACGGGATCAATCATTTTCCGAAACGGCCCTTCGTCTCCTGGACCCACGAGTGGACGCGCCAGGCGCGGGAGGCCTCCATCTGCCGGATGAGCTTGTTCAGGCGCTCGATCTCGCCGTAGGTCTGCTTCAGGCGGACGAGCTGCTCGTTCAGGTTGTCGCGGAGCTTCCCTTCCTGATCGTAGAGACGCTGGAGGTCGGCCCGGATGCGGAGGTTCTCCTGGCGCACCGCGTCGAGCTCGCCGTTCAGCGCGTGATAGCGCTCCTCCAGGTCGAAGCGCTCGCGGTTCGCGGCCTCGTTCTCGCGCACGAGGCGCTCCAGGTTCGTCCTCAGCTCGCTCCGCTCGCCGCGGCTCTCGGCCACCTCGCGGCGGGCGGCCAGGCGGTCCTCGCGCTCGTGGACCGTCTCGGCGCGCAGCGTGTCCACCGCCCGCGCCAGCGCGTCCGGACTCAGCCGGCCCGCGTGTTTCGCGAGGACCTTCGCCTTGACCGACAGGAAGTCCGCGCGCTCCCGCGGGCGCTCGCCGAAGATGTGATGGCCGCCGCCGCGGAAGTGCCGGTACTCGCAGGTGACCCGGCGCAGGTGGTGGAACGGCGTCAGGGCCGAGAGGCGGATCAGGTAGTCCCAGTCCTCGAAGAACGGCAGCGCCGGATCGAACGCCCCGGCCTCCGCGAACAGCCCGCGCTCGATCAGCAGCGTGTTGAACGGGATGTAGTTGTCCACCAGCAGGACGTCGGGATCGAAGTCGCGACTGTACGGCAGCCGGCGCTCCCGGCAGACCCAGCGGCCGGCGGCCTCGTCCAGCTCGTAGACCGCCACCGCCGCGTCCGAGTAGGCCACGCGCACGCCCGGGGCCTGGACCAGCGCGGCCAGCGCCGCGAGGTGCTCGGGCGCGGCGAGGTCGTCGTCGTCCAGGAAGGCCACGTAGTCGCCGGTCGCCGCGGCCACCCCGGCCCCGGCCGCGCCCGCCCGGCCGCGGTTCGCCTCCAGGTCCACCCGCACGACCGGCAGTGGAAAACCGTCGGGCAGCGCTGGAGGATCGCCGCCGTCGTTGACCAGGACCACCTCGGCGCGCCGGTACTCCTGCTCCGCCAGGCTCGCCAGGGCCTCGGCCAGCAGGTCCGGCCGGTTGCGCGTGCGGACCACGACCGAGACCCGCGGCCCTTCGCGCACCTCAACGGTCTCCGGATAACCACCGAGATGCCGGACGAGCTGGGCCGGGCTGCGGGTGGTGAAGTCCTCGACCCGCAGGCGCCGGTAGCCTTCGGCGAGCTTCACCCCGGGGCCGAGGCTCAGCGTCCGGAAGCGGCGCAGGCCGAGCGCGGCGTTGAGGTATGGATGGCGCTCCTCCTGGCTGCCGTAGAACGCCATGGCCGACTCCAGGGTCCCTTCCTCGCCGGTGACGTCCACCAGGAGATCGGGATGGCCCGGGTGGTTGACCTCGTAGAGCAGGATGCGGAGGCCGCGGAACGCCTCGTGGGGGTCGCCGTGGTCGTCGTCCCGCAGAGGCGCGAGAAGCCGGTGGACCGCGGCGAACGCGGCCTGGTGGTCGCGGGTGACCTCCAGCGGATGGGGGACCAGCAGCAGGTCGGGCCGCTGCGTGAGGAGCGCGCGGCGCAGGCCCTGGACGGCCTCGTCGAGGTGCCGGTCGAGCGCACCATCCGGCAGATCGAGGACGTCGCAGCCCGCGGCGCCCAGGGCGCGCACGGCGTTGCCGGCCTCCTCGCGCCGGCGGGCCCGATAGGCATCGCGGTCCTCGACCTCCTCCACGCCGCCGCCCCCGTCGGTGAGGAAGAGGACGCGCACCGCGGAGCCGCCGGCGGCGAGCTGCGCGGCGAGACCGCCGCAGCCGAGCACCTCGTCGTCGAAGTGGGGCGCGACGATCAGCGCGCTCTCGGCGCGCACCCGCTCGGTCCAGCCGGGAGGCTGCAGGGTCTCGTTCACTGGATGTATCCCAGGCTTCGCAGGCGTCTTTCGGTCTCGGGATCGGCCGGACGGCGCGTCACGGCCTGCTTCCCGGGCGTCCACACCTTGAGATGGCCGGCGGCGACGGCGCGGTCCGCAGGCACCGGCCGGCCGTCCACGCTCAGGGTCACGGCCACGACGCGGCCGGGGTCCCCTTCGAGCCGGAAACCCTTGTCGATCGGCTCGGCGGTCAGCTCGAAATCGATGCGGTTGCCGGTCATCTCCACGCGGTCCGCCGGGCCGAGAAAGTACGGAATCCAGCGCTGCGGAGCGCGTTGGAAGGTGATCGTACCACTCAGGCGCGCGCCCGGCAGAGCGCCGTCCGTGACCACCCGGGTGCCCGGCAGGAACGGCGCCAGCCGCTGGTGGATGACCTCGGACAGCGGCCGGGCCGACGGATCGGCCGCGAGCCCCTGTTTCTCTCCCGGGTCCCGGCCCAGGTCGTACAGCTCCTGGCGCCGGAACCGCGCGGCGTCCACCTCGAAGAGATGGGCCTGCATCGGGTCCGCGGGCTGGAACGGCTCGCGCTCGTTGTAGAGGATCAGCTTGCGGCGGTCGAGGACGGCCGCGGCGCGCAGCGGGCCGCTCGTCAGGTGCTGGGCGAAGGCGGGCCGCCGCGGCAGCGCGCCGCGGCCGGTGAGCGCCGGCAGCAGATCGACCCCGCTCCAGGCCGGATCGGCCTTGCCGCCGGCCACCCCCATCAGCGTCGGCACCAAGTCCACGAGCCGGACCGTGCCGCGCAGCCGGGTGCCGGGCTGGATGTGGCCATCCCAACGAAGAATCAGGGGCACGTGGATCTGCTCGTCGTAGAGCGTCTGGCCGTGCTTCCAGCCGCCGTGGTCGTACAGCTCCTCGCCATGGTCGGCGGTGATCACGACCAGCGTGTTGGCGAGGACCTTCGGGTCGAGGCTCGCCAGCAACTCGCCGATGTGGCGGTCCACGTAGCGCACCTCGGAGTCGTAGAGCGCGCGGATGTAAGGCACATCGCGCGCGGGGTTTTCGAGCTGGATGTTGCCGTTGTAGATCCCGTGGATCCAGTTGCCGGCCACCGGCCCGGCGTAGTCGGGCATGAACGGCGACCGGCCGCCGAAGCGGTCCATGTCCGGGTTCTCGTAGGGGTCGTGCGGATCGATGTAGTGGACGTAGGCGAAGAACGGCCGGTCCTGGTGCGCCCGGAGCCAGGGAATGGCGTGGGCGTTCACGGTGTCGGCGTGCTTCTTCATCCATTCGATCTCGGCGGGCGGGGCGAAGAACGTCCGGAACCCGCGGCCGAAGCCGGCGCCGGCGTGGAGGCTCGGGTTGGCGATGAAGCCGCCGGTCTGGTAGCCGAGCTCAGCGAGCATCTCGGGCAGCGGAGGCACCTCGTCCGGGATGCCGAACGAGGTCATGTCGGAGCTGAGCAGCTCGCCCGGATAGCGGCCGGTCAGGAACGAGACCACGGACGGCAGCGTCCAGGGCGCCTGGCTGTAGGCCTCCTCCACCACCGCGCCGGGCAGCGCGAGACGGCTCTGGATCTCCGGCGTCGTCTCGCGTCTGTAGCCGTAAGGGGTCAGATGGTCGCGGCGCATCGTATCGACCAGGATGAAGAGGATGTTCGGCCTTTTGACCTCCTCGGGAGGAGCCGCGAGCGAGACCGGTCCCCAGGCCACGAGGTTGTCCTGCGCGTGATCGGCGGGGAGGCCTTCGACCTCGGCGAACATCTCCAGGGTGATCTCGCGGCCGGCCCAGCGGGAGAGGTCGGCGTCGAGGTCGATCCAGCGCAGGTCGTCCACCCGGAGGACGCGGGCGGCATCCAGGACCTCGCTGGAATCGTGGCCGCCCTCGTTCGCGATCAGGCTGACCTTCAAGGTATGGGCCCTGGCCCAGGCGGCCGGCAGGAGCTGGACGCCGGCGTGAAGCCGCGCGCCTTCCTCCGGCACCTCGCCGCGCCAGCGCCAGACGCCGGGCGAGGTGAGGACGACCGGCCGCCGTTCCTGATCGATCTCGAGATCGGCCAGCTCCGGCTCTCTGGCGAATGAAAGCCCCTCCGGCACCTCGTCCTGGCTCACCGAGTAGGCCTTCGTGCCGACGAGCGGACGCAGGAGGAACCCCTCCGGCGCCCGGCCGCAGCCGGCCAGCACGGAGATCAGGACGAGAGCCCCGACGCGCTCAGACCAGGTCATAGTCCCCCATCGAATACGTGAAGCCGGCCGCGGGCTCGCCGCCGCGGCAGCCCACGAAGCGACGCTCGCCTTCCGGCCGCAGGCCGAGAGCTTCGGTGTGGAGATCGATGCCGGGAGAGGGCCAGAACCGCCAGACGCGGAGCCCCGAGGCGCGCAGGTCGGCGGCGACGGCGAGCAGCGAAGGGTACCACTCGCCGGATTCGGGCAGCCAGACCTCGGCGGCCCAGGCCTCCTCGCCGACGAACGCGAACACGGCGAGCCCCTCCACTTCCCCTGAAAACAGCCGGTAGAACCGGTAGTAGCGCCCGGGCCGGCTCCAGTAGCGCCAGGCCAGGAACGCCGTGGACCGCCGTACCCCGAAGACCCCGCAGCGCTGCCAGACCGGCTCGGCCCAACCGCCCGGCGTGTCGCCGGTCTCGATGCGCACATCCGGAGCCGGACCGTCCGGGATCGTTCCGGCGAGCGGCTGGATCTCGAAGAGGGGCCGGTATCCGAACACCCGCTGGCCGAGCCGGAAGTGGCGCTCGCTCGGGAAACCGAAGATCCACGGCGCGTCCTGGGACCGGGGCAGGTCGGCCAGCAGAGCCCGCCCCAGCTCGACCATCGGCGGCCGGAGACCGCCCTTCCGAGGAGACCCGACGAAGTCCACGAGCTGCCAGATCCCCCCTTCGCCATCCGGCCACCTCGCCGGCAGGCAGATCGCTCCCGCATGGGCCACGACCTCGCCATGGTGAACCGCTACCAGGCTCCGGGATTCTCCAGGCAGGCGAAGGTACTTCCATTCCCACTCCTCCGGCGCGAGTGGATGGCCGAAGCCCTGCTCGAAGAGCGCGGAGAGGGATGGGAGGTCATCGGGTCGGGTGGGGCGGATCACGACCGAGACCTCACGCGCCAGATCGCCACCGCCATCCCGATCACCGACAACACCAACCCCCACCAGAACCCCGGAGGCCGATACCGCAGCTCCAGCGTTCCGGCCCCCGGCCCCAACTCGACGCCGAGCAGCGCGCCGTCCACCGCCTTGACCGGCACCGGGCTGTTGCCTGTCCGCGCGGTCCAGCCGCGGTCCCAGGTTTCGGAGACCACCAGCGTGGCACGGTACCGTCCGCTCCACCGGATCTCCCAGCGGCCGGGCTCCCGACTCAGGATGTCCGCCTTCATCGCGTTGTGTACGGACGGCCCCCCTCCCTCCGTCCAACGGACCGGCGGCAGGGCTCCGGGCCGCTCCCAGACCCTGGCGTCCGAACCCTGGTAGGCGAGGCGCCAGTCCGGCATCGGTGACGGCTCCGCGGGACCCGCCACGACCCAACGGACGCCGAGGCGGTCGAGCCAGGGATCGTCCCAGCGGTCGATGGCCTGGAAGTACACCGGATCACCGCCTCCGAACGAGCGGTAGACCGTCTCGTAGCGCTCCAGCTTCACCGGATCGTCGCCGCGCACGTCGAAGAGGCCATGGACCATGGCCGCGTTCGGCCGCAGGGCCTGGTCCAGACCCGCGACCCGACCTTCCCGCGCTTCCAGGAAGCGGACCGCGCCGGTCTCCGGATAGAGGCGTTCGAGCGGGATCGCCCCCAGAATGTTGCCGTGGGCCAGGAGCAGATCGACGATCGCCACGGCCGGCAGCAGGGGCAGGAGCTTCCATCGCGCCCCGGCCGAAAGCTTCAGGGTCGCGGTCAGGGCCAGAGCGACCAGCGCCGCGCCGATCGTCCACCGCAGCTCCTGGCGGGTGAGGCCGGGATTGATCCAGGCCCCGGAGAGAGTCGTCCAGGCCGCGACGAGCAGCAGGCCGACCAGCGCGGCGCCGACCGCGATCCCCCGGCCGCGGCCTTCGAGCCAGCGGTCGCAGCCGGCTCCGGCGAGGAGCGCGAGCCCGAGCTCGATGCCGAAGATCAGCCGGTGATGCGCGGCGCGGTCGAGCACCGGCAGGGCGCCGAGAACGTCGCGCACGCCCGGCATGTGGTACGCCGCCAGGAAGGAAAAGGCCACCACCACGGCCACCGCCAGCCAGCGGCGGTCGCGTCGGGCCCGCGCCAGCCCGGCAACGGCCAGCGGGAGCGCGAGAGCCCCGACATAGACCGCCGTCGCCGAGTAGTTGAACGGCCCGACCCAGGAGCGGTCGGCCGGATGGCCGTAGAGCTGCGGCAGGACCAGGCGGAGTGGCTGCTGGAGAAGGAGCGCCAGCGGGGGCTCGGCTCCTGGAGTATCGGCGCCAGCCGCGCCCCACTTGCTGGTCTCGGGCAGGAGCATCAGGAGAGGAAGGATCTGGACGGCGGCGATCAGACCGGCAACCGTCCACCCGGCCAGAAGTCGGGCCCAGACCCGAAGGCCGCCGCCGCGCGCCAGGAGATAGAGGCCCGAGAGGAGCGCCGTGTGCGCGCAGGTTTCGGGATGGCCGCCGAGGAGCTGGAGGCCGGCGGTGAGCGCAAGCCACGCCCAGGACCCCGTTCCCGCCGCGAGGCGCTCGACGCTCCAGAGCACCCAAGGGACCAGAGCCAGCGCGTTGCCCATGGGGAACAGGAGGAAGCTGACCAGCATCCCGGAGAGCGGGAAGGTCAGAGCCGCGAGCAGTGCCGCCGGCCGCGACAGGCCCAGCTCGCGGCCGAGCAGCCAGGCGCCGCACCCGGCCGCCAGGAAGCGCAGCCAAGGCAGGAGAACGAAGCCGAAAAGCAGCGGCAACGCGTCGAAGACGAGATGCAGCGGGAAGAGCGGCGCCGACTGGCCGTTGGCCCAGAACGGCGCGCCCGAGAACTGGTGCGGGTTCCAGAACGGCAGCCGGCCGGCGCGCATCTCGCGGCGCGCGAAGAGCTGCCAGGGCTGGATCTGGAACGTCACATCCCGCAGCACCGGGTTGCCTTCGGCCCGATCGCCCGTCCCCTGCCACGGCGGCACCGCGGCGAGCGAGGCGGCCGGGCTCGGGATGCCGCCAGGAATCGAGAGCGCGGGAGCCAGGAGCGCCGTCGCTGCCAGTGCCAGCGCGCCCCAGGCGAGCCCCAGGTCCCGGCGGATGCCGCCCGCCGATCGCAGCCCGAGGAAGAGGCCCGCCAGTCCCAGCAGCGCCAGGAGCGGCAGGACCGGGTGGACCGTCACCGCCCCCTCGAATGGCGGAGACGCATGCGGACCACGTCGCGGAACATCGACAGCGACGAGCGGATCGGGTCCACCCGCGAGTCGGGCGAATTGACCCAGATCACGCCCACCTCCGCGATCGGATACCCGCGCCGCCGCGCCAGCCAGACCAGCTCCACGTCATACGCGAAGCCGTCGACGGTCAGCTCGGCGCCCAGCTCCCGCGCCACGTCTCCGGCCAGCAGCTTGAAACCGCACTGCGTATCGCGGACCCCGCCCACCCCGAGCAGCCGGATGATCCGGTTGAACGTCTTGCCCATCAGCTCGCGATAGAACGGCTGGTGCTGGCGCACGTCCGCACCGGCCACGGCCCGGCTGCCGAACACCACCGGCGCCTCCGGAAGACGGCGCTCCAGCTTCTCCAGCTCCTCGATCGGCGTCGAGGCATCCGCATCCGAGAGCAGCACCTCGCCGCCCTGGCTGGCGAGCATTCCAGTCCGGACCGCGGCCCCCTTGCCCCGGTTCCGCTCGTGACGGATCACCCGCACGCCGCGGTCCGCAAACCCCTCCGCCACCTCGACCGTGCGATCGCGGCTGCCGTCGTCCACCACCAGCACCTCGTACGAGACGCCGCGCCGCGACAGATACTCCGCCGCCCGCTCGAGAGTCGAGCCGAGCCGCTCCGCCTCGTTGTAGGCGGGGATGACGAGAGAGATGTCGCACCGCATCGGCGGGGATTCTATGCTGCAACGTTGATCCGCACCTCCCCTGCTGCCGTAGATCGACCAGAACCGCCGGCCGCCCCGGCGCCCCCCGCGGCTCGTTCCCGGGGGGCGTTTCCACGTCCGGCCGTCAGGGTCGAGGTTCTACTTCCCCTTGCAGACGCAGGGTAGTTGGGCGCTCAGACGAATTCCGCGATCCTGTGCCTGGGACCACACACACCTGAACATGGTTGCACCGAGCTGTATGCCGGACTCGAGATGACCGAATCGGGAAAGAGTGCCTGGGTCGTTTTCCTGGAGACCGCGATTGCAGAGGCCCGGTCCGGCGGCGACATAGCCGCTCGTGCATTGTGCAACTCGGACCACCCGATTGCCTTCCGTTCCGGCATCCTCGGCTATGTACTCCTGGCCTGGGGTGCAATCCGAGGCCGGAGGCGGATCTGCCACGACCGGGAGGCTGTTGTCGGTCATCCAATCAACGATGTGGTCCGAGGACGGAATGACGACGGTCACACCGTCGACTTTCGGATTGCGTAAGCACGTGAGCACCTTCTCGGTGCCACCTTGAATTGTGCCAGCCTTCAGATTGCCTTGGCAGGAAGATATCACGGTGCGTGGCGTGATGATTGGCGCGTCGATGTTCGCGACTGCAGCGTTTGTCAGCCTCAGGCGAACGATAAAGGTGTCAGGGTTTCTGGTTGCCTCCAAAAAGCCAAGAAGACCTTCTCTCGATCGAAGGCAATCGCCCACGGCCTTGGTTACATTCTCATCGAGCGCATGAATGACTGAGGAGGCGCGGCCGCGGGCGAGAGTGTAGCGATCCGCTTTTCTGCACAAGTCGTGCTGTGATTCCCGAAACTTCTGCTCATCCGCGTCGAGCCCGAAGTCCATGGGTATGCCCTCTACGACGAAACCCGCCTTCGTCATGATCGAGCGCGCTTCCGATGAGCTGTCGAAGTCATGTGAGCAGAAGAAGTCGAGCTCGATGTCCATCTTTTCGTTGTCACTGAAGGTTTCCCACGAGACCGTGGCCCAGCGAAGGAGGTCGGCGCACACTTTCTTGTCGTTATTATCGGGGGCTGCCAGACTCGGACCTGCGCCGATTGTGAGCAGGAGGGTAAGGGCGAGGGTCAAGTGGAGACGCTTGGAAATAGACACAGGACCTCCAGATTGTGGTGGCGCTCGCCACCTGGTGTGATGCGTTACGGCTCGGCGGCTGGTTACCAGGGCGGCTGCCGACCCGTGGAAGCGAGGGTTGGCCGCCAGCCACTCACGGTGCGTAAAACTCCAACCGATGCGCTTCGACAAAGGCGCGAAGCTCGGCCTCTGGCGAGGAGAGGTTCATGAAGGCGGCATCCAACTCCTCCCACTTCTCTTTCTCGGACTCTGGAAGGGCCTCAATCGCCTCCAAACGCTTTTCGTGGTCGGCCGGCGGGCCCGAGGCGCCGAACACGGCCATCGCTCTCTCCACGAGATCGGCCATTCCTGCAGCGCCGATTCTTCGAAGGGCATCTGGAGTTTCAGCAGCATAGTCCCCTGCCGAGTTGTCGAAGAATTGAGAGAAGCCGCCGTTGTTAACCTCGGCCTCGAGACTCCAGACGCAAAGGAAGACCCGTTCCGGGTTACTCAGGGCGCGGAAGCCGTACTTGGCTTCCCGCGCCCAGACCGCCTCACTCACCTTGAACAGGTCCACTGCTCCAGACTCACCCAGCAGGGGCTTTCCAATCACAAGAGTTACCTCCTGTTGATTCCGTGAGCAACCAGCGACGATCAACAGCACCAAGAGAGCTACGGGCCACTTCGTTCCTGGTATTGACGGCGAACGCTGTGGTTCGGCGGTTCTCCACTTCTGCGAGTGCTCGGGCATAGAACCCAGATCCATCCTTCTGCCGCGTAGCTAAGCATACCGGCGGCGCAGCCGTGCTACCCATAGCGCCGCCTCACCTCCGCGACCGAGCTAACGACCAGTTTCTCGAGCACCGACCTATCGAGGTCGGCCAGCCGCTTGAAGTACAGACAGGACTTGCCCATCTTGTGCGGGCCAAGCCTGGACAGCAGGGACTTCTGCTCGTCTTGTTCGGCTACCAAGTAGATCACCAGCTCTCGACCACGAATCGCGAAGCCCGCCAGTGGAGCCTCCCCAGAGTGTCCGCTCTCGTATGTGTACCGATAGGAGCCAAAGCCGACGATGCTGGGTCCCCACATCTTGGGCGGTTGCCGCGTGGCCTTCTCAAGCAGAGCTATCAATTCCCGGCAGTCGGCACGTTGCTGCTCGCTGCCCCGTGCGGCGATGTATCCCTCGACGCTTGCGTCGGTGGGCTTGGTCTTGTTCTCAGCCATCGAGATGGTTCATGAACGCGGGTTTAGCGGTGTCTACGTGCATGGCCTAACCGGCGGGATCGCGCGATAGCGCGGTATCCGTCCGGTTCAGGCCGGGGATACTGTTTGAGGCCCCCTCCTTTCCCCGCCTGCGGTAGGCTGGGGTTGGACAGAAAAGAAAGGAGGCCTCGATGAGATTCTACACCCAACAGCACCGTCACTACTGCGGGATCGACCTCCATGCACGCAGCATGTACATCTGCATCCTTGACCAATCCGGCAGGGCGCTGGTCCACAGGAAGCTTTCCTGTGATCCGGACGAGCTTCTCAAAGCCTTGCGGCCTTACCGCAAGGGCCTTGCCGTCGCCGTCGAGTGCGTCTACTGCTGGTACTGGATCTCCGACCTGTGTGCCCGGGAGGGGATCGACTTCGTCCTCGGCCATGCCCTCGACATGAAGGCCATCCACGGCGGCAAGGCCAAGAACGACCGCATTGACTCCTACAAGATCGCTTCCCTCCTGCGCGGAGGCAACCTCCCTCACTCCTACGTCTACCCCCGTGACAAGCGCGCCACCCGCGACCTCATGCGGCGCAGAACCTTCTTCGTCAGAAAACGCGCCGAGCTGCTCACCCACATTCAAAACACCAACACCCAGTACAACCTCCCGGCTTTCGAAGAGCGGATCGACAAGACCAAGGACCGAGGAGCCATCGTCGAACACTTCGACGACAGCAGCATCCAGATGTCCATGGCTGCCGATGTTTCTCTGCTGGGCGCCTACGACGACGTCATCCGTGAATTGGAGCTTTTCCTCCTCCATGAAGTCCGCAAGGACCATGGACATGCCTTCTCCCTGCTGCGCTCCATCCCTGGCATCGGCGAAGTCCTTGCCTTGACCCTGGTCTATGAAATCGATGACCTGGAGCGCTTCCCCCGCGTCCAGGACTTCCTCTCCTACTCGCGCCTGGTCAAAGGCAGGCATGAGTCGGCCGGAAAGATCAAGAAGTCCGCCGGCAGCAAGATCGGAAACGTCCATCTCAAGTGGGCCTTCTCCGAAGCCGCCGCTCTGTTCCTGCGCTGGAACACGGCAGGCAACAAGTACTTCGCCCGCATCGAGAAGAAGCATGGCAAGGGCAAGGCCTTGAGCATCCTGGCCGCCAAGCTCGGCCGGGCGGTCTACTACATGCTGCTGCGCAAGAAGCCCTTCGACCTGCAACGCTTTGTCACCGTTTAAGGAGCAGAGAGGGTGAGCCCGCCGCCTAACTGGAGCCCCGAGGGCCGAGCCACCAAGGACCTTCTGTCGGTCAGAGTCCGTGCGCCTCAGAGCGCGTCCGAGGTCCATAGGCACAAAGCCTGGCAGCCCGTGCCTGGGATTGGACACCCTCTCTTGCTCCGCTTTTCGCCAAGACGCGGAGCTCCGATCCGCCCGCCCTTGGCCTATGGATCCTGCCGGAGCTATGGAAAACGCGGGAGCCGCGTTTCCCACAGCTCCTTGGACGGACGCCCTCCGGGCGCCGCCCACAGGCTCCACAGGCCCGGCGACGAACGCCAGAGGACGATCGGAAGAGGAGATCTGCGTCTTGAACAGACGAGGATCTCGAGCTACGAAAGATGACTGCTCTGCCCCTCCCCCGAGCCCGCCGCATAACTGGACACGGTCCAAGGGCCGTGAGCCCGCACTTTGAATGGGCCGGCAAGAGGGCACAGAAATGTTTCTAGGACGTGGAGCGACAGCTTCACACCGTCGCCCAGGCGGCGGCTGAGCCTCGATAGGTGTTTGGTGCAGGCAGTCCCTGCGCCGATTGAGAAACGAAGCAGAGAAGAGCATCTTTCTACGGCTCGCGATCCTGATCGAGTTGGAGCCCCCGCCCAGCTCCTACGGAACGTCTACCCCTTGACCAGCGGGGGCCTCATAAGGGTTCGGCGTCTCTGTCAACCAAGTCCATAAATGCCCAGCCCGCTGCTGTACCGTCTCATGTCAGGATCTTGAGCTACTTTACCTCTATAGCTGGACATGAAACGTCGAAGTCCCTCGTGTTAATGGTCAACCCTTTTATAGATGTTACATACTCTCCCAAGCCTGCGAACTGGAGACCAAATCGTCTAGAAGAATTCGTCGCAAGGTTAAGTCTGAGAATGTTGAATTCCCTGTTGCCATTAATCTCAATCAACCGTTTCACCTCATGGTTGTCGTCATTCTGATCATTGAGGCTCGTTCCGTCGACAAAAATGCTTAGAGAGCGTTGCCCGCGCGTATTAGTGACTCTGAACCAACAATTGAGATCGTCGCCTTCTGGCCCGCACCTCTCCAGATGAAAGTCAAATCCCTCAACACTCCTAGTACACAGGCCCGTGGTTGGCGGCGGGGTCGGGGTCGGCGACGGCTCCGGTGTCGAGGTCGGCGGCGGATCCGGGGTCGGCGACGGCTCCGGTGTCGGGGTTCGTGGCGGTTCCGGTGTCGGTGTCGGGCTCGGGGTCAGAACCGGGGTCGAGGTGGGAGTCGGGGATGGTTCCGTTATCCCATTGCTCGGTGGTTGGTTGAATCGGTTGAATAGTGTTATGAGGGCGGCGACGATCAGCGCACTCAGGATTCCCATTATCCACTTTTTTCTATCAGTCCAGCCCGACTCGGAAGCCATTTCTCACCCCTCTAAACTATGTCTTAAGACGCCGAACCTCGTATTTAAATGGCAGGGACCAAGCCTGCCAATGACAACTTTGTCCCCCGTTAAAGCTTCAAAGACCAGGCAACATCGTCGCCCCAATCTACTGAGCTTGCCGCATTTAGAGCTAGGGTACTGCACTTCAGAATTTCCGTCAATACAATGCATTGTGTCGTATAAGCATCCTTCCTTCTCGGCTCCCTGACAGCAGAGCAGTGACGTTCACCATGGGAAAGGCGCCGGATCGGGCCATCTGCTGTCGGCTAAGCATACTTTTCGGCCTCTTTTTGTCCCGAAATGTTCCCGCGCCGCTGACTCTTGTCTGTAAGCCACGAAGAAGACACGGCTTAGGCAAGAGAGCTCCCTGTGCTTGGCAGCTTATGCGACAGACGCCGGTCCCATAAGAGCGTCTAACAAAGCCGGCCCGAAGGGCCGTTATTGATAGGCACTCCAAGCCGCTATCGGGCCTCGTGCAGGCGGGGCGAAGGGGAGGACCACATCCGAGAGGAAACCCCGGCGCCGAGCCATGCGAAGCGCCCCTGGCCTTCACACACCTCGGCCACCGGACCGCCCCCTCCCCGGCAGGCGGGCCTCTCCGGTCGGGACGGCGGAGGCCTTGGACACGGCGGCCGCCATCCCTCTGAGTTGTCAAAGAGCGAATCGGCCGCGGAAGCCTCCAGCCCCCGGACCTCGCCTCCCCGGCTCCTTCTCCTACGTTGGAGAAGGAGAAAACGTCTATGCGGCAGACTGACAGGCGAGGAATGAATTGTCAAGTGGGCTGTTGACATAAATCAAGCTTGTCTATAGTCTATGCACATAGATGGCAGGACCCGGAAGGCCGTACACCCAGGGAACGGGAACCCGGAAGGGCTGGACGGACGGAACGATGGATACCGCCGGCGCCAACTCCGGCGCCGGCGAGGCTCGGGGTTCAAAGGACCCCGCTGAAGGAGAAGACCATGCAGAAGGAAAGGACGCATTCGGGAATCCTGGGCGCCTGGCAGCGCCTCCTCGACGCGATGTCGGCGAACACGACGGACCTCCCCCACCTGGAGGCGAGCCGCCAGTTGCTCGTCGATCACCTGGACCAGACCCAGGCGCTGCTGCGCCGGCAGGCGGCGCAGACGGCCGAGAAGCAGCAGTCCTCCCAGGACCTCCGGGCGAGGATCTCGGACGGCCAGCGGATGGCCACCATGCTGCGACAGGGTATCAAGCAGCATTTCGGCATCCGCTCCGAGAAGCTGGCCGAGTTCGGTCTCGCCACCTACCGCGGCAGGGCCGCTCGGACGAAGCCCGAGAACCCCACTCCTCCGCCGACCACCGAGTAGATCCGAGATCCCTTCCTCTTGCCGTTTGTATCGGGGGCGTGCCCGCACGCCCCCTTTTTTCTGGAGACAACGCCTCATCCAAGCCGACAACGTCCCATC
>JBEQUE010000234.1:0-22571 GCA_040349255.1 Acidobacteriota bacterium | reverse complement strand
ACCGAGATCCTTTGGGTAATGCGGCCCGAGCTTTCCCGGGCACTGGAGGAGCTCCGCTGGGTGTAGGGCGCCGGGGCCAATGACGCTGCTAGACTGGCCTCATGCGCACCGTCACCTTCGGAGCCGCCTGCAGCCTGGATCTCTACATCGCGCGGCAGGACGGCTCCGTCGATTGGCTCCAGTGGAGTGACGAGGTCGCCTCCATCAGCGGCGAGCTTTGGAAGACGCTGGATACCGTCGTCATGGGGCGCAAGACCTACGAGGCTGGCGCCAGGATGGGCACGACCTCCTATCCGGGCGTAAAGAACTATGTCTTCTCGCGCACCCTTGAAAAGAGCCCGGATGAGAACGTACAGATCGTCAGGGACGATGCGAGCGAGTTCGTGGCCGGCCTGAAGCGGGAGCCGGGCCAGGGGATCTGCGTCATGGGAGGCGGCGAGCTTGCGCGGTCTCTCTTCGAGGCGGACCTGATCGACGAGGTCGGCCTCAACATCCATCCGGTCCTGCTGGGCTCCGGCATTCCGTTCTTCCACTCCATGAGCCGCCAGATGGAGCTCGAGCTGCGCGAGAACAGGACCTTGAAGAACGGCTGCGCCTATCTTCTGTACCGCATCCAGAGAAAGGCTTGAGATCATGGAGACGGAAGCATCCCGGGCCGACGTGAACGACACGGCCGAGCTGCTGCCTCTCCTGCGCGCGTTCTACGCCGAGGAAGAATATCCTTTCGACGAGGCGCGCACGGAGCGGGCGTTGCGGGCGATGTTGGCGAATCCCTTCTTCGGCGCGGTCTGGATGTTCCGCCTGGACGGCCGCACGGTCGGATATCTGGTCATTACGCATGGATACAGCCTGGAATTCGGCGGCCGGGACGCCTTCGTCGACGAGGTCTACATGATTCCGGCGATGCGCGGACAGGGGCTCGGAGCCCAGGCGCTCGCGATCGCCGAGGAGCACTGCCGCCGGGAAAGCATCGGCGCACTGCATCTGGAAGTGGAGCATGCCAACCCGCGCGCCCGGGCTCTCTACGAGCGGAACGGATACAAGACTCACGACCGGCATTTGATGACCCGGTGGCTCTAGTCGGCGTTCCGCAGAGAGGTCTCGGCGGCTTGCCGAGAGTCTGCGGGAGCCGCCCCAAGGTCTCGGCGAACCGCCGAGAGTCCTCGGACAACGCCGAGACGTCTCGGCAACTGGACGAAAGGTCTCGGGAGCCGCCGAGGGGTCTCGGCAACTCGCCGAGAGTCTGTGGAAGCCGCCGAAGGGTCTCGGCGACCTGCCGAGATCTCTCGGAGACAGCCGAAGGGTTTCGGCATCCTGACGAGAGGTCTCGGCGGCCCGAGGCAAGCTCTCGGAAGGCGCCGAAAGGTCTCGGCAGACTGCCGAGAGTCTTCGGGAAGTGCCGGAGAGTCCCGGCATGCGTCATTTGTGGCACCGCGGCACGCCGCCCTCTTCGAGTGTGGGAGAATGATGGTCTCACGGCCATGGATCATCCGATCATCGTCCGCGACGCGAGCCTGAGCGACGCGCCGGCCCTCGCGGCCCTTCGCACGGCGGTCGCGGACTCGTTGACGTCTGAGCACGGCAAGGGCCACTGGTCCTCGCCCGTGAGCGTGGACGGACAGATCCGGGCCATCACCACCTCGCGCGTGCTCGTCGCGGTGGTCGGAAAGACCGTGACGGGAACACTCCGGCTCGTCAGGAAGAAGCCCTGGGCGATCGATCCGGCCTGGTTCGCGAAATCGAAGCAACCCCTGTATCTGCTCGACATGGCCGTGGCCCCGCCCGCTCAGCGCCAGGGCCTCGGCCGCATCCTGCTGGCCGAAGCGGTCCGGGCCGCGCAGGAGATCGGAGCGGACGCCATCCGGCTGGACGCCTACGACGGACCGGCCGGAGCGGGGGAGTTCTATGCGCGGTGCGGCTTCACCGAGATGGGTCGGGTCGTGTATCGTGGTGTTCCCTTGGTCTACTACCAACTGCTGATCCAAGCCGGTTGACCGGCCGGAAGGAGGATTCCGATGTCTGGTTGGTTCGAGTTGAAAAAGAGTAAGGACGGGCAGTTCCAGTTTGTCCTCAAGGCTGGCAATTCCGAGACGATCCTCACCAGCGAGCTGTACAAGGCGAAGAGGTCCGCCACCGCCGGAATCGCCTCGGTGCAGACGAATTCCTCCAACGACAAGCGGTATGTGCGCAAGGTTTCCGCGAACGGAAAGCCGTTCTTCACCTTGCGGGCGGGCAACCACCAGGTGATCGGCACGAGCGAGTTGTACAGCTCCGAGTCCGCCCGGGAGAACGGCATCGCGAGCGTGAAGGCGAACGGCTCCTCCAAGACGGTCAAGGACAACACCTGATCGATCGTCGCGGCCATGCGCCCGCAGCGTTATGAAGAGGACCTCGCGTACATCCACCACGCGGGGTTCAGCGATCTCGCCCGCGGCTCGGCTCCGTGGGTGATCGAAACGCTGCGGGGCTCCGGCCTCCGGAACGGCACGGTCGTCGAGCTGGGCTGCGGCGGCGGGCTGCTCCTCGCAGCCCTGACCGCCATCGGATACAGGGCGGTCGGCGTCGACGCCTCCGCGCCCATGCTCGACATCGCGCGCTCGACGGCGCCCGCGGCGACCCTGCTCCACGCCTCGCTTTACGACGTGGAGCTGCCGCGCTGCGCCGCCGTCGTCGCCGTCGGCGAAGGCCTGAACTACGTGGCCGGCTTCGACGATCCTCCGCCGACGGCCGCGCTCTTCGCGCGCATCGCCGAGGCTCTCGATCCGAACGGGTTGCTGATCTTCGACGCCATGGTCCGCGGCCGGGATACGACGGGACCGTATCGGACCTGGGCCTCCGGCCCCGACTGGGCCGTCCTGGCCGAGGTCTTCCCGGAGCCGGACCGCCATCGGCTGCGCCGGGAGATCACCACGTTCCGGCTCGTGGACGGCGGCTATCGGCGCGGCCACGAAGAGCACCGCATCCATCTCTTCCCGCGCGACGGTCTGGTCCGTCAGCTCGCGGAGGCCGGCTTCCGCGTCCGGGTCCGGCGCGCGTACGGCCATTTCGCGCTGGGACCGGGAAGGCGGCTCTTTGTCGGTCGGAAAAAAAAGCCGGCGGGCGGCCACCCGCCGGCTATGTAGGGACGCCTCAGGCAGCGTGGAGCTGCTTGAGGTATTCGTACGTCGTGGGGAGCGTGGCGAGCAGCTCGCGCTGCTTGCGCTTGACCTCGGCGAAGATCGGCTCGGCGCGCAGGTGCGCGTCCTTCTTGTGCCGCAGGGCCGGCATCGGCTTTTCGGGAACCAGCCCCAGGCCGCCGAAAATCGAGTAGTAGCTGCCGTTCGTCCAGAAGTTCCGGAACTCCGACTCGGGGTTGCCGTAGTAGCTCGACTCGTCGGAGCTGGCCAGGCTCACCGGCAGGCCGGCCTTGTAGGTAGCGATCTTCTCCTTGATGTTGTCGGAGAGCTCGATCTCCTTGTTCGCCCGCCAGAACGGCGTATCCATGCGCGGCGAGATCACGTAGTGCGCCTGGATGAAGTCCCGGCAGTCGTCGAACATGGTCTCGATCTCCTTGTTGAAGCGGTCGGAGAGGACCGGGTCGAAGCTCTTGTCCGGGAAGTACTTCGCCAGGAAGTAGTTGGCGGCGTAGGTGAAGAAGATGCCGGTCGATTCGAGCGGCTCCAGGAAGCAGGAGGAGAGGCCGATGCCCACCACGTTCTTGACCCAGGCGCGCCGGTTGCGGCCCACCCGGAAACGGATCTTGTTGAGCGGCGTCTTCTCGGGGTCCAGGTTCCAGAGCTTGCAGAAGTCGCGGGCCGCCTCGTCGACGCTCGCGAAGCGGCTCGAATAGACGTAGCCGGAGCCGAAACGGCCGAGCATCGGGATCTTCCAGGTCCAGCCCGAGTCCATGGCGATGGACGAGGTGTAGGGCTCGATGCCGGTCTTCTCGTCGTCGTTCGGCACCGCGGAGGCCACCGCGCTGTCGCACAGAAGATAGTCGTTCATGTCGAGGAACGGCTCGCCCATCGCCTCGTTGATGAGCAGCGAGCGGAAACCCGAGCAGTCGATGAAGAGGTCGCCTTCGATCGTGAGCCCGCCCTTGGTCCTGAGCGCCGTGAGGAAGCCGTCGGCGTCCTTGGTCACGCCGTCGAGCTCGTCATAGATGTGACGCACGCCCTGCTTGCCGACCGCGAACTTGCGCAGGAATTCGGCCACCAGGTGGGCATCGAAATGCCAGGCGTGGTTGACCGCCCGCCGGCCGTCGAGATAGCGCGGCGACAGCTTCGCGTCCATGACCGGCGGCTCCTTGAAGCAGGCGTAGTCGTACGGCTCGGCGTCGCCGGCGCCCCGGCGGAGCAGCCAGTAGTGCGAGAGCGGCACGTCGTCGCAGCTCGGGAGCAGCCCGAACGGATGGTAGAAGTGGTTGCTCTGGCCGTCGACGGCCGGAGCCTGCCAGTTGACGAACCGGATGGCCGTCTTGAAGGCGGCGTTGCACTCCTTCATCCACTCGTCCTCGGGGATCCCGAGGAAGTCGAAGAAGACGCGCTGGAGGTTCGGCACCGAGGCCTCGCCGACGCCGATCCGGGGGATGGTCTTGGCCTCCATCAGCGTGACGTGCACGGTGCCGTGCAGGGCCTTCGAAAGGTACGAAGCCGTCATCCAGCCGGCCGTTCCGCCGCCGAGGATCACGATGCGCTTGATGAGGTTGTCCTGCGGAGAGCTGGCGCTCTTGTCCATGGTCACTCCCTCCATTTCAGAACTGCAGTGGATTGGATGCGCCACGCCCGGCCGGAGCCGACAGAGCGGGTGCGCACTTAGAGTGCGGAGAGTTGGAGGAAGCGGGACACTTCGGGAATACGGAAAGGAAGGATCAGCGGCCGACCCGTTCCAGGGCGCGCTGCATGAGGAGCTCCTGGCTGGAGCGCGGCTCCTCGCCGTCGGCGGGCCGGCGCTGGACGTAGCTGCCGTCCGGCTGCATGTCCCAGGCCTTCACGTTGTCGGCGAGCTGGAGGTCGAGGATCGTCCTGAGCTCTTCCTGGACCCGCGGGTCCTCCACCGGCACGATGGCCTCGACCCGGGAGTCCAGGTTGCGCGCCATCCAGTCGGCCGAGCCGAAGAAGTATTCGGGCCGGCCGCCGTTGGCGAAACAGAAGATGCGGGCATGCTCCAGGAAGCGGCCCACGATGCTGATCACCCGGATGGTCTCGCTGTGGCCGGGCAGGCCCGGGCGCAGTCGGCAGCTCCCGCGCACGATGAGGTCGATCCGCACTCCGGCGGCCGAGGCGGCGTAAAGGGCCTCGGCGATCGCCTTGTCCTCCAGGGCGTTCATCTTGGCAATGATGCGGCCACTGCGGCCAGCCTCCTGGTGCTCCACCTCGCGCTGGATCAGGTCCAGGAAGCGCTGGCGCATATTGATCGGCGCCACCAGCAGCTTCTTGAAGCGCGGCTTGTGGACGTAGCCGGTCAGCATGTTGAAGAGCTGCACCACGTCGTCGGCGATGTCCTCGCGGCAGGTGAAGATCCCCAGGTCGGTGTAGAGCTTGGCGGTCTCCGGGTTGTAGTTGCCGGTGGCGATGTGGGTGTAGCAGCGCAGGCCGTCGCGCTCCTGGCGCACGACGAGCGCGACCTTGGCGTGGGTCTTCAAGCCGACGACGCCGTAGGCCACGTGCGCGCCGACCTTCTCCAGGCGCTCGGCCCACTCGATGTTGGCGGCCTCGTCGAAGCGCGCCTTGATCTCGACGGTGACGGCGACCTGCTTGCGGTCCTCGGCGGCGCGGATCAGGGCGCGCATGTTCGGCGAGTCGGCCGAGGTGCGGTAGAGGGTCTGCTTGACCGCGAGCACCGCCGGGTCGAGCGCCGCGATCTCGATGAACCGCTGCACGCTGGTGGCGAAGGAGTCGTAGGGGTGATGGACCAGGATGTCCCCGCCCGCGATGGCGCCGAAGATGTCGACCTCTTCTCCCGGCTCCGGCGGCTGGAGGCGCGGATGGGTGATCGGCGCCCACGACCGGTAGCGCAGCGACGGCAGCGGCGCGCCGGCGAGGCTCATCAGGTCCTTGAGCGCCAGCAGACCGTCGATCGCGAAGACCTCCTGCTCCCCCACCTCCAGCTCTTCGAAGAGGAGCTGAAGCATCCAGTCCGGCATGCCGGAGCCCACCTCCAGCCGGACCACAGTGGCGAAGCGGCGCTCGCGCAGCTCCTCCTGGATGGCTTCGAGCAGGTCGTCGGCCTCTTCCTCGTTGCGCTGGACGTCGGCGTTGCGGGTGACGCGGAAGGGGTGGGAGGAGACGATCTCCATGCCCGGGAAGAGGCGTTCGAGGTTGTGCGCGATGACCTCTTCGAGGGCCACGTAGCGCAGGGTCTGCGGCACCTGGAGCCAGCGCGGCAGGATGTGCGGCGCCTTGATGCGGGCGAAGCGCAGCTCGGAGTCGCCCGGCTCCTTGACGCAGACAGCCAGCGACAGGCTCAGGTTGGAGATGAACGGGAACGGGTGGGCCGGGTCGAAGGCGAGCGGCGTGAGGATCGGGAAGAGCCTGCGGTTGAACTCGTCGGAGAGATGGCGGCGCTCGCTCGCCCGCAGCTCGTCCCAGCGCAGGATCTCCAGGCCGTGCTGGCGCAGGGCGGGCAGCAGCTCCTGGTTGAGCAGCCGGCGCTGGCGGTCGAGGATCGGACGCACGGAGGCGTGGATCTCGGCGAGCTGCTGGCGCGGCGTCCGGCTGTCCGGCGGCAGCTCGCGCAGGTTGCTGGCGAGCTGCTGCTTGAGGCCGCCGATCCTCTTCATGAAGAACTCGTCCAGGTTGCTGTCGAAGATGGCCATGAACTTCAGGCGCTCGAGCAGCGGGTTGGACGGGTCCTCGGCCTCGTGGAGCACCCGCAGGTTGAACTCCAGCCAGGAGAGCTCGCGATTCAGATACAGGCTGGCCGGGTCGAGGATCTCGACGGGCTCGGGGACGGAGAGGATCTTCGGCTCGGACATGCGGCGGCTCGGCGGGGATCAAATACCCGGTTTTGGATCAACAGTGTGGCACAAAGCCGGGGCCGGGCTCCATGGCGGCCGTGTGACAAGTTGAACAGGCCGCAGGCGTTACGCCTTTGCTACGCCCCCGTCACGGCATGCGCACGGGAGCCCCCTACTCTGGCGGCCATGACTTCCAGAGCCGATCTGCACGTCCACAGCAAACACTCCAACCAACCGGCCGAGTGGATCCTGCGCCTGTTCCGGTCGCCCGAAAGCTTCACCGAGCCCCGGGACGTCTACCGCCTCTGCCGCGAGCGCGGCATGGACTTCGTGACCATCACGGACCACGACTCGATCGACGGCGCGCTGGAGATCGCCCATCTGCCGGGCACGTTCCTGTCGGAGGAGGTCACGGCGGAGTTTCCGGAGGACGGCTGCGAGGTCCATATCCTCGTCTACGGCATCACGGAAACCCAGCACCGCGAGATCCAGGCGCTCCGACTCAACCTCTATGAGCTGCGGGACTACCTGCGCGCCGAGGACGTCCTGTGCTCGGTGGCCCACCCGCTCTATCGGGTCAACGGCCGGACGACGCTGGCGCACGTCGAGAAGCTCCTGGTCCTCTTCGACCGTTTCGAGACGCTCAACGGCATGCACGACCGGCGGCTCAACGGTCTGGCCCGGCTGATCCTGAGCTCGCTGTCGGCCGAGCTGATCGACGAGCTCGCCGGCCGGCACCGGCTGGAGCCGTGGGGCGACCGGCCGTGGGTCAAGCAGTTCACCGGCGGCACGGACGACCACTGCGGCCTCTTCCCGGCCACGACCTGGACCGGGACGCTGGCGGCCTCTTCCGTGGATGAGTATCTCGACCATCTGCGCGCGGGCCGGTGCGACGCCGGAGGCGCCACCGGCACGACCGAACGGCTGGCCCGGAGCCTCCGGGTCCTCGCTCACGAGTACCTCCGGCGGCAGGCTCCAGCCCATCTCGCCGGCATGGCCGACTGGCTGGACCGGCGCCTGCTCGGCGTCGCCGCGCGCCAGGTCGCGATCCACACGCACGGCCACGGCTCGAACCTGCTCGACCATGCCGCGCTGCGCTTCCTCGGCAGGAGGCCGGTCTGGCGGTCTCTGAGGTCGGCCGGGCGAGCCCGGCTGGAGACGAACGAGGCCGCCGGGCGTACAATCGCGGCGTGACGACGGCGGTCCTCGTGCAGCCCCTGACGTTTCCCGCCGCGCCGGGTCCGACGCCCCGGCCCGCACCGGCGAGCCCGGCCCGGTTGGCGGCGATCGACATCGGCTCGAACTCCATCCACATGATCGTGGTCGCGCCGGAGCCCGGCGGCGGCTATCGCGTGCTCGGCCGCGAGAAGGAGATGGTCCGCCTCGGCAAGACCGCGCACGGCCGCGGAGCGCTCTCCGAGACCGCCATGCGCGACGGCCTGGAGACGCTGGTCCGGATGACCACGCTCGCCGGCCTCAAGGGCGCGGAGCGGGTCGTGGCCGTGGCCACCAGCGCGGTACGGGAGGCGTCGAACGGCGACGACTTCCTGACCCGGGTCAAGGCGCAGACCGGTCTCGACGTACAGCTCCTCACCGGCGTCGAGGAAGGCCAGCTCATCTACCGCGCCGTGCGCGAGGTGGTGGACCTGGGCCAGGGGACGGCGGCCATCGTGGACGTCGGAGGCGGCAGCACGGAGTGGATCGCGACCCGCAGCGGCGAGATCGGGCAGGTGACGAGCCTCGCGCTCGGCTCGCTGCGCTCTGCGAACGATCTCCGGGGCGACCCGCCCACGGCGCCCTCGGTCGAGCGCCTGCGCCGCAAGATCCAGAAGCGGCTGCGCGACGAGATCCCGCGCGGGCCCGTGGAGCGCGTGGTCGCCACCTCGGGCACCGCGGTCACCTGCGCCGACCTGATCGACTTCTTCGCCGGCCGCGACTGGAAGGAGACCGGCAGCGCGCTGCGCGAGGTCCGGCTCAAGGACCTGGCCCAGCTCGTCGAGCGCCTGCGTCCGCTGGAGCGCAAGGAGATCGCCGCGCTGCCGCCGGTCGGCGGCCCGCGCTCGGACAGCCTGCTCGCCGGCGCCGTGCTGATCCACGAGCTGGTGGCCCACGCCGGCCTCGACCGCTTCCTGGTGAGCGACCGGGCGCTGCGGGAAGGCCTCGTGCTGGCCGCGCTCGGCCAGCCGATCCCGGCGGCCCGCGAACCCGAGGACCTTCGCCGCCGCCAGATCCTCCGCCTCGCCGAGCGCACCGAGAGCGTCTACCGCCACAGCCTCCAGAGCGCCCGCCTGGCGGTCCGCCTGTTCGACGTCACCGCGTCGCTGCACGGCCTGGGCTCGCGCGAGCGCGAGTGGCTGGAGTACGCCGCGCTGCTGCACGACATCGGCTACTCCATCCACTACCGGAACCACCACAAGCACTCGTTCTACCTAGTCCTGCACGCCAACCTGGACGCCTTCGATCCGCGCGAGGTGGAGATCCTCGCCCACCTCGCCCGCTACCACCGCGGGCCGGCGCCGAAGCGCGGTCACCCCGGGCACCCCGAGTTCGCCGCTCTCAAGCCCTGGCAGCAGAGGACGATCCGCCAGCTCACCGCGCTCCTGCGCGTCGGCGACTCGCTCGACCGCACGCACGCCTCGCGGGTCGAGGAGATCTACGGCTCGATCCGCAAGAGCCGGGTCACGCTGGAGGTGGTCTCGCGCTACGACGTCGAGCTGGAATTGGAGGCCGCGCGCCACGCCGGCGGCCTGTTCGAGAAGGTGTTCGACTGCCGCCTCCGCCTGCGCCAGGGCCTGGAAACCGTGTCATCCTGACTACGCTTCGTTTCCGACTTTGCAAAAAACTCCGCCCCTGGCAAACCTGCGCAACCCTGTGCTCTCCAAGGGTAAATGACGCCGTCACAGAGAGTTAACAGACCTCTCACAGCAAAGTTACACGATCGTTTGTGGAAATCTCTCCACGCCCCTCCCAGGCCCGCTTTGCCAAACCGGGAACGACCACAGTAAGTCTTTTGATATCAAACACTTGACCGATTTGCACAGAGCCTTGTTCAAAGAGCGGAAAGGGCCGTCAAACCGCGTTTGAACGGGCCTTCCAGGGCCCTTTTCCGCAGGGTTTTCCTCAAGAGCTGTGGAAACTCCGTGCTAGCCTTCCTTCACATGGCACGGGAACGGATTCTGCTCATCGAGGACGAGCCGGACATCGCCGAGGTCCTTCAGTACAACCTCGAGAAGGAAGGCTTCCAGGTCGATCTGGCGCGCCGCGGGGACACGGGTCTGGAGATGATCCGCAAGGAGCAGCCGGACCTGATCCTGCTCGACCTGATGCTGCCGGGTGTGGACGGTCTGGAGGTCACTCGTTTGTTGAAGCGGGACCCCTCCACGACCCATCTGCCGATCGTAATGCTCACCGCCCGCGGCGAAGAGGTGGACCGGATCGTCGGCCTGGAGCTGGGCGCGGACGACTACATCAGCAAGCCGTTCAGCCCGCGCGAGCTGATCCTGCGGATCAAGGCGGTGCTCCGGCGTCTCCAGCACGAGGAGGCGGCGGCCGAGCGGCTGGAGGTGGGCGACATCGAGCTGGACATCTCCGGCCACCAGCTCCGGCTGCGGGGCAAGGAGGTGCCGCTCACCGCCACGGAGTTCCGTCTGCTCCGTCTCCTGATGGAGCGCGGCGGCCGCGTGCAGACCCGGGGTCAGCTCCTCTCCGACGTCTGGGGTTACGCCGAGGACATCGACAGCCGGACGGTCGATACCCACATCCGGAGGCTGCGGCGCAAGCTCGGCCCCGAGGCCGACCGGATCGAGACCGTGATCGGCGTCGGCTACCGGCTGAGGCCCTGACCCCGCCGTGCGCCTGCTGGGCTTCTCCCCCAAGCTCCGGCTCGCGCCGCTCTGGCCGGCGCTGGCCGCGGTGATCACCGCGAGCCTGCTGCTCTGGTACCTCCTGCCCGGCCTCTTCCAGAGCAGCGCCTCGACCCAGCTCCTCGACACGCTGCGCATCCTCTCGCCGGTCGTGGCGGACCGGGCCGTCCGGCAGGGTGGCGATCTCCAGCCGTGGATCCACGAGATCGGCGCCGACTCGGGTCTCCGGATCACGCTGATCCGCAGCGACGGCAGCGTCCTCGCCGACAGCGCCCGCACCGACCAGGAGCTGCACCGGATGGAGAACCACGCCGGCCGTCCGGAGGTGCAGGAGGCGCTGGCGAGCGGCCAGGGGGTGGCGGTCCGGCACAGCGACACCACCGGCCAGACCTACGTCTACGCGGCCCGCACGCTGACCGACGCCAAGGGCGAGCTGTTCGTGCTTCGCCTGGCCCAGCCTCTGTCCGAGCTGCAGGCGTTGCGCGGCCGGCTGGCGGCGGCCATGCTGCTCGCGGCGCTGGCGGCGGGCGTGGCGATCGTGATCACCTCGCTGTGGATCGACCGCAGCCTCTTCCAGCCCCTGGAGAAGCTGATCGGCCAGTCGCGGGAGCTGGTGAACGGCACGGTCCGGCGGGTCGAGGTGCCGGAGGAGGACGAGCTGGCCGCGCTCGGGTTGGCGCTCAACCGGATGGCCGAGACCGCCGAGGCCCAGTTCGCCGCGGTGCGCAACGAGCGCGACCACCTCAAGGCGATCCTCTCCAGCATGTCCGAGGGTGTGCTGGTGGTGGGAGCCGACGCCCGGGCCCGGCTGCTCAACCCCGCCTTCCGGCGCCTCTTCGACCTGAACGAGCTCGCGGAAGACACCGCGGAGGTCACCGGCCGGCGCGTCCTGGAGCTGATCCGCAACCCCGGCCTGAGCCGGCTGGTGGACGACACGCTGCGTCTCGGCGAGGGCCAGAGCGGCCAGATCGAGCTGCTCTCGCCGGAGCGCCGGACTCTCCTGCTCGCCAGCGCCGCGCTGGCCGGCGGCGAGCGCGGCGCGGTGGTGGTGGCCCGCGACACCACGGAGCTGACGCGGGTGGCCGACATGCGGCGCGATTTCGTGGCGAACGTCTCGCACGAGCTCAAGACGCCGCTCGCCGCCATCCGCGGCTACGCCGAGACGCTGCGCGACGGCGCGCTCGACGAGCCGCCCACGGCGCGCCGCTTCACCGACCGCATCCTGATGCAGTGCCGGCGCCTCCAGGCGCTGCTCGACGACCTGCTGACCCTGTCGCGCCTGGAGAGCGTGGCGAGCGCCTCGGTCGAGAAGGAGCCGGTGGACCTGAAGGCGATCCTGGTCCGCGCCGCCGAGATGCTCTCCTCCGCCGCCCGCGAGCGCCAGGTGAAGATCGAGGTGGACGCCGCCGACGGAGTGCCGCCGGTGCCCGGCGACCTCGACGGCCTGGAGCGGCTGGTCCTGAACCTGGCGGACAACGCGGTCAAGTACAACTCGCCGAAGGGTTGCGTGAAGCTCAGGCTCTTCCAATCCGATGGCCACGCGGTCATCGAGGTGGCGGACTCCGGCATCGGCATTCCGCAGGACGCGCTCGCGCGCATCTTCGAGCGCTTCTACCGGGTGGACAAGGGCCGCTCCCGCGAGGAAGGCGGCACCGGCCTGGGCCTCGCGATCGTGAAGCACGTGGCCCAGGCCCACGGCGGCCAGGTGGAGGTCGAAAGCCGCATCGGCAAGGGCTCGACGTTCCGCGTGAAGCTGCCGCTGTAGCTGTCACCTCCCTGCCTCCGCGCTGCCGCGGCGCCATCAAGCCCGGCTGGCATAAAGGGTGGCGTGCAGCCCGCTCCCCTCCTCTCCCGCCAGGACGTGCTCGCGGCAGACCTGCCGGAGATGCCCGGCCGCCGCCGCGCCGCGCTCAAGGCGCTGATGATCGCGTTCGGGCCTCTCATCGAGGTTGAAAAGCCCGAGCGGATCGCCGTTCCCGGGCCCGTCCTGTTTGCCCTGAACCACAACAACGCGACCGAGGCGGTGCTCGTGCCCGCGGCCCTGATGTGGCTGCGCGACGGCGCTCTCGTCTCGTTCCTGGCCGACTGGATGTACCTCCACGTGCCCGGCGTCGGCTGGCTGCTGCGCGAGGGCGGCGTCATCCCGGTGTTTCGCAAGCCGGCGCGCTGGAACGTCCGGGAAACCTATCGTCGCGAGCGCCTCAAGGAGCCGGTGCTGGAGGCCTGTCTGGAGCGCCTGGCCGCCGGCGACTCGATCGGGATCTTTCCCGAAGGCACCCGCAACCCCGATCCGGACCGGCTGCTCCGCGGCCGGAGCGGCCTGGGCGAGCTGGCGCTGCGCTCGTCCGCGCCGGTGGTACCGGTCGGCATCCGCTATCCCGCAGCGGACCGTCTCGGCCGGGCGCCGAAGATCGGCCGGACGGTCCTGGTCCCGGGCGAGCCCCTGCGGTTCGAGAGCGAGCGCGAAGCCGGCCGCGGAGCCTCTCCGCGCGACCGCCGCGCCCTCTCCCGCCGGATCGTCGAACGCGTCATGTCGGAGCTCGCCGGCCTGTCCGGCAAGGCCATCCCTCAATCCCAGGAGGACCTGTCATGAGAAGCGCCGTCACGGCGAAGAAGATCCTGACCGATCACGACCGCGAGCTCGGGCTCGTCGTCATCGAGACCGTCTACCTGCAGGAAAAGAGATGGATCCGGGAAGCCGGCGCCGAGATCCCGACCGATCTCGCGGAGCGCCAGGACCAGTCCTGGTTTTTGGTGATCTCCGACGGCGAGCCGGCCGGCGTCATCCGCCTGGTCTACGATCCGGCCCTGGAGATGCCCACCGAGCTCGGCGTCGATCTCGAAGCCGGCGTGGACATCCAGAGGCTCCGGAAGCACGGGCGGTTCGTGGACATCGGCCGCTTCATGATCGTTCCGCGCCACCGCCGGAGCTTCCGCGTCGCGCTCCGCCTCATGCGCGCCGCCATCCTGGAGGTGGTCTCGCGCGGCTACACCCACTTCCTGACCGACGTCTTCGAGGACGACCCCCACTCGCCCTACCAGTTCCATACCCGCGTGCTGGGCTTCGAACGGATCGGCACCCACCGCCACGGCGAGCTCGCCTGCGCGAGCCGGCGGATCATCCTGATCCTGGACATCGCCCGGGCCTACCGGCGCCTCAAGAAGCAGGAGAACAAGGTTTACCGGGAGCTGGCCGACGGCCTCGGCGACATGCTGGAGACGCGGCTGCTCGCGCCCACCGCCTGACGCGGAGACGTCACACCGGCGCCCGGAAGATGTCACAGGCGGCGGCCCTCTCCCTGCTATCGGACGCTCCTGGATGCGAGTAAGATCGGCAGGGAAAGGGTTTTGAATCTATGGAAAGACATCTGGATCAGGAGCTGGACCGCGCCCGGCAGATGCTGCTGCGCATGGGCGGCATGGTGGAGGGCATGGTGGCGCGGGCGACCCAGTCCCTCCTGGAACGCAAATCGGAGCTGAGCGCCCAGGTCATCGAGGAGGACACCCAGGTCGATCACCTGGAGATCGAGATCGACGAGGTCTGCCACAGCATCCTCGGACGGAGGGCGCCCACGGCGGTCGACCTCCGTTTCGTGGTGGCGGTGATGAAGATCAACAGCGACCTCGAGCGCATCGGCGACTCGGCCGTGAACATCGCGCAGTCGGTCGAGCAGCTCAACGAGCAGCCGCCGCTCAAGCCCTACATCGACCTGCCCCACCTGTCGCAGCTCTGCCAGGCCATGGTGCGCAAGAGCCTCGACGCCTTCGTCAACCGCGACGTCAACCTGGCCAACGAGGTCTGCAGCTCGGACGACGCCGTGGACGGTCTCTACAAGCAGATCTTCCGCGAGCTGCTGACCTACATGATCGAAGACCCCAAGACGGTCAGCCGCGCCCTCCACCTGCTGCTCATCTCGCGCAACCTCGAGCGCATCGCGGACCATGCCACGAACATCGCCGAGGACGTGATCTATTACGTCGAAGGCCGCGACATCCGCCATTCGGCCGGGCCGTCTCTCGCCAAGACCCAATAAAGAGCCGCCAGGCTCCTGAATGCTCTTGCTCCTCCGGCCCGTTCGGAGTTATACTTTGCGCCGCAAAGTGCTTGTCGCACTCAAGCGGCGAGCGCCGGGAGACTGACGATTGCCCCAGTCCATGCGATACCGGTTAGTAGTCCTCCTAGGACTGGTGAGTCTTTTTTCGCTGGTATTCGTCGGCAGGTGGCTGAACGCGACAAAGCGAGGCGGGCAGGGGCCCGCCGAACCGTTCCGCATCGCCGGCAACCTGTACTACGTCGGCGCGACGGATGCCGCGGTCTTCCTCATCACCGGTCCCGAGGGCCACATCGTGCTCGATGGCGGCTATCCCAGCACCGCACCGATGATCATCGCGAGCATTGAGAAGCTCGGCTTCAGCATCAAGGATGTCAGGGTGCTCCTGAACTCGGAGCCTCATCCCGACCATGCCGGCGGACTCGGCGTGCTCCAGCAGGCGTCTGGTGCCGAGCTGTGGGCGAGCGAAGCGAGCGCCTATACCCTCGCCTCCGGTGGCGACGACCCCGATGCGATCCTGCCGCTTCGAGCCCTTGCCCGGATCGGAGTCGTCGGGTACCCGGCCATGCGGGTCGACCACCGGTTCAAGGACGGCGACACCATCCGCCTCGGGCCGCTCGCACTCACCGCGCATATCACCGGCGGCCACACGCGCGGATGCACCTCCTGGTCGTTCCAAGTTCGTGACGGTGATCGCGTGTTGAATGTCGTGAGCGCGTGCGACCTGGGACGGTTGGCCACATCGCAGTATCAAGAGCAAAAGGCCGACCTCGAGCGCAGCTTCAGAGTGCTCCGAGACCTCCCCGTCGACATCTGGGTCACGTGCCATGCGAGATGGTGGGGCAGATATCGCAAATTCGTCGCCAGCGCTGCTGCGAAGGACCCGGTGGAACCGTTCATCGACCCTGAGGGGTACCACGCCTACATCGACGCTGCCGAGGCGGAACTGCGCAGCGGACGCCTGCACTGAAGTCCCCCGAGGCGCCGCGGCTGCAATAAAAAGCGGGAGCCGCTCACGCGGCTCCCGGCGCAGAGGCAGGCGAGTATTCGCCTCAGAAGTTGTAGACGGTGAAGACGCCGACTTCCTGATACGTGCCCTTGTCGGTGGCCTTCGTCGAGCCGATCGTGCCGTTGCCCGTGCCCAGCGTGCCGCCCTCGACCTCGGCCTGCTTGAGCGCCAGCGAGGCGGAGAAGGACTTGTTGAGCGTCCACTGCAGGCCGGCGTTGTAGTAGGTGAACTGGAGATCGGGCTTGAGGTCCTTGCTCGGATCGGACTGGTCGTAGCGCCCGAAGACCATCCACTTCGGATTGATCACGAACTGGGCCCAGCCCGAGAAGCCGTCGGACTTGTCGGTGGTCGCCGTGGTGGTGCTGTTCCAGTTCTTCGCCTGGAAGAATTCACCGCCGATCCGGAAGCGGTCGGTGTTGTACGCGATCAGGGCGTCGCCGCGCGTCGCCGTGTGCTTGGCCGGAGCCGCGTCGGTGTCGTTGCCGCGCTTGCCGCGGTAGCCGCCCACCGCGAGGTTCAGACCCTTGACCGGCGTGAAGGAGACGCGGCCCTCGAAGTCCACCGTCTTGGTGCGGGTGGGGTTGCTGTAGGTCTTGCCGTTGATCACCGAGAACTGGTAGCCCCAGAGCGGGCTGGAGCCGAGGATGTGGAAACCCCAGTCGGCGGAGGTGCCGAAGCTCAGGTGGTCGGTGATCGTCTGCTCCAGGTAGCGCATGCCGTAGACGCCTTCGACGTACGGGATCCACGGCGTGTCGGCCGAGCCGAGGCGGAAGGTGGCCATGGGGTTGAGCTTGGCCTCGATGTAGGCCTTCTTCACGAACACGTCGTAGCGCCGGGCGCCCTGGTCGCCGATGTCCGACTGGAACACCGCCGACCAGATCGGGTCGAAGCTGTGGGTGAAGGTGAAGTAGGTGCGCTTGACGTCCACGCCCACGCCGCTGTCGGAGCTCTTGACGCCCGTGGCCTCGTCCTCGTTGCTCTTGCTGCTCGCGTCCGCGTAGATGCGGATGCCGAACTTGTTGGCCGGGAAGGCCGCGGGAGCCGCCGCCTTCGGGGTCGGGCGGTCGTAGGCATCCAGGTTGTGGCGGAACATGTAGAGGTCGATCGCGGTCTCGTTCTCGCCGACGATCGTCTCGCCGTTCTCGCCGGCGCCGGGCAGCGTGACCGACTGCCCCATGTCCCCGGACTGCTCCCACAGCTTGTGGCGCTCCGGGGTGTTGAAGACGTAGATGCGGCCGTCCTTCTCGACTTCCTTGTAGTAGAGGCCCGTCACCTGGGCGACGGAGGGGATGGCGGTGATCGTGGCAAGGGCGATCACGAACAGCAAAAGGCCAGCCGCAATTCGAGCTGATCTGGGCATTCCTGTGCTCTCCTTTTCATTGGACTTGGATGAACAAGCTCGGCCGAAAGGATAGGAAGCCCCCCGAACGACGCCGCGACGACCCTGTGACAGCCCTGCGACAGGCCGAACGGGCGATCCGTTTGTCACTTCGCTGTCACACGGACGCGCGCCGGCTGACAAACCTCTTTGCGATCCTCTGCCCGACGGCCGGCATCCGGCCAAAAGGAGAGATCGATGACTCAGAACCTCAAGGTGGCTCCCCTGGCTCTTGCTTTGGCTCTGGCCGGGAGCGCCCTGTCGGCGCAGCCGGTCCAGGTCGACTCGGCGATCAAGGGCTACGCCAAGACGAGCGGTGTGTCGGGCAACATGAACTCGGTCGGGTCGGACACCCTGAACAACCTGATGACGCTGTGGGCCGAGGGCTTCCGCAAGCAGTACCCGAACGTGCGCATCCAGATCGAGGGCAAGGGCTCCTCGACGGCGCCGCCGGCCCTGATCGCCGGCACCTCGCAGCTCGGCCCCATGAGCCGCACCATGAAGTCCGACGAGATCGACAGCTTCGAGAAGAAATACGGCTACAAGCCGACCGCGATCAAGGTCGCCATCGACGCGCTCGCGGTCTACGTCAACAAGGACAACCCGCTCCAGCAGCTCACGCTCCAGGAAGTGGACGCGCTCTTTTCCAAGGGCCGCGCCTGCGGCGGCAAGCCGATCGCCAACTGGGGCCAGACCGGCGTCACGGGCCCCTGGGCCGGCCAGCCGATCAGCCTCTACGGCCGCAACTCGGCCTCCGGCACCTACGGCTTCTTCAAGGAGCACGCGCTCTGCAAGGGCGACTTCAAGGACACCGTCAAGGAGCAGCCCGGCTCGGCCTCGGTCGTCCAGGGCGTGACCGAGGACCGCTACGGCGTCGGCTACAGCGGCATCGGCTATCGCACCTCCGGCGTCCGTCCGCTCAAGCTCGCCGCCAGGAAGGGCTCGCCCTACTACGGCACCGAGGCCTCCGAGGTCTACTCGGGCAACTACCCTCTCTCGCGCTTCCTCTACGTCTACGTGAACAAGGCTCCCAACAAGCCGCTCGATCCGATGGTGCGGGAGTTCCTGAAGTTCATCCTCTCGCAGGAAGGCCAGCAGACCGTGGTCAAGGACGGCTTCCTGCCCCTGACCGCGAAGACCGAGCAGGAAGAGCTCGCGAAGCTCAACTGATCGTGCCCGGAATCCGCGGCCCGGCGCTTGTGCTTCCGAAGCCGGGCCGCTTTCGCTTTGTTACGCTGAGGACCCTTCGATCGTGAGCAATCTCGAGACCCCCCGACGGCGACTGTTCGCCGACCGCGCCGCCCGCTGGATTGTTTCCGCGGGCGGTCTTGCCATCATCGTGAGCATCCTCGGCATCCTCGCCTTCATCCTGATCGAGGTCTGGCCGCTGCTGTCCGCCGCCCGCGTGCGCACCGCGCGCCAGGTGCCGCTGCCCGGACCCGCCGCCGGCGCCATGATCTCCGACGAGCACCGCACGCACGTCGCGGCGCTCGCCGCCGACGGCCACATCCGCGTCGTGCGCGCCGCCGACGGCAAGCTCGTTCTCGACCAGGACCTCGGCGCCGGCGAGCTGACCGCGATGGCGCTTCCTCCGGGCGGCCAGGCGCTCGCGGGCGCCACCCGCGACGGCCGCGTCGTGCTCGCGCCGGTCTCGTTCGTCGTCACCTTCGAAGGCCAGACCCAGGTCGTGACGCCGGCCGTCGCGGCGCCGTTCCTCCTCGATCTGGATCCGGAGCACCGGCCGCTCGGCGCCTTCGCGGCCCAGGTCAATGCCGAAGGCGGCGCCACCGCGGCGGCCCAGATCGCGGGCGGAACGCTCGCGGTCGTGCGGCGCTCCACCCAGGAGAACATGATGACCGGCGAGACCGCCGAGTCGGTCGAGCGCTTCGAGGCGCCGGCCCCGGCGCGGCTCACCACGCTGGTCATGGACGCGGACCAGCGCAACCTCTACGGCGGCACCGCGAAGGGCGAGATCCTCTGGTGGTCGCTCGCCGAGGGCCAGCCTAGCCGGCTGCGGCTCGTCTCGGCCGGCCCGTCCCCGATCACCGCTCTCGATCTCCTCATCGGCGGCCGGTCGCTCGTCGTGGGCCAGGAGAACGGCGCGCTGAGCGTCTGGCTCCAGGTGCGCGAGAGCGCGGCTTCCGAAACCTTTCGTTTGACGCGCGTCCGCGACTTCCCGCGCCATCCGTCGGCGGTGCGCGAGATCACGCCGTCCCAGCGCGGCAAGGGCTTCCTGGCTCTCAGCGAGCGGGGCCAGCTCGGCCTCTACTACTCCACCTCGCACCGCACGCTGTGGACCGGCAGCGCCCCGTTCTCTCACGGCACCGGCCTGTTCTACACGCCGAAGGCCGACGGCGCGTTCCTCGCGGGCGAGGGCAAGCTGGCGGCGATCGACATCACCAACCCGCACCCCGAGGTGACCTGGAAGACCCTGTTCGGCAAGGTCTGGTACGAGGGCTACGACCACCCGGACTACGTCTGGCAGTCGAGCAGCGGCAGCGACGACTTCGAGCCCAAGCTCTCGCTCACGCCGCTCCTGGTCGGCACGCTCAAGGGCACGTTCTATTCGCTCCTCCTGGCGATCCCGTTCGGCGTGCTCGGCGCCATGTACACCTCCCAGTTCATGCATCCGGCCTACAAGCGCGTGCTCAAGCCCCTGGTCGAAATCATGGCCTCGCTGCCCAGCGTGGTCCTGGGCTTCCTGGCCGGCCTCTGGCTCGCGCCGCGCATCGAGAAGGCCGTGCCGGCGCTCGCGCTCATGGCGATCGTGCTGCCGGCGCTCGTGCTCCTCACGGGCTTCGCCTGGAGGTCGCTGCCGCGGGCCTTCCGCGGCCGGTTCCGCACCGGCACCGAGGTCTTCCTCTTCGTGGTGGTCCTGGCGTTCGGCATGTGGCTCTGCTTCCGCCTGTCGGAGCCGTTCGAGGCGCTCGCCTTCGGCGGCAGCTTCCAGACCTGGCTGCGCGAGACGACCGGCCTCGGCTACGACCAGCGCAACGCCGTGGTGGTCGGCCTCGCCATGGGCTTCGCGGTGATCCCGATCATCTTCGCCATCGCCGAGGACGCGTTCTCGAACGTGCCGACGAACCTGGTGGCGGGCTCGCTCGCGCTGGGCGCCGACCGCTGGCAGACCGTGACCCGCGTGGTGCTCCCGACCGCCTCGCCGGGCATCTTCTCGGCGATCATGATCGGCTTCGGCCGCGCCGTCGGCGAGACCATGATCGTGCTCATGGCGACCGGCAACACGCCGATCATGGAGTGGAACCCGTTCAACGGCTTCCGCACCCTCTCGGCCAACATCGCGGTGGAGATCCCGGAGGCGCCGCACGGCAGCACGCTCTACCGGACGCTCTTCCTGGCCGCCCTGCTGCTCTACATCGTCACGTTCCTCATCAACACCGTCGCGGAGCTGGTGCGCCAGCGACTGCGCGAGAGATATTCTCAACTCTGATGCCGGAGAAGGATCCCATGAACCCTCCTCTCACCCAGTCCACCGTGGCGGACACGGCCGGGCGGCTGCCTGCGCGCGTCTCCTCCACCCGGGAGTCCGGCCGCACCGCGGGCCTCTTCGGCGACCGCCAGCAGCGTTCCGCGCTCATCGGCCAGTCGCTGACCTGGCTCTGCGGCGGCGCCCTGGCGTTCAACATCCTGCTCGTCCTCGGGATCCTCTTCCTGCTCGCCTTCCACGGCCTGAGCTACTTCTGGCAGAAGGACCTGGTCGAGCTCACGCTCAAGGACGGCAGCAAGGTCCTCGGCGAGATCTGGGAGGTCGAGAAGACCGAAGCCACGGCCGGCGAGCCCGCGGTGGACCGCATCCGCATGAAGATCGGCAACCGCGACGTCGGCGGCCTCGACTTCGCCTGGATCGAGTCCGCCGACGTCGTCTCCCGCCGCAAGCCGGCCGACGCCGTCCTCCTCGAGCGCCTGGAGTGGGGCAACTTCCACGGCTTCATGGACGAGCTGCGCGACGGCGACCAGGTCCTCGCTCGCGGCTCCGACGCGGTCTGGAAAGCCTTTCCCGCTCTCCACGAGACCAAGGCCGGGCAGCACGAAGCCGTCGAGGCGCTCGAAAAGGGCCCGATCGGCGACGTGAGCTACGACCTCGAGAAGCTCCGCCTGGAGCGCAAGGAGCTCGACTTCGAGCCCATCACGCCCGCGGAGAAAGAGCGCCGGACCGCGGAGATCGACGCCCGCGTCGCCGAGCGCGAGGCCGACTACCAGAAGCTCGCCGATCGGCTCTTCAAGATGCGCGACGAGCTCCAGCGCGGGACTCTCGTGATGCGCGCGCCGGACGGCCAGACCAAGGAGATGCCGGTCGCCAACGTGGTGCGCGCCCTGCGGCCGGACGACCTCGGCGTGACCGGCAAGCTGCGGCTCTACGCCTCGCGCGCCTGGGAGTTCGTCTCGGCCGACCCGCGCGAGTCGAACACGGAAGGCGGCATCTTCCCGGCCATCTTCGGCACGGTGATGATGGTCTTCCTGATGTCCTTCGCCGTGGCGCCGCTCGGCGTGCTCGCGGCGCTCTACCTGCGCGAGTATGCGAAGCAGGGTCCCCTGGTGCGGATGGTGCGCATCGCGGTGAACAACCTCGCGGGCGTGCCGTCGATCGTCTTCGGCGTCTTCGGCCTGGGCTTCTTCGTCTACCTGATCGGCGGCTCGATCGATCAGATCTTCTACCCCGAGGCGCTGCCCACGCCGACCTTCGGCACGGGCGGCATCCTCTGGGCGGCACTGACGCTCGCGCTGCTCACCGTGCCGGTGGTGATCGTGGCGGCCGAGGAGGGCCTGGCCGCGGTGCCGCGCATCGTGCGCGAGGGCTCGCTCGCGCTCGGGGCCACGAAGTTCGAGACCATCCGGCGCGTGGTCATCCCGGCCGCGGCGCCCGGCATCCTGACCGGCATGATCCTGGCGATGGCGCGCGCGGCCGGCGAAGTGGCGCCGCTGATGATCGTGGGCATGGTGAAGCTCGCGCCGACGCTGCCGATCGACGCCCGGGCGCCGTTCGTCCACTTCGAGCGCAAGTTCATGCACCTCGGCTTCCACATCTTCGACGTCGGCTTCCAGAGCCCGAACATCGAGGCCACCACGCCGCTCGTCTTCGCCACCGCCTTCCTGCTGATCGTGGTGGTGACGATGATGAACCTGGTGGCCATCGCGCTCCGCAACCACCTCCGCCGGAAGTACGCCGGTAGCGCAGTCTGATCCCGTTCCCCCTCTCCCCGGCCCTCTCCCCCGGGCCGGGGGAGAGGGAGAAAAACTGGAGATCGTGAGAATGATCGAAACCATTCCGCAGAACGACCCGGCGCTCGACCCGGGCATCAAGGACCCGATCCTG
>JBEQUE010000222.1:0-15362 GCA_040349255.1 Acidobacteriota bacterium | reverse complement strand
TCCGCCTCAGGTCCGCCGAGGCGCCGAGGCCGTCGCCGGTTTCCGAGGCCAGCGACCGGAGCAGGGCCTCGGCCTCGTCGGCCGAGAGGACGGCGGGGGTCGAGGTCAGGGCCAGGGTGTTGCCGGAGAGCGCGGCCAGGCCAAAGCCGCAGCCGTCGAGCCCGGGGGCCAGCTCCAGGAGACGGAGCCTTTCGGCCGGGGCCAGCTCCAGGAGGACCGGGGTCAGGAGGTGCTGGACCGGCGTCTCCTGTCCGGTCATCGACCTCTTCAGCCGCTCGTAGAGGATGCGCTCGTGAGCCACGTGCTGGTCGATGAGGTAGAGGCCGTCCGGGCCTTCGAGCAGGATGAGGGTGCCCTTGTACTGGCCGAGGAGGCGGAACGGCCTCGCCTCTCCCGACCGGCCGGAGAGGGGGACGATCGGCCGCTCGATCGGCGCGTAGGAGGGCAGCGCGACGCGCCCGGCCGGCGCCGGCATCTCGATGGATCGCACCGGCGCCGGCTCGGACGCGGGCGCGCCGCCGAGACCCTGCCAGGCCAGCGGGACGTACGGCTGCGAGATTGGCGGACGCAGGGGCGCGGCCTCCTCGCCTCTCGCCCTTTCGAGGCCCCGGCGCAAGGCGTCGTGGACGCGGTCGAGGAGCGCCGGGTCGCGGAAGCGGACCTCGGCCTTCTGGGGATGGACGTTCACGTCCACCTCCTCCGGCGGGACGTCCAGGAAGAGGAAGAGCGCCGGGAAGTCCTCGGTCCGCCACTCCTCCCGCACCGCGCGGTAGAACGTGGCGAGGACCGCGCGGTCCCGGATCAGCCGGCCGTTGACGAACACGAACTGCCGCCGGCCGCGCGCCGTGTCGGGCGTCCCGAGGAAGCCGTGGATCCGCTCATCCCCCCTCTCCTCGGGCGGGATCGCGGCGAGCTGCCCGGCCAGTGCCGTGCCGAAGATCTGCGACACCCGCTCCAGCGAGCCCTCGACCGCCGAACCCGAGGCCAGGGCGTCGAGCAGCTCGCGCTCCTCGTGAAAGACGCGGAAACGGACGTCCGGGCGCGCCAGGGCGTAGGCCTGCACGACCTCCAGCGAGCGGCGCAGCTCGGTCTGCGGCGCCTTGAGGAACTTGCGCCGGGCGGGCACGTTGAAGAACAGCGAGCGGACGTCGATCGTGGTGCCGCGCGGCCGGGAGAACGGCTCGGCCACGCGCACCCTGCCGCCCTCGATGAACACGCGGTGGCCGTCGCCCGGCCGGTCGGCCGTGGTCATGTCGACCCGCGCCACCGAGGCGATCGAGGCCAGCGCCTCGCCGCGGAAGCCGAGGGTCGCGACCCGCTCCAGGTCGTCGAAGCTCTCGATCTTGCTGGTGGCGTGGCGGTCGAAGGCGAGGAGGGCGTCGTCGCGCCCCATCCCCCAGCCGTCGTCGGCCACCGCGATCCGCTGCCGGCCGCCGCTCTCGAGGTGGATCTCCAGCTCCCCGGCTCCGGCGTCCAGGGAGTTCTCGACCAGCTCCTTGACGACGGAGGCCGGGCGCTCCACGACCTCGCCGGCGGCGATCTGGCTGACCAGCGGGTCGGGCAGGAGTCGGATGCGCGCCATCCGGCGGATTGTATAGGCGAAACGGAACTCTATCGCGCCTTCTCGTCCTTCCGATCTCCCTCCGGAGTGTCCCAGGTGAAGGATTCGACCTCGGCGCCGCCGCTGCGGTCGTGGTCGTAGCGCTCGCCTTCGGTCTCGTCGCCGCCGGAGCGGTTGAGCCCGCGCCGGTCCACGTGGATCGCGGCCTCCTCGGGGCTCAGCTCGACCTCCTCGGAGTCCGCGAGGCCGTCGCCCTCCGGTCCGTATTCGTAGCTCTTCTCGGGCGAGGCCGTGCCGCCCTCCTCGCTCGTGCGGTCGTAGTGGCCTCCGGCCCCGCGCTGGCCGTGGTAGATATCCTGGCTGTATCCGTAGCTGCGTTCCGAGTCGTCCATGCGACCTCCTTCCGGCTCTCGGGATGTGCAAGGAGCGGGCCCGGGAGGTCCATCGAAATAAAAAGGGCGCAGCCGCTCGGCCACGCCAATGAGGGAGGCAGCCGGCGCGGGGCGCCGGCATCCGCCATCAGGGCGTACGCAGCCGGATGGGCCTTGGATGAACGGGAAGGGGGTGAGGGGGCGGCGCCCGGGCTAGGCAGCCCGGACGAACGCCCCTTCGAAGTAGACCGGCTCGAGGCCGGAAGCCCAGTAGGCGACGGCGTCGCGGCTGGGCTGCGTGGTCTCGCGCCCGGTTCGGAGGGTTGGTCCACCGGCGTCCGCAGGCAGGAACTCGAGCCAGCCCTCCCAGGTACCGTCCTTCCGGGCCTCTCCCCACGCGCGCATCACCCAGGCCGCTCCGCCCTCGCTCCGGTACAGGTAGGAAAACTCGTGGATCAGCTCCGGCATCGGTCGTCCGAACCTCCTGGAGAGTCAGCTCGCCTCCGCGGCGGCGATCGTCGGAACGACCGGAACCGCGGCGACGGCTGCCGGATTCTCATGCAAGCTCTTTGCCCGTTCGGCGGCCCCGGGAGCCTCCCTGGACCGGTGCCGCAGGCTCGACCGCGCCGCCGCCAGCCGCGCGATCGGGACCCGGTACGGCGAGCAGGACACGTAGTCGAGCCCGGCCCGCTCGAAGAAGTCGATCGAGTCCGGATCGCCGCCGTGCTCGCCGCAGATCCCCAGGTGCAGGTGCCCGTTGGCCGAGCGCCCGCGCTCGCAGGACATCCGGACGAGCTGGCCCACCCCGTCCTCGTCGAGGGTCTGGAAGGGGTCGTGCTTGAGCACGCCCGACTCGATGTAGTGCGGCAGGAAGCGGCCCGCGTCGTCGCGCGAGTAGCCGTAGGTCATCTGGGTCAGGTCGTTGGTGCCGAAGGAGAAGAAGTCGGCGTGCCGGGCGATCAGGTCGGCGAGGAGCGCCGCCCGCGGCACCTCGATCATGGTGCCGATCGGCACCTCGATCTCCTGCTTCTCCTCGGCCAGGACCTTGCGGATGGTGGAGGCGATCATCTCGCGCAGCCGCACCATCTCCTCCTCGGTGCCGACCAGCGGGACCATGATCTCGGGCCGCACCTCCTCGCCCGCCTTCCTGCGCACGCAGGCGGCGCGCACGATGGCCTCGACCTGCATCTGGTAGATCTCGGGCGCGGTCATGCCGAGCCGGCAGCCGCGGTGGCCGAGCATGGGGTTGGACTCCGCCAGGGCCTCGGCCCGGGCCTGCACGGTCCCGGGATCGACCCCCATCTCGTCGGCCAGGCGCTGCAGGGCCTTCTCGCCGTGCGGCAGGAACTCGTGGAGCGGCGGATCGAGCAGGCGGACGGTGATGGGCAACCCTGCCAGCGCCGCGAAGATGCCCTCGAAGTCCTTCTGCTGCATGGGCAGGAGCTTCGCCAGCGGCTCCTTCCGGTCCTCGGCGGTCTCGGCCAGGATCATGCGGCGCACCCAGCCGATGCGCTCGTCGGCGAAGAACATGTGCTCGGTGCGGCAGAGGCCGATGCCCTCGGCTCCCAGGGCCGCCGCCACCTCGGCGTCGTGCGGCGTGTCGGCGTTGGTGCGCACCGCGAGCCGGCGCTCGGCGTCGGCCGCGGCGAGGAGCTGGTAGACGGAGTCCACGATCCGCGACTCCTCCAGGCGCTCTCCGTCCAGCATGGACTTGAGGACGAGCGAGGGCTTCGGCGCGAGTGCGCCCGCGATGACCTCGCCGGCCGTGCCGTCGATCGAGAGCTGGTCGCCCTCGCGGAAGATCTTGCCTCCGACCCGCACCTCGCCGGCGTGCTCGTCCACGTCGAGATCGCTCGCGCCCACGATGCAGGGCTTCCCCATGCCGCGGGCGACCACGGCGGCGTGCGAGGTCATGCCGCCGCGGGAGGTCAGGATGCCGGCCGACACGTGCATGCCGACGATGTCCTCGGGCGAGGTCTCGGCGCGCACCAGGAGGACGGCGCCGGAGGCGGCCATCTCCGCGGCGCGCTCGGCGGTGAGCGCGATGCGGCCACAGCCGACGCCCGGTCCGGCCGGCAGGCCACGGGCCAGCAACCGGCCCTCCTGGACCGCCTTCGCCTTCTCCGCCGGGTCGAACTCGGGCGCGAGCACCTGGAGCAGGTGCAGCGGCTCGACCCGGTCGAGCGCCTCGCGCCAGTCGATCATCCCCTCGTCGACCATGTCGGCGGCGACCCGGATCGCGGCGAGGCCGGTGCGCTTGCCGGTGCGGGTCTGGAGCATGTAGAGCCGGTCGTGCTGGATGGTGAACTCCACGTCCTGCATGTCCTTGAAATGCGTCTCCAGACGCGCGCAGACCTCCTCCAACTCGCGGCAGGCCTGCGGGAAGTCCTTGGCGAGGCCGCCGCCGTCCGCGTGGATCGGCTGCGGGGTGCGGATGCCGGCCACGACGTCCTCGCCCTGGGCGTTGACCAGGTACTCGCCGAACACGCCGCCCTCGCCGGTCGCCGGGTTGCGCGTGAAGGCCACGCCGGTGGCGCAGTCGGCGCCGCGGTTGCCGAACACCATGGCCTGGACGTTCACGGCCGTGCCCAGCAGGCCGGTGATCCTGTTCAGGCGGCGGTAGTCGATGGCGCGCTGGTTGTTCCAGCTCTCGAACACGGCCTTGACGGCGCCGCGGAGCTGGTCCATCGGGTCCTGGGGAAAGCGCTTGCCGTTGCGCTCGATCAGCGCGAGATACGCCTTGGCGACCTTGCGCAGCGAGGCGGGCTCGAGCTCGGCGTCGGTCGCGGCTCCCTGGTCCCTGCGCGCGGCGGTGAGGATCTTCTCGAACTCCCCGTGCGGCACGTCGAGCACGACATCGCCGTACATGGTGAGGAGGCGGCGCCAGGCGTCGAGGACGAAGCGCTCGTCGGCGCCGGCCGCGATCCAGGATTCGAGGTTGGTCTCGTTGAGGCCGAGGTTGAGGATGGTGTCCATCATGCCCGGCATGGAGCGGGCGGCGCCGGAGCGCACGGAGACGAGCAGTGGATTTCCGGAGTCGCCGAAGCGCTGGCCGAGCGCCTGCTCCAGGCGGCGGAGATGCTCCTGGAGCTCGGCTTCGAGCTCCTCCGGATAGGAGCCGCCGTGGTCCTGGAAGTACTTGCACACCTCCGTGGTGATGGTGAACCCCGGCGGCACCGGGATTCCGAGGCGGCTCATTTCGGCCAGACCGGCCCCCTTGCCACCCAACAGGTCCTTCTGGCTGCCGTCTCCTTCGGCCGTGCCTCCGCCGAAGGCATAGATGAACTTGGGCATCGGGCTTCCTCCCGGGTTGCGCCGGATTGCGCGAGCGGCGCAGCGTGAGTGTAGTCCGGGATCAACCCACCGGAGCCGCCACGACCCGGAATCCGATGAACTCGTTCCAGCCGCCGGCCTGGGCGCGGCCGCGGTAGGAGCAGCGGATGTGCCGGGCCCCGACCAGGTAGGGGCCGCCGCGCAGGACGCGGAAGACCTCGGGCGGCGCGTCGGGATCCTCCCGGCCGTCGGACGGATCGTAGGGATAGAGGAAAGCGGGCTCGGCCGAGGCCGGCCCCCAGAGGCTCGACGTCCACTCCCAGACGTTGCCGCTCATCTCCTCGCAGCCGTAGGGGCTCGCCCCTTCCGGGAAACAGCCGACCGCGCTGGGCTCCCCGATGCCGGTCTCGGCGCAGTTGGCGCGGTCGGGATCGGGATCGTCGCCCCAGGGATAGGCCCGCTCGTCGGCATCCCCTCTCGCCGCCCTCTCCCACTCGGCCTCCGACGGCAGGCGGATCTCCCAGCCCTCCTCCAGGACGCCGCGTCCGCGCCAGGCGCCGGTCAGCCAGCCGCAGAAGGCCCGGGCGTCGTACCAGCTCACCTGGGTCACCGGCCAGTTGTCGAGGCCGAGCAGGCTGGACGGGTCCGCGGGCCGGTGGCCCGACTCCGCTAGGAAGCGCCGGAACTGGGCGACGGTCACCGGGAAGCGGGCGATGCGGTACGGGCCGGGCAGAACGCAGCGGTGCAGGGGCCGGGCGTACTCCCGGACCCGGTCCTCGCCTTCCGCGTTGCCCATCCGGAACTCCCCCGCCGCCACCGGGAACAGCTCCATGGCGTCCACGTCCGTCGCCTCGGGCCGCGGGTCGCCGATCTCGGCCAGAGCCCGCGCGGCGGCGACCCGGCGCAGCGCGTCCACCCGGCCGGCCGCCCGCATCGTCTCCAGGAGCGCCTCCACCACCCGGCGGCGCGAGCCCGGGGACACGCCTCCGGCGCCGGCGTCGGCCACGACCTCGCCAGCCAGGACCGCCGCCTCTCCGGCCGGGCCCGAGAGGCTCCCGATCAGCGCATCCAGCACCGCTCCGGCCGCCTCGTCCCGGTGCTGGACGACGCCCAGGTACTCCAGTGTGAAGAGGCAGACGTCGTGCCAGAAGGGCTCGTCCAGGTAGGCCGACAGCGCCTTGACGATCGGCTCCACCCCCTGCTGGCCGCGCTGGACCAGGGCCACCGCGGCCAGGTACTCCTGGAACACCGGATGGATGAAGCCGAAGCGGCCGCCGCCCCAGTGGAACAGGAGGGCGGGATGGTTCCGCGCGTCGTCCACGAGCTGGCGCGCGGCCGCGGCCGGATCGGGGTGGGCCCGCTGGCGGAAGATCTCTTCGAGATCCCGCACTAGGACGTCCTCGTCCGTCCGGTGGACGTCCGGCGGGGTGTCGTACATCTGCAGCGCGACCGGCGCCAGGATCTTGATGGTCTCCAGCGCGTCGGGGTCGCGGCCGAGGCGGCGCTCCACGCCGCGGTCCTGGTTCCACTGCCGCAGCAGGGTCTCGACGAAACCCTGGCAGAGCTCGATGCGGCGCCGCGGCAGGGGCGCTCCCTGCAGGCGCAACATGGCCAGGAGCGTCAGGAGGAGCGGGTTGCAGGCCAGGCTGCGGACCCCCGGGTCGCGCTGCAGGGCGGCCAGGAGCTCGCCGTTCACCTGCAGCCCGGCGAGCTCGGAGCTGCCGGACACGGCCCGCGTCCATTTGTCGACGAAGATCGAGATCTGCTCGTCGCCCAGCGATGCGATCGAGGCCTCGTGGAGGTTCTCGGCATCGAAGCGGATCTCCCGGTAGCCCAGGGGACGGCTGGTCAGGACGACCTGGTTGCCCGCGGCGCCGTGGCGGCCGAGGAAGCCCCGGACCTCCTCGACGAGACGGCGGCGCCGCGGCAGGCCTCCCACCTCGTCGAGACCGTCGAGCAGCAGCAGCACGCCTCCGGAGCGGAGCGCCTGCGGCAGGATGTCGCCGAGCTCCTGCCCGCGCTCCTGCCGGAACCAGCGCACCAGGAAGGTCTCGAGCGGCTCGTCGCCGGCGTCGAGCGCCTCGGAGTACACCGCAAGCTGAAGAGGAATGGGCAGGCGCGTCGGCAGGCCCAGCGCCCCCTCCTGGCCGGTGGCGAGCACCAGGGTCAGGAACTTGAGGAAGGTGGTCTTGCCCATGCCCGGGCTGCCGAGCAGCACGAGCGCGCCGCAGTCCTGGAGCATCTCGACCAGCGGGCGCGGCTCGCTCAGCCGGCGTCCCAGGGCCTCGGCCTCGGCGTCGGTCGGCTGCCATCCGGCCCGGCGCAGGCGCCGGGTCCAGCTCTCCCCCTGGACGCTCTCGACCCGGCCGCCGAGCTCGACGTAGACCTCCAGCAGCGGCAGCTTCGGCGGCAGCCCGCCCAGCACCGCCATCGCCCGGATGTCGAGCAGGCGGTAGCGGTCGAGGAGGTGCTGGAGATACCGCCCGGTGTCGCGGATCAGCTCCTCGGACGGGGCCTGGCCGGCGATCCTGGTCCACAGGCGACAGGGATCCGCCGCTCCGGCCCGGCTGGAGAGAACGATGGGATAGCCGCCCGAGTTGCGGCCCACCTCCACACCCCCGATGCCGGCGAGAATGCCTGGCCGGGTCGAGTCCAGATCGCTGTCCATCTGATCCGTTCCGCGGTCGAAATTCGAATCCATCCGGCGACTCCTCCTGCGGGGCCTCCCGTCCGCGACCGGCTGCGGGGCCTCTCCCCCTATTTTAGCCGGAGTAGGATTACAGAAGGAAGCTGGACAGGCTTCCCCCCGTCCAGGTCTCAGGTCCCGGCCCGGGCGCGGGCCTCGGCCTTGTCCACGACCACCTCCGTGAGGCGCGCCGTCCGGGAGACGGCGCGGTGGATCGCCTGCAGCAGGGCGATCCGGTTGCTGCGGATGCGCGGGTCCGGATCCATGACCAGCACGTCGGCGAAGAACCGATCGAGCACGGGCGCGAGGTCGGCGATGCGGCGCAGGCAGCGCTCATGGTCGCCGGCCGCCGCGGCCTCCTCCACCTCGGAGCGCAGACCCTGGAACGCGGCGTGGAGGTCCTTCTCGGCCGGCTCCGCGAGGAACCGCTCGTCGAGCGTCTCCTCCGGCGCGTCCTTGAGGATGTTGGCGATCCGCTTGACCGCCAGCACCACCGTGAGGAAGCCCGGCTCCCCGCGCACCTTGTGCAGCGCGTCCACCCGCGCCCGGAGGTCGGGCAGGTTGGCGCCGCCCATGGCGAGCGCCGCCTCGATCTCGTCGTAGGCGTAGCCGGAGAGCCCGAGCACGTAGCGCACGCGGTCGTGGAGGAACGGCCGCAGGTCGTCGAGGATCTTCTCGGAGCTGCGGGTCAGCCGGTCGCCGTAGAGCACGGCCGCGCGCGCCGCGGCCTCCTCCAGGTCGAGCGGCAGGCCGCCTTCGAGCGCGATCCGCACCACGCCCTGGGCCGCCCGGCGCAGGCCGAACGGGTCGCGGCTGCCGGTCGGGATGAGCCCGAGGCCGAAGATCCCGACCAGCGTGTCCAGCCGGTCGGCGAGGCCGACCACCTGGCCGATCCGGCCGCGCGGGATGCGGTCCTCGGTGGACGCGGGCATGTACTGGTCGTACACCGCCTGCCAGACCTCCTCCGGCTGTCCTTCCTCGCGGGCGTAGATTCCACCCATCACACCTTGGAGTGAAGTAAATTCTTTAACCATTTCGGTCGCCAGGTCCACCTTGAGCAGCCGGGCCGCTGCCGCGGCCGTCGGAGCCTCGTCCTCGCACCCCAGCCTTTCGCACAGACTCGTGGCGAGACCCACGAGGCGGGAGGTCTTGTCCGCGTAGCTCCCGAGCCGCTCCTGGAAGGTCAGTCGCTCCAGTTGCTCGGCCCGCCGGGCGAGCCCCGCGCGGCGGTCCTCCCCATAGAAGAAACGCGCATCCGCGAGCCGGGCCGCCACCACCCACTCATTTCCCGAGCGCGTGCGGCCGATCGGATCGTCCGGCCGGTCCATAACCGTCAGGAACAGGGGCAACAGACGGCCCGAACCGTTCGAATCCCGGGGCTCGACGGTAAGCGCGCTCTGGTGATCGCGCAGGCTCGTGGCGAGCACCTCGCTCGGCAGCTCCAGGAAGTCCTCGTGGAAGCTCCCCTCCATCACGCCCGGGACCTCGCACAGGGACGACAGCTTGTCGAGCAGCGGGTCGTCCACGACGAGCCGGCCGTCGAGCGCCTCGGCCCGGCTGCTCATCGTCTCCAGGAGCACCCGGCGGCGCTCGGCGGGACGGACCTCGATCGAGCGCGCGGCCAGCTCCCGGCGGTAGCTCTCGGCGCCCTGGACCTGGAAGGGCTCGGGCGACAGCGTGGGGTGGCCGACCGTGCGGTCCCCGGCCGCGATGCCGAAGAGCTCGAAGGGGACCACCTCGCCGTCGAGCAGCGAGACGACGCCGTGGACCGGCCGGACCCACGGGCCCTCACCGCTCCCCCAGCGCATGGTCTTGGCCCAGGAGATCCCGGCCAGGATGCGCGGCACGATCTCGGAGAGGATCTCGCGCGTGGCGCGGCCCTCGGTCTTCCTGGTGGCCGCCAGGTACTCGCCCTTGTCGGTCTGCACGCGGGCGAGCTCGCCGGGCTCGACGCCGGTGCGCTTGGCGAAGCCGGTCAGGGCCGGCGTGGGCGAGCCGTCCGCCGCATAGGCGGCGCGGACCGGCGGTCCCATCACCTGCTCCTCGCGGTCGGGCTCGCGGTCGGGCAGGCCGGTCATCACCAGCACCAGGCGGCGCGGCGTGAAGCCGGTCTCGACCTCGCGCGGTCCGATGCCGCGGGCCATCAGCTCCTCGAACACCCGGGTGGCGAGCTCGCGCACGCCGGGCTCCAGCATCCGCGCCGGGATCTCCTCGCTGCGGACCTCCAGCAGGTATTCACCCAAAGACTCACCGGCCGGCATGAGCCACCTCCTCCGACTTCGCCAGAAGCGGGAAGCCGAGCTTCTCGCGGCTCTCGACGTAGGCCCTGGCGCAGCCGACCGCGAGGTCGCGCACCCTCTTCATCAGCGCGACGCGCTCGGTGACCGAGACCGCGCCGCGGGCGTCCATCACGTTGAACATGTGCGAGCACTTGAGCGCGCACTCGTAGGCCGGCAGCACGAGCCCGGCTTCGAGGCAGCGCCCGGCCTCGCGCTCCCAGCCCTCGAACTGCTGCTGGAGGAACACCACGTCGGCGAGCTCGAAGTAGTACTTCGAGAACTCGACTTCGTCCTGGTGCCGGACCTGGCCGTACTTGAGGCCCTCCACCCAGTCGATCTCGTACAGGCTGCGCGAGAGCGAGAGGAACATGGTCAGGCGCTCCAGGCCGTAGGTGATCTCGGCGCTGATCGGCTTGAGCTCCAGGCCGCCGGCCTGCTGGAAGTAGGTGAACTGGGTGATCTCCATGCCGTCGAGCATCACCTGCCAGCCGACGCCCCAGGCGCCCAGCGTGGGCGCCTCCCAGTTGTCCTCCTCGAAACGCAGGTCGTGCTTGGTGAGATCGAGCCCGATCGCCTCCAGGCTCCTCACGTAGAGGCGCTGCACGTCGTGCGGCGACGGCTTGAGGATGACCTGGAACTGGTGGTGCTTGCCCAGGCGGAACGGGTTGTCGCCATAGCGGCCGTCGGCGGGACGGCGGGACGGCTGCACGTAGGCCACCCGCCACGGCTCCGGGCCGAGCACGCGGAGGAACGTGTCCGGGTGCATGGTGCCGGCGCCCACCTCGAGGTCCAGGGGTTGCTGGAGGACGCAGCCCTCCCGCGCCCAGAACTCGGAAAGCTTGAGGATCAGCTCCTGAAATGTCTTCTGCATAGGGATTCCATGTAGAGGGAACCAGGGGTCCCGGATTGGCCGGCTAGTCTATCGCAGGGTCTGTTGAAGGACCTCGTAGCTCCGCAGCTCGCGCTGCAGGAAGCTCCGCCTCACCCGCCCGCAGACCTCCTCCACCTCCCGCAGCGTCCTCTTCAAAGGCGGGTGCTCTGCGACCTCCGCCAGGCTCTCCCGGCCGAAGCGCCGCAGCAGCTCCAGCGTCTCGGGCCTCGCGATGTAGCCGCTCCGGCCGCCGCAGTCGAAGCAGAGCAGCGTCTCGCCGTTCGGCGGCACCACCGCCCCCTCCTCGCCGTCGTCCGAGACAAACGGCCGGCCGCAGGACGGGCAGGCCTTGGGCGACGGGAACACCCCGGCCAGCCGCAGCATCCAGGTCTCGAAATAGCGCGCTGCCAGATCCCGATCCACCCCGGCGAGCAGGGCTTCGAGCGTCGAGTCCAGGAGGCGGTAGAGATGGTCCGACGGGTCGCCCTCCTGGGCGAATTCGAGGACGTGGTCGGCCAGGTAGCTGCCGAGCAGGATGCCGTCGAGGTCCTCCTGGAGCCGGCGGGCGGTCTGGACCAGCTCCACGGCCGAGATCCGCACCAGCTCCTTGCCTTCCTTCTCATACCAGGTGACGTGGACCTTCGCGAGCGGCTGGAGCTGGCCGCCGAAGCGGCTGTGCCGGGTGCGGGCCCCCTTGGCCACCCCGGACTTCTTGCCGAGGTCGCGGGCCAGAAACGTCACGATCCGGTCGCGGTCCTGGAGGTCCCGGACGTCGAGCAGGATCGCCTCGGCCGTGACCAGCGCCATCCGTCACCTCACCAGCGAATGGATCAGCAGCGACGCCAGGCCGAAATAGATCAGGATGCCCGTGATGTCGTTGCTCGTCGTGACCAGGGGTCCGGCGGCCACCGCCGGGTCCACCCCCACGCGCTGGAACAGTAGCGGGATGAGGACGCCGTTGAGCGAAGCCACCACGATGGCGCACAGCATGGCCCCGCCCACCACCAGCGAGTACACCGGGTTGCGGTGCAGCGCGAGCGCCGCGAGCCCTGCCACCAGGCCGGTCGCGAGCCCCAGCAGGACCCCCACCTTGATCTGCTGCCATAGATAGCGGCCGATCCGGCCACCGGTCAGCTCCAGCCGCCCGGTGGCGAGACCGCGGACCGTGATCGTGGACGTCTGCGTGCCGCTGTTGCCTCCCATGCCCATCACCACCGGCACGAAGGCCAGGAGGAACAGCGCCTCGCGGAAGCTGAGCTGGAAGTGCTCCAGCAGCATGCCGGTGATCACGCCGCCGCCCAGGTTCACCAGCAGCCACGGCAGGCGGATGCCGGCCACGCGCAGCGAGCGCTCGCCGTAGAGCAGCTCGTCCTCGGACGTGCCGGCGATGCGCAGGATGTCCTCGTTCGCCTCCTCCTTGACCACGTCCACGATGTCGTCCACGGTCACGATGCCGACCAGCCGGGTCTCGTCGTCCACCACGGGCACGGCGAGGAGGTCGTGGCGGGAGGCGATGGCCGCGACCTCCTCCTGGTCCGTGCCGGTGTGGACCCGGATGATGTCGCGCTGCATGATCTCGCCGAGCCGCTGGTCCGGGCGGGAGAGCAGGAGCTGGCGCAGCGAGGTCACCCCCATCAGGCGCCGGTCGCTGTCCACGATGTACAGGTAGTAGATCATCTCGACGTCGCGCTTCTCCTGGATGGCGGCGATCGCCTGCCGCACCCGGGTGGCCTCGGGCAGCGCGAAGAGCTCCGGGTCCATGATGCGGCCGGCGGTCTCGTCCTCGTAGGTGAGCTGGGGCCGCATCTCGGAGAGCTGCTCCGGATCGACCAGCTCCAGCACGCGCTCGCGCAGGCCCCCGGGCAGCGAGTCGAGCACGTAGACCGCGTCGTCGACCGCCGCCGAGTCGAGGATGGCGGCGACCGCCTCGGGCGGCAGCGTCTCCAGCAACTCCAGGCGCTGCGGGGCTTCGAGGTCCGAGAGCACGTCGCCGGCCGTGTCCGGGAAGTCCTCGGTCACGATCTGGAAGACGAGGAGCCGCTCGGCCGGCGTGAGGCCGCTCAGGAGGGCCGGCATGTCGCCGGGCCGCACCCGGGAGAGCAGCCGCGTGATGTCCGAGCGCCGGCCCCGGCGCACCAGCCGGCGCAGGGCCTCGGCCAGCAGCTCCTCGGAGCGGGCCTCGGTCGTCTCGGCGGCGGTATCGGAGGTGTTGGCAGCGGCTCCCATGCGTCGAGGATGCTAGCATCCCGCCGTGGCGATCCCCGAGGTGAAGCCCCGACACGAGAGCACCCAGGACCTGGGATTCGGGTCCGTCGTGACCCGCGAGAGCCGCCAGCGGCTGCTCAACCGGGACGGCAGCTTCAACGTCCTGCGCGAGGGGCTGAGCCCGATCACCTCGCTCAGCCTTTACCACGCCCTGCTCACCACGACCTGGCCGCGGTTCCTGAGCCTGATCATCCTGTTCTACCTGGTGATGAACGGCGGCTTCGCGGCGGCCTACCTGGCCTGCGGCCCGGGCGCGCTGAACGGCGCCACGGCCACCACGCCGGCGGACCGCCTCCTGGAGTCCTTCTTCTTCAGCGTCCAGACCTTCGCGACCATCGGCTACGGCGTGATGAGCCCGAAAAGCCTCGCGGCGCACGTCCTGGTGACCCTGGAATCGCTGGTGGGGCTGCTGGGCTTCGCGCTCGCGACCGGCATCCTCTTCGCGCGCTTCTCGCGGCCGTCCGCGAAGATCCTGTTCAGCGACGTGGCGGTCATCGCGCCCTACCACGGGATCACGGCCTTCGAGTTCCGGCTCGCGAACGCGCGCAGCAACGAGCTGGTGCAGGTGGAGGCCAAGGTGACCCTCTCGCGCTTCAAGCCCATCGGCGTCGGCCGCGAGTTCATCCCGCTGACCCTGGAGCGCGACGGCGTCCTCTTCTTCCCGCTCGCCTGGACGGTGGTCCATCCGATCGACGAGGCCAGCCCGCTCCACGGCCTGGGCCCCGAGGAGCTGGAGGCCTCGGGCGCCGAGTTCCTGGTCTTCCTGACCGCCTTCGACGAGACCTTCTCCCAGACCGTCCAGTCCCGCTCCTCCTATCTCGCCAAGGACGTGATCTGGAGCGCGAAGTTCGAGAGCGTCTTCAACCCCCAGCGGGAGGACGGCGTGGTCTCGATCGACATCGGGCACCTCAACGAGATCACGCGGCTGTCCTGATCAGCCCGCCGGCAGGCGGCATCCGCGCGCTGCGCCATCCCGGGACGCCGAAGTGTGGTAATAATACCCGCCGAAGCTACCAGGAGGCCGGCTTGATCTCATCCTTCGGCGACAGGGCGACGGAAGTCCTCTTCCACGCCCGCACCGGTGAACCGACGAGGAGATTCCCGCCCGACGTGGTCCAGGCCGCGTTGCGGAAGCTTGATCTGCTCAACGCCGCCAGGAGCCTCCAGGACATGGCTTCGCCTCCCGGCAACCGGCTGGAAGCCTTAAAGGGGGACCTGAAGGGGTTCCACAGCGTCCGGGTCAACGACCAGTGGCGTATCATCTTTCGTTGGGCGGACGGCGATGCTCATGACGTGCATCTCGGCGACTATCACTGACGCCCAGGACTGGAGTCACCATGCTGCCTGAAAACCGCATCCCCACCCACCCCGGAGAGATCCTCCAGGAGGAATTCCTCCGACCTCTCGGCCTGACGGAGGCGGTGCTCGCGGCTCATCTCGGCGTCCCGGCGCAGCGGATCGAGGAGATCGTCCGCGGCGAGCGAGGCATCACGCCGGAAACGGCCTGGCTGTTGTCCCAAGCCTTCGGTACGACGCCGGAGCTCTGGGCCACCTTGCAGACGAACCATGACCTCGCGAGCCACCGCCCCGGCAAGGTCGTGCCGCGGCTCAAGGCGAGCTGAGGCGCCGCACGGACCTTAGGAGGTTGCGCGGCAGAAACGAACCGGGGTTCTTGCTTTTCGCTGGGACTGCTGGCTTCCAGCCGGCCAAGCCGGAGCGCTAGATGGAGAGGACCCTGGCGCGGTCGTTTCGGGCCGCGCCGACGGCCTTGCCGTCCAATCCGTCGATCCTCCGGCGGGCCGGCTGGAAGCCGGCGGTCCGTGCGCCCGTGAGCGCACTCGTTCAGAGAGGTGCAAATCCTCTTCAGGCAAACGCTCTCCGGCCTGAAGCCGAAGGTAACTGCATCGCCGCGAGGCGATGTGGGGAGCAACCGGAGGTGAGAGACCAGTCCGTAGCCGAAGCGAACTCGATTCGGCCTGATGCCACCGGCGAGCCTGCGGATCAAAGGCGAAGCCCAGACCTGGAAAAGGAAGCTCATCGAGCTGAGGGGTAGCGT
>JBEQUE010000216.1:0-6503 GCA_040349255.1 Acidobacteriota bacterium | reverse complement strand
GCCGCCTCCGCCCAGCGGGTCCTCGTGTTCTTCCGTCCGGCGGACCGGGCCGACTCGACGCTTCTTCATGCCTGGCAGACCCTGGGTCCGCCGCCGAACGGCGGCCGCCAGGCCTTCACGCTCGACGGACGGCTGGCGGTCGTCGCCTCCGAGGACCGGGCCCAGGGGAGCTCCTCGGCGCGCTGGTCCATCGGGCCCGGGCAGACGCTCGTCGCCCGCCGGAGGAACGGCCAGGGACCGCAACTGGAGCCCGGCCCCGAGCAGTCCGGCCAGGCCGGCGCGCCGGCCCGGGTGCTCAACGCCGACGGCGGCCCGCTGCGCATCACCTGGTACTGCGACGAGAGGCCCTTCCTGCGGCAGACCGTGGAACCGGGGTCCGCCGCCGAGCTCCGGCTGCCGCTCGGCGACCTTCTCTTCCAGATCCTGGAGCCGTCCCGGAACGGCCTGTACCGGCCCGCGGACGTGCTGCGGAGCCCGATCGACTACCCCGTGCCCGAGCACATCCGCCGGGTCGAAATCCTCTGGTCTCTCCAGGATCTCGTTTTCGATCCTCCCGGGGCAGGCCCGGCGCCGACCGCCGGCGGCGAGGAGCCGCAGCCCGAACCCGAAACCGGGCCTCTGCCAAAGCCCAGGCCAACAGCAAGGAAACGAAAGTCATGAGCAGCGACATCTGCTTCACGCTCATCAACCGGCTTACCCAGAACACGGGCCAGTCCGTGCTCGTGTACATGCTGCCCGTCGTCGACCGCGTGGCCACGGACCTCTTCCTGTCCGCGTGGCAGGTGCTCAACCCGTCCGCCAACGGCGGCAGCCAGCGCTTCTCCTATCGCGGCCGGCTGCAGCTCGCGGTCGAATACGAGCCCACGTGTTGCCGGTCCGCCCTCGTCGACGTCAGGCCCAATCAGCTCTACCACGTCACGAACAGCGACAACCAGGGGCCGACGCTCACGCTCTCCTATGCCGAGTCGCCGCCGAGCGCGAAGCAGGTGGCCGTGCGCAACGATACGGATCCGCCGCTCGACCTCTCGGTCCTCTGGTACATGGACGGACAGCCGATCGCCGTGCAGAGAGGCTTGAACCTGGGAGCCCGGACCACGCTCCAGCTCTCCCTGGCCTTCTACTTCATGGTGGCCACTCCGAAGTTCAAGGGGATGCTCGACCAGTTCTCGGAGGAGTTCATCTACCTCGCCCCGGCCGACGACGTCTTCCAGTCGGTCGCCATGCAGCGGGCCTATCGCCTCACGCCCGGCGTCCGGCAGGTCGAGGTCAACTGGCTGCGCCCCGGCGGCCTGAGCAGCGCCGATGTGCTGCTCTTCAATCCACCCTCATCCACGGCCCTGCCGGTCCCCTTGACGTGAGTCCCTCCGGGAGAAAGGGTTTTCCATGCGCAGACTTGCTGTCCTTCCGCTCCTGGCCGCCGTGCTCCTCGCGCCGGCCCTGTCCGCCCAGTCCGGGGTCACGCTCCGGAAGGGCGACATCCTCGTCGCCGACGCCATCGCGAATGCGGTCATCCTGATCGAGCCCGACGTCACCGACCCCGGCACGGGCAAGGCCCTCCAGACCCTGGTCTACCAGGGGCTGAACAACCCGCGGAGCGTCGCCGTCGATCCGCAGGGCAACATCCTGGTGACGGACCAAGGCGCTGGCGCGGTCTACGCGATCGATCCGGCGTCCGGCAAGCTGGTGAGGACCTACAACGCCGCGCTCCTCCAGCAGCCCTACGGCCTCGCCCTGTCCGCGCCGGGCCAGGCGCCGCAGATCTACACCACGCTCGACAGCAACGGCCGGATCGCGGGCATCGACCCCGTCTCCGGCTCGGCGCAGACGGTCTGTCCGAGCGTCTACTTCCAGTCGCCGCGCAACCTCGCCGTCATCCCGGGCGCCGCGCTGGTGGCCGACTACGGCGCCGCCCCGGGCAACCAGCCGCCCCGGAATCCGCAGCCCGGCGACGTGGAGAGCCGCAGCCGGCTGGTGCAGGTCGATCTCGCGGCCTGCACCCAGCAGGACTTCCTGTGCAACCTCCTCCAGCGCGCCAACGGCGTCGCCCTCGCCAGCGGCGGCATCGTCTACCTGAGCGACGAGGCCGGCAAGCAGATCCTCTCGCTCAACCTCGCGAGCGGCGCCTGCAAGACGGTTTCCAAGCAGCCGCAGTACCAGGGCCCGCGCGAGGTCGCCCTGCAGGCCGACGGCACGCTGGTGATGGCCGACTACGCCGCCGGCGCCGTGTTCGTGGTCGATCCCGGCAGCGGCGCCATCGTGCGCACGTTCTCCGGCGGATGGCTCAAGGGGCCCAACGGCGTCTTCGTGGTGGGCGCCTCGGTGGTGCCGCCGGTCACCGGGTCCACGTTCCAGGTGGTCGACGGGGTCTACACGTGGAACATCACGGCTCCGGACCTCCAGGCCAACAACACGGCCTACACCCTGGCGGCGTTCATGAACATGCTGGTCTACCAGAGCAACCCGCAGCAGCAGCAGGCGAAGGACCTCGCGCTCACCCTGCCTCCGTCGATGGAGCAGATCCTTTCGTTCTCGGCCACGGGCGTGACGATCCGGGGCACCCTCGACGCCGGGAACAGTCTCGTCATCTCCTCGATCACCCAACTCGGTTCCTGAGCCGGAGGAATTCCCATGAGCCTCGACGACGCCTCGGACAGCTCCACGGCCAGCCTGGGTCCCCGGGCCGGGAACCGGACGTTCCGGGACCAGCGCGGCAACCGCCTCGACATGAGCTGGCGCGCCGCCGCCGACAGGGTCCGGGTCCAGGCCGACTACGTCAACGACCACGGCAACACCTACTGGACCGTCGCCGCCGACCTCGACCGGAACCGCCCGCAATGGACGTTCAACATCCCCCCAGCCGGCAACCGGCGGGGGATGATCGAGCTCGTCGTCGAGGAGGAGTCCTGCGCGCTGCGCGGCAACCTGCCGGTCAGCGCCTACGCCTGGTCGCAGGAGGAGATCGCCCGCTGGCGCAGGATCGCGGGAGAGATCGAGGACGCGCTCCCCGGGGAGGCCGCCGAGGCCGAGGAGATCGGGGAGGACCCGGCGTGCGCGCCATGCCTGCCGGCCGGTCCCGGCTGCGGCTGGATCCCGGCCGGCAGCGTCATCCGGAATCCCGCCTGCCCCCAGGAGCTGCTGCGCGTGCTCTCGGTGTATCCGGCGCCGGCGGCTCCTCCGCTCCCCTGCGGTTCGCTCCTGGGTTTCGTGCTGCTCCCCAAGCCGGAGGATCTGCCGTTCTACAACCAGCTCGCCGCGATCCCCGTCGGGCCGGACAGATGGTCGCAGATGATCGAGGCCGCCGTCCAGTTCGCCGCCTCCGACCCGGCGTTCGTCCCCAGCCTCGCCAGCCTCGACACCCCGGCCTCGGCCTATCCCCTCCTGGCGAGCCAGCTCCGCTGCCTGCGCGGCGAGGTGAGCCTGGAGGAGATCCTGAAGACGGTGGACACCTTCCTCTTCGCGTTCGGCGTCGGCCCGCTCGACGCCTACCTGGCGAGCAGCTACCTCCAGGAGATCGAGGCGAGGGTCTGGCAGTCCCTCTTCGCCGTCTCCCTCGGAGCGCCGGCCCGGCCGCCGCTGCCGGACAACCTGGTCCTGGCCCTGCGCATCGGCCACTTCCTGCGCGACCTGCAGCGCGAGCTGCTCGAAGGGCCGCCCTCTCCCCTGACGCAGCCCGAGGGTCGCGACGAGGTGCTCGGGGCCACGGTGCTGGTGCCGCCGGGCGCGGTGCCGACCGATCCCGCCTGCCTCGACGTCCCTCCCCCGCTCGAGTCCGGCTGGGTCCAGGCCCTGGGCGTCGGAGACCTCAGCCTGGTCTACCAGTGCCTGAAGGGCTACGACCTGGGCGAGGTGGCCTCCGTGGTCAACGTCATGGAGCACGAGCGCCTGGAGCTCTCCGCCCGCGAGCTCGCCCGGCGCGAGGAGGTCGACGAGATTCACCGCAGCGATGAGTCCGGCCGCGAGGAGGCGGAAGAGCGGGCCAGCCAGTCCGACCTGCGCAACGAGCTGGAGGACGTGGTGGCCGCCGAGGCCCTGTGCAGCCAGTACAACAACCTGAGCCAGACCTACAGCGGCACGCAGGTGACGCTGTCCGGCACCTGGCAGGGCTCCGACGGCCTGAAGGAGCGCTCGGACCGCCAGGTCCGCGACCTGGCCGAGTCCCTGACCCGGCGCGCCGCCTCCCGCCTGGCCCGCACCGTGACCGAGGCGCGCGTCCGCCGCCGCTTCCTGGAGCAGGAGCGGATCGACGCCCGGGACATCGACAACCGGCAGGGATCCGACCGGCTGCTCGGCATCTACCGCTGGCTGCACAAGATCTACGAGGTGACCGTGCGCGACGCGGGCAAGCGCCTGGTGGTGGAGTTCGAGATCGCCGATCCCGCCGCGGAGTACCTGCTCCACATCCGCAACCGCCACGGCGTCCCGCTCACCCGCCCGAAGCCGCCGGAGTTCTACAAGGTGTTCTCCTGGCAGGACGTGACGGCGGAGAACTACCTCTGGCTGGCGAGCCTCTACCGGATCGAGGTCCCGCCTCCGCCGCCGGCCGAGGTCGGCCTGCTGCGCAGCTTCCAGTCCCAGCCGCCGCTCTTCCAGGCCGAGTTGGAGGTCCCGGCGGGCTACAGCGTCACCGTGGGCTCGGTCCAGTACCTGCTCGGCGACGTGTCCGACAACCTGGTGGGCTACGTCGGGACGGCGCAGTTCAGCTACCCCGGCACGCCGCCCACCGCGATCCTAGGCCTCCTCTCGACCCCCTCGACGAACGGCGGCCCCGGCGGCGGATCGACCTGCCCGGCGCTCACCGATCCCTTCACCTATCCGCAGGTGCCCTACCAGCCGGTCCAGGAGACGGTGACGCTCGACCTCGCGGGAGCGACGGGGACGATCCCGGCCTCGATGCTCTCCACCGCCACCTGGTTCTCGGCCACGGTGTCGCTGTCCTGCAGCCTGCCGGCGGACAGCGAGCTGCTGAAGGCCTGGCAGATCCGCACCTACGACGCGCTGGTGGCCGGCTATCTGCGCAGCCTGGAGCGCTACGAGGCGGAGCTCCGGCTGCGCATCGGGGCGGACTCCGACGCCGACCGGCGCCGCATCGAGCGGCGGCAGCTCGGGCTGCGGGCGTTCCAGATCCTCCTGGCCCGCCGCGCGCCCACGGTCCCGCCGCCCTCCGAGGCCGGCGTCCTGAGCCTCTTCGAGAGCGCCTTCGCCTGGGACGAGATGACCTACGCCTTCCACCCCTGGCCGCCGCCCCCGGAGACCTGCGAGCCCGACCCGGCCTGGCCGGGCCAGGCCCTCATCCACGGCGGGGAGGACGACCTGTTCGAGCGCTTCCTCAACGCCGGCTCGGCCCGGGTCCTGGTGCCGGTGCGGCCGGGCTACGCGGCCGCCGTCCTGTTCTACCTCCACTTCGGCCTGCCCTGGCCGGGCGCCGCCGGGAAGTCCCCGGCCGCCGAGTCGGACCTGCCCGTGCTCGCCGAGCTGCGGAGGCCCGTGGAAGTCTGGCCCGGCGCCTCGTGGCGTCTCGAGATCCCGACCTCGATGCCGGTGCTGCAGGCCGGCAGCGAGTTCCCGACCTTCCCCTGCCTCCTGGAGATCGGCTCATGAACCCTTCTATCCTCTCGCCCTACGCCCAGGTCCAGGTGACCCCGACCGGAGTCCCGGTGGGCACCGTCATCGCCTATGCCGGCCCGGTCGACGGAGCCAACGGACAGGCCCTGACCGCCCAGGGCTGGCTGGTCTGCGACGGCAGCCAGGTCCTGGTTTCGGCCTATCCGGTCCTGGCCTCCCTGCTCGGCAACGCCTACGGCAACCAGCAGGACGGCCAGTTTTATCTGCCGGACTACCGCGGCGTCTTCCTGCGCGGCGTCAACGGCGACCGCCAGTCGCCCAACGATCCCGGCGCCGCCAACCGCACCGGCTCCGGCCCGGACGGACAGGGGAACACCGGCAACGCGGTCGGCTCCCTGCAGACGGCCCAGTTCCAGGAGCACGAGCACCAGTACACCGCGGGCACGGTGACGGCCAACTTCCAGGCGGGCGGGGCCCCGGCCGTGACCTCCGCGGTCGAGTCCACCACCACCTCCGTGGTCTGCGAGGCCGGAGACACGTCCAGCACCTCCTGCTTCGGCGCCGAGACCCGGCCCCTGAACCTCTACGTCTACTTCCTGATCAAGGCGACGCCGGACGCCCTCGCCGTGGCCGTGCCGTCCATGGTCGGCGGGCTCTCTCCGCGGGGAGGAGGGCTGTTCCGTTGAGCGCTTCGGAACGGCGCCGGCGCCAGCGGCTGGCGGACCGCCAGCCGCGTCCGCTTCCCCTGCCGCAGCCGCTCTGGCAGATCCCCAGCCAGCCGCCGCAGATCCGGCTCGGCGACTTCGGCTTCCAGAGCTCCGCGGTCGACGGCTGGCCCACCGGCGGCCTCGGCTTCCGGCTGCGGCGCCGGCCTAGTGTGCCGCCGCGGCTTCGCCCCAGACTTCCCTGAGGCGCTCGTCCCGGCCGCACCCGGTGCGGTA
>JBEQUE010000211.1:0-66047 GCA_040349255.1 Acidobacteriota bacterium | reverse complement strand
CATGTACCTCTTACATTTGTGAACAGATCCCAACGAACCGGCGTGGTTCACAAGATAACTTTAATCTTGCGATTAAAAGATACTGACGTACCGGCATTCTGCATAGACTTGTCTCGATTTGTCGAGTTGGACCCTGCCAAAAATGGTTATAAGGATGTTGCTCTCCCACATTCCTTTGCTGTCCCTGGTAATTCTTCCGTCAGCCACTTGGTAAAATTTATGTGGTGGAATGACTCACATCCAGAGTTTATCTTGGGCACCCAGGCATACACCTTCAGTATCTTCATTTGGACCAAGCCAGGAGGGAGACCCAATTCAGCAACGCATCACATCTTATATCCGACAGAGAGTCAGGCTTTGATCCTTGAGAAGAGCAGACAGGCCGGAGATGGGGTCAGTATAGAGGTTGTGCTTGATCGTGGAGCACCAGGAAATCGGCTCCTCGATCAGAACGAATTACAAAGTGAGTTTGGATTCGCTGATCGGGCAGAGTAGGTGCCTGACCTTCTGAAAAGTGAGAGTCTCATGTCGCCTGACTCGCTGCTGGAGCCAGTGCCAGGCGCCGTCATAGCCGCGAAATGCCTCGAAAACTCCAATCGCGAGCTCAACGGCATTGAGATCTCGTCGCCAAACTGGCGGGGGAAAATCGCCAGAAAGTTTCCAAGGCTGAACGGCGGACATACCTCGGCCCTCCGCTCGAAAGTCTCTTCCGAGGTAGCGCAAGCGTCCGACCTGGGCTGCCTCCTCGTTGCTGACCAGGATGGCCCGGTATCGGCCACCCCAGACGGCTCCCCGTCGCCGATGCAGGCGGTTGATCTCCAGGGCCAGGTTGGTGTTGAGGTACCTCCGGGAAGAAGTGCCCGGCGATTCTTTTGGCGGCACCCACGGGGGCGACAGCGACGGCATCGGAGCCATCGCCCTGATCATAGATCCGACCATGCGCCAGGTGTTTGTTGAGCACCTCCTGCAGTTCGTCCTCGGAAGGAGGGAGTTTCCGGCTGGATCGCTTCCCTCACGATCTCCGAGCAGACTTTGCAACCGCGGAGGAGGTGGGCCACCACCTTCCGGTTCTCCGAGGGGGAACCATCTCTTCTTCCAAAGCGCCGGAGAGTCTCCTCGACAGGGTGCTCCATCCTTGGCTCCCGTCCGGTTCAATCGGGCCTATGTGCTCCCTATGAGCAGACAGAAGCCTTTTGAACGATGCAGGTTGAAAAACGCGGAGTCCTACATGAGGTATCTTTCATGACTCCTGTCTCTGGTAGCGACATTCGCGCGCAGAAAGGTTCAACGAATGTCTAAGGAAGGCTATCGTCCGTCGCCGAAGAGCTGCAGCGCGGCCCAGAAGTATGGGGCCGCAGCGTTGCGCTCGGTCCAGCCGCCTCGGCCGTCCGAGACGCGGAGAGGCCGCCGGATCAACTCGAGCTGGGCGGCCCGCAGGGCCTCGTCCTTGGCCTTGCCGGCGCGCAGGTGTCGGTAGAAGCGCTGCATCAGCTCGGCCGTGGCCTCGTCCTCGACGCGCCAGAGGCTGGCCAGCACGGAGCGCGCGCCGGCGTATTGAAAGGCCCGGGTGAGCCCGATGATCCCTTCGCCGCCGCGGATCTGCCCGATTCCGGTCTCGCAGGCCGAGAGCACCACCAGGTCCGCATCCAGCCGCACGCTCTCGAAGATCTCCCAGACCTGGAGGAGACCGTTGTCGCGCCCCTCGGCGAGCTCCTCCGGAATGCTCAGCACCAAACCCGAGTCGAACGGAGAACCGTTGTCCACGTAACCATGAGTCGCGAAGTGGAGGATCCGTGCGTTCTTCCCGACCGCCTTGGCGCGTTCTTCGGACGCATCTCGATCGACGTAGGTCCGGCGCTGGTCGGCGGGAAACAGCGCGGCAATCTCTTCGACCTCCCGGCGGCTCTGCGGCAGGCGCTTCCAGCGGAGCTGCGCGCGGGTGGAGAAGGAGCGCAGCCGGAGCTCACCGATCTCCTCGGGCCGACTCTGGGTCAGCCGCGGCGGGAACCAAGGGTCTCCGAAGGCCACCCATTGCGGGGAAGAGGGCTCAGCTCCAGCAAGAGCGTCGCGCCGTTGCTTCTTCAGCTCGGCGAAGACGGTGCCTGACAGGACCGTGGAAAGCGGCTTCCATTCCACCAGGTACCGCCCATCCTTCCGGATCAAGGCCGCGAAAGGCAGCAGGTGCAGGGGACCGTCAGGAACGAACACGACTCGCTCCCCGGTCGCGATCCACTTCTCTGCCGGCTCGATCAGCAGGTGGTAGAGCCTGCGGCTAAACCAGCCCAGACCCTCCGCGCCGAGACCCGAGCCAGCCCGGGTCTGGTCCATGAGCTGGCGGAATCGCTCGACGTCCTTTTCGAGAGCCTGTCTTCCAACCGCCAGCGTCTCGACCTGGAGCTCGCGCCCCGGGGTGACGATGAACAGGTGGGTCTGCTCCTTGCCAACGCTGTAGGACAGCATCACCGTACCCGGGTCGAGCGCCTCCCGGACCTGTTCAAAGGTCAGCGCCTGGGGATCTTGCAGGTTGGCCAGCCGGGGAGAGGTCCGGCGTATCTCGGCTGCGATCTCCTCGCGCCGCCGGCGCAGTTGAGCCTGTTCACGCAGGAGCGGCGCGATCGCTTTCTCGTCTTTCTCCGGATCGAGCTCGGCGAGCCGTAGTTGGTTGCGATCGTACGAATCAGCCAGCCGGCGGCGCTCCTGATCAAGCTCGGGCGAGAGATCGACCGCAAAGGTGAGGTCCCGTTGCGCTAGCAGGGCCAGGAAGGCCTGCGCCCGAAACCGCTCCAGAAGGTGGAAGGCTTCCTGCGGATGGTCCAGCTCCAACTGCAAGCGCAGCGCATCACGATAGATGTCGTTCCGGCCGCGGACCTTGCCCTGCGCTTCCTGAGATCCCGCAAGTCTGCCGATCTCTGCTTCCAGTGTTGCGATCGAGAGATCTGCGTACCGGACCGCCTCTTTCAACCGGCCCGTCTGGCGAAGGACATTCGCCAAGGATTGGTAGACACTGCTGGCAGGTAGCTCGGCGTCAGCCAAGTAGTCCCGCAAATAGCTCTCTGCTTTTTTCAGATGACCGCGCTCGAGGGCTGCTTCTCCCAAACACTGAAGGGCCAAGCTCCGCACTGGAAAGCGTTGAAGATAATTCTCGGCCGCTTCCAGGTCTCCAAGCATCATGGCGAGGGTTCCCATCTCTCGCCCCAAATAAGGGTTTTGAGGCTCGAGTTGTTTAAGGAGCTCCAACGCCTCCCGGTGATAGCGCTCGGCCGTTGCGAAATCGCCGCGTTCCCTGGCCACGTCGCCCAGACAGCGCAAATTCCAAGCGACCTCCCTGCTTCCAGGGGCCAGTCGCAAACCAAGGTCTAACGACCTGTTGAAGTACTCTTCCGCAGAGTTCAGATCGATCCGCGCAAGAGCCGCCATGCCGAGCTTGTTCAAAACCAACGCCAGCTCCAGGCTTTCTGGCGCCAGCTTCGACTTCATCGACAACGATCTCCGGAAATAGTCCTCTGCCTCGACCAGATCTTCGCACTGGCTCCCCAGGGAATGCAGAATGTCCGCCATCAACAGGCTCGGAGATGGGTTTTTCCCGAGAGCGGACAAGGCTTGTTGATACAAGGGCTTAGCCTTTTCTCCAGGCTCTCCTTCGCCAGCCAACCAGCCCAGCCAAAACAGGGTCCCAGCCAGGTTCGGGCTGACAGGTTCCAGCACCTTGCTGATCGAGAGGGATCTGTCGAGGTACATAGCCGCCTTCTTATTATCGTCTTGCCCGATAGAGATCTCTCCGAGGACATGAAGGCTTCTCGCCACTGCGATCCCTTCGGGAGCCCACTTTTCCTCGATGGCCAGAGCCCCTTCGACCTGCTCCCGAGCCGCGGCCAAGTGATGGCTTGCGCCGAAAGACTCCGTCCGATGCCAGGCAATCGTGCCCAGGTCGTTCTTGCTTCGCGCCACCTGCAAGCTCTCCCCCCAGCTGGCCTCCTTCACCTCGAGGGAGTAACGGTAGACCGCCTCGGCTTCATCAAAGCGTCGCTGCCAATCGAAGGACTCGCCCATGGCGTCCAGGACCGCAATCCGCGAGGTGGGATCCCGGCTCTCCCGCAGTGCCGCCTCGTATGCCGCCTCGGCTTGCTGGTAGCCACCTTCCTTATCCCAGGTCCTGGCGATGAGCAGCCAGATCCAGGCCCGCAGGCGCCAGTCCCCTCTTTCTCCGGCACGTTCGGCCAATAGCTGCCAACAGCTCGTTCCCTCCTCGACCTGCTCCTTGTCCACGAGCTCCTTGCCGCGCCGGTAGAGATCCTCGAGCTTGGCGGGCAGCAGAGGCCGCACCTTGGCTTCCCAGAGCCCGATCGGCACCTGGACGACGAGTGGCTCCCCCTGTCGCATGCCGCGGAGCTCGACAATGCCTCGCGGTGCCTGCTCGATTTCCATCCATGACCAGTCGAACGGCGACTCTAGCGTCCCCGAGGCGGGCTCGGGATTGACCGGGGGATTTGCCAGCCGCGTCCAGGCATGGAAGACGTCTCCTTCCCGCGCTCCAGCCTTTTCAGGCGCCGATGCCTCGGCCACGGCTTCGACCACAACGCCCTGTGCGCTCAGGATGGAGGAGGGAAGAAAGAAGAACAGGCTCAGCCAGAGCGGCGGACGAAGCTTCCTCATTGCGTGTTCTCCTTCAGGCGAGCTTCATAGGCATCCAGTTTTCTGCGCTCGCCATTGCACACGCCGTAGAGCCGGTCAATTTTACCATTTTGGAAATTCTTCTGCTCGCCCAGCCAGGTCTATGTCTACTGCAATGTCTCCTCGTCCTCTCAGCCTCCGGGGACGGTCTGCTGCGGTGGCTCGCCCTGCCAGCCACCCTGGACCTGCCACAACAACACGTACTGCTATTGATTCATCGGAGCAGTCCTCCGGCGCCCGGCGCGCCGGAGGACTGTGTGAGCACCCGCCGGGGGCTCGATGGTTCATCCCCTGTCGCTATTGGATCGCGCAGTAGTTATAGTTGGACTCGATCACCAGCGTTTTGCCATCGTCAACGTTGATGACGGCCGTCGTTTCGCATGAGCTCGTGATGTCCTGGGACTCTACGCAAGCCTCCTCATCCTGATACGTGGAGTTCGACACGGCGACCCTGCAGCGTTGTTTCCCGCCGCCGGTGCAACTGACGCTCTGGGAGGAATTGCCGTCGACGTGCACGACTTTGGCATCCTGCCAGCACATGGTGTCATCGCCGTCGTAGATCTCAAGCTTGATCGTGCTGTTGCTGTTGTTCTGTACCGTAAAGTGGCTCGTGGCCGAAGCGAGGCCAGGGACCGCGAGGAGAGAGCAACGGACATGCCCGCAGCCCGGACCTCTTCGGAGACCGCGGCGGATCCGCGCTAACTCGCTGCACCTCCAAGGCTTGGAGGATTGAAAGCCGTGCGGCCGCCGGAAAGGAAGAAGCGCCTTGCCTATGTCGGCCGGCGTCGCCCGACATAAGGGCGTCAGTCCGGTACGCAGTCGACGCTCCACGGAGCCTGGGCCTGCGCGAGAAGGGTCAGGCGATTCTTTCCGGGTCAGGCGAGACCCTGTCGGTCGAACTCCGCGATCTTCAAAGACCCTCTTGCACCTGACGTAACGTGAGGGTGTACCTTGCCTCCATCGCCCTCTTCGAGGGGCCCAACCATGGAGGCAACAACCATGTCCGAAACGATTCTTGCCGCCGCAGTCACCGCGTCTCTGTTGCTGCCGGGAGCTTTGGCCCAGGCAGCCACCAACCCTCAGGCCGCCGATTTCGTGGAGCGTCCCTTGACGCTCGAGGTTGACGGTGTGCGTATCCCTGCGGTCTTGACGGTCCCAGCCACGGGACAGCCCGTGGCGGCGATCGTCTTGATCCCGGGGTCGCTGTTCATCGACGTCGACGGCAATCTGCCGTTCATGAACCTGTATCCGCGGGTGAATGCGGACCTCGCGCAGCAGCTTGCGGCCCGGGGCCATGCGGTTCTGCGGTTCGCCAAGATCGGGCCGGGCACGGGCTCCGAGGTGATCGATCCCGAACGGATCGAGGTTCACCGGCACTTTGCGGAGCGGGTCGTGGTGGCCCGGGCCGCCCTGCGCAGGCTGCGAGAGGAGCTCGGCGACACGGCACAGAAGGTCCGGGTCTGGGCGGTGGCCGGCCACAGCGAGGGCGCCGTCGTCGCGTCGCTCCTCGCAGCGGAGGCCCCGGACGTCGATGCGGTGATCAGCCTGTCCGGCCCCTCGGTCGGCCTGCTCGGGATCATGCGGGATCAGGCGTTGATGTTCCCCGGCCCGGATGGGAAGCCCGCGGACCTCTCTGCCTTCGACGAGGCCGCCGCTCGCATCCGCCGCGGCGAGCCCCTGCAGCCGGATGCCGCCAGGCAGCCGCAACTCGCGATGCTCGCGACCCTGGATTCGAAGGCCTTGATGTACATCCGTGAGGTGGACGCGGTCGATCCTGCGCAGGCTTTGGCCGCGGTGGACCGCCCGGTCGTCATCATCCAGGGTGGGCGTGACGGGGGCGTTCCCGAAAAGCACGCGCACCGGCTTGCCGAGGCGCGAGGCACCAAGCCGACCACCCTGAAGGTATTCCCTGAGCTCCAGCACTTCTACAAGCGCGCCGAACCGGATATGGACCCGCAGGCCGCATTCTCTCTCGTCACCGAGACGGACCCCAGGGTGGCTGAGGCGATCGACGGCTGGCTGCGCTCGTTGCGATAGGGCTCGATGGAGTGGGAGAGGTGCCAGGCGATTCTTCGATTCTTCGGGGAGCGCGAGAAGGGTCAGGCGATTCTTTCCGTCGCGCAGACGTCTGCGCGGACGCCTCCTGGCCCTGCAACTTTACTATGGAGGCCAGGGCGGCGGCGGCACGGTCCTCTGCTTTCCTGATGATAGGATCGGGTGGAATCTACCTGAGGGTGCCGAGACATGATCAAGGGTTGCACGCTGTACTTCCCAGTGGAGAAGATTCCGCTCGAAGAGGTGTTTCCGCAGGGGCGGCCAGGCACCCTGGTTTGACTTCGAAACCGGGGAAGGCGTCGTACGGCTGAATCTCAGCCTCCGGGGTTGGGATCTCGGCCAGCATCTTCGCGGTTTCAAGTCCTATGTCGCCAGACTGCCGGACGACGACGACGCGAAGGCCGAAGCTCAGCGGCTCATCTCTCCCGGGCGGCGATTTCCTCGTCGGAACGCTGGCGGGTTCCGACGACGAGGAGCCGGACGAACAGGAATAAAGTGGCTGACGGCGGCATGACATCGGACCGGGTGGAAAAGCGCCTCCAGAATGAGCCCGGTTTCTGCCTATCCGGAGCCTGTGGAATGGTGAGGGCTGTCCACGGGCTTGGATTCCGCCGATCCACGCTGCCTGAGGAAGATGCTCAGCACCACCATGGCCCCGATGGCCAGGAACTCGCTTTGCCAGTTCTGGAAGGATTCGAACCAGAAGGCTGAGCTCCTCATGTAGGCGAGGACACCGATCGCAGGCTCACCATGCAGGGCCCGCTCCTCGCTGCAGGCCCAGGCACCTCCGACGCCATGCAGGATGAAGGAGATGAGAAACAGGGCCAGGAGAGCGAAGCTCAAGGAACGTTCGTACAACCACAACCTCCAGCCTCCCGCACGGACAGGGCCGGGCGCGTCGATCTTCTCCCGCGACTCCCTGGGATCCCGGTCGACCGCTTCGTTCTTCTCCGGATCTTTCGACTCGGCGGATCCCCGCTGGTAAAGAAAGGTCGTGAAAATCACGTAGGCCGCCATCTGAAGGAACTCGCTTTCCCAGTTTTCCATGGTGGCTTCAAGGAAGGCGCCGCTGGTCAGATATTTCCCCAGGCCGATGCCGGGCCGGTGATGCTCCTTCAACTCGTTCGACTCTGCTCGCCATCCCGTCAGGCCCTGGGCCACGAGGAAGACCAGGAAGAATCCGAGAAGAGTAACCGACAACCCGTTGTGGCGCCAGAATCGCTTCATTGTCGTCTATCTCCATCGCGAAGGGTTCCTCTTCAGGCGACGAGCAGACATCTATGCAGAATAGATGCCTGACCAGAGCGGGGACAGGTGCCACGCGATCCTCTGATAGGTTTGGGTGATGAGAGCTCTGGTGCTTGGCGACGGTGTGCGGTTCGACGGCGACAGGAAGGAACCGGTCTGCCGCGAAACGGAAGTCCTGGTGTGCGTCTCGGTGGCAGGGATCTGCGAGACCGATCTCCAGCTCATGAAGGGGTACATGGGCTTCCAGGGGATCCTCGGCCACGAATTCGTCGGCGTGGCGCAGTCAGGCCCCTTGCAGGGCCGCCGCGTCGTCGGCGAGATCAATTGCAGTTGCTGGAGCTGCGAGATGTGTACGCGCGGCTTCCCCACGCACTGCCTGCGACGCAGCGTGCTCGGGATTCTCGGCCACGATGGCGCCTTTGCGGATCGGGTCGCGGTGCCGCAGCGCAACCTGCACGAGGTGCCCGAGAGCCTTCCGGACGACCTTGCCGTCTTTACCGAGCCTGTGGCCGCCGCGTTACAGATTCCGGCCCAGATTCCGATCTCCCGCCAGGATCGCATCGTCGTTCTCGGCGATGGGCGCCTGGGGAATCTGTGCGCGCAGGTGCTGGCGAGACGGTCGGATCACGTTCTGGTGGTCGGCAAGCACGCGGAGAAGCTGGCGCTGCTCCAGTCGCTCGGCATCGACACCGTGCGGCTCGGCGAGGTGAACCGGGATCGTCGCGCGGACATCGTGGTCGATGCCACCGGGTCGGAGACCGGCCTGCCGACGGCGCTGGAGCTCGTGCGCCCGCGCGGCACCATCGTCCAGAAGACGACCGTGGCAGGCACGCAGACCCTGGCGTGGGCGCCGTTCGTCATCGACGAGATCACACTGGTGGGCTCACGATGCGGGCCGTTCGATCAGGCGCTCGCGGCATTGGAATCCGGCCAGGTTGACGTGAGCGGAATGGTGTCGGACCGGTTCGACCTCTCGCGCGGTGTGGAAGCGCTCGAGCACGCGCGCACCCGCCCCGTGCTGAAGGTGCTGCTGGACATCAACAGGGCGCCGTGACCACGCCCTGGAAGTGCCACGCTCTGGAAGGGCCAGGCGATTCTTTTGGGTGCTAGGAACCCGGCGCCGGCGCCTTGGCTTCCGCGAGCTCCAGGTCGACCCGCACCGCGTCGTCCTGCGGCAGGATGCGTATCCGGGTGGAGGATTCGCGCTTGTCGAGCCGCACCGTGACGATCCAGGTCCCCGGCCCGAGATCGGGGATCCGGAAGGTGCCATCCTTGGAGAGGATGCCGCGCTCCCAGGCTCCGTCCTCGCTCGTGGCCTCGACATAGGGCATCTCCCCGGGTGCCAGGCCGGCGATGGAGCCGGAGAGCACCACGCCCCGCGCGAGCCGCAGCTCCGGAACGTCGACCGGAGCGCCGCCCTCCACGGCGACCGTGACCATGACCGGGGCGAAGCCGTTCGGCTCCGCCCGCAGCGTCCAGGTCCCGTCGGTGAGGCGCGTCATGAACATCCCCTGCAGGTCGGCGAACGCCCAGATCCGCAGCCGCTCCTGCTCGCGCTCCTGCTCGAAAGACAGGCTCGCGCCCCGGATGGGCCGCCCCTCGGGATCGAGAATGCGGCCGCGGACCGCGGGGATAGGCGGGAAGCGCAGCTCGGGCACCGCGGTCTCCCGGCCCTCTTCCACCTGCACCCGGCGCTCGATCGTCCGGCCGAGGTCGTCGGTCGCGACGAGCGTCCACGCTCCCGCGGCCACGCCGGTCAACTGGAACCAGCCCTGCTCGTCCGTGCGCGCGTCGGCCGAGGACTCCCGGGATTCGTCCCGGAGCCCCAGCGACACGAACTGCCGCGGGGCGAGGTCCGCGATGCGGCCCGCGAGCGCTCCAGGCCGGCCCAGCTCCAGGTCCAGGTCGATCCGATCCCCCTCGGCCGTCACCCGGCGCTCGTCCGGGGCCCGGTCCGGAGCCTCGGCCCGGACCGTGTGCTCTCCCGGCGCGAGGCTGAACTGGAAACGGCCCTCGGCGTCGACCTCGACGGCCTCGCGATCCACCTGGAGGGAAGGCGCGGCCACCGGGGAGCCGTCGCGCCCGAGGATCCGGCCCTGGACGATCGTGGCTCGCGCCATGCGCACGTCGAAGCGGGTGCGCGGCCCAGCCACCTGGACCCGGTCCGCGAAGCTGCCGAAATCCTCGTGCCGCACCTCGAGCCGCTGCGGGCCGGGGAGGACGCGGGGGAAGCGGTAGTTCCCGTCCGTGCCGGTCCGGACCTCGGTGTCGGGCCGATCTCCGGAAACGCTCACCCGCGCTCCGGCCACGGGCGCGCCGTCCGCGTCCACCACCCGGCCCTCCAGGGGCACGAGCGGCTCGGGCAGGACGAAGGCGATCTCGCCGGCGCTCTTGCCGGCCTCGCCGAGCCGGCGCTCCACGAGGGACAGGTCGTTCGGCAGGCTGACCTCGTACCATCCCGGCTCCAGCGACTCGAAGGCGAAACGGCCGTCCGCGTCGGTATCGCCGGCGCGGGAGTCGGCGGGGCCCGGGCAGGCCGCTTCGACATAGATCGCGCATCCCCTGCTGATGCCGGAGAGATAAGCCCGGACCTGGGCCCCTTCCACGGGCTCGCCCCGGGCGTCCACGACGCGGCCCGCGATGCGCGTCGCGGGCCGCAGCCGGATCTGGAACCCCGCCGTCTCCTCCTCTTGGGCCGGCGAGTCATCAGGCAGCCATCCGGGCGGGCACGCGGACAGGGGGAGCAGGCCGTCGAACGGGACCGTGAACGAGCCGTCCGGCCCGCTGACTGCGGCGAGGGCTTTGTCGAAGCCCTCTGTCGGCCGCCAGATCTCCACCCCTGCCAGGGGATGGCCTTCGTTGTCCACCACATGGCCGGTCAGCTCGATGTCTTCCGTGGAGACGCCGGTCTCCTCCTGCGCGTCCTGCGCGCGGGACGCCGGAGCCAGGAAGAACAGCACGGCAAGACAGACGAGACCGCGGACGGTTCCCTGGGTCATGGCGATCGCCCTCCACCGACTTAGACCGGAGCTGGAGCCAAAAAGAGCCCCGCTCCGCACCTGCGCGCACCTTGTCACGCTGTCGCAGCGGCGCGCACCTCGGCTTGTAGGGTACACTGGCTCACTGGCCTGAAAGGAGAACGAGATTGCTCAGGGAGCTTCCGAGGCTCCATGGACGCGATGCCGCAGCGGCCCTGCTTTTGCTGGTCATGGCCCTGCACGCGGTCGCGTTTCCTGGAATTTCGAAGAGCCCGGGGCACGCGTGCGGCCATGCGTCGTGCCCGAAGCGGCGTTCCGCCGTGTCGGAGCCGATGAGGTGCCACGGCCAGGCTCCGGCCGGCCCTTCCTGCTCGATCCGAGCCGGTTGCGACTGCGGCAGGACTCACCTGCCTTTCGCCCCGCACCGCCAGATCGAGGCGGTCCTCCCCTCGGTCGTCTCGATCCTGACGCCGGACCCCTTCCAGGATCTCCTGCTCCCGGTTGACGATGCCCGCTCCCTGCTCATCCGCGGCCCTGACGCTCCTCCTCCTCGTCCTCTTCCGGCTTGAAACGGTCCCGCTGAAGGCGTGACACAGGCTTCCTCCGCGACGCGCGGAGCGCCCGGGGTCTGCCATGTCGGAAAAGGTGTCCAACAACGAGAGGAGTAGGAACCGTGTCAACGAAACGATTCTGGTTGGGGGCAGCGCTCTGCTGCTGCATTCTGACCTTTCCGCTAAACGTGCCGCTCGCAGCACAACAGGCCCCGACCTCGGCCACCGTCCGAGGGACGGTCCACGACGCCGGCGGCGGGCCGGTCGCCGGCGCCACCGCAACGATCCTTCAATTGGAACGCAATCAGACGCAGACCGCCGTCACCGATGAGCAGGGACGCTTTCGTTTTCCTGTGCTCGCCGTGGGGGAGTATCAGTTGGACCTCACCGCGGCCGGTTTCGCCCCCTGGCAGCGGCGGCTCACGCTCACGGTCGGTGCCGTGCTGGAGGTGCCGGTCACCCTGGGGGCGAGCTTCGAGGAATCCATCACCGTGACCAACGATGCGCCCATCGTGGAGACCGCGCGCACCCAGATCGCCTCCACGATCTCGCCCGTGGAGGTCCAGGCCCTGCCGCTCAACGGCCGGAACTATCTCGACCTGGCCCTGCTCGCGCCCGGCGTGTCGCGGACGAACACCGGCGCCAACCAGCGCTTCGCCGAGACCTCGGCGGTCCCGGGCACCGGCATTTCCGTCTCCTCGCAGCGCAATATCGCCAATTCGTTCATCGTCGACGGCCTCTCCGCCAACGACGACGCCGCCGAGCTGGCGGGGACGTTCTTCAGCCAGGAGGTCATCCGCGAGTTTGCCGTCGTCCGTTCCGGCGGCGTCGCCGAATTCGGCCGCGCCACGGCGGGCGTCGTCAACATCGTCACCCAATCGGGGACCAACAACCTGCGGGGCGGTGTCTACGGCTTCTTCCGCAATGAGCGGTTCGATTCCGACAACGCCCTTACGCACACCAGGCTCCCGCTCGACCAGAAGCAGTACGGCTCGTCGCTGGGCGGACCGCTGATCCGGGACCGGACGTTCTTCTTCGCCAATGTCGAGCAGACGGGGCAACGGAGCGAGGGAGTGATCACGATCTCGCCCGCGAACGTCGCCGCGATCAACTCCCGGCTCGACCAGATCGGCTACCGGGGGGAGCGCATCGCCACCGGACCGTTCGAAACCACCCTGGACACGACCAACGTCTTCGTCCGCGCCGACCACGCCGTCACCTCTGCGGACCAGTTGACGCTGCGCCTCAACAGCTATGACGTCACCAGTGACAACGCACGCTCGACCGGGGGGCTGAATGCCGCCAGCCGCGGCACCAGTCTCGAGAATCACGACCGGACCCTCGCCGTGAGCAACCTGTGGACGGTCTCGGAAAACACGATCAGTGAGACGCGGGCCCAGGTGACGCGCAGCCGTCTCGATGCGCCGCCGAACGATTTCGCCGGGCCGGCGGTGACGATCTCGGGGATTGCCAGCTTCGGCACCGCGACCAGCTCGCCCACCGCGCGCGACATCGACCTCGTCGAGGTCGTCCAGAACGCCACCTGGCTGCATCGCGATCACTCGTTCAAGGCCGGTGTGGACCTGCTGCGGAACCGGGCCACGATCGTTTTCCCCGGGGCGCTTCAGGGCTCCTACAGCTTTTCGAATCTGGCCAACTTCCTGGCCGGAAGGTATTCGAGCTACCAGCAGGCGTTCGGCGTGGAGGAGACGCGCCAGACCAACGACAATCTGGGCGTCTTCGTGCAGGACGAATGGCGCGCGGGGCAGCGTCTCACGGTGAACGCCGGCCTGCGCTACGACCTGCAAAGGCTGCCGTCGCTCGTCGACACGGATCGCGACAATATCTCGCCGAGGCTGGGCGTTTCGTGGGACGTGCTCGGCGACGGCCGCAGCGTGCTGCGCGCCGCGGCGGGCATCTACTATGCGCCCATCCCTCTGCGCGCCGTCGCCAACGCCCTGCAGCGGGACGGCGTGAAGTATCGCGTAGCGCAGGTCGGCCCGACCGCTCCGGGGGCGCCGACCTTTCCGAACGTCTTCACGACGTTCCCCGCGGGAGTCCTGACCAACGTCACCACCGTCGACCCCGGGATCGAGAACAGCTCCGCGGATCAGGCGGTGTTGCAATACGAGCAGCAGATCGGCTCCGCCCTGGCCGCGTCGGTCGCTTACGAGCACCTGCGCGGCCGCGACATCATCATGTCGCGCAATGTCAACGTTCCGACCACCACCGACCCGACGGTGCCGAACCTCGGCCGTCCGGATCCCAGGTTCGCGAACAACAGCCAATACCAGTCGATCGGCGATTCCTGGTATGACGGCGTGACGCTCGCGTTGAACCGGCGGCCGGCCTCCTGGGGCAGCTACCGCCTGTCCTACACCTGGTCGAAGAGTCTCGACACCTCGGGGAATTTCTTTTTCAGCCAGCCGCAGACCGCGAACGACGTCGAAGCCGAGCGTGGACCCTCCGACAACGACCAGCGTCACCGCCTGACGGTCAGCGGTTCGCTCACGACGCCGCGGGCGTCGAACGACACCCTTTTTCATCGGCTGGCCAACGGCTGGCTGTTCAGCTACGTCTTCACCTACACGTCGGCGCTGCCGTTCAACATTCAACTGCCGAACGACCGCAATGGCGACACGAACTTCAACGACAGGCCGGTCGGCGTCGGGCGCAATGCGGGCGAAGGCTTCGATTACCGTGCGCTCGACCTGCGTCTCAGCCGGACGTTTGCCCTCGGCCGCGACGTTTCCGTCGAAACGATCCTCGACGTGTTCAACGTGCTGAACCGGGAGAACTACCAGGTTCCCAACAACATTTTCGGTTCGCCGACCTTCGGCAGGCCGACGGCTGTCAACGAACCGCGGCAGTTCCAACTCGGGCTTCGGCTGCTTTTCTGAGAAGTCTTCCGGCTCCGCGGGGCGCGGCTCGCTCAGAGCGCCCCGTCGGAGGCTGTCGAGCTATGTCGCCGTGCGCCGGATCGTCTCGTGCTCTGCGACAGGGAGCCGGACGGTGAACGTGCTCCCCAGGCCCGCCCCGGGGCTTTCCACCGTGATCGTCCCGCCGTGCAATTCCGTGATCCGCTTCACAAGCGCGAGGCCGATGCCGAGCCCTCCCTGGGAGCGGTCGATCGTCTGGTTCACCTGGGAGAACATGTCGAACACCTTGTCCTGCATCTCCGGGGGGATGCCGACGCCGTTGTCGGCCACCGACACGACGGCGTCGCCTTTCTCTCTCCGGGCCGTGAGCTCGATGCGGCCGCCGTTGAGGGTGTATTTGGCGGCGTTCGCGAGGACGTTCCCGATCACCTGGGCGACGCGGGTCGGATCGACCTCGAGCCACACGGGCTCGTCCGGGAGGGATACGGTGAGCTCGTGCCGGCCTGCGTCGACGAGGGGGCGGCTGGTTTCGACGCCGCTCTCGACCACGGTCCGGAGCTCGACCCGTTCCCGGCGGAGCTCGAGCTTCCCCCGGCTCAGCCGGGAGATGTCGAGCAGGTCGTCGACGAGCCGGACCATGTGCCCGAGCTGCCGGTCCATCATCTCCCGGGCCTTCTCCGCGGCCGGCCCGGTCGGGGCCATCTTCAGGATCTCGATGCCGTTGCGGATCGGGGCGAGCGGGTTCCGCAGCTCGTGGGCGAGGGTCGCCAGGAATTCGTCCTTGCGCCGGTCCGCCTCCCGGAGCGCCTCGGTGAGCTGCCGGCTCTCGTCGAGGAGGCGGGCCACTTCCAGCCGCTGGCGACCCAGGTCGAAGAACACCCCGGCCTTGCTCCGCAGGACGTCGGGCTCGACCGGCTTGGTCAGGAAGTCCACGGCCCCCGCCTCGTAGCCGCGGAACCGGCGCTGGCGGTCGGTGGTCTCGGCGGTGACGAAGATGATCGGCACCCGCCGCGTGCGCTCGGTCCCCCGCATGAGCTCGGCCAATTCGAACCCGTCCATCCCCGGCATCCGGACGTCCAGGAGGGCGAGCGCCACCTCGTGGCGGAGGAGGAGCTCCAGGGCGTCCGGCCCCGAGCGGGCCTTGAGCAGCACCAGCCCGTCGCGGCACAGCAGCGCTTCGAGCGCGAGCAGGTTGTCCTCCAGGTCGTCGACCAGGAGGAAGTGGACGGGTTCCGGCGGTATCTGCGGCATCGGCGTCATGCGCGGTCCGCGGCCTCGATCAGCCAGGCCGCGATCTCCTCCAGGCTCAGGGCGCGGGCGTTCGGGCAGGCGCCGAGGGCGGCCCGGGGCATGATGGGAGCGTACGCGGTGTCCGGCCGCTCGACCAGACCGACGCCGCCCGCGTCCGTGACCGCGCGCAGCCCGCGCGCCCCGTCGCTGTTCGCCCCGGTGAGGACGACGCCCACGAGCCCGGCCCCGAACGTGTCGGCCGCCGTCTCGAAAAGCACGTCGATGGCCGGCCGGGAGTAGTTCACCGGCTCCTCGCTGGAGAGGGAGAGCCGGCGGTCGGATTCGACCAGGAGATGGTAGTCGGGCGGGGCGAGATAGACCGTGCCGCCCTCGATGGGCTCCTTCTCCTCGGCCTCGCGCACGTCCACCCGGCACTTCGCGCGGAGGAGGTCGGCCATGGCGCTCTTCCTGTCCGGCGGAAGGTGGATGACCATCAGGATCGGCAGGGGATAACCGTGCGGCAGGGCAGGGAGGAGGATGGAAAGGGCGTCGAGCGCTCCTGCCGAGGCCCCGACGACGACCGCCTCGGGGCGCGGCGCGGTCATGCGTCGCCCCGCTTCTGATAGATCCGCGCGTCCCGGACGAGCTCGGTGAACGCCTCGGCGTGACGGTTGAACCGCAGGCTCTCCTTCGCGCCGAGACCCAGGAAACCCTTCCGGGTGAGGGAGTCCCTGAACAGGCCGACGGCCCGGTCCTGGAGGTCACGGTCGAAATAGATGAGCACGTTCCGGCAGGAGACGAGATGGACCTCCGCGAACACCTGGTCGGTGACCAGGCTGTGGTCGGAGAACACGGCCCGCTTCCGGAGCGTCTTGTCGAGGACGGCCGCCCCGTAGGCCGCCGTGTAGTAATCGGACAGGGACGACTTCCCGCCCGACCGACGATGGTTCTCGGTGAAGAGCGGGATGCGGTCGAGCCCGTACAGCCCGGCCTCGGCCCGCCGGAGCGCGTCCGGGTTGATGTCGGTGCCGTAGAAGATCGTGCGTTCCTCCAGCCCCTCTTCGCGAAACAGGATGGCGAGAGAGTATAGCTCCTCGCCGGCGCTGCACCCGGCCACCCACACCTTGAGGGACGGGTAGGTTCTGAGGTGCGGCACCACGAAGTCGCGGAGGGCCCGGAAGTAGGCCGGGTCGCGGAAGAGCTCGCTCACCTGCACGGTGAGGTAGGACAGCAGGTCCGGGAACACGGCCGGCTCGTGGAGCACCCTGTCCTGGAGCTGCGAGAACGTCCGGCAGCCGAGGCGCTGCCGCGCCTGCCCCAGCCGCCGCTTGATCGAGGCCATCGAATACCCCCGGAAGTCGTAATGGTACTTCCGGAAGATGGCGTCGAGCAGGAGCCGGAGCTCGATGTCGTCGCTCCTCTCGGGCGTGGGGTCGGTCGTCCTCACCGGGGCATCCAGACGCGGACGAGGGACAGGAGCTTTTCCACGTCCAGGGGCTTCGCCATGTAGTCGTTCGCCCCGGCCGCGAGACAGGCCTCCTGGTCGTCCTTCATCGCCTTCGCGGTCAGCATGAGGATCGGGAGCTTCTTCCACTCGGGCCGCGCGCGGATCTCGCGGGTGGCGGTGAGCCCGTCCATCTCGGGCATCATCACGTCCATGAGGACGAGGTCGATGGCGCGGGCCGGGTCGAGCCGGGACCTCTCCAGCGCGTCGAGCGCCTCCCGTCCGTTGCGGGCGATCTCGACCACCGCCCCGCGGGGCTCGAGGATGCTGGTCAGGGCGAAGACGTTGCGCACGTCGTCCTCGACCACGAGCACCCGGCGGCCCTCGATCGCGGCGTCCCGGCTGCGGGCCTTCTCCAGCATCCGCTGCTGCTCGGGCGGCAGCTCCGAGACCACCTGGTGGAGGAACAGGGTCACCTCGTCGAGGAGCCGCTCGGGAGACTTCGCGCCCTTGATGATGATCGACTTGGAGTACCGGCGGAGCCGCTGCTCCTCGTCGGCCGAGAGGCTGCTCCCCGTGTAGACGATGACCGGCGGGAAGGCGTAGGCGTCCTCGCGGCTGAGCGTCTCCAGGAGCGAGTATCCGGAGGCGTCCGGGAGCGACAGGTCGAGGACCATGCAGTCGAAGGTGCTCTCCCGGAGCCGCTCCAGGCACTCCGTTCCGGTCGACGCCCCGACCGTCTCCACCTCCTGCGAGCCGAGGAGCTTGCGGAGGCTCTCGAGCTGCACCGGGTCGTCCTCGACCACCAGCACCCGCCGGAGCCGGCGGGCGAGGCGCATCTCCAACCCGCGGAGGGCGTCGGCCAGCTCCTCGCGCTGGACGGGTTTGAGCATGTACCCGACGGCCCCGAGGGCGAGGGCCGTCTCGGCATGGTCTCCGGCCGAGACCACATGGACCGGGATGTGCCGGGTCCGGGCGTCGTGCTTGAGCCGGTCGAGGACGGACAGGCCCGAGTGATCGGGGAGGCCGATGTCGAGCACCACCGCTCCGGGGAGGTACTGGGTGGCGGCGACGAACGCCTCCTCGGCGGTCGTCGCGATGAGGCACTGGAAACCGAGCTCGTGCGCGAGGTCGTAGAGGATGCGGGCGAACGGCTCGTCGTCCTCGACCACGAGAAGGACGCGGCGGTTGCCGCTCAGACGCTCGCGGTCGTCGGCGATCCGCCGGGGCTGCGGCTTTCCCGTTGTCAGAGACGCGGCCTCTGACCCGGGCTGCCCGGCCAGGGCCGGGGAATTGGAGATGACTGGATCGACGCGGGGCTCTGCGACCGGGCCGACCGAGGCTGCCGTCCGCGGCTGGACGAGCGCGGCGTCGTAGACCTCCGGGAGCGTCGCGGTGAACGTGCTCCCGCGCCCCGGAGCGCTTTCCAGGCGCAGCTCGCCGCCGAGGAGCCGGGTCAGCTCGCGCGAGATCGAAAGCCCCAGCCCGGTGCCGCCGTACTTCCGGTTCGTCGTTCCATCCGCTTGGCGGAACGCCTCGAACACCAGTTCCCTCTGTTCCTCGCGAATGCCGATCCCGGTATCCCGGACCGCGAACGCGATCCGCCCGCTCGGGGCGCGGCCCACGGTCAGCTCCACCTCGCCCGCCTCGGTGAACTTGACGGCGTTCGAGAGCAGGTTTTTCAGCACCTGTTCGAGCCGCTGCCGATCCGTCTCGATGATGTCCGGGCAACCCGGCACGACGTGCGTGATGAACCGGATGCCCTTCTGTCCGGCGAGCGGCTCGAAGGTGCGGCGAAGGGCCTGGGAGAGGTCCGCGATCGGGACCGGTTCCGGCCGCATCTCCATGTGTCCGGCCTCGATCTTCGAGAGGTCGAGGATGTCGTTGATCAGGTTGAGGAGATCGTTCCCGGCCGCACGGATGGTTTCGGCGTACCGGACCTGCTCGTCCGACAGGTTTCCCTCGGGGTTGTCGGCGAGGAGCTTGGCGAGGATCAGCGACGAATTCAGCGGCGTGCGGAGCTCGTGCGACATGTTCGCGAGGAAGTCCGATTTGTACCGGCTCGCCTGCTCCAGCTCGCGGGCTTTCACCTGCAACGCCGCCTGCGCCCGGGTCACGTCGTCGCGCTGGGCTTCGAGGAGCTGGGCCTGCTCTTCGAGCTGGACGTTGGTCTGTTCAAGCTCGGCCTGCTGCTGTTCGAGCCGGTTCTGCGACTCCCTGAGCACCCGGCCCTGCTCTTCGAGCTCCTCGTTCGAGACCCGGAGCTCCTCCCCCTGGGCCTGGAGCTCCTCGGCCTGGCGCTGCGTCTCCTCGAGGAGATTCTGCTGGGTGACGAGGTAGCTCGCCGACCGGACGGCCACGGCGATGGATTCGGACATACGCTGGAGCAGCTCGATGGCGGACTCGTCGAGCGCGTGGACGAAACCCAGCTCGAGCACCGCGTTCACCATGCCGTCGGCCGCCGCTGGCGTGACGACGAGGTGCCGCGGGTTCCCGCGTCCGAGAGCCGAGCCGACGGTGAGATACCCGTCCGGCACGTCGCGGACGAAAAACGCCTTGCCGTCCTTCGCCGCCTGCCCGAGGAGGCCGTCGCCCGGGCGAAACTCGCTGGGCATCGCCGCTCCGGTGGGAACGCCGTAGGTGGCGACCCGACGATAGACGCCGCCATCCTTGGCGAAGAAGGCCCCGGCGTGGGCGTCCAGGTACTCGGCCAGGAACTTGAGAATGCTCTCGCCGAGCTCGTCCGGCCGCCGGTCTCCGACCATCACCAGGCTCAGCCCGCCCTGGCCGGACTGGAGCCACTCCTGCCGGCGGCGGGCGGGCGCGGCCCGCCGCAGGAGGTAGGCGACGGCCGCGGCGAGGAGGATGCCGAGGAGGCCTGTCAGGAGGCCGACGGCGACAGCCACCCGGAACGTGGTCTCCTTCTCGGCGAGCCGCAGGGAGCGCAGCTTCTCCTCGTCCCGCTCCATCGTCCCGATCTGGTCGCGCAAGGCGTCCATCGCGGCCTTCCCGCGGTCCGACGCGATAGCGATCCGGGCGGCCTCGAACCCCAGCGCCCGCCGGAGCGCGATGGTCTCGGCGAGCTCCCGCCGCTTGGCGCCGAGGTGATTCCTGAGCACGGGGATGCGGGCCTGCTGGACCGGGTTGTCGGCCGTCAGCCGTTCGACGTCGGCCACCCGCGCGTCGATGCCGGCGAGGGCCGCGTTGTAGGGCTCGAGGTATTTCTCGTCGCCCGTCAGAATGTAGCCCCGCTGCCCGGTCTCGGCGTCCTTCATCAGAGAGAGGATGAGGTCGAGGGCCGAGAGCACCTCGTGCGTATGGGCAACCTCGTCAGAGCTCTGCTTGAGGGCCCGGATGTTCCAGTAGGAGACGGCCCCGGCCGCCAGGAAGAAAAGCACGACGACGGCAAAGCCCAGGGCCAAGGGGAGGTCGGTTCCGCCTCGTCGGACCGAGGCGGCAGGGGGAGGGGAGTCGGTCATCGGATGCGTCCGTGGTCGTCTGTGATGTGTGGGCGGCTCTGCAATCGGAATGCCTGCCGCGGTGGCGGCGGTGCTGTTTGGGTGTAGGATTTCATCGAGGTCTCTTTCCTTCGCGTCCAACCCAGCCTGCCGCAGGCTGGACCAGGAGCACCAATCATGCAAAAAAATTGGAACGAACAGATTCGATCTCAACTCGTCGCCGGCGCAGTCGCGATCCTCTGCGCCGCGCCGGGCTTCGCGCAGACGGTCGCCACGGTGGAGCTCACGGGCGAACCGTCTCCCTCCGGCCTGTCGGGCTTTCCCGGGTCGAAGTTCACGCTCGGCGACCCGGACAGCGGCAGCCGTGCCCTGGTCGCCGTTCTATCACGCGAGCGCTCCGACGAACCGTGCTTCGTCAGCGTCGGATGGGAAGACGTGAACCAGTCCAGCGCCAACGGCGCGTTGACCAAGGATCTCTGCGGCGGCAACGGCCCGAGCTCCGGAACGATGGGTGGAACGTATGGGCCAGCGGATCGGGTGTTCATCACCGGAGTCCAGGTCTGCATGAACAAGGACGATGACCGTATCAAGGGGATTCACCTTCGCGGCCGGCGGATCAACGACGAGGGTGTGCTCGTCGACTTCGGGCCCGACGAGCAGGATTCCCGCACGAATTGCCACCAGGATCATTGGAAGCGCTGGGCGAACTGCCCGGAGGGGCAGGTCGCAACAGCGGCCATCCTCCACTTCGAAGCCGGCAACACCCCGCGGAGCTGGACGGGCATCGGGCTGCAATGCCGCAGCCTGCGCGTCACAGGCACCGGCTCTCCCGCGGAGGCCGCCCCCAACCGCTCGTCGTCGAAAGGGCTGGCGGAGGTGATCGGTTGCGACGACACGGAAGAGAAAGACATGCGGGCCGTCGCCTGGAACATCGCCGACGACTGGCGCAACTTTTCGAAGTCGATCGAAGACGCTACCGGGAAAAACCTGGGCTCCTGCATGGAGGAGCGCTTTTCCGTGAACGGCAAGGTCGAGTGCGTCCACAAGGAGAAGTGCAAGCAGGAAGGCACCAAGTGCAAGCTCGGCTTCGGAGCGGGATTGGGCTCGAAGATCAAGCTCTATCAAACGTTTTTCGACAACATCCACTCGATGCCGCAGGCGGATCGGCGGGCCTGCTACGCCGCGCTGATGACGCACGAGTTCTCCCACACCTGCGAGCACTACGCCGAATCCGGGCCGGAAGCCCGTGCGGTGGCGGCGTTCGATTATTGGAAGGGGCGATTCCCGGTCTCGAGCGGCCTGAAGGTCGACGACGACTGCGGGCTCAACGACTGAGCGCGCACGGCGGGAAGCCGGCCTGAAACTTCCGCCCGTTCCGGGCGTATCTCGCTCACCATGAGAGAGATCCTGCGCATGCGCCACGCGACGCTCGCCATCCTTCTGACCCTGTTCGTCTCGACTACCGCCGCCGTCCGCGCCGACGACGCCCCCAAGGGCGACAAGGGCGGAGACAAGGCTGCGGCGGCGCCCGCGGCGCCCCGCAAGTTCGTCACCCATCACCGCTTCACCGCCGGCGGAGTGGACATCCCCTACACCGCCACGGCGGAGGACATCGACCTCAGGGACCGCGACGGCAAGCCCACGGCGCGCTTCTTCACGATCTCCTACATTGCGGAGGGGGTGAAGCGGCAGGAGGACCGGCCAATCACGTTTTTCTTCAACGGCGGGCCGGGCTCCGCCTCGGTCTGGCTGCACCTCGGTTTCGTCGGCCCCCGGCGCATCGACATCCCGAGCGACGCGCAGGACCCGGGCGCGCCGCCCTACCGGCTCAAGGACAACCCGTCGAGCCTGCTGCGCTACACCGACCTCGTCGAGATCGACCCGGTCGGCACCGGCTTCAGCCGCGCGCTCGGCGACAAGAAGGACGCCGACTTCTGGGGCTACGACGAGGATGCCGACTCCGTCGCCGACTTCATCCGCGCCTTCCTCACCGTGCACGACCGCTGGAACTCGCCCAAGTACGTCCTCGGCGAGAGCTACGGCGGCATCCGTGCCTCGATGCTCGTGCCGCGGCTCCAGAACCAGATGAGCATCGGACTCAACGGCGTGATCCTCATTTCGCCGGCGATCAACATGGGCGCCCTGCCCTTCATGACCAACGGCAACGATCTCACCTACGTCACGCACCTGCCGACGCTCGCCGCGACGGCGTGGTACCACAAGAAGCTCCCGGATTCCTGGCCGAGCCTGCAGGCGCTGCTCGCCGAGGTCGAGCAGTTCGCCTCCGGCGAGTACCTGCAGGCCCTCTTTCGCGGCGATTCGCTGCCGGAGGCGGAGAAGGGGAAGATCGCCGACAGGCTGCACCGCTACACGGGCGTGTCCCGGCAGTACATCCTCAACAGCGACCTGCGCCTCTACGCGCCCCGCTTCGTCAAGGAGCTGCTGCGCGACGAAGGGAAGGCCACCGGCTTTCTCGATAGCCGTTACGCGCAGAAGGAGCTCGACAACGCATCGGAGTTCCCCAACAGCGACCCGTTCGACGTCAAGACGGGGCCGATCTACGTCTCACTCTTCCACCAGTACCTGCGCAACGAGCTCGACGCCGACATCCAGGAGCCCTACCTGCCCAGCAACGGCGAGGCCAACCAGGGCTGGAAGCGGCGGCGCAACGCGAACGGCGCCTTCGCCGGCTACGTCGACGTCACCGGCGACCTGGCTCAGGGCACCCAGGACAACGAGGCGCTGCGCGTGTTCACCGCCAGCGGCTACTACGACCTGGCGACGGCCTACTTCGCCAACGCCTACATGATGAACCACAGCGGCATCGACCCGGCGCGGGTGACGATCCGGAACTACCCGGCGGGGCACATGATGTACCTCAACCAGGGCTCGCTCGAGCAACTGACGAAAGACATCGGGGAGTTCATCCAGGGGAAGTGAGCTTCCCTGTCGCAACACAAGGTTCCTCGTCGTAACGTAGACTTTCCTGTTACGATTCAACGTTCTCCACGGCGTAGGAACGTTCCCGCGCGGCGACGGAAGCTTCTCCAGGCCGAGGCAAGCTTCCACGGCGCAACGAAACGTTCTCTACGCCGCAGGAACGTTCCCTGGCGCCCTCGGAACGTTTTGCACCGTGACGGAAGGTTCCACGCCACGACGGAACGTTCCATGCCGCGGCGGAAGGTTCCAGGAAGCGACGGAAGGTTCCCGGGTCGCAAGGGAACGTTCCACGGCGCGACGGAACGTTCCCATGGCGTGACGGAACGTTCCGCGCCGCGGCGGAAGGTTCTACGCCGTGAAGGAAACGTTCTACGCGGCAACGAAAGGTTCTGCGCCGCGCCGGAAGGTTTCTTCGTCGCGAAGGAAGGTTCTTCGCCGCGGCGCAACCTTCTACGCCGCCGGGTAAGGTTCCATGGCCACGGAGAAGCTTTACCGGCCCGCGGAGAACGGAACGGAGGGCCGGGGAAATTTTCTGACCCACCCGTTTTGGTCGAAAAAGTGCCTTTTTGAGAAAACCGGCTCCAATCGGGCCGAGACTCCCTATCATCCTTTCCGTGCAGGAGCCCGGAAGGCTCGGAAAGGAGAAGGACGACCATGCGAGAGAAGTCGAGATCGGGTCAGTTGGGGGAGCTCCAGCGCCTGTTGGCGGCGCTGCAGGTGAACCAGGTGGAGCTGCCGCACCTGGAGACGCATCGGGCGCAGTTGACTGACGCCACCTGAAACATCCGGGAGGGGGCGAGGCCGTTTTTCCGCCTCCTCGTCTTCTTTCGGCGCGGGATCGGCCGACCTCCGGCCTCGAAGGCAACTCGGACAGGAGCGCCAACTCATTGATTCGGAGAGAATACCTGTCGGAGTTGGTATCCCGCGGTCCTGTTATCAGATGTATAACAGTCCTGCGCAGACGCCTGTACAGCGGCAGGATTGACATCGAGGCGTCTGTGTGTCTACACTTGCTAAGTCTCAAGATTCAAGAAACTTGAGCCGCAAAACGGCGCAAAATTGCGAGTTCTTCGCCTTTATGCGGGTTGAAGCGAAGGATGACGCGACAGGGCCAGAAGGAGAAATAGAATGGCAGGAATCACTTGTCGCTCAGGTCTTGTGATTGCACTTGCGGCGGCAGCATTGTTTCTCTTCCAAGCTTGCTATATTGAAGTGGATGGTAAGCGCATAGGTCAGGAAGATACAGCATTCCCTGGGGCTTCCGTCGAGAGGGGTTGCGTTGTAAAGATTGAGCACGGAGAGAGATCGTTTCCTCCCGACTACAATATACTATTTCAAAAACCGGATGACAGCAGCGCAACGTTTACCCGCCATGCCGGGGCCTCTTCGCATCTTGAGGTCGGAAAATGTTACGAGTGGAAGTTGGGGTTTAGAGACCCGAGTATTGAAGGCATATCGAAGGAAGGCCTCGAGGCGGCCTCGAAGGAGATCGCATCTGATACCGTGCACGCGATTGATCCTTGAAGAGTGCGTCGAGGGCTATGGCAGTATCAGTTGAGGCAACGCCTTTTCAAAGGAGACATGCGATGAAAAAGAAAGTACGTAAACTGTTCCTTCACCGCGAGACTCTGCGCCACCTGAGCCTGCACGAATTGCAGCCGGTCCCCGGCGCCGACAACAAGCCGCCATATACAATCACGGGGGCACCGACCAATGGCGCCTTCACGTGCACCTGCAACAACACGACTACGTGCACGTCAGGGTTAGGCTGCTGAAGTCTCCAGGAGCGCGAGCCTGCGCGGCAGCAACCGCTCCGGCCGAGGCCGCGGCAATGGTTAACTGACGCCACCTGAAACATTCGCGAGGGGGCGAGGCCGTTTTTCCGCCCCCTCGTGAAGGATCGGGGCGGTGCGTCCTTTCCGTGAATCTGGGGTACAATTGAGAACTCCCATGACGGTGCTCGATGCCCTCAAACAGCTTCGTGAACGTTCAGGCGCCTCGTTCTCGGATTGTCGTTTGGCCCTAGAGGAGGCTGACTGCGGCCGCGGGGGTGTTCCCTGACTTCCATGCCTTCGAAGGAGCTCCTGCTCCGCACCAGACGCCTTGACCTCGTCGCAACGACCCTCGCGCATATCGAGGCCGAGTTGCAGGAGCCCAACGCCCTCGGTCCTCTCCTCGGTATCGCCATACCCGACGAGTGGCCTCCCGGCGAGTACGACCGCGATGCTCTTGAGTTCTTCCACGCGCAGCTCTCGGCGGGTGGTCCCGGTCATGTCGGTTGGTACGGCTGGTACGGCATTGCTCGTAACTCACAGGGTGAGCGCGAGTCCCTCGTCGCGGGTGCGGGTTATCTCGGCCCTCCCAAGGACGGCTCCGTCGAGATCGGTTACTCGGTCATCCCTTCTGCACGTCGTCAGGGCTACGCCACGGAGCTCGTCGCAGCGCTTGTGCAGCACGCATTCGAGGAACCGTCTGTTCACCAGGTCATCGCGCATACCACCGATGCCAACGCCGCCTCTATCGAGGTTCTCCTGCGCTGTGGCTTCGAGAGGGTCGGACCGGGTTCGGAGCCTCAGTCCATCCAGTTCCGTATAGAGAAAACCCCGTGCGCCTGACATGCCCTTCGAAGCGAAACTGCTGAGCACGACCGGGAGAATGCGATGACAGTGAAATCCGATAGCGGGGAAACTACGCCGGAGGCCCGGCTCCCGAAGCGGCTTCTGCGGGGATCGGGAAAGCAGACTCGCTTCATCCAGGTGGAGGCGGCCAGCCAGTTGGCACATGCAGACGTGGAGGCGCTGATCGCCGCTACGATTGAGCAGGCGAGGATTCCGTTGCCTTCCAAGGGAAAGGGCAGGCTCATCCTCATGTCGGCTGGTGCGGAGAAGCCGCCACGCCGGAAGCCGTCGAAGTAACGGCGGGACCCACGTGAGCGAGATGCCGGCACAGGAGTGAGCAGCCGGCCAGCGGGAATATTGGGCGCCCTATTCAATTTTCAACTCTGGCATCGTGGCGCTCCTCTCGATGGTTCAGAGGGGACCGCCTGATTGAGCACCTATTCCAGAAAGGAAGTTGAATGGCTTCAGTGTTCCGTCCCTCCGGGAAACCCTCACGACTGCGTCTTGCAACCGGCCGTGTGGTCCTCGTTGCCTTCTTCGCCATGCTCGGTTTCTCCGTCATCGAGACTCAAGCCTCGGCCCAAACCTGGAGCCTCACCACGGCTCAGCGCAAGGCGTATCTCTACTACTACGCTCCCATCATCATGAAGCGCGCCAACGAGAGCTCCACGAAAGCAGGGCTCGACTGGGGCACCAACTTCGACTTCGATCAGGATGGGGACTTCTCGAACAACCGTGTGAGCTGGCTGAAGATCAATCAGTATGTCTCCGCTTCGGCCTCCGGATCCACGGGCTCCTACAGCCAATGGAGGATCCGCCCGACGCTCTACTCCGCGCTTGTCGAGTACATGGAGGGAGGCAGCAAGTCGATCGTGATGCTCTTCCACGTTTACAACGCGCAGGACAAGGACGGCGAGGAGATCCACGACTGGGAGCGGGTGGAGGTCGCGGTCCGCGGTGTGACCGGCACGCCCGGCGGGAGCGGAGAGGTCGTGAACCACGTGACGGTCACCCATCACCATGACCACATCATGCGCCGCTCCTACGATTCAAGCCTCAACTTCATGCAGACGGCGACCGGCAAGCACGTGCTGATCTGGCAGGCCGATCAGAATGACAATTCCGGCCTCGACGACCTTTGTGATACGTACGGACATGAGCTGCGTTTCGTGAAGAACTCGTACAGCTCGATCGCCAGCCGGGCGAGCGTGCCCACGAACGACGCCGAGGTGAACGTGAGCGGCAGGGACAGCGCGAAGGACGTCAACTATGTCTTCGTGCCGGAAGGCTCGCAGGCGGCGGTGACCGCATGGGGGGCGCAACCGCTCACCTACAACAACGCGACCACGCTCGCCAGCCGCCTCGACAGCACTCCGATGTGGTCTCAGGTGAAGCGGATTACGTACGAGCTCCAGGACCTCGCGGACATCATCCCGACGCACTGGCAGAACAACGCCTGGTATGTTCACTGGCTCGCCGACGAGTCGGAAGACGTGCTCCTCGAGAGCCCGATCACGAACGAGACGGGGCAGACCGAGGTCAGCACCGGCCTGCAACGGTTCTATACGAAATCGCGTGACGTGGGGCTGTCAGGCCTGACGGACGGGCGGGAGGGGATTCCCTCGAAGGACTGGCTCTTTGGAGCGTACTCCGCCGAGCTCGACGAGGACTGCCCTTCGGGTTCGGACGATTTTGAGGCGTACGAGGGCAACGGCACCGACAGCTACGGGCTCACCCGGGGCGCCGCGAGCGGATACTACGCTTCGCACAATGCGTACTGGTGGCAGCACGACTTTTTCGTGCACTCCGGCTCCATCGTCGACGCCGATACGGTCGAGGGCGGAAAGTGGCTCACCGGCGCCTGGTACACCGCGGCGAACGGTGGCTTCGACGGCCGCTGGCAGCAGCTCTTCGACGACCGTCCTGGCGCTGATTCGACCTGCACGCCGCCCGCCAAGCCGACCGGCGTGACCGCCACGGCGGTGAGCCCGACGCAGATCAACGTGTCCTGGACCGCCTCGGCGGGCGCGACTTCGTACAGGATCCTGCGCTCGGCCACGAGTGGCGGCCCCTACACCCAGGTCGGCATCTCGACCACCACGTCGTTCGCCAACACCGGCCTGAGCTGCAACACGGCCTATTACTACGTCGTCCAGGCGGTGGGCGCCTGCGCCTCGGCCAACTCGACCCAGGCCTCGGCGACCAGCAAAGCCTGCACCGCTTCGCCTCCCCCCGTGCCCGCCTTCCTGACGGTGACCCCGGAATACTGCCGCGGCCTCAACTCGGCTGACTGGGGCTCTTCAACGGGCGCAAGCTCCTACGAGCTTTACATCTCCACCTCTTCGACCTTCACCACCCAGTCGCTCTATTACTCGGGCCCGAGCCTCTCGGCTTCGGTGAACGTCTCCAGCACCAGCTATCTCCGGGTCCGGGCCTGCAATGCGAACGGTTGCAGTGGCTATCGGAACGGCGACCGTACGGCGCTCTACTCCTCGGGCTGCCAATAACAGGGACCGCGGGGCGGTCCGCCGTCCCGCTCCGTCCGTTCACCCAGGTCCAGAGGATTTTCAGGGCTTTTGAGAACGAGTGAAAAGAGTAGATAGGCGTTCGAAGCCTCCTGCAGCCGGTTGCGGACGCCTATACAGCTTGGGTTTGTAGTTTCTGCACTCTTAGTTGGGATTGCCGACTGGCTCGCTTACCACCTGTTCATTGCGCCGGCAACCTATAAAGGAATTACACGCCTACTATTGGACCTCGGGTTCCCGATATTAGTTTTCTTGTTGTTCGCCGCAACAGGTCATCCTTTCGTTGAGGCATGCGCAATTTGTATTTACTTCTACTGCGCCTTGGTCTATTTTGCCTTACTCCGAAGGGAGGGAATCGCATCTCCGTCAGAGATTGCCCCAACATTATCCATTTGTCTAATGTTTAATATCGTAGTTATGATCATTGATACTATATGGAACCGCGGCATGAGCTACGTTACCGAACTGACAGCGCTCATAACTGCCTGTATAGCAGCCATTCTCACGCTGCGACACGTTCAGGGAGCCCTGGAGAATGAGAGTGCTGGGCCACAAGATGTTTCAGGTAGAGCCAATAATCGCGAAACAGGCCGGCCGCTTGATGCGATATCTCTTTTGGGAGTGGCCTTCGCTTTGTTGATTGTTGTGCTGGAGGGCTTCCGAGGACTCAAGGCTAGGACGAGAGGCAATGTCGGGACACGCTAGAACCAAAGCAAGTCGGTGGCTGGCCTATTCCCTCGGAATCCTCGCGCCGCTTGGCGATACGGTTCGGCGCTGGAGTACTTGGCGTGAATTCCCTCCCGCCCTCCTCGATGACTACCTCATGGGTGCTCTGCTTATTGCTGGCGCTTGGGCGACGCGCCCTCGTGGTCGCTGTCAGCGAGGCGCGTGTGATGTGAGCGCAGCCATGCCAGGCCCAGCGTCGCCCAGAGAAGAGGATTTCGGCGTTTCGCGGCTGTGACCCTGCTCGGGCCCGCTGCCGCTGTCGGGCGGGCCAGCCTGGCTTTTTCCGCTTTTCTTTTTCTTCTCGGCCTGTTTGTCGGAGGCTGGGTCACCTTTCCCGGATTTCAACGTCCGACACCAGGCTCCTGAACGCGCGCCGCCAGACTTGGCGATCCCGTTGAAATCATCGACGGATGGATTCTGTTCCGGATAGACGATGAGATACCTGGTGACGGCGCGCGTCCGCCCCGGCAAGGAGGCGGACCTTCTCGAGGCGATCGAGGATGGGACCCTGGGATCGGGATCGGTCGCGGGCGACGAATATCTCCACAACATGGCCCAGGCGCGCCTGACCGACGAGGGCGACGTGCGCTGGGTCGAGGTCTGCTTCTGCTGGGAGCCCCTGGACGAGGAGCGCCCGTACTGGGAGGAATACTTCGAGCTCGTCCGCGTCCAGGACGCCCACAGCCGCCGCAAATGCCGCGACCTCGACGGCTCCGAGCCCTGGGCCTGCTGCGACTGCGACTGCACCGCGAAGCTCGAAGAGCGGATGAACGGGTGGGGGAGGCCCTTTCTGGAGATACTGAAAGAGGCCGACTGACGGTCCGTGCTACTCTTGGGGCCGAGGTCCTCATGCACAGCCGTACGCCGTATCTTCTTCTCGCCGTTCTCCTTCTGGTCTCGCTCCCCCTGGCCGCCGCTCCTCAGACAGGTTGGACCCGGATCGATCTCCCCTCGGGCTCCTACCTCTGGCGCTATCTGCCGCCGGGGCTCGACATCTCGCACAAGATGCCGGCCGTCCTCTTCCTGCACGGCTCGGGCGGGATTCCGGACAAGTACCGCGCCTTCGTCTCCGGCGCCGCCGACCGCGCCGGGCTGGTCGCGATCCTGCCCAAGTCCTCGACCGACCTTGGCTGGGGCAACGCCGCGGACGAGCGCATCGTGGCCGAGAGCCTCGCCGCCGTGCGCGCCGAGCTGCCGATCGACCCGCGGCGGGTCTCGATCGGCGGGCATTCGGCCGGCGGCGCCTGGGCCTACCTGCTGGCCTACACGACCAAGTCCGGCTACAGCGCGGTCTTCTCCATGGCAGCCCGCTTCTACCAGATCGACGCGCTCGCCGATCCCTCGTACAAGGTGCCCATCCGTCTCTACTACGGAACCCTGGACCCGAACTACACCGGCGGCTCCTACGAGGCGCTCAAGGGGCAGTGGGGCCGGCTCGGCGTGCCCTGGGAGGACGAGATCCAGCCCGGCTACGGCCACAACAACCTGCCCACGCTGTCCATGGCGAACGGCTTCCTGTTCCTCGCCTCGAAGACCCATCCCACGGGGATCGACGGACCGGGCTCCGACGTCTGCGTTCCCGGCCTGAACGTCCTCTGCCTCGGCGGCGGACGGTTCCGGGTGGAGGTCGCCTGGAAGGACTTCCAGGGCAATACCGGGCAGGGGAGCGTCGTTCCGGGAGCCTCGGACACGTCCGGTCTGTTCTGGTTCTTCGCGCCGGACAACTGGGAGCTGCTGGTCAAGGTCCTGGACGGCTGCACCCTGAACGGCCACCACTGGGTGTTCTCGTCGGCCACGACTACGGTACAGTACACGCTCAAGGTTACGGACACCCGGACGGGCCAGGTGGCGACCTGGACCAATCCCCTGGGCGGCTCGCCTCCGGCTGTCACAGACACCAAGGCTCTTGACGGCTGCAACTGAGATATCATTTTCCGGCCTTTTCGGGAGGAATCGGGATGATGCAGGGCAAGCTTGCAAAGTGGATGGCGGTGCTGTTCCTGGTGCTGTTGGTCAATAGCGCGTACCTGGCGGCGTACGCCTCTCCGACGATCTTCTACATGAGCAACGTGCTGCTCCACCTGGGGCTCGGCCTCGTGGTCGCGGCCGGCCTGGTGTGGGTGCTGGCGCGCAATCCGGACCTCCGCCGGGGTTTCCCGGTGGCGGCGGCCCTGTTCGTGGTGGCGCTCTTCGCCGGGCTCTATCTGGTGCTGCGCGGGAACATCCTCGCAAACCGGTGGGCCTTCTGGGCGCACGTGGCCACGGCGGCCCTGGCGGTGCTCGCCTTCGCGCCCTGGGTGTGGCGCAAGGCGAACGAGCATGGCGGCGGCTGGCGGCGGTTCCGCACCGCGTACGCCGTGGCTCTCGCCCTGCTGGTCGTCTGGCCGCTCGCGACGACCGCCTGGCGCAAGGCCAACCCGAACCCGAAGGACCGCATCAAGAACCCGATGATCGTGCCGACCTCGATGTCGGAGGAGGGCGGCGGGCCGAAGTCGCCGTTCTTCCCGTCCTCGGCGAACACGAACACCAAGGAGATCATCCCGTCCAACTTCTTCATGGACTCGAAGACCTGCGGCGAGTGCCACAAGGACATCTACGAGCAGTGGAACAGCTCGGCCCACCACTTCGCCTCGTTCAACAACCAGTTCTACCGCAAGTCGATCGAGTACATGCAGGACGTGAAGGGGCCGGAGCCGAGCAAGTGGTGCGCCGGCTGCCATGACCACGCGGTGTTCTTCAACGGCCGCTTCGAGCGCCCGATCAAGGAGCAGATCGACACGCCCGAGGCCCAGGCCGGCCTGGCCTGCACCTCGTGCCACGCCATCACCCACGTCGACAGCTCCATGGGCCAGGGCGGCTTCACCATCGAGTACCCGCCGCTTCACGAGCTGGCCAACAGCAAGAACCCGATCATCCGGCAGATCGACCGGTTCCTGACTTACACCGACCCCGAGCCGCACCGCAAGACCTTCATGAAGCCTTTCATGCGGATGGACTCGTCGGAGTTCTGCTCGACCTGCCACAAGGTGCACCTCGACGTGCCGGTCAACTCCTACCGCTGGGCCCGCGGTTTCAACGACTATGACAACTGGCAGGCGAGCGGCGTCTCGGGCCAGGGCGCGCGGTCGTTCTACTACCCGGCCGAGACCAAGACCTGCGCCAACTGCCATATGCCCCAGGTCGACTCGAACGACCCCGGCAACGTCGACGGCAAGATCCACAGCCACCGCTTCCCGGCGGCCAACATGGCTCTCGCGCACGTGAACCAGGACGAGAAGCAGAAGGAGGTCATCGAGAAGTTCCTGACCTCCGGCTTCATCACGGTCGACATCTTCTCGGTCTCGCCCGTGGAGCAGACCGGCGAGACGCAGATGATCCGCCGCAAGGCGACGTCCGACGCGCCGCAGATCATGTCCACCTTCGCCGTGGGCGAGGAGGCGGAGCAGACCGGCGACGTCTTCATCCGCGAGGTCGGCAAGGTGGCGGCGCCGGTCGACAAGGCCGACCCCGTGCTCAAGCCGGGCTCCACGGCGCGCGTCGACGTCGTCGTCCGCACCCGCGCCATCGGCCACTTTTTCCCCGGCGGCACGGTGGACGCCTTCGACATCTGGCTGGAGCTCCAGGCCAAGGACGCGGACGGCAAGGTCGTGTTCTGGAGCGGCCAGGTGCAGGACGATCCGAACGGAGGGAAGGGTCCGGTCGAGGCGGGGGCGCACTTCTACCGCTCCTACGCTCTCGACGGCGAAGGCAACCCGATCGACAAGCGCAACGCCTGGCAGGCGCGCAGCGTGCTCTACGTCCGCCTGATCCCGCCGGGCGCCGCCGACGTGGCCCACTACCGGATCAAGATCCCGGAGAACGCCCGCGGCCCGCTCACCCTGACAGCGAAGCTCAACTACCGGAAGTTCGCGCACTCCTACACGCAGTTCGCCTACGCCGGCAAGCCGAAGCCGGGCCAGGATCCGAGCCTGGTCTCCGCCCACCACAACAGCCAGGAGTGGTCGTTCGACCCGGCGAACATCCCGGCCAACGTGTCGGGCAAGATCAAGGGCCGCATCCCCGACCTGCCGATCGTGACGCTCGCCAAGGACGAGGCCACGCTCCGGATCGGCAAGCCCGGCGATCCGGACACGGTCTGGAAGCCGGTCGTCATCCAGAGCAAGGAGGAGCGCGAGCGCTGGAACGACTGGGGCATCGGCCTGCTGCTCCAGGGCGACCTCAAGGGGGCGGAGTACGCCTTCCTGCGCACCACCGAGGCCGAGCCGGGCTACGCCGACGGCTGGCTCAACGTGGCCCGCGCGCTCATCCGCGAGGGCGAGGTGGAGCGGGCGAAGCCGTTCATCCAGAAGGCCCTGTCGATCGATCCGAGCCTCGGTCGCATCCACTTCTTCAAGGCCATGATCGAGAAGGCCGAGGGCAACTACGACGCGGCGTTGGCGTCGCTCCGCACCGTGGAGGCCAAGTACCCGCGCGACCGGGTGATGCTCAACCAGATGGCCCGCATCCTGTTCCTCAAGCGCCAGTACAAGGAGGCTCTCAAGGTCCTCGAGCGGGTCTGCGACGTGGACCCGGAGGACCTCCAGATGCACTACACCGCCATGCTCTGCTGGCGCGCCCTGGGAGACCAGGAGAAGGCGGCCCGCGAGGCGAAGCTGTTCCGGCGCTTCAAGGCGGACGAGTCCTCCCAGGCCATCACCGCGGTGCGCCGCCGGATCAGTCCCGAAGACAACAACGAGCGGCAGCCCATCCACGAGCATGAGAGCGTCCCGCTGGGACCCGCGAAGCCGATGCCCGCAGATACCTCTTCCACCGTGGCTGCCAGTGCCGGAGGTTGACGTGAAAAAGATCCTGATCTCCACGGCCGCCGTCCTTGCGACGGCGGCGGCCGTCAGTATTGCCAGTCCAGCGGCCAGTCCAGCGGCCGCGCCCCAGGCGCAGAAGCCCCTGCCCGCCGCGGCGCCCGCGGGTGTCAAGTTCACCGACGTCACGGCCGCCTCCGGCGTCAAGTTCGTCCACAACAGCGGCCGGGCCGGCAAGAAGTTCCTGCCCGAGACCATGGGCGCGGGCGTCGCCCTGTTCGACGCCGACGGCGACGGCTGGCTCGACATCCTGTTCGTCAACGGCCGCGACTGGAAGCCGGGGCGCAAGTCGCTGCAGGCCTTCTACCGCAACAACCGCAACGGCACCTTCACCGATGCCTCGAAAGGGAGCGGCCTGGACGTCGAGCTCTACGGCATGGGCGTCGCCGTGGGCGACTACGACAACGACGGCATGCAGGACGTCTATCTGACCGCGCTCGAAGGCGACCGCCTGTTCCGGAATGTCTCCAGCGGCGGGAAGGTGAAGTTCCAGGACGTGACCGCGGCGTCGGGCATCGGCAACGCGAGCTTCGGCACCAGCGCCGCCTGGCTCGACTTCGACAAGGACGGCCGGCTCGACCTGTTCGTCGCCAACTACGTGCAGTGGAGCCAGGACAAGGACCTGTGGTGCTCGCTCGACGGCTCGACGAAGTCCTACTGCACGCCCGAGTCGTACAACGGGACGAGCTCGAAGCTCTACCGCAATCTTGGCGGAGGCAAGTTCCAGGACGTGAGCCAGAAGGCCGGCATGGGCGAGCCGGGCAAGGCGCTCGGCGTGGCCGTCCTCGACTTCAACATGGACGGCTGGCCGGATCTCTTCGTGGCCAACGACACGCAGCCCAACAAGCTCTACCGGAACAACAAGGACGGCCGTTTCGTGGAGGAGGGCCTGGAGGCCGGCGTGGCGTTCAACGAGGAAGGCGTGGCGCGCGGCGCCATGGGCGTGGACGCCGCCGACTACGACCGTTCGGGCCGGCCGCACCTCCTGGTCGGCAACTTCTCGAACGAGATGCTGGCGCTCTACCACAACGAGGGGAGCGGCGTGTTCGTCGACGAGGCGCCGGCCTCGTCCGTGGGCCGCGCGAGCCTGCTGACGCTGACCTTCGGCGTCTTCTTCTTCGACTACAACCTCGACGGCCTGCTCGACATCTTCGCGGCCAACGGCCACATCGAGGAGGAGATCAACCGGGTCCAGCCGCGCATCCAGTACAAGCAGCCGCCGCTGCTCTTCCGCAACCTGGGCAAGGGGAAGTTCGAGCCGGTCGCCGCGACGGGCCAGCTCAGCCAGCCGCTCGTGGCGCGCGGCGCGGCCTATGGCGACATCGACCGCGACGGCGATCTCGATCTCGTGCTGACCACGAACCACGGCCCGGCCCGCGTCTACCGCAACGACGGTGGAAACTCCAACCGCTGGCTGCGCGTCCGCACCGTGGGCGCGAAGTCGAACCGCGACGGCATGGGCGCCGTGGTGCGGGTCACGAGCGCCTCGGGCAAGCAGTGGGCCATGGTCCGCAGCGGCTCCAGCTACTGCTCGCAGAGCGAGCTCGCGCTGACCTTCGGCCTGGGCAAGGACCCTGGCGCCACCTCGATCGAGGTCGAATGGCCGAGCGGCGCGAAGCAGAAGATCGGCCCGGTTCCGGCGAACCAGATCGTCACGATCCAGGAGGACAAGGGGATCGTGAAGCCGGCGGCCGCACCGGCCAAGTGAAGTGAAGCTGCTCCTCCTCGGCGGCACCCGGTTTCTCGGGCGGCATCTCGCCGGGGAGGCGCTCGCCTCCGGCCACGAGGTGACGCTGTTCCATCGCGGCCGGACGGAGGTCGGACTGTTCCCGGACGCCGAGGAGATCCTCGGCGACCGCGACGGTGGTCTCGGCCTGCTACGGGGCCGGAGCTGGGACGCGGTGGTGGACACCAGCGGCTTCGTGCCGCGGGTCGTCCGCCAGTCGGTGGAAGCGCTCGACGCCGGCCTCTACGCCTTCATCTCGACCATCTCGGTCTATGCCGACTATCGGGTCCTCGGCATCGCCGAGGATGCGCCGCTCAAGGAGCCGCCGCCTGAAGAGGAACCGACGGAAGAGGTCTCCAGGGAGACCTACGGCTGGCTCAAGGTCCTGTGCGAGAGGGAGCTGCCGGACCGTTCGCTCGTCGTCCGGCCGTGCATCCTGGCCGGCCCCTTCGACTACACGGATCGCTTCACGTGGTGGCTCCGGCAGGTGGAGGAGGGAGGCGAGGTCGTGGCTCCGGGCCGTCCGGCCCGGCCGGTGCAAGTCCTGGACGTCCGCGATCTCGCGGTCTGGCTCCTCCGCATGATCGAGCGCGGCCGGACCGGCGTCTTCAACACGACCGGCCCCGACACGCCGCTGACCATGGGGGAGATGCTGGAGACGCTCCGGGAAGCCACCGGCAGCAACGCGACCTTCGCCTGGCGCGAGCCGGAGCCGGACGCAGAGATCCCGTTCTGGATCCCGGAGGAGAAGAACGGCTTCCACTCGGTCGACAGCCGGAAGGCGAGGGCCGAGGGCCTGGTCTGCCGGCCTCTGCTTCAGACGGCCCTGGATACGAGGGGCTGAGCCGCTACCGCGTCATCTCGCCGGCGGGCCCGGCCTTCCTGGCGGCCTCGACCGCCATCTCCACCTGGGCCCGCAGGCTCTTCTCGACGCCCCGGCTCGTGCCGACGACGGTGCTCAGGACGGTGCCGTCGTGGCCCACCAGGACATAGGTGGGGAAGCGGCTGATCCCCGACTGGCGCGCGAAGCTGGCGTTGCGGTCCCACACCTGCGGCCAGTCCATCTGGTTCTTCTGGACGAACTTCCGCACCGGCCCGTCGTCCTCCTCGACCGCGATGCTCACCAGCACGAACGGCTCGCCCTTCATGTCGTGGCTCAGGTCGCGCAGCGACGGCACCGCGGAGACGCACGGCGGGCACCAGGTGCCCCAGAAGTCGAGCAGGAGCACCTTGCCGCGCAGGTCCCGGGACATGAGCCGGTCGCCCTCCAGGGTCTTCAGGTCGAAGTCGGGGAGCTTCTGTGACATGTTCCCGGAGCCGGCGGGAACGTTCCGCGGCAGGAGCAGGACGGCGAGCGAGGCGAGCAGGGCGAGGCGCACCAGGGATCTCATGGTCCGATTGTACCCTGCCTGCGGATCTCGTCGAGAAGCCGGCGCTCCTCGGCCGTGAGCCGGCTCTCGGGGATCGACTCGAAGTGGGCCCGGACGCGGTGGACCAGGCGCTCGGCGTCGCGGCGGGCGCGGTTCGCCTCGACCGCCAGCCACGAGACCACGCCCAGCACCGCGAGGAGCGCCGCGATGGCCGCGACCACCCCGGCCATGACCAGCCGTCGGCGGCGCAGGCGCTGCGGCTTGTCGAGGATCCAGCGCAGGCGCTCCGCTGTGGCCTCGGCGCCCGGACGGCGCCGCGGGTCGAGCTTCTGGAGGTCCTCGATGAGCTTGGTGAGGTCCGGGTCGAGGCCGGAGATCGGCCGGGTCTCGGCCCGCATCACCTGGTCGAGGACCGCCACCGGGTGCGCCGCCTCGTAGGCCGGCTCGCCGGTGAACAGCTCCTGGAGCAGGATGCCGAGCGAGTAGAGATCGCTCGCGATCGTCACGCGCCCGCCCCGCGCCTGCTCCGGGCTCATGACCTTCGCGGTGCCGATCAGGTCGCCGAGCTGCGTCAGGTCCGAGGCCTGCGGCCGGTCGGGCATCCGCATCTCGCGCCCGGCGGAGATGTCGAGGTTCGGCCGCGAGCCGGACTCGGCCACGGAGCGGGCGATCCCGAAGTCGAGCACCTTGACCTCGCCGCGCGGCGTGACCATGACGTTGTCCGGCTTCAGGTCGCGGTGGACGATCCTCTCCCGGTGCGCGGCGGCGAGCGCGGTGGCGATCTGCTCGGCGAGGCGCAGCCGGCGCTCGAAGCTCAGCCCCTCCCGGGCGAGATCCTTGAGAGTCCGCCCCTCGACGTACTCGAGCACCAGGAAGTCGGCGTCGGGCGTCTCGATCAGGTCGTAGACCTGGCAGATGCCGGGATGGCCGAGCTTGGAGAGGAGACGGGCCTCGCGCAGGAAGCGCGCCTTGACCTCGCCGCTCAGCCGGTGATCGGCGCGGATCGTCTTGACCGCGACCCGCCGCTCCAGCCGCTGGTGGAAGCCGCGGTAGACCTCGCCCATGCCGCCGATGCCGATGCGGTCCTCGATGCGGATGGGGCCGATGGTCGCGCCGACGAAGCTCACGTTGGCTCTGGAAGCTACCATGAAACGGAAAGAGCCGGCCGCGTCGCCGCGGCCGGCTCTCTTGGGTCAGGCGGGTCGTCGCGTCAGATCTGCGGAGACGTCGAGGTCGGCACGCCCACGGCGGGGACGGTGTTGTTTCCGTTCCCGGCGACGCTGTTGTTGACGAACGAGATGATCTGGCCGCCGGTGATCGACGTCAGGCCTGTCGAGTTCGAGGTGACCAGCATGTTGGAGATGCGCACCGAGGCGTTGGCGCTGCCCTCGGCGGCCACGCCGGTCGTGTTGTTCGACGAGGTCACGTTCTCCGCGATGATCGAAGCCGCGGTGGTGGTCGAGATCGCATGGATGCCGAAGCTGGTGTTGCCCGAGGTCGTGCCGCCGTTCATCGTGGCGCGGGCGTTGGCCTCGACGCGCAGGCCGAACGTGTTCTGGTCGAGGTGCGAATCCTCGATGAGGGCGCTGGCCGTGCCCGGAGAGACCGGACGGAGCAGGATGGCGCCGCTGTTGCCGCCGGGCGCCGCGGCGCCGACGTTGTTCCGGATGATCGTGTTCTCGACGTAGAGGTTGACGTTGTTGGCCGTGTTGTTGACCATGATGCCGCGGTTGGCGAAGCCCGTGATCGTGCAGTCCTCGACGTGCACTTCCTTGGCCGCGAGGACCCGGATGCCGTCGAGGCCCGTGCCGAGGCCCTGGATCGACAGGCCGCGCAGCGTCACGACGTCGGTCGCCGCGGCGTTGATGATGATGGCGTTCGTGCCGGAGACCAGCACGCCGGCCATGAAGGGATTGCCGATGATCGAGATCGACTTGGTGATCGTCACCCCGCCGAAGCCGCCCGGATCGAGGACGTTGATCTCACCCTTGGCGGCGGTCTTCGAGATCGCGCCCGCGAACGTCTTGCAGGGGGCCGTGCGGCTGCACGGGTTGGCGTCGTCGCCGACGCCGGAGACCCAGGTGCGGGTCGCCTGGGCGTGAACGGCGGAGCTGGCCAGCAGGGCGAAAGCCAACACGAACAGAGGTAGCTTCTTGGTGAACATAGGGACTGATCCTCCTTCAGGGAAGTGACGGCGTTCAGTCAGCAAAAGAACGGCGCTCAGCACAACAACTTTGATACGAGTCTAGCACGGGTCTGCGGAGTGGCGAGATCAATTGTATTTTCAGATAAAGCGCAAGAGCCAGGAGCTGGCGCGTCCCGGCTCCTGGCCCTGCGGTCCTGCCCCAATACCCCAAGATCGCGTCAGATTTGCGGAGTCGTCGAGGTCGGCACGCCGACGGCGGGGACGGTATTGTTTCCGTTCCCTGCGACGCTGTTGTTGGCGAACGAGATGATCTGGCCGCCGGTGATCGACGTCAAGCCCGTCGAGTTCGAGGTGACCAGCGTGTTGGAGATGCGCACCGAGGCGTTGGCGCTGCCCTCGGCGGCCACGCCGGTCGTGTTGTTCGAGGAGACCACGCGTTCCAGGATGATCGAGGCGGCCGTGGTGGTGCTGATGGCGTGGACGCCGAAGGTGGTGTTGGTGTTCGTCGTGCTGTCGCTCATCGTCGCGCGGGCGTTGGCCTCGATCCGCAGGCCGAACGTGTTCTGGTCGAGGTGAGAATTCTCGATGAGCGCGCTGGCCGTGCCGGTGCCGGTCGGGCGGAGCAGGATGGCGCCGCTGTTGCCGGCGGGCGTCGAGGCTCCGACGTTGTTCCGGATGATCGTGTTGCGGACGTAGAGGTTGACGTTGCCGGACGCGTTGTTGACCATGATGCCGCGGTTGGCGAAGCCCATGATCTGGCAGTTCTCGACGTGCACTTCCTTGGCCACGAGGACCCTGACACCGTCGAGGCTCGTGCCGAGACCTTCGATCGTGAGGCCGCGGAGCGTCACCACGTCGGTCGAGGCCGCGTTGATGATGATGGCGTTGGTGCCGGAGACCAGCACGCCGCCCATGAAGGGGTCGGCGATGATCGAGACCGACTTGGTGATCGTCACCCCGCCGAAGCCGCCCGGATCCAGCACGTTGATCTCGCCCTTGGGAGCGGTCTTCGAGATCGCGCCCGCGAACGTCTTGCAGGGCGCCGTGCGGCTGCAGGGGTTGGCGTCGTTGCCGACCCCGGAAACCCAGGTGCGGGTCGCCTGGGCGTGAGCGGCGGTATTGGCGAACAGGGCGAACAGGGCGAACAGGACGCAGGACAACAGGACAGAATCGAGGGAGAGTTTTCTGGACGACATGGATTGCTCCTCCTTGTACAGGGGAGAGGCGCGCGACGCAGCGACTTCGTTACAGCGTTCGTTCCAGCGTCCGGCGCCTCTCCCTGCAGGGAGGAGGTTTCGTCTACTTCCTGGCTGAAATGCTGAAGGGGCGCGCCGTGACCGCCGTCGCGCGCACCTGCCGGCCGAGCCGCAGCTCGAGCAGGTAGGCGCCGGGCGGCAGCGAGCCGGCGTTGAGCCGGCCGACGACCATGTCGGGCTCTCCGGACTCGCCGGGTGTGACGGCCAGCAGCTCGACCTCTCCGCCGGTCGCGGGCCGTCCCGTGGCGTCGAGGATCCGGCTGCGAAGGACCGCCTCGTCCCCGGCCAGGCCGTGGCCGACGACCAGGAGCTGCGCCTCGCCGGCCGCGGGCAGCGAGGCTTGCGCGGCCGGCAGCACGGAGCGGCCGTGGAGGTCGAACGCCGGGTCGGTGGGCCGGACCACGAGCCACGGGTCCTCGGCGGGAGGCAGGAAGAGGGCGTCGATGCGGCTCTCCGAGGCCATGGCGAGCGGGATGGTGAGGATCGAGGAGCGCCCGTCGTTGCGGTCGCGGACCAGCACGCGCAGCCGGTGCCGGCCGGGCGGCAGGTCGAGCTTGCCAAGTACCCGCACGCCGCCCTGGGCGAGCCGGTCTCCGACCCGGGCCGGGTCCATGTCCACGGACTGGGCGAAGAAATCGCGGCTGGTGCCGTCCTCGCCGAGCGCGTAGCCGTAGACCTCCAGACCCAGCCGCGGAGAGCCGGGCGCGAGGAGCCGGTCGCCGGGCACCTCCACCAGGACGGCCACCGGCGTCGACTCCGGACCGGAGCGCAGCGGCACCGCCACCACCTGGATGCCGAGGTCGTCCTGCTCGTCGTCTCCGGCCACGAGGCGCGCCGCCTCGGCGAGCTTCCGGACGTCGTCCTGGCGCGCGAACGGCAGCGGCGCGTAATAGCCTCCGCGGTGGTGGACCGACACCCCGCGCGCCGCGTTGCGCAGCCGCACCTCGATCTTGTGATAGGCGCCGTCGAGCGGCACGTCGTCGGCCTGGACGCTGATCAGATAGGCGTGGGCGCTACGGCGCATGGCCTTGCCCAGACCCTTGGCGAGATCGTTGGTGCCTTCCACCAGCGAGCCGCCGGTCTGGTCGGCGAGGAAGAAGAGGCCGTCCGCCGACAGGCCGTTGCGGGTACCCGCGAGCTCCACCGAGTGGAGGATCCAGCCCGAGCGTTTCAGCTCCTGGAGCGTCCTCTCGAGCTGCGCGAGCGCCTGGGCGCCGTCGGTGTTCGGCCGGTCGATCTGCTGGCTCGGCCCGGAGAAGACGTTCATCGAGAATCCGTCGCTGAACAGGGCCAGATACTTCCGGCCGGTCACCGGGCGCAGCGTGTCGGCGAGGCCGTCGAAGGCGGCGGCCATGGCGGTGATGTGGCCGCGCATCGCGGCCTCGTGGTTCGACTGGTGGACCGCGGCCGAGTGCGCGAGCACGTTGGCCTGGAGGAAGCCGCCTTTCAGGCCGCCACCGGAAAAACCGAGGCTCTGCAGCATCTCGCCGGAGAAGTTGTGCTCGTCGACCCGCCAGGCCTGGGTGAGCAGGGTGCGCGCGTCCATGCCGGTGAGCCGCAGCGGGTCGGCCTCGCGGGCCTTCACCCCCTCCGGCAGCTTGCCGGTCAGGAGCTGCTCCAGCGCCGCGAGCGTGCGCTCGGCGGCGGCGCGGTCGGTGGTGAAGCTGAGCAGGAGCTGGAGCTCGCCCTTCGGCAGATAGGTGCCGATCGCCACCATGTCCCGCGGGTCGAGCCCCCTGGCGACCATCTCGCGGGCGGAGGTGATGCCTTGGGCGAGCAGGTGCGGCTGGCTGAACGCGAAATCGAACAGGAACAGCAGGTGGCGACGCGCGGCAGGAGGAAGGGGCTGGGTCCCCGGCGCGGCCGGCGTCTCCAGGTCGATCGGCTCGAAGGCGACGATCGGCAGCGCGCGCTTGCCTTCGGTCACCTCGAAGTCCGCGGCGGTGAGCCCGGTCACCGGCGTATCGCCCCGGGTGACCTCGACCGGGACCTCGACCAGCGTGACCGAGATGTCCGACGACGCCGAGCCCTGGGTCTTCGAGGGTTTGGCGGTCTTCTCGGCCATCGCAGGCTGGAGCGCTCCCGGCACCAGGACCAGCAGGGCGAGGACGGCGGTCCAGCGGTACCTCAAAAATGCTGCGCTCACGCGAGCCTCCTTTCCGATCGTCACGGCATGGCTTGTCGGAGGCGCCCCGTGCAAGACCTGCACCGACCCCCCTCCCGGCAGTTTGTGACGGCGCCGGCGGGAGCATTTCAGCCGGGGAGCGCCTCCGAGCGAGGACGGCGACGTCCCTGCCCGGTGACGAGAAGGGGGCGGAGTATACTTTCGCCATCGTGCGACGCCGCCAGCTCGTCCTGCTCGGCTGCCTCGGGGCTGCCCTCGGAGCTCTGCCCGCGTTGTCCACGCCGGGTCCTACGGCGGCGGCGTCCTCTGTGGTGGAGCCCATCGAGGTCCGCCTCCTGCGCACCGTGCATCTGGGAGCGCTCCAGGGGCTCTCCGAGGCCGACCTGCGCCGGATGAGCGGTCCGGGCGAGCCGTCCTACGTGCGCTACGTGCTCAGCCGCGCTGCCCTCCTCGTGCTGGGCCGGGACGACAGGGTGCCCGAGTTTCCCGTCGAGAGACTGCTCGACCAGGCCCTCGCCCAGCTCAAGCCGGGCGCCATCCAGGAGGGCCTCCTGCCGGCCGGGGCGCCGCCCGGGTTCGGCGCTGACGACCTGATCTACACCCTCACCTACGCCCTAGCAGCCCGTGGCAAAAGTCATTTTGGCGAAAACCGACCACTGATTTTAAAGGACTTATGGACGCGAAATCGCCCATCAGAGCACTTGTGCCACGGGCTGCTAGCGGTCTCCGGGCGCGGCGCGGCCGCCGAGCAGGTGCTCGTGCGGCACGTCGGCGGAGGCAGCGAGCTCAAGCGCTGCGTGGCGATGCAGGCCCTGCACAACCTGGGCTCGCGCCGGGGCCAGGACGTGATCCAGCAGGCCACCCAGGTGCGCGAGATCGGCTTCGTGGTCGGCACGCTCCTGGTCCAGGACCAGTTCCCGCCTCTCCAGGAGCTGGCCGCCCATTGGAACGACATCCCGCTCGCCGAGCGCAGCCGCGAGACCCTGGCGCGCGACGCCGCGAGCGGCTGCGGTCCGCGCGCCATCCTGGCGCTCTTCCTGGCCGGCTATCTGCCGCCCGCGGACAATCCCGCGCAGCAGCGCCGCGAGCTGGACGTCCTCCGCCGGGCGGCCCTCGACCTGCCTCTCGAGGGCTGCTTCAACGGCCGCATGTTCGGCCTGCGCTCCTACGGCCTGCGCACGCGCAGCGTGCCTGCCGTATGGACGACGCTGGCCGGCCGGCTGGAAAACGGCTGGCAGCGCGTGCTGGCGGTCCGCATCGGCTTCGCCCACTACCCCCAGGAGGTGGTGCCGGCGGCGCTCGACCGCCTCGCCGTCGAGCCGCAGCAGGACGTGCAGTGGGAGCTGCTCTGGGGCGCCCTGTTCGCCGGCAAGGGCCTGGTTTTCCGAGACTTCTGGGACCTGTGGAATCTCTCACCGCATCGCCAGGTCCGTCTCAGCTTCCCTGGCTCCTTCCCGCCGATCGATAGGCCCCGGCAGGACCGTCTGCTCGACTGGCTGGAGTCCGGCCACCACCCCGGCGACGGCCAGGTCTACAACTGGCTGCTGTGCGAGCTGGCCCGCTCGGTGCGCGGCGCCGACGCCTTCCGCCTGCTGCGCGCCTATCTCGCCCGTCCGGCCGCCGAGCGCCACGCCTGGGTGCTCCAGGACCTCGCCGAGCCTGCGGCCCTGCCGGCGCTGCGCTACCTGCGGGACTACGCTCAGACTCCGGAAGACCGCGAAGCGCTGGCCGGCGGCATCGAGATCCTCGAGAACGCCACCGCGAACCTCTACTCCGGACGGGCGCCGGAGATCTGCTGCGCTCCAACCCGGGAGTGCCTGCTGTCGCAGTACGAGCAGCAGGTCTTCCGCAAATCGGATCAGCGCCTCCGGAACGAGACCGAATTGAAGGACTGGATCGCGAAGGGCTTGGCCGCGAAGCCGGAGATCCGGTTCCTCGACAGCCTGCATCGGGTCGCCGAGATCCGGGACGGCCGCGGTCCGCAACCCTTGCGCTTCGAGCACCTCTATGGCTGCTGGCGTCGGGTCGCCGGGCCGGGAGAAACGGAATCCGGCTCCGGGACACGCTAGAACGGAGCCGTGGTAGGGTAGACCCGTCGTCGACAAAAGGAGATTGCGCAATGGGCAAGAGGATCCTCCTCTTTCTGGTGACCCCCCTGGCGCTGGCCCTCCTCCTGGCCGCCGCTCCCGTGGGAGGAGAGATCCTCGTCACGGGGGCGTTCCATGGCGAAGAGGTGACGGCCCGGTCCGGCGAGACCTGGCTCTGCCTGATGGCGACGAAGACCGGCGACGAGCTCAAGACCTGCACGATCGACGTCAAGGCAGCCCACGACGTGATCGCAGGGGACGACTCGGGCAAGGAGGTCACGGTCCGGGGCGGCGGCGAGCCCATCCTGATGGTTCGCAACATCGCCGGCCTGAAGCCCGGGCCGGTGCGGACCTTCTTTCTCGGGATGGCGGCCTTGCGGCCGGAGAACACCCTTCATCTTGGAAGCGAAGAGGGGGAGCTCTGGCTGGCCGAGGAGAAGGAGGGTTATTCGATCGCCTTTTCGAAGGGGCCGAACGGATTCAAGGCGCCGCAGATCCTGCGCGCTGACACCTACGACAGCGACGGACCGCCGACGCTGCACTGGGCCGGCGATCTGGACCGGGACGGCAAGCTCGACCTGGTGATCGACATCACCAATCACTACAACCTGTCGCGCATGGCGCTCTTCCTTTCGAGCCTCGCGAAAGAAGGTGAGCTGGTGGGGCTTGCCGGGTTCTTCGATTCGGGCGGCTGCTGAGCCGCTCCGGAGGGACGATGACTGCGATTGCGCGAGAAGAGCTGGCGACGCGATATCGTGCCTGGTCGGACGAAGACCTGCTGCGTGCAGCGACAATCGAGCCGCATGAATATACAGCGGAGGCACTCGAGCTGATCAACAGCGAATTGGCGAGGCGCAACTGTTCAGTTCCTCAACGGCAAGAGCTGCTCGAGGCGGTGACGAAAGCGGCCGATGAAGAGGCCGGCAGCCTTACGGGTGTCAGGGGCTCTCTCGCTCTCATGATTGTTGTCATTGCGTTCAACTCGATAGCAGTCCTGGTGAGAGCAGGAAGCTACGTCTTCCAGGGCGGATCTCTCCTTGCCCCGTTGCTTTTTACGATTGCCGGAGCTTGCCTGGGAGTCTTTGGCCTCGTCGTGAGTGCCTTTTTGATCGGCAGGAACCCACGCGCCCCTCGCCATGCTGCGACATGGTTTCTGTTGACCATGACATTCAGTGTTGCCGTGTTTTTCTACTCCTACCTTTACACTGGCCAGACTGGCGCATACCCTCTCGGTACCTTGGCCGTCTGTGCTGTGTGGTTGGCCTACCTATCCACTTCGAAGCGAGTGAAGGCCACCTACAAGCAGGCGGTTCGGCGGATTTGAGGCGGAACTGCTGGGTACGACCGGGAGAATGCGATGACAGTGAAACCCGATAGCGGGAAACCTACGCCGGAGGCCCAGCTCCGGGCCTATATCGACAAGCTTGATCCGAAGAATCAGAAGCTCTTTCGATCGGTCCGGACTGCTGTGCGCAAGCGATTCCCGACCGCCCACGAGCTGGTGTACGACTACAGTCACGCCCTCGTCATCGGCTATTCGCCGGCAGACCGAGGGATCGATGCCATCGTGGCGATCCGCGCAAGTGCCACCGGTGTATCTCTGTACTTCAGTCAGGGACCTCAGCTGCCCGACCCGAAGCGACTTCTGCGGGGATCGGGAAAGCAGATTCGCTTCATCCAGGTGGAGGCGGCCAGCCAGTTGGCACATCCAGACGTGGAAGCGCTGATCGCCGCTACGATTGATCAGGCGAGGATTCCATTGCCATCCAAGGGAAAGGGCAGTCTCATCATCAAGTCGGATGGCGCGGAGAAGCCGCCACGCCGGAGGCCGTCGAAGTGACGGCGGGATTTGGTGAGGCAATGAGCGCGTCGGTCGCCCTGCGGGCTTCCTCTCGCGCGTGCCGCGCGATAAGAGTTCAACGGCTTATCGTCGCAGGGCTTCTGGCACTGCCACTTGTATCCGGTTGCTCACTCTCTCGGCTTTCGCGCGAGCAGAGGGCCTTGTACGAGCAGCTCAGCTCTTCCGGTTCCGATCCCTATGTGGAGGTCTGCCCGATTCATCGAATCCCAACCGAGGTTCGGTCCGTGCCCGCGTACGGCGGGCTTGCGGTCTTGCCTCCTGAGCGATACATTCGCGCTCGCCTCAGGCTGTTCCCGTACTCCTTTCTCGATACAGTGACAGGATGGTGCGAGCAGGCGTCTACGGTTTACGTCGAAAGATGGGTCTGTCCGGCCTGCCGCGCGGCTGAGATCAAGTGGCGACAGAGTCATGGTTATGAGCTTCCGGAGGATCTACTTGCCGATCCCTCCGGTGAGGTGGCCAACCCCGGACCGGGTGGTCCAGGGCCCACCGTCCACCGACGCCTCCGCCTGGTACGTGTAGAATGTCGGCGACTCCTGGACTTCGGTATACCTGAGCTTGAGGGGCTTCCCGCCCATGTCGCTGTTCAAGGCGAAGCTCCGTCTGTTTCCGACGATCGAACCACCCGTGGAGTATTCCTCACCTTTCCAACTGCCGAGGTAATAGCAGAAACGAGGCGATGATAACCGGTTTCATTGCTGCTTCCTCCTGAGCGAGGGCTCTGCCAAGCTCCACGTAAGCGGCACTACGTGCAGGCCGGAGCAGGGGTTGCACCCCGAAACCTGTCGGCGCCTCGCCGGAACCTCCCCGGACCGGACGTTTGTTGCGCTGCGCGCCGGCAGTCGGCCATAATGCCTGGCGGCATGCCGTGCGCGTTCATGATCCTTCTCCTGGCGATGGCCGCCGCTGATTCCACGGTTCCCGCCCAGCTTGACGCGATCCTGAAGGACTACGGCCGCGATGACCGCGGCGGTGCGCCGGGGGCCAGCGTGCTCGTGGCGCAGGACGGGAAGGTCCTCTATCGCAAGGCATTCGGCCTCGCCAACCTCGAAGAGAGGACGCCCATCACCACGGCCACCAACTTCCGGCTGGCCTCGGTCACCAAGCAGTTCACCGCCACGGCCGTGCTCCTCCTGGCCGAGCGGGGAAAGCTGTCGCTCGACGATCCGTTGACCCGCTTCTTCCCCGGCTTCGCCACGGCCGCGCACAGGGTCAAGGTGCGCCACCTGCTCGGCCACACCTCGGGGCTCCCCGATTACGAGGACCTCATCCCGCCCGGCACCACGGTGCCGCTCAAGGACAAGGACGTGCTCGACCTGGTCGGCAGGCAGGACAGGCTCTACTTCGCGCCGGGCAGCCAGTTCCGCTACAGCAACACGGGCTATGCCCTGCTGGCCCTGATCGTCGAGAAGATTTCCGGCCGGTCGTTCGCGCAGTTTCTCGAGGAGAACATCTTCGACCCGCTGGGGATGGCCGGCACCGTGGCCTACGAGGAGGGTATCTCCAAGGTGGAGCGCCGGGCCTACGGGTATAGCGAAAAGGACGGCCGCTTCGAGCGCACCGACCAGAGCCTCACCAGCTCGGTCCTGGGGGACGGCGGCATCTACTCGTCGGTCGAGGACCTGTGGCTCTGGGACCAGGCCCTGTACGGCACGCGCCTGCTGCCAGCTGAGACCCTGGCGATGGCCTTCCAGGCTGGCACGCCCACCTCGGACCAACCCGGCAGCGGCTACGGCTATGGCTGGTACGTGGCATCGCACGGGGGGCACAGGGGGACGCGCAAGGTCTGGCACTACGGCGAGACCCTCGGGTTCAGCACGTACCTGGCGCGCTACCCGGACAAGCGGCTCACGATCATCATGCTCACGAACCGGAACGACAACTTTCTCGGACCTACGGTGGATCGCATCGCCGATGTGATCCTCGCCACGCCGTGAGCCGACAGCTTGGCACGGTGATCGCGGCCGCGCTTCTGGCCGCCGCCTGCGGGCGCGGCGCCTCGCCCGGACGCGACGCCTCCCCTGGACGCTTCGCGGACGCGCCGGTGATCCTCATCTCGGTCGATACCCTGCGTGCGGACCACCTCCCGGCCTACGGTTACCGTCAGGTCGAAACCCCCAACATTGACGGGCTGAGGCGCGACTCCGTCCTCTTCGAGCGCGTCTACAGCCATTGTCCGATGACGCTTCCTTCGCACGCATCGATGTTCACCGGGTTGCTGCCCACCGAAAACGGCGTGCGGAACAACATCGGCTACCGGTTCGAAGGCGCGAAGCTCAGAACTCTCGCCGAGGAGCTGCGCGAGCGAGGCTATGCAACGGGCGCCGCGGTGTCGTCCTACGTTCTACGCTCCGACACCGGGATCGACGACGGCTTCGAGCTCTACGAAGATTCGATCGCCGTCGCCACGGCGGGCGCGGCGAGCGAGCACCAGCGCCCGGGCAGGGAGACGCTGAATCATGCGCTGCCCTGGATTCTGGGGCACCGAGAGAAACCTTTCTTTTTCTTCCTCCATCTCTACGAGCCGCACGCCCCCTACGCGCCGCCCGAGCCGTTCAAGAGCCGCTACCCGTCTGCCTACGACGGCGAGATCGCCGCTGCGGATGCCATCGTCGGCGAGCTGATCCGGTCGCTCAAGGCTTCCGGGCTCTACGATCCCGCGATCATCATCTTCACCTCGGATCACGGCGAGGGCTTGTGGGACCACGGTGAAGACCAGCATGGGATCCTGCTGTATCGCGAGGCGCTGTGGGTTCCGCTTCTGGTCAAGCTGCCGGGCTCGCACCAGGCCGGTTCGATCAGCCGGCCCACGCCTCTGTCACATCTCTTCGGTACGGTGCTGCGCCTGGTGGGGATCGACCTGCCTTCGCACCCGGCTTCGTGGTTCGACGCCGGTACTGGAGGAGAGACTGGAGGAGAGACTGAGGCTCGTCCCATCTACTCCGAGACGCTCTACCCGCGCATTCACCTCGGCTGGAGCGAGCTGCGGTCGCTGATCGACGGCCGCTATCACTACATCGAAGCGCCAAAGCCCGAGCTCTACGACCTGGAGAACGATCCCGGTGAAGCCCGGAATCTGATCACGACCGAGCGCCGGGAGGCGTCAAGGCTGCGGAAGGAGATGGAGGCCTATCCTGCGACCGCAACGATCGGCGGGCTCGGCGAGATCGACCCGGAGGAGGCCAGGAAGCTGGCCGCTCTGGGATACGTGGGAACGCCAAGCGAGCGCGGTCCAGGGCCGCTGCCGAACCCGCGCGACGAGGTCAGGAACCTCGCCCGCATCAAGGCGGCGTTCCGCCTCGCGGACGAGCGCCGGATGGATGAGGCGGCCGCGGCCTTGAGGAGCCTGCTGCAAGAGAACCCGAAGCTCCTGGACGTGGGGTCGAAGCTGGGAGAGGTCCTGGTGGAATCCGGCCGCTACGACGAAGCGATCGAGGTCTATCGGTCGGCGATCGCCCATGCCGAGCGCTTCTCGCCGGATCTCGCGCTCGCCCTGGGCTTCGCCTATCTCAAGCGCGGTGAGACCGGCGATACGGCCGCGGCCGCAACCCATGCCCGCCTCGCCCTCACGGCCCATCCCCGCGAAGCGAACGAGCTTCTCGCCCGGGTCGCGCTCGAAGAGGGGCGCCTCGCCGTCGCGGAGGAGCACGCGAGGTCCGCCCTTCAGCTCGGCGACAGCCAGCCGGCGACGTTGCTGCTGCTCGCCGACGTCGAGCGGACCGCCGGCAGGCTCGAACGAGCGCTGGGGACGGTCCAGGAAGCGGAGCGACGCGCGGCGGAGCTCGGCGTCGGACGACTTCAGGGAGCGGACTACCTGCGCGGCGACCTGCTGGCGCGCCTCGATCGGCCGGAGGAGGCGGCAACCGCCTACCGGCGTGAGATCGCGGCGTTCCCGCAGCACCTGCAGGCCTACGCCAACCTGGCGGTGATCCTCATGATCCAGGGCAGGAGTGCGGAAGCGAACGAGCTGCTCGAGCAGATGGCGCGGAGCAACCCGCACCGTGGGGCGTTTCTCCTGGCGGCGAAAACCCTAGAGGCCTTCGAGGACCGCCAGGGCGCCGCGCGCTGGCGTCAGCGCGCGGCGCGATGAATCCTAGAACCTCAAACCGAGCGAGACGCGGTAGGTGCGGGGGAGCTGGTAGGCATCCGCCGACATGGGCTTCCCGAAATTGGGTCCCTTCTGCCAGTGCACGCCCTCCCGCGGCACCTCGCCGGCCAGCGGGTTGAAGGGCAGACAGCGTTCGCTCGTGCCCGTCTGGATGCACGATGTCTGGCGGCGGGTGAGCACGGTCTTGTCGATGAAGTCCGGGTCTTCCAGGCCCTGTGCGTTGAACAGGTTCAGGATGTCGCCCTCGACGAAGAAGCGCACGCCGCGCAGCGGCGGCGCATACCAGTTCACTCCCAGGTCGGTCGAGGCGATGTTGTCGAGGCGGAACCCGCCCCGGTCGCTGAAGTAGTAGGTCACCGAGGAAGGCGGGGTCACGTAGCCGGGGTTCACCACGCCGTTGGCGGGCCCCGTCGACGTCCCGCGCCGCACGTCGATCGAGCCGATGGCCGAGTAGGGCAACGCCGAGTGATACCGCTCCAGCAGCGTGAAATTGAAATCCCCCGCCCGTGTCGGCAGATCGTATTGCGCCCAGAGATTGGCGCGGTGGCGCATGTCCGGGCCGACAAAGCCGACCGGGTTGTTCTGCTCGAAATCCTGGTACTCGGGCCGGTTGATGAAGGGGTCGTTGTCCAGGCTGGTGGCGGAGCTCGGAGTCTCTCCCTCGACGTTGCCGCGCAGCTTCGACCAGGTGTAATTGCCGCCGATCGAGAGTCGTTTCAGGGGTCGATAGCGGCCCTGGAGCTGGATCGCGTGGTAGTCGCGGCTCAGGTTGTCATCGCTGTTCCCGATCACTCCCTGGTCGAACTGATCGCCGTCCGGGTCCGTCGCCTTGCCGGTCAGCAGGTTCCGCCGCACGACGTAGAAGTCTCCCCAGCTCCGGTCGATGTAATCGGCGCGCAGATAACCGCGGTCGGTGAACGTCACACCGTAGCCCAGGGTGTATTCATCCATGAACGGCGCCGCGAGCGGCCCGTCGAAACGCAGGGTGACTCCGGGGATGTGGGCGCTGCTGAGGAGATTCGGGTCCCGGTTCGACGTGCCGCCGACGGAATTGAACCAGTTGAAGACCTGGCGGATGACCTCGGAAACCGGGAGGAGCTGGCCGCGCGGCGTTCCTGCCGGGTTGATGGCCGGGCCCTTGTAATCCCAGTAGTAGGAGGCATAGCGGCCCGCGGTGGCGGTGTTGTCGGCAGGTCCTTGATCGACCTTCGAGACGTAGCGGCCATAGGTGGCGCTGAAGTTGTGCCTGCCGTCGCCGCGCAGGTCGTAGCGTGCCGCCAGGCGCGGGCTGAAAGCGCTGTCGTCGACGGTCTTGTTCCCGGCCTGATCGGTGCCGAACGACTCGTCATAACGAACGCCCACGTTGAAGCTCCAGCGGCCGTTCAACTGCCACTTGTCGTTGAGGAACCACGAGCGCGTGGCGAAGTCGGAAGTGCTCGACAGCGCGGGAACGGGATCCCATTCGATCTCGCTGGAGTCCGGATCCACGCCGAAGAAGACGTCCTGTCCGAAATAGATGAAGTTGCCGTGGATGCGAAGATCGCTGCCGGACTGGAAGTTGTTCTCGTTGCGCTTCTGGTGGAACTCCTCGAAGCCTCCGACAAGGCTGTGGTTGCCGGTCGCCCGGGTGCTGAGCAGATAGGACGCTTTTCCCAACCAGCTCTCGTTGTTCCGCTCCTTGGCCCCGCACGGTCTGCCGCAGAAGGTCGGCGACCACATGCGCTGGCCGGTGTTGGCGTCGAGCAGCAGGGTGCCCTCGATCAGGTCGCGGGTGTTGGCCCCGAGGGCGAACTCGTGCTTCATCTCACTGTATTGGCCCTCGACGAGGAAGCGGTCCGTGAAGAGACCCTGGTAATGGAGGGACCGGAGCTCCCGGAGGTCGTCGCGGAAGGAGAGGCTGCGCAGGTCGACGATGCGACCGGAGGTGACGAAATTCCGCCGCTCCAGATCGCTGTCGATGTAGGACGCGACGAGCGTGTGCTGGTCCGTGATCCGCCAGGTGAGCTTGCCCTCGATCCGCCGGTCGTTCGCCGTGGTGTCGTAGGGAATGCTGGTGTCGAAGGTCTGGGCACCCGTATCACGGTCTTCCGACCGCGCGGCCGCGAAAAACCACAGGCGGTCGCGGAGGATGCGCCCGCCCAGGGTTCCTTCGTAGACGCTGTTGGTCCTGTCGATGGGGTCGAGCTGGGCGGCAAAGTCGGACTTTTCCGTCCAGTCGGAGTTGGTCAGCGAATCGCGCAGCGATCCGGAAAACTCGTTGCCCCCCGATTTGGTCACGGTGCTGACCACGCCCCCGGTGAAGCGGCCGAACTCCGCCGAGACTCCGCCGGTGAGAACGGTGGTCTCCTGGACCGCGTCCTCGATGTAGAGCGGGTTCGGTTGTCCGCGGACGTTCTCGTTCACCACCACGCCGTTGACCAGGAAGAGGCTCTCGAAGGACATCGATCCCGAGATCGTGATCTGGTCGTTCGGCCCCGCTTCCGTCACTCCCGGCGAGAGAGCCACGATGTCGTCGATGGTCCGGCCGGTGGGGAGCTGATTGATGGTCTCGACGTCGAAGCTCGCCGCGACCTCGGTCGTTTCAACCTCCGGCGGCGGCGCCGCCGTGACCGTGATCTCTTCGGCCAGGCTGGTGAGGGTCATCTCGGCGTCGGCGCGGGCTGTCTGGCTGAGGCCGACGACGGCGCTCTTCTCGATCCTGTGCATGCCCTCGAGATCGAAGGCCACCGTGTAGTCGCCGGGGGGAAGGGCGGGGAAGTGGTAGCCGCCGGCTTCGCCGGTCACCGTCGTTCGGCTCCCCTGCAGGGCGGGGGACGTGACAGTGACCGTGACTCCCGGCAACGGTTGGCCGTCGGACGTGACCGTGCCGACGAGGGTGCCCGTGGTTGACTGCGCGAAGAGCGAGGCTGCACACAAAAGCATGGCGATCACAACAAGGACGTTTCGAACGGCCAAGCGCATGAGCACCTCCACTGATGAAGCAATGATTGAGATGGGCCAACGGCTGCCGGGATTGTACCACTGTGCGCTATATCCCCGATCGGCCCGATCGGGCCCGATCGGGGCTCGCTCGTGGAGGTGACGGTCCGCAGACTCGAGACTCGGGTTTATCGCCCGGTCATCCTTCGTGCTTCCGCGCGGTGGCGCTCGGCGGCCGCGGTGTCGCCGGCCGTGTCGTCGAGCGCCGCCAGGCGCTCCAGGAGCGACGGACTCTGCGTTCCGGCCGCCAGCGCCCGGGTCAGGACGGCGCGGACCTCGGCGAGGTTCCCCGTTTTCTCGGCCAACTCGACGAGCCCCGACCAGGCCTCGAAGAACTGCGGGTTCAGCGCCAGGGTGAGCTCGAACTCCTGGCGCGCTTCCTCCCTCCGATCCAGCTTGAGATAGGCGGCGGCGAGGTGGCGGTGCGAGTCGGCGCGCCGTGGGTTTGCCTCGACCGCCCGGCGGAAGGTGGCGATGGCCTCGTCGTTCCGGCGGCTGGCAAGCTGAGCCGTCCCCAGGTCGAGCAGAAACTTGACGTTCTCCGGGTTCCGGCGCACCAGCTCCGTGAGCTTGACGAGAGCCGGTTGCCAGTTCTTCTGTCGCATCAGCGCGAGGGCGGATTCGTGCTCGGCGAGCAGCAGCACGCCGTCCTTGGGATCGAGGGTTCCCTTGCCGCTGGCGCCGGAACCGGAGAGATAGCCGAGGCTCTGGAGAGCGCTCTCCAGCCCTGGATCGGCCTCCTCGGCCGAGCGGACCTTGAAGGCGCTCCGCATCGCCGCCAGCTCCCGGCGCAACCTGCGGGCCGGCTGCTGCTGCTCGGGAGGGCCCTCCAGCAGGTTCCTCGTCTCCTTGGGATCGGCGGCCAGGTCATAGAGCTCCGGGCGCGGCGCCACGATCAGCTTGAAACGGCCGTCGAAGATCCCTTCCAGCGGGCTCCAGCCGTAGGCGTTCAGGGTGTTCCGGTTCATGAGGTAGATCGGGCTCGGGGCGCTGCCCGGAAGCCCCGGCAATCCGGGGAGCGGCGTGCCGAAGGATGCGGCGGCATGGCCGGGAGGAGCCAGGCGCAGCAGGGTCGCGGCGAGACGGCGCGCCGCCACCGCCTCCCGGACCACCCCGCCGCGCGGCACGCCGGGACCGGCGAGGATCAGGGGGACGTGCAGGGTGGAGTGGTAGAGAAAGATGCCGTGGAGTGGCTCGCCGTGCTCGCCGAGACCCTCGCCGTGGTCCCCCACGGCGGCGATCAGCCAGCGCTCGGCGCCGCCGGGCAGCGCGGCGAGCAGGCGGCCGATCTCGCGGTCCATCAAGGCCACCTCGCCGGCATAAAGCTGCTCGACGCCGGCCTCGGGCTTCACGCCCGGGGCGGCATGCGGAGCGTGAGGATCGAAGTAGTGGACCCACAGGAAGACCGGCTTGCCCTTGGGGCCGTCGCCCAGCCACGAGAGAGCGAGGTCGGTCATCTCCCGCGCGTCGCGCTGGCCGACGGAGTGACCCGGAACCGACTCGGCCAGGATGCGGTCGTCGTACACCCCGAATCCCTGGGAGGTCCCGAAGCGGCCGTCCAGGACCGACGCGGCCACAAACCCTGCGGTCGCGTAGCCGCGAGCCGAAAACTCCTCGGCCAGGGTCGACAGGTCCTTCGGGAGCGCGGCCGCGCCGTTGTCCAGGACCCCGTGCTCCGGGGGTGTGAGACCGGTGAACAGGGACGAGTGGGCCGGCAGGGTCTGCGGCGTCGAGGTGATCGCCTGATCCCAGCGCGTGCCGCGGGCCGCCAGGGCGTCCAACACCGGCGTGTGCGCTCCCCGGCCGCCGAACACCCCGAGGGCATCGGCCCGGGTGGTGTCCAGGGTCAACAGGAGCACGTTGGGCGGATCGACCGGCGGGGATCCGGCTTCGGCCGTCAGCGCCCGCGGCGGGCTCCAGTAGAGAACCGCCAGGATCGCCGCAAGGACCGCCGCCAGGAGCACTGCAAGGAGAAAGGCTCTATGCCTCATGATGCGGTCCCTTTCGAGAGCATCCGCCCTCCATTCTAGCAGGCGCCGGAGCCTGTCTGCGCTCCGCTGTAGCTCCTTTCGCTGTCAGCGGTTAGAATGGCCCGGCTCAAGGAGACCCGGCATGAAGCCAGCCCCGTTCGAGTACCTGGCGCCCGACTCGCTGGACGCCGCTTTGGAGGCCCTGGCCGGCAGCGGCGGCACTGGCGGCGATACCAAGCTGCTGGCCGGCGGGCAGAGCCTGATCCCGGTGATGAACTTCCGGCTCGCCCAGCCGGCCTTCCTGGTGGACCTCAACCGCATCCGCGAGCTGGACTACGTCCGCGAGGAGGACGGCGGCCTCCGGATCGGCGCCATGACGCGCCAGCGCACCCTGGAGCGCAATCCTCTCGTGGCCCGGCTCTCGCCTCTCCTCGCCGAGACCGTGCCGTTCATCGCCCATCCCCAGATCCGCAACCGGGGGACGGTCGGCGGCAGTCTCGCCCATGCCGACCCGGCCGCCGAGCTGCCGGCCGTGGCCGTGGCGCTCGACGCCCGGTTCCGCCTCCGGCGTTCCGCCGGCGAGCGCTGGGTCGAGGCCCGCGACTTCTTCAACGGCCTGTTCTCCACGCTGCTGGAGCCCGACGAGATGCTGGTCGAGGTCGCGCTCCCGGCTCCACCGGCCCGCACCGGCTGGGCGTTCCTGGAAGTGGCGCGGCGCCATGGCGACTATGCCCAGGTCGGCGTCGCGGCCCGGGTGACCCTGGACGACGCCGGCCGGTGCCGCGAGGCCCGCCTGGTCTATCTGAGCGTCGGCGACGGGCCCGTCGAGGCCCGCGGCGCGGCCGGGCTGCTCGCCGGGACCGAAGGCGGAGACGAGGCGATCGCGGCGGCCGCGGACAAGGCCTCCCGCGACGAGATGGACCCCACGGGCGACATCCACGCGTCGTCCGACTTCAAGCGCCATCTGGCCCGCGTGGTCACCGGACGCGCGCTGCGGCGCGCCTTCGCCCGGGCCAAAGGAGAAGCGGCATGACAGCTCAGCACCGGGTCACGGTCTCCGTCAATGGGAAGAGCTCCGAGCGCCAGGTCGAGCCGCGCCTCCTGCTTTCCGACTTCCTGCGCCACGACCTCGGGCTCACCGGCACCCATGTCGGCTGCGAGCACGGCGTGTGCGGCGCCTGTACGGTCCTGCTCGACGGCCAGCCGGTGCGCTCGTGCCTCATGCTCGCCGTCCAGGCCGACGGCCACGAGGTCACCACGGTCGAGGGCTTGGCGCCGGGGCCGAACGAGCTCCACCCGCTGCAGCAGGCGTTCTGGGAGTCCCACGGCCTCCAGTGCGGGTTCTGCACTCCGGGTTTCCTCATGACGCTGGTGCCGTTCCTCGAAGAGAACCCGAAGCCGACGGAGGACGAGGTGCGCCACGCCCTCTCCGGCAACCTCTGTCGCTGCACGGGCTACCAACACATCGTCGACGCCGTGCTGCTCGCGGCCGAACGGAAAGGGACCGAATGAAGGTGGACGACCTCCACGGGAACATCGAGCAGGCGAAGGCGAGGATCGAGGAGCGCGAGCCCGCGGTCCAGGCGCTGATGCCGGAGACGGGCCGCTTCGAGCGCCTGCACCGCGACGCTGACGCGGCGCTCGCGACGCACCCGGACCAAGCGGACCGGTCGGAGATGTTCGGCTGGCTGATCGGCGTCAAGGACATCTTCCACGTGGACGGCTTTCCGACCACGGCCGGCAGCCGTCTGCCTCCGGAAGAGCTCAAAGGTCCGCAGTCCATGGCCGTCACCCGGCTGCTCGACCTCGGCGCGCTGGTCCTCGGCAAGGTCGTCTCGACCGAGTTCGCCTTCTTCGCGCCCGGTCCGACCCGCAACCCCTACAACCCGGAGCATACGCCGGGCGGATCGAGTAGCGGCTCGGCCGCGTCGGTGGCCTCCGGCTACTGCCCCGTGGCGCTCGGCACGCAGACGATCGGATCGATCATGAGGCCCGCCGCCTACTGCGGCGTGGTCGGCTTCAAGCCCACCTGGGCCCGGATCTCGGCCGAAGGCGTCATCCCGCTCGCGCCCTTCGTCGATCACATCGGGTTCTTCACGCCGGACGTGGAGACCGCCACGATCGCGGCGGCGGCCCTGATGGACGGGTACAAGCCCGCGGCGCCTTCGCGCCGACCGGTGCTCGGCATCCCCGAAGGGCCGTATCTGGAGCGCGCGTTCGAGGAGGGGCTGGCACACTTCCGCGAGACCTGCCGGCGCCTGTCCGAGCATTTCGAGGTGCGTCCGGTGCCGGCCATGGCGGACTTCGAGGACATCAACACGCGGCACCGGCGGCTGGTGGCGGCCGAGGCGGCGGAGGTCCACAAGGACTGGTTCCCGCGCTTTGAAAACCTTTACGCGCCGCAGACCGTGGACCTGATCCGGCGCGGCCAGGCGGTCTCCGAGGAGCAGCTCCGGAGCGACCGGGACGGCTGCGATCGGCTGCGCGACGAGCTGGCGCAACTCATGGATCAGAACGGCATCGACCTCTGGCTGTCGCCGCCGGCCCAGGGCTCGGCGCCCAAGGGTCTCGCGGCCACCGGTGATCCGGTCATGAACCTGCCCTGGAACCATGCCCGCGTGCCGGTGCTCGGCCTTCCGGCCGGCCGCAATGCGGACGGGCTGCCCATGGGGCTTCAGATCGCCGGCCGCTGGGACCGGGACGAAGAGCTGCTGGCCTGGGGTCTGGAGCTTCAGAGGGCCCTGGCTTCGTGAGCCCGGAGCCGGTCACCCGCTGTGGCGTGCGCGCCGGGTCCTATCACGACTCGATCGTGCTGATGCGGCTCCAGCGCGCCCTCGCGGCGCTGCCCGGAGTGATCGACGCCGGAGTGATCATGGCCACGCCCGGCAACCGCGAGCAGCTCGCGGCCGGCGGCTTCGACGTGGAGGCGGCTGCCAACCCTGACGACCTCCTGGTCGCCGTGAAGGCCGAGAGCGAATCGCTGGCGGCGGAGGCGCTGTCTCGGATCGACGCGCTCCTCCGGGTGCGCGCCGCGGATTCGTCGGAGGACTACCGGCCGCACAGCCTGGCTGCGGCGTTCAAGCAGCTCCCCGAGGCGCGCTGGGTGCTCGTCTCGGTCCCGGGCCGCTACGCAGCGGACGTGGCCGGAGAGGCGCTGGAGCAGGGTAGAAACGTTTTTCTCTACAGTGACAACGTGCCGGTCGAGCGCGAGGTGGAATTGAAGCGCCGCGCCCGCGACAAGGGGCTGCTGGTGCTGGGCCCGGACTGCGGCACGGCCTCTCTGGGCGGAGTCGGATTCGGCTTCGCGAACCGCGCGCGGCGAGGAAACATCGGGCTGGTCGGAGCGTCGGGCACGGGTCTCCAGGCGATCATGAGCCGCATCCACGCGCTCGACTCCGGGATCTCGCAGGCGATCGGCACCGGCGGGCGCGACCTGAGCGCCGAGGTTGGAGGCATCACGGCCGGGCAGGCGCTCGACCTGCTGCGGCGCGACCCGGAGACGGACGTGATCGTCCTGATCGCCAAGCCGCCCGATCCCGAGGTCGGGAGCCGGCTGCTCGCGCAGGCCCGGGCCACGGGCAAGCCGGTGGTGGTCCACTTCCTCGGCGCGCCGCTGCCGGGGCGGCGGTTGGGAAATGTTTCTTTTGCGGCGACGCTGAGCGAGGCGGCGGAGCTTGCGGTGGGCCCTCACCCCCCGGCCCCCTCTCCCGCTCCGCCCTTCACGCCCTCCCCGGGAGAGGGGAAGACTTGCGGCTCTGTGCGGGGCCTTTTCTCGGGTGGGACGCTGGCGTATGAGGCGCTGCTCGGGCTTTCGGCGTTCCTGGCTCCGGTGTGGTCCAATCTGGGCAAGTATCGTCTCGATGATCTGCTGCGCAGCCGCGAGCACACGATCCTGGACCTTGGCGCCGACGAGTTCACGGTCGGCCGGCTGCACCCGATGATCGATCAGGATCTCCGGCTGCGGCGGCTGCGGCAGGAGGCGGCCGATCCCGAGGTCGGGCTGATCCTTCTCGACGTCGTGCTGGGCGAGGGCTCCCATGCCGATCCGGCCGGCGAGCTGGCGCCGGAGATCGCCCACATCCGCGCCAGCCGGGACGTGGAGGTCGCCGTCGTCGTGATCGGAACGGACGCCGATCCTCAGGGCCTGGAGACGCAGATCTCCACCCTCGAAACGGCCGGAGCTCGGGTCTTCCGGACGGTCACGGACGCGGTCGAATGGATCTTCCTGAACAGGACGGAAGCGCCGGAGACGGCGCCTGTGCCGCTGGAGGCGGTGCAGGCGCCGGTCGCCGCGATCAACGTCGGTCTGGAGTCGTTCCATGACAGCCTGCGGTCCCAGGGCGCCGCGTCGGTGCACGTGGACTGGCGTCCGCCGGCCGGCGGCAATGAACGGTTGGCCGGAATCCTGGCGAGGATGAAAGCATGAGCGTCGACATCAATGCCGCCAACCAGACCGCCGTCGGGCGCATGATCTCCTCGCGGCCGATGCTCACCGGCGTGGCCCGGGCGGGCGACGTCGTGCCGGGCCTGCGCGAAAACCTGCTGCTGCACGCCGGTCCGCCGATCGAATGGGAACGGATGTCCGGACCCTTGCGCGGCGCCGTGATCGGCGCGCTGATCTTCGAGGGCCTCGCGAAGGACGAGGCCGGCGCGGTCGCGATGGTCGAGCGCGGCGAGATCGACTTCGAGCCCTGCCATCACCACGCGGCCGTCGGACCGATGGCGGGCGTGACCTCGGCGTCGATGCAGGTCTACGTGGTCGAGGACGCGACCCATGGCAGCCGCACGTTCTCCAACCTCAACGAGGGCTATGGCAAGGTTTTGCGCTACGGCGCCTTCAGCGACGAGGTGATCGCGAAGCTGCGCTGGATGAACGGCACCATGGGGCCGATCCTGGCCGAGGCGCTCGCGAAGAGCGGCGGCATCGACCTGCGGACGCTGCTCGCCGAAGCGCTCCACATGGGCGACGAGGGGCACAACCGCAACAAGGCCGGCTCGCTGCTCTTCCTGAAACAGCTCGCGCCGTACGTCCGGGATTCCGAGGTCCTGAAATTCGTCGGCGACACGGCGCTCTCCGTGCTCAACCCGGTCATGGCCGCGTGCAAGGCCATGGCCGACGCGGCGCACGGGGTGGAGGGGAGCACGATCGTCTCGACCATGGCGCGCAACGGCACGGACTTCGGCCTCCGGGTGAGCGGCCTCGGCGATCGCTGGTTCACGGCGCCGGCCATGGTGCCGGACGGCCTCTATTTCACCGGTTTTTCGAGCGCGGACGCGAACCCGGACATCGGCGACAGTACGATCACGGAGACCGCGGGCATCGGCGCCTTCGCCATGGCGGCGGCGCCGGCGATCGTCACCTTCATCGGCGGCTCGCCGCAGGACGCGGTGCATGCCACGCGCGAGATGTACGAGATCACCGCCGCCGAGCACGAGCACTTCACGATCCCGGTTCTGAGCTTCCGCGGCACGCCGGTCGGCATCGACCTGCGCAAGGTGGTGGAGCTCGGGATCACGCCGCGGGTGAACACCGGCATCGCGCACAGGCAGGCGGGCGTCGGCCAGGTGGGCGCCGGTCTGGTGAGGCCACCCATGGCGGTGTTCGAAGAGGCGCTCGTCGCCTTCGCGGAGCGTTACGGCTTCTGATGGGTATCCCCGAATTCAAGGAAGAGGAGGAGCGATGTACGTCCCATACGATATGAGCCGGGTCAAGGTCCTCGATCTCTCGCAGAACTTCAGCGTCGATTCGCCGTCGTTCGCCTTCTACGAAGGGCCGACGGTCAAGTGGGTGAAGCGCATGGCGTTCGAAGGGGTGAACGCGCAGTTCATCTCGACCACCAACCACATCGCCACGCACCTCGACTCGCCCTATCACTTCTACGATCCGGGGCCGGACATCGCGGGCATCCCGCTCGACAAACTGGTCGGCCCGGCCTGCATCGTGGACCTCGAGGCGATGGGCGTCGGCGACTACGAGATCTACGGTCCCGAGCACTTCGAGAAGTGGGAGCAGAAGACCGGGATCAGGATCGAGAAGGGCGACATCCTGATCATCCACACCGGCTATCACAAGTACTACAACGAGGATTGGTACAAGGTCCACAACCAGGAGAAGCCGGACCTGCCGAAAATGTTCCTGAAGCACCCCGGGCCGCAGAGCGTGTTCTGCGAGTGGATCCTCGACCGCGGCGTGCGCTGGCTGGCGGTGGACTGCATCGCCGCGGATCACCCGTTCAACACCAACGTGCGCAAGGCGCGGCCGGACCTGATCCCGGAGGTGGAGAAGGCGATCGGCATGTCGCTCGACAAGGCGTTCCCGTGGCCCGAGGACTACCAGTGCATGCACGTGAAGCTCTTCCCGCACGGCGTCTTCCACGCCGAGAACGTGGGCGGGCAGATCGACGAGGTTCTCGACCAGAAGGTCTGGCTCGGCTGCTTCCCCTTCCGCTTCAAGGGCGGCGAGGCGGCGTTCTCGCGGATTGTGGCGTTCGTGGAGGAGAAGTGAGGGAGTCAAGGGCCGGGAGTGGCTCGGTCCCCTTGGAGCGCTTCCCAGAAGCCTGCGCGGAGATCCCTCTTCAGATCCTTCCGCATCTGAAGGGATCCCAGGACGCGTTCGGCGGACAGGACGAGCTGAGCATCGAGGGGGTAGGGGATGATCGGAGCCTGCTCCAGAAGCCTTCGGATATCCTCGGAGGCCGCAAGCCTGGTCCACTCCAGCGCAAAGGACTGTCCCGCGAGACGCGCAGACCCACGGCCTGCAGGCAAGTCGTGAGCGGTGATAACCGGCTCTTCCCGGCGCGAGAAGAAGGGAGCGAGAAAACCCGCTTCGAGCACCCTATGCTCATCCGCCTCTCGGATGAGGGTCCGAGCCTGATTTCCCGAACCGGTTGTCGGAATCCCTACGACCACGACGGAGACGCCCAACTCCTGGGCTGCCACTACGCCTTCTCTCAGATCTTCATCGCCGCCGATGAGAAAGGCGGTGGCGACCGCCCGCTCCCGGGCCAGGGTCATCAGGTCCCGGACGATCAGGGAATCCACACCTTTCTGCTTCCCACCCGAGAGTCGTCCGAGGCGCAGCTTGACCCGATCCAACTCGGCGATTTCGAGCTGATCGTGTGTGGGGATCGCGTCGGGCGCCGCATCGTACCAGTAGACCCGGAGAACCGGGATCTGACAGTAGTCGAAGGCAAAGCGGGTAAGCGCGTCGACCAGTTGAGCATGGAGGCATCGGACTTGCCGTCTCGACGAGGAGCCGCAGCAGAGCTTGCCGCCTTCGGCGAGAAGATGCCCAGCATCGACAAACACCGCGCACCGATCCATCGTTCCTCCCTAAAACAAAAGGGCCCCGTAGCGGGCCCATCATCACGACGAGCTGCCCAAGACGGCAGCCATCGCTTGTTTCGGATTGTGGGGCAGGGGAGACACTTCTGTCAAGACCTCATTTCCGGGCACGGATGCCAGGGGACGGGCAAGGTTCTGCTATGACGACATCTATCGGAGAACGCACCAAGCGCAATGAGGACCCGCGCCTGTTGACCGGGCGGGCGCTGTTCGTGGACGACGTCCACCTGCCGGACATGCTGCACGTGGCGTTCGTGCGGAGTCCGCACGCCCACGCGCGCCTCCTCGGGATCGACGCGTCGCAGGCGCTGGAGATGGAGGGCGTCGTCGCCATCTACACCGCCGAGGACCTCGGCGACTACTGGCGCCACGGGCCGCTCCTGGTGCCTCCGCCGCCGGTCGAGGGGATGATCTTCCACGAGCGCACGCAGGTGCCGCTCGCCAAGGAGAAGGTGCGCCACCCGGGCGAGACCGTGGCCGTGGTAGTCGCGGTGTCGCGCTACGTGGCCGAGGACGCGGCCGAGCTGGTGATGGTCGACTACGATCCGCTGCCGGCCGTGGTGGAGACCGACAGGGCGCTCGATCCCGGGGCTCCGCTGATCCACGAGGACGTCGGCTCGAACTTGGCCGCGCACGTGGTCCAGAGGAAGGGCGACTACGCGGCGGCGCTCGCGAAGGCGGACGTGGTGATCCGGCGGCGCCTGTCCTACGATCGCGGCGCCGCGGCGGCGATCGAGAACCGCGGCGTGGTGGCGCAGTGGGACGGTCGCGCGCAGCGGCTCACGGTGTGGGACACCACCCAGGCGCCGATCCCGGTGCGCAACGGGCTCGCGGCCATGCTCGGCCTCTCCGAGCACCAGGTGAGGCTCGTGGCGCCGTTCATCGGCGGCGGCTTCGGGCCGAAGATCATGATGTTCTATCCCGAGGAAGTGCTCATCCCGTGGATCGCGATGAAGCTCGACCGGCCGGTCAAGTGGATCGAGGACCGGGTCGAGAACTTCTACGCCACCACGCAGGAGCGCGGCCAGATCCACGACGCGGAGATCGCGCTCACGAAAGACGGCGTGATCCTGGGCGTCAAGGACTCGTTCCTCCACGACACCGGCGCCTACGATCCCTACGGCCTCACCGTGCCGCTCAACAGCCAGTGCACGCTCATGGGGCCGTACCGCGTGCCGGCCTACGACAGCGAGTTCCGCGCGGTGTTCACCAACAAGACGATCGTGACGCCGTACCGCGGCGCGGGCCGGCAGCACGGCGTGTTCGTGATCGAACGGCTGCTCGACCTCGCGGCGCGCGAGCTGGGGCTCGACCGCATCGAGATCCGCCGCCGCAACTTCCTGCGGCCCGACGAGTTCCCGCACGACCACGTGATCATCTATCAGGATTTCGCGCCGCTCTACTACGACAGCGGCAACTACGAGCCGGTGCTCGCTCAGACCCTGGAGCGCATCGGCTACGAGCGTTTTCTCAAGGAGGAGCAGCCGCGCCTCCGCGCTGAGGGCAAGACCGTGGGAATCGGCGTCGTCTCCTACGTCGAAGGCACCGGCATCGGGCCGTTCGAAGGCGCGCGCGTGCAGGTCCAGACCAGCGGCAAGGTGACCGTGGTCACCGGCGTCGGCACGCAGGGCCAGGGGCACTTCACGGTGCTCGCGCAGATCGCGGCCGAGCGCCTCGGCGTGCGGCCCGAGGACGTGGACGTGGTCACCGGCGACAGCGATCAGTTCCACTGGGGCACCGGCACGTTCGCGAGCCGCGGCGCGGTCGTGGCCGGCAACGCGGTCAACGAGGCGGCGACCAACGTGCGCGAGAAGGCCGTCCGCCTCGCGGCCGAGCGCCTCGGCGTCGCCGAGGATGAGGTGGAGCTCGCGGAAGGCGCCGCGCGGGTGAAGGCCGATCCGTCCCGCTCCATCGCGCTCGGCGAGCTCGCGAAGCTCGCGAACCCGATGCGCGGCGCGGTCAAGCCGGGCACCGAGCCGGGCCTGGAGGCGACGCGCTACTTCGGACCCTACCGCGGCGCAACCGCGAGCGGCTGCCACGCCATGATCCTCGAGATCGATCGCGAGACCCTGCAGGTCGAGGTGAAGAAATATGTGGTGGTCCACGACTGTGGCCGGGTGCTGAACCCGTTGCTCGTAGACGGCCAGGTCCACGGCGGCGTGGCGCAGGGTCTCGGCAACGCCTGGTTCGAGCAGCTTGTCTACGGCGAGAACGGCCAGCTCCTGAACGCCAGCTTCATGGACTTCCTGCTGCCCACGGCGCTCGACGTGCCGCGGGTGGAGGTCGGGCACGAGGAGACCGTCTCGCCGCTCAACCCGCTCGGCACCAAGGGAGCGGGGGAGGCCGGCGCCATCCCGGTCGGAGCGCTCTTCGCCCAGGCGGTCGAGGACGCGCTGGCGATCCCGGGCCTGGAAATCCTTGAAATTCCGCTCAAGCCCAGCCGCCTCTGGGAGATCGTTCAATCGGAGCAGTCGGAGGACACCGCCGGATGAAGATCCAGGGATCGCACACCTTTGATTTCCCGCGCGAGCAGGTCTGGCGCGCCCTGCTCGACCCCGCCATCCTGGCCCGCACCCTACCCGGCTGCGAGCGCCTGGAACGGGTCGGAGAGAACGACTTCCAGGGCGCGCTCAACGTCCAGGTCGGGCCGGTCAAGGGCCAGTTCCAGGGCACGCTTCAGCTCTCCGATCTCCATCCGCTGGAGGGTTATCACATGAAGCTCGACGGCAAGGGTCCGGCCGGCTTCATGAACGGAGAAGGGGACCTGACGCTCGCGGATGCCGGAGCAGGCTCGACGCTCCTCACCTACGACCTCGACGCGCAGGTTGGAGGCCGGGTGGCCGGCGTGGGCCAGCGACTGGTCGAAAGCTCGGCGAAGTCGATCACGCGGCTG
>JBEQUE010000207.1:0-41013 GCA_040349255.1 Acidobacteriota bacterium | reverse complement strand
CCCCGGGAAGGCGGAAGCCGAGGCGGCCGCCCGGCTCCTGCAGGGGCGCACGGTCACGACGGGCCAGTATCTCGACTTCCTGAGGCAGCACGTGCTGCCGATGACGGCCGTCGTCCAGCCGCTCATGACCCAGGGAGGAAGGGGCGACGCCTTCGGCGCCTTCGCCGCCCTCCGCCCTCTCCGCACCGCCGCCGGCCAGGGCCAGGCGGAGCAGGCTGCGTCGGAGCACGGCATGCTGCTGCGCCGGCTCGACTCTCTCGCCACCATGCTCCAGAAAGCGCAGGGAGACCCGGCCGACGTCCTGCAGATGGTCCGCTGGCAGGAGTCGCTCTACCGCACGCGGCCGATTCTCCAGCGGCTGGACTGCTCGGCGCCCGTGGTCAAGGCGTCGCAGGAATTCATCGGGACGTACAGCCGCAAGCAGCAGCAGCTCTACCCGGTCCTGCTCCGCGGGCTGAGCGGCTGCTTCCATCAGACCGCGAAGACGATGGGCTCCGGGAAGCTGGAGCAGGCCGCCGCGGCCCTGGATCGGCCAAACCTCACCATCGCGGCCCTCGAAAAGGCCCACCGGGAGTATCTGCTGGCTTTGCAGGAGACGGCCGGCAACGGAATCTGACGGATCTAATACATTTGTATGACGACAAGACCGGCGCCTTTCCCTATGCTGGTGGACGCTGGCTGACGAAGCAGGCGCAGGGCCTCAACCACATGCCGGGAGAGCTCTTCCCTCGTGGAGCTCCCCGGCCTTTTTTTCTGCTCCGTCGATCGAAACCGGTCTGTTACCGACATTGTCACCCGTGCCTCCTACGCTCGTGGAGACGAGAGAGGAGGAACTTCATGGACTCGACGAGCGAGGTGGAGGGCGTGCGCTGCCTGCTGCCGGCCGGCCTGACGCGCAACGGGTTGGGCACCGTCGAGGCCCTCACCATCGTGGCCCGGGCCTCGTGAGCTCCTACTTTCGGAACCCCTGCCGGTCGAGGTACCCGTCGAGCTGGGAGCCGTCGGCCGGCGGCGCGTTCAGGCGGTAGTAGCGGACCTTCCCGGTCTTTCGCTGCTGCACCCACACCTCCAGGGTGGCGGGGGCGAAGCGGGCCATGGCCGGCCAGTAGTAGCCGTTCGGGCGCGGACCCGTCACGCGGAGGAGGACCTCGGTCAAGCCCGGCGTCGCGCCGCTCAGGCAGAAGGTCTCCGCGGCGCAGGCCTCCTTGCGCAGGAGCCGGCTCGTGCCGTTGGCCGTGAGCCGCGCCTGGACCCGGAAGCCCGGGACCGCCGCGGACTCGATCCAGCGCCCCGGCGGCTGGGGGTCCTTGCCGCGCCGGGCCTCTTCGGCGGCGCTTTCCAGCCCGCCGCCCGCGGTGCCCGGGAAGCCCTCGCGGTCGAGGAGGCCGGGCAGGGTGGGGCTGGCCGGGTCGGCGCCCGGGAGCCGGTAGTAGCGCAGGCGGCCGGTCGCGGTCTGCAGGACCCAGACGTCCGCGGCGGCGTTCGTGAGCTCGACCACGGCCGGCCAGAGGCGCCCGTCGGGCTGCCTGGAGAGCCGCAGGAAGACCTCGGCCCGGCCCGGCACCGCGCCGCTCACACAGAGGGTCTTCGCCGGGCACGCCGGCTCCAGCCGGCCCGCGGTCTGGCCCACTCTCACCTTGAAGCGGAAGCCCGGCAGGCGCGGCGAGTCCATCCAGCGGCCGGGCGGCGGGACCGGAGCGGTCACCGGCAGCGACGACAGCGTCGACAGGAAGCGGAGATCATCGTTCTGGAACGCGACGAGCCGGTCCGGGAGGGCGACCCAGCCGCTGGGATCGAGACTCGAGACGGCCCAGGCGCCGTCCGGGGATCCGTCGGAGAGCCAGATGCCGCGTTCGCCCAAAAGGGCCAGCCAGCCGTGGACCTCCTGGACCGAGGCGAAGCCTCCGCACCCGCCCGGACAGAGATCGCCGAGCCGCCAGGTGCCGGCGGCCGTGCCGTTCGTCAGCCAGGGCTCGCGGCCGGAGACGCCATCGTCGGCCAGCATCACGGCGCGCCCGCCGTAGGCTCCGACGAAGGGGAACAGGGTCAGCGAGCTGCACGGCCCGGGACAGAGGTCGGCGATCCGGCGGGTGCCTTCGGGCGTGCCGTCGGACCACCAGGGCTCGCGCCCGTGGTCGTCCTCCAGGGCGAACACCGCCCGGTCTCCGACAGCCAGCAGCCAGACCTCCTCGGTCGTTTCGGACTGCGCGACGAGGACGGCCTCTCCCGTGTCGGCGTCGACAGCCCAGACCTCGTTGTCCCCAGTCACGATGAAGAGGTGACGGTCCGCCGCGGCCAGCCCCTTTCGGACCTGCTGCAGTTGCAGGACAGGCGCGGTCCCGGCCTCGGTTCCATCGCTGCGCCAGACCGTCAGGCCCGCCGCCGTATCCTGAAGGATGAAGAGCGCTCCGCCGACCCGGACCATGTCGAGGTTCCCGGGGTCCGGGAAGGCATGGACCCGCTCCGTCCCTTCCGGAGTGCCGTCGCTGCGCCAGAGCTCCCGGCCGCGCGGCGTGTCGGCGAAGAAGAAGAGGAAGCCGTCGAGCGCGACCATCTGATGGGGCTGCGACGGACCTTCCGAATTGACGTTGCTGACGAGGCGGGTGCCTTGGGGAGTGCCGTCCGTGGCCCAGAGCTCGTAGTCGGGGCTCGCCGACCGCGGGCCCGCCGAGAAGAACACCAGGCCTCTCCCCGGCACCGCCAGGATGACGGGAGGCTTCCCGGCTCCGTCCATCCCGAGGCTCAGCCCCTGGGTGAGGGGGAGGGTGCCGGCGGAGCTCCCGTCGCTGCGCCAGAGCCCGCGGTCCGCGGGAGTCGAAAACCGCGAGCAGGAGAAGAAGAGGAGGTTGCCGAGACGGGCCCCGATCTCGATCTGCGTTCCGGCGATGACGGGGGTCGCGGGGCCCCGGGGATCGATCGAGTAGGTCCCGGCCCCGGTGCCGTCGCTGCGCAGGAAATCCTCGAAGAAGGAGGGGTAGGGCTCGCCGGGATAGAGCGTGTCGAAGAAGGCCAGGGAGCCCGCTCCGGCCGCGGAGAGCACGAGGCCGGTGACATCGAAGTCCTCCATCGGACCGACGACGCCCGCCGCGCCCGCCGCACCCGCCGGGACCGCCAGGGCCGGGAGCAGGCCGAGACTCAGAAGGATTCCTGCTTTTGCGTTCATACCCAATTATACGGCGGAGACGGCGGGAACGTCGGGAGGCGGCGTCTGGCGGCGCCCGGCTGTCTTGCGCCGCCTCCCGGATGGGGAGCGCTACTGGTAGGTGATCACGAGCTGCGGCCGGTTGGCGGCCGTGCCGTTGTCTCCCGAGTAGTAGCCGAGGAAGTCGTTGCCCGTGTCGTCGTTGTCGTCGAGCGCGAAGTAGAGGCGGAGCTGGGTCGTCCCGGTCTTGTTGACCGCGGCCAGGCCGGCGGCGTTCAGATTGCCTTCCGACCAGGCGCCGTCCGTGGCGGCATTGGTCAGGCTCGCCGACTGGACAGCGGTCGCCACGGCTTCGAAATCGCCGTTCTGGAGCGTGGTCGAGCCGGAGAAGCCGCCCGACTGGACGTCGGCCCAGCAGGTGCCGTGCGTGGTGAAGGGATTGACGCCGGAGAGCGTGCCACGGCGCAGCCGCAGGACCGCCGAGACGATCGTGGCGCCGTCGGGGATCGAGGAGGTGTCGAAGGAGACGATCGTTTTATATTGCTTGTCCTTGTTGTCGTCACCCACCCGCAGCGCGCTCGTCGTGCCGGCGTTGGAGTTGTTCGAGCCGCCAGCGTTCGTGGTCTCGCCCGACTCCAGCACGTAGCCGTCCTGCGCCGCGACCGAGTTGAACGTCACCTGCGTGGTCGGGGCGAAGCAGGTATCGGTGGTCTCGTTGCAGGACAGCGGCGCGCAGGGATCCGTCCCCGCCTGGCAGGATCCGGCGTTGCAGGTCTCGGCGCCGTTGCAGAACAGGCCGTCGTCGCACTGCGAATTCAACGTGCAGGTGGTGCTGCCGAGAGCGCCGGCCACCACCAGCGCGAACGGCTGCGGACCGTTCGGAATATTGATCGATCGCACCGTCACCGTGTAGCTGCCCGCGGCCGGAGACGCCAGCAGCACCTGCTCCAGCGTGTTCCGGCGGTCCGCCGCGCCGCCGGCCGTGGACGAGCCGCTCGCGAAGACGTTGCCCAGGAAGGTGCCGCCGGGACCGGCGACGATCAGATCGAGATCGTTGTTCAGGTTGATGCCCGCCGCCGGGGTCGAGGGGAAGTCGGTCCAGGCGAGCGTCACCTTGAGCGATTCGCCGGCGCTCACGGTGAGGTTGTAGGTCCGGTCCTCGTTCGTGGAGCCGGTGTTGAAGCTGTCCGTGTCCTTGACGAACAGCTTGCGCGCCTGGCCGGTGAACGACAGCGCGTTGTCCAGCAGCACGCGGCCCCAGCCCTGGCAGTTGGCCGGGATGGCGGTGGTGTTCGCCATGCTGACCGCCGAATTGACCAGCGTGGCGCGGAGCAGGGCCGCGGACGGCGTGAAGCCGTCCGTCGAAACCTTTCCACCGGTGGGATACCAGCCGTCCGTGTAGTACTGGCGGATGAGCGCCGTCAGGCCCGCGGCGCCGGGGCTCGCCATGCTGGTGCCGGACATCGTGATGGTGCCGCAGTTGTTCGTGGTGACGTTGATGTCGTTGTTGGCCGAGACGATGCTCGAGCCCGGCACCGTGATCTCGGGCTTGATGCGCCCGTCGGCGGTGGGGCCGCAACTGCTGAAGCTGGCCATGGATTCGGCGCTGGTTCCGCGCAGCGTGGCGCCCACCGAGACCGCGCTCTTGGCGGTCGACGGGCTGCCCACCGTGCCGGTGCCCGGACCGGCGTTGCCGGCCGCGAAGAAGACCAGGAAATCCTTGTGATTCCACATGAACTCGTCGACGTCCTGGCTGCCGGCCGAGTAGTTGTTCTGGACCGCGGCGTTCTCGTTGTCGCCCCAGGAGTTGGTGTGGATGCGCGCGCCCTGGTCGTAGGCCTGCTGATAGATCGGGTTGAGGTCCACCACGGGGCAGCCGATGCCGGGCAGGTCGGCGCAGTTGTCGGTCGCGAAACCGCCGTCCTGGATGACCAGCTTCGCGCCCGGCGCCATGCCGTCGGCCGTGTCGTGGAGCAGGAGGTTGGCGAAGTTGTCGCCGGCCACGGTGCCGGCGACGTGCGTGCCGTGGTCGTGGGTGTCCCACTCGGCGTTGCCGATGCCGCCGGCGCACTCGTTGGACCACAGGAAATCGACCGCGAGGACCTTGCGCTGCGCGGCGTTGACGACGGTGCCACCGTTGCAGGCGTTGGTGGGGGGCAGGCCCAGCGAGGTGTCGCGGAAGTAACACATGTCGGGATCGATGCCGGTGTCGAGGATGCCGACCACCTGCCCTTCTCCGTAGATGCCCTGGCTGAAGACCGGGGTGGTCTGGCCGCCGGAGAGCCCGGACTGGCCGACCCAGACGGTGGTGTCGTTGAGCAGCGTGCGGCGCCCCTCGAGCTCGATCCAGAAGACGTCGGACAGACTGGCGAGCGGCTCGCGCAGGGCGGCGATCTCGTCCGGGGTCAGCAGCAGGCGGACGCGCGAGAACGATTCGCCGCGCCGCGCGCCGACCAGGCCCCGGGCGCCGAGGTCCTTCATCGTCCGCACCACCCGGCCGAGGTCGGCGTCGGGCAGGACGTGGACCATCACGGGCCGCGGAGTCTGCGCCGCCGCCGCGCCCTCCGCGCCCCCCGCTCCGGAGATCCGGGCGATCTCGGGCGCGATCTTGTAGGCCGGATGGAACGGTCCGCTCCAGGAGGCGCCGAGCGACCGCAGCACCGTCCTCGCGTCGGCGCCGGCCGGCATCTTCACCAGGAACGCGTAGTCGGGCAGGTAGGAATAGACCCGCACGCTGGCGTCGCGCAGGGCCTGGATCTGGTGCGCGGTGACGGGACCGGGGAACTTGACCAGCACCACCTGGTCCTCGCCCGGAGCGGCCGGACGGGCGCGCAGGGCTTCGGGCAGCGCGGGCTCCGGACGGCTCGTCTCGATGACGCCCGACCGGAGCGAGATGGCGGTGGCGGGCCGCGCCGCGGGGCTCGTCTGCGCGACCAGCGGGAGACAGAGGGCGGCGAGCAGCAGGAGAGGCGAAAACCAGACCGATTTTGTTCGGATCATGACGACCTCCAGGAGGGACCGCCCGCCGGAGAGGCGGGCGGAGGGGGAGCTTCCATCTCTCAAGGTGCCGCGGCGGCGCCGATCTGATCTCGGGCGGCCGGCGAGCCCTTGACGCGGCGCCGCGGATGGCCTAGGGTCTCCCCACCGTTTCAAGTTGGAGGTGAGAGATGGGCGATCCGAAGTGGTCGGACGACCGCTTTCTCGACGGCCTCCGGCGGCAGGGAGACTCCCAGGCGGATCTCGCCGTGCGCCGGCTGATGGAGGAGCGCGAGGTCCGCGCCGTCAACGAGCTCTTCAAGACGCTGGGCGCGGACAGCACGCCGATCCCGGCCGACGCGCCGGCGCCGTTCCGGGAGTTCGTCGAAGCCACCCGCGGGCTGCCGTCCTGGGCCGACCGAAGCCGCCTCGCGCGCGGCGGCGAGGTGTTCCTCAAGCATGCGTTCTCGAGCGCGGTGGCGATGCTCGCCTCCAGCCTGCCGCGCGGCTACGCGGCTCCCTGCCTGTGCCACATCCTGTCGATCTCCCGCGACCTGCAGACCCATCCCTACCAGCGCCTGATGGGGGTGATCCAGCTCCTGGTCAACGTGTCGGCCAAGGGCTCGTTCGAGCCCGACGGCCGCGCCGTGATCACGGCCCAGAAGCTGCGGCTGCTCCACGCGGGCGTGCGCACGCTCGTGCCGCGCTTCCGGCCGGGCTACGAGGAGAAGTTCGGCGCGCCGGTCAACCACGAGGACATGCTCGCCACGATCATGGGTTTTTCGTATCTGGTGATCGACGGGCTGCGGAGGCTCGGGCTGCCCCTGAGCGACGCCGAGGCCGAGGACCTCTACTCCCTGTGGCGCGTCTACGCCGCGATGATGGGCATCCATCCCGAGGGGCGGCCGGACGACGACAGTTACATTCCGGCGACGGTGGAGGAGGCGGCTCAGTTTTACGCCTCCTTCGTCCGCCGGCAGGACACCGGTCCGGAGAAGAACCCGTACGGGCTCGTCCTGACCCAGGACAACCTCGACATGATGCGCGACCTGATCCCGCGGCCGTTCCGCTTCGTGCTCGGTCTGGCGCCGCGCCTCGCCATGTCCGAGCTGATGACACCGGAGGAGATGGCGCGGGTGGGAGTCCGGCCGGTCGCGGGGCACGGCGTGCTGCGGGCGGTCTTCGGCCTCGTGCTGCGGCTCGCGCAGGGGATCGAGGACGTCGTGCCGTTCTCCACGCGCCTTTCCACTCTGCTCTTCCAGGAGATGATCGACACGAGCCGGGACGGCGTGGTGGAGTTCTGCATCCCGGTCAACCTGATGACGCTGCGCAGCCCGGGACTGGAGTGAGGACGCGATGATCGACTGGAGCAAGCTGGTCAACCTGCAGGACTACACGCCGTTCGAGCTGCTGCTCTTCGCCGGCGGCTGCTACCTCTGGGTCGTGGTCTACATGCTCTACATCCGGAGCATCGTGAAGAAGAAGTTCATCGAGGCGCCGATCTTCGCCGTGTGCGGCAACATCGGGTGGGAGTTCGCCTGGAGCTTCCTGCTGCGCACCGACATGGGGCCGCTCCTCGTGTGGTGCTACCGCTTCTGGTTCTTCTTCGACCTGTTCATCTTCTGGGGCGTGCTGACCTACGGCTGGGAGCAGGTGCGGACCGAGGCGTTCCGAAAGGTTTTGAAACCGCTCCTGGTGGCGCTCGCCATCTTCCACGGCGCGGCGTTCTACACCATGGCGACGTCGGGGCTCGACACCTCGATCGGCGCCAACTCGGCGTTCCTGCTCAACTTCGCGCTGTCGGTGCTCTACGTCTTCGTGCTCTTCCAGCAGCGCGAGCTGGGCAACCTGGGCCGGGTGTCGTGGCTGATCGCCTGGCTCAAGATGCTCGGCACCGGCACGAACACGGTGTTCATGAACATCCATCCGGCGTACGCCGACAACCATTTCCTGCACCTGCTGAGCATCGCCACCACGACGGTGGACTGCGTGTACATCTATCTCGTGTGGAAGCTTCAGCGCGACGCCAGGGTGGCCAGCAGCGCGCCGGCCTCCGCCACGTCGGCGGTCTCCAGCCCTTCGCTGAACCGGGCGTAGACGTCGGAGAGGAGCTCTCGGGCCTCGTCCCGCCGGCCCTGGCCCTGCCAGAGGCGGGCGAGGCTCGTCGCGGCGCGCAGCTCCAGCGCCAGGGCCGAGCGCCCGGCAGCGGTGGCGAGCGCCTTGCGGAACGCGGCCTCGGCCTCGCCGGCGCTGCCGGAGAGGGCGAGCAGCTCGCCGCGCAGGCGGTGCAGCTCGGGCTCCCAGAAGCGCTCAGAGCCGCCATGGACCGCTCCGAACGCTTCCTGGAGCGCGACCTCGCTCTCCTCCAGGCGGCCGCGGCGCAGGCAGGCCGCGGACAGCTCGGCCAGGTAGAAGCTCAGGAAGACCCGGAAGCCCGTGGCGCGGTAGGCGTCGAGGCTGGCCTTGAGGTGGTCGATGCCGGCGTCCGGGTCCTCGTCTTCTGCGGCGAGCGCGAGGCCGAGCAGCACGTTCGCGTCGCGCACCTGGAAGAGGCCGTGCTCCTCGGAGAGCGCGAGCATCTCCGCGGCGTGCCGGCGGACAGCCGCGTCGTCGCGCCGGAAGCGGTGGAGGAAGCCGGAGAGGAGAAGGACGGTGGTGAGCGTGAACGGCTGCGGGGTCTCGCGGGTCCAGGCGAGCGCGGCGCGGCAGCGCTCCAGCGCCTGGTCGGGACGGCCGAGGAGCCAGAGGTCGAGCGCGTCGTAGACCATGCAGGTCTTGCGGTCGTCGGTGCCGAAGGAGAGCGGCAGGAGCCGGCCGAGATCGGGGTCGTCCTGGGCGAGCGCCGCCGAGAGGTGCCGGCGCGAGGCCGCGAAGTCGCCGAGCAGGAAGCTCATCGCGCCGAGCCCGTAGCGGCTCTGGACCCGGGAGACGGCGCTGTCCTGGCTGTCGGCGAGCTGGAGCATCTGCTCGGCGAGCGGCAGCGCGCGGTCCGGCTTCGCCTGCACGGCGTAGAAGCTGAACAGGCCGTAGAGCAGCTCGAAGCGGCCCTGGCCCTCGCACAGCTCCAGGCCGCGCAGGTAGGCGCGCTCGACCTCGGGCGAGGAGAAGCCCTGGGTGGCGATGACGGCCGGCGCGAGCGTGGTCTGGAGCTGCAGCTCGCGCTCGTCGCGGGCCGGGCCCGGCGGCAGCCCGGGCAGCGCGGTGAGACCCTCGCGCACGTGGTGCAGGGCCTCCTGGTGTGCCGAGCGGCCGAGCGCCTGCCGCGCCGCTTCGAGCCAGTGCGCCACGGCCTTCCCGGGCTGGCCGCCCTCGGCGTAGTGGTAGGCGAGGATCTCCGGCCGGGGAGGCTCCGGAGCCTCCCCGTCGGCGAGCGCTTCGGCCACGCGCACGTGGAGCTGCTGGCGCTCGCGGTTGAGCAGCGAGTCGTAGGCCGCGTCGCGGATCAGCGCGTGCTTGAAGAGATAGCTCGTGCGCGGGCCGAAGCCGCGGCGGAAGACGAGCTCGGCCTGGACCAGCCGCCGCAGCTCCCGCTGGAGCGAGCTTTCGTCGAGGTCGCCCCCCGGAAATACCGCGGCGAGCAGCTCCAGCGAGAACGAGCGGCCGATCACGGAGGCCACCTGCGCCACCGCCCTGGCGTCGCCGAGCCGGTCGAGCCGCGTGGCGAGCGAGTCGCGCAGCGTGGACGGGATGTCCGGCCTGCCGCCCGTGCGGCCCGACTCCAGCACCGTCTTGGTCAGCTCCTCGACGAACAGCGGCACGCCGTCGGTCCGGGCCACGATCTCGCGGCGGAGCGCGTCGGGCAGCTCCTTGCCGTGAGTCTTCTCGATCAGGCGCTCGATCAGGCGCTCCACCTCGGGCTGGGCGAGCGGCGCCAGGTTGAGCTGCGTGACGTGGCCCCGGGGGCTCCAGACAGCCTCCAGCGTCTGCGGGCGGACAGTGAGCACCAGGAACAGGGGCACGCTCGGCGCCTGCTCGACGAGCAGGTCGAGCCAGCTCCGGGTGGTGGGGTCGAGCCAGTGCAGGTCCTCGAGCACCAGGACGAGCGGCTCGCGCTCGGCCATCCCCAGGGTCAGGGCGGCGACGGCTTCGAGGGTCTTCTCGCGGATCCGGTCGGGCGCCAGGGGCGGCAGCCGGTAGGGCTCTTCCAGCGGGACGCCCAGGAGCGCGGCGAAGAGCGGCACGGCCTCGGCCGGCGGCAGCTCGCAGGCCCGGAGCAGCCGTTCGATCCGTTCGAGAGGCGTGGCGGCCTCCTGGGCGTCCGCCAGCCGGCGCAGCACGTTGACGATGGGCTGGAACGGCGAGCTCCGGTCGTGCGGCGAGCCGTAGGCGTACAGCCAGCGCGCCGGCGTCTCGGGGCCCGCGCGCTCGCGCAGCTCCTGGACGAGGCGGGACTTGCCGAGGCCGGCCTCGGCGCTGATCAGGGCCACCTGGCCGACGCCGTCCGACGCCTTGCGCCAGAGGTCGAGGAGCAGCTCCAGCTCGCGCTCGCGGCCGACCAGGGGGCCGGCGGAGGCGGCGGGCTCCGGCGGTCCGGCGGCTTCGAGCACCCGGAAGGCGTCCACGACCTCGCCGGTGCCCTGGACCTCGACCGGCTGGCGCCGCTCGGTGGCGAAGGCGTCGCGGAGCAGGCGGTGCGTGGCCGTGCTGACCAGCACCTCGCCGGGCGCGGCGTGGAGGAGGAGGCCCGCGGCGGTGTCGAGCGTGGCGCCGAGGCTCGGCGGCTCCGGGTCGGGGAGGACGATCGCCGTGCCCGTGTGGATCCCGGCCCGCAGGGCGAGCCGGATCTCCCCTCCGGTCTCGAAGCGGGACGACATGCGCTCCACTTCGGCCACGAAGTCGAGCGCCGCGCGCACGCCGCGGGCGGCGGCGTCCTCGTGCACCTGGGGGAAGCCGAAGCAGAGCACCATGCGCCGGCCGAGCGAGTCGCCGACCTGGCCGGAGAAGCGCTCCGCCACCCGGCCCGCCGCGGCCTTGACCTCCGGCAGGATCTCGGCGAGCGCCTCGGGATCGACCACCGTGGGCGACACCCGGCCGTCCGCGTCGCGGAACGTGGTCAGCTCGCAGCAGGCGACGGTCACCTGGCGCCGCTCGCGCACCGTGCGGCGCGACTCGGAGACGACGGACGGAGGCAAGCTCGAGGGCACGCTTGAAGGTAAATACCCTTCGCGCAGCGTCTGCTCCAGGGTCGGCGGGTTGACCCAGGTAGGCGGCGAGATCCAGGCCGGCGGCGCCGCGTCGCGGGACGGGCTCGACGGCAGCAGGCCGCGTCCGGCCAGGTCGAGCGCCGCGGCCACCTCCTGGGCGGAGCGCGGCCGGTGGTCGGGGTCCTTCTGGAGCAGGTGGTCGAGGAGCTCCGAGACCTCCTGCGGGATCTCCCGCCTCAGGCGGTGGGCCGGCGGCTGGCGATAGCTGCAGACGCGGGCGAGCGTCTCCGTGGAATTGGCGCCGCGGAACGGCGAGGTCCCGGTGAGCAGCTCGTAGAGCAGCGTGCCGAGCGAGAAGAGGTCGGAGCGCGGATCGACCGGCCGGCCCATGGCCTGCTCGGGCGACATGGCGTGGAAGGTGCCGATGATCGTCCCGGCCTGCGAGAGCACGGTGTCGTCCGGCGCCTGGGCGAGCTTGGCGATGCCGAAGTCGAGGATCTTGGCGCGGCCCGACTTCGTGACCATGACGTTGCTCGACTTGAGGTCGCGGTGGATGACCCCGATGCCGTGCGCCTCGGCGAGCCCTTCGGCGACCTCCCGGCCGAGGCGCAGCGCCTGGGCCACGTCGATCCCGCCGGGCTCGCCCGCGGCATTGGCGGCGGCATTGGCGATCTCCTCGAGCGGCCGGCCCTCGACCAGCTCCATGACCAGCCAGTCGCCGTCCGGGGTCTCGACGATGTCGTAGATGTGGACGATCGACGGGTGGTTGAGGCGCGAGGCGGCCTGGGCCTCGCGCCGGAAGCGCTTGCGCGTGGTGGCGTCGGCGCGGTCGGGGAGCAGGCGCTTGAGCGCGACCGGCCGCAGCAGCGCCTCGTCGAAGCCGCGATACACCACGCCCATGCCGCCGGCACCGAGGCGGTCCTCGATCCGGTAGCTGCCGACCCGTGCAGGCGTCGCCGCGTCTGTGCGGAGGCTCACCCGGGCATCTTAGCCCAGGAACGCCGTTTTGCAGGAGCCCGGGGAGAGAACGGATGACAAATGGCAGTTGCGAAAATCAATTCTTGTGTTAATGTGAAGTAAGCCTTTGTCCGGCAGGACCCCCACGCCGCCACTCCGAGCGGCTGCCGACCCTCAGCATCCGCTCATGTCCGCCTTACCGGGAGGTTGCGATGATCGCAAGAGTGAGCTCGACGCACGTCCATCATGACAAGGTCGAAGAAGGGACCAAGCTGTGGCAGGAGCAGATCATTCCGTCGATGAAGAAGTTCAAGGGGTTCAAGAACGTCTACGTCCTGGGTGACGACAAGACGCACCGGGTCGTCACCATCAGCCTCTGGGAGTCGTCCGAGGCGGCCGACCGCTGGGCCCAGAGCGACGAGATCCGCGGCTTTGCCTCGCGCCTGTCGGAAAAGGTGACCCACCAGGCGCCGGTGGAGGTTTTCGAGGTCAAGGTCCAGGGTTGAGACGCCGGGATCGGTCCGGCTGAACCGTTGCGACCATGAGCCCAAACCACGACGCGATCGTGATCGGAGGAGGACCGTCCGGGGCCGTTGCGGCCCTGGTCATGGCCCGCGCGGGACTGCGGGTGCTGGTGATCGAGCGCGCCCGGCATCCGCGGTTCCGGATCGGCGAATCGACGATGCCCCGGGTGCTGTCGCTGATCCGGGAGCTGGGCCTGGAGGACCGGCTGAAGGCGCTCGCCCAGGTCGAGAAGCAGGGCGCCTCGTTCGCCTTCGGCCAGGACGAGGACCTGCGCTCGTTCCGGTTCGACGACGGCTTTCCGGAGGGCGAGACCCTCGCGTTCAACATCGAGCGGGCCGTGTTCGACGAGATGCTGATGAGCGCCGCGACCGAGGCCGGGGCCGAGATCCTGGAAGGCCAGGCGGTGCGGCGGATCGAACGGCTGGAGGAGGGGAGGGTGGAGGTAGCCACCGGTGATGCCGTCCATTCAGCCCGGTATCTGGTCGACGCGAGCGGTCAGAACACGGTCGTGGGACGCCACCTGGGTACGCGCGAGGTCATCCCCGGGCTGCGCAAGGTGGCCTACTTCAGCCATTTCCTCGACGTCGAGCGCGCGCCCCAGCCGGAGGGCGGCTACGTGATCGGCATCCTGTGCAAGGAAGGCTGGTTCTGGATCATCCCCATCGACGAGCGGCGGACGAGCATCGGCCTCGTCATCGACGCGGACGCCGCCCGGAGCACCGGGCTGCCGGCCGACCGCATCCTGGCCTGGGCCATCGCCCGCTGCCCGCAGATGGCGCGGCGCTGCTCCCGGGCGGTCTGCACGGAGGTCAGCGGCTGCATCGCCGACTTCAGCTACACCTGCCGGCCCTACGCCGGGCCGGGCTACTTCCTGGTGGGCGACGCCGCGGCCTTCCTCGATCCGATCTTCTCGACCGGCGTCTGCCTCGGCATGATGGGCGGCAGGATGGCGGCCGAGGGCATCGCGTCGATCCTCGCGGGCACGGCCCCGGAGCCGGTCCGGGCGCGCTACATCTCAACCGTTGAGACGAGCTCGTCGATCTTCTTCCGGCTCATCCATGCCTACTACGACCCTTCGTACCGCGACCTGTTCCTCTCGGACCGCAGCGATCCGTTCCGGATCCGGCGGGCGATGCTCTCGCTCCTCGCCGGGCACGTCTTCCCACAGCCCTCGTACCGACTCCTGTGGCGGCTCCGCCTGCTCGAGCTCTTCGTCTGGCTGAACCGCCATGTCCCGCTGGCGCCGCGGCGCGAGGCTCTTTCGCTGCTCGGGACGTGAGAGACTCCGACGGCGCCCTCCGCGCGGTGGTGGTCGGCGCCGGGCCCGCCGGCCTCGCCTGCGCGGCCCTGCTCCGGGAGGCGGGCGTCGAGGCGCAGGTGCTCGAGCGCGCCGACCAGGTGGGCGACACCTGGCGGCGGCACTACGAGCGGCTGCGCCTGCACACGGTCCGCTGGCTGTCCCACCTGCCGGGCTGGCCCATTCCGCGGGAGTACGGCGCGTGGGTGTCGAGGGCCGACTTCGTGGCCTATCTCGAGGAGTACGCCCGGCGCAACCGGCTCCGGATCGAGCACGGAACGGCAGTTACCGGGATCGCAGAACGGTCCGGCCGGTGGCGGCTCGAAACGTCGCGCGGCGCGCTCGAAGCCGAGCACGTCGTCGTCGCCACGGGCCTCAACCGGACGCCCGCGATGCCCCCCTGGCCCGGCCGCGCCGGGTATCGCGGCGAGCTCCTGCACGCCGCCGAGTACCGCAACGCCGCGCCATACCGGAACCGGGACGTTCTGGTGGTGGGGGCCGGCAATTCGGGGGCAGAGATCGCCCTGGATCTGCTGGAGGGCGGAGCGCGCCGGGTCCGGGTGGCGGTCCGGCGGCCGCCCAACATCCTGCGCCGGGAGATCGCCGGGATCCCCACCCAGGCGATGGCCTCCCTGCTGCGGCCCCTGCCGCCCGCGCTCAAGGACTCCTGCCTCGCTCTCTTCCAGAGGATGACCGTGGGCGGACTGGAGCGCTTCGGGCTGCCGCGTCCGGCCCGGGGCGTCTACACCCAGGTGGTGCGCGAGCACTCAATCCCCATTGTCGACACCGGGTTCGTGGCGGCGGTCCGGCAGGGCCGGATCGCGATCGTCCCCGCCGTCCGGGACCTGCAGGGCGAGGAGGTGCTGCTGGAGGACGGCTCGCGTCTCCGACCGGAGGCCACGGTCGCGGCCACCGGCTACCGGCCGGGGCTGGAGGAGCTGCTCGGCGGGCTGGGAGTGCTCTCGCCCGACGGACGGCCGCCGGCTGACGGGCTGCGCGGCCTCCATTTCATCGGTTTCACCAACTCCATCGAAGGCAACCTCCGGCGGATCGGATCGGAGGCGCGGCGGATCGCGCGCTCGATCGGCCGCAACGGAGCCAGCGGACGGAGATGACCAGGATGCCACTCCCCGAGCCCCTCGCCATCGTCGGCATCGGATGCCGGTTCCCCGGCGGCGCCTCGGATCCGGCCTCGTTCTGGAGCCTGCTCCACGACGGTCTCGACGCGGTCGTCGACGTGCCGCCGGAGCGCTGGGACCAGCGCCGTTTCTACAGTCCGGATCCTGCGAGCCCGGGCCGCCTGTACGTCGCGCAGGGCGGCTTCCTGCGCGAGCCCATCGACCGCTTCGACGCCCAGTTCTTCGGCATCTCCCCGCGCGAGGCGGAGGTCATGGACCCCCAGCAGCGCCTGCTCCTGGAGGTCGCCTGGGAGGCCTTCGAGGACGCCGGCCTGGTCGTGGAGCGGGTGGGGGAGCGGACGGGCGTCTACATCGGCGCCTTCTGCTTCGACAACGCCCTGCAGCAGATGGGCGTGCTGAGCCGCGACGCGATCGTCTCTCACACCGCGACCAGCGCGTCCATGGTGATGCTGTCGAACCGCCTCTCCCACGCCTTCGACCTGCGCGGGCCGAGCCTGACCGTGGATACGGCGTGCTCCTCCTCCCTGGTCGCCGTCCACCTGGCGGCGCAGGCGCTGTGGCGCGGAGAGTGCGACGTCGCGCTGGCCGGCGGCGTCAACGTCATGCTGCGTCCGGAGTCGACCATCCTCGAATGCAAGGGCGGGTTCCTGTCGCCGGACGCCCGCTGCAAGGCCTTCGACGAGAGCGCCAACGGCTATGTGCGCGGCGAGGGCGCGGGCGTGGTGGTCCTCAGGCCGCTGGCCGCTGCCAGGGAGGCCGGGGACCGCATCCATGCCCTGCTCTGCGCCACCGGCGTCAACCAGGACGGCCGGACCCCCGGGCTCACCGTGCCCAGCGGCGAGGCGCAGGAGCGCCTGGTCCGCGAGACCTGCCGCCAGGCCGGCGTCGCCCCGGGATCGATCCGCTACGTCGAAGCCCACGGCACTGGCACCCAGGCCGGCGATCCCGTGGAGATCAACGCCCTGGGCCGGGTGCTGGCTGAGGGCCGCCCGCCCGGCGACAAGGCCTGGGTGGGCTCGGTGAAGACGAACATCGGCCACCTGGAAGCCGGCGCGGGCGTGGCGGGGCTGATCAAGGCGGCCCTCTGCCTGAGCCATCGGGAGGTCCCGCCGCACCTCCACTTCCGGCGTTCCCATCCCCGCATCGACTTCGACGCGCTCTGCCTGCGGGTGCCGCTCGCCCCCCGTGAGCTGCCGCCGGACGGGGTCCTGCACGCCGCGGTCAACTCCTTCGGCTATGGCGGCACGAACGCCCATGCCGTCCTCTGCACGGCCGCCGCCGAAGGCCCGCCGGCAGAGCCCGCTCTTCTCCCCGCGCAGGAAGGGAGCCGGCTGTTCGTCCTCTCCGCGCGCAGCCCGGAAGCGCTGGCCGACCTAGCCGGACGGACCGGCGGGCATCTCGCGGCGGACGGCGCGGGCGATCTCGCCGACCTCTGCCACACGGCCGCCCTGCGGCGCAGCCAGCACTCCCACCGCCTGGCTGTCCGGGCGGATTCGCGGTCCGGTCTCGCCGCCAGCCTGGCCGCCTGGGCGGCCGGCGAGGGAGGGCCGGAAGCGGCCGCCGGGTACGCGCCGCCGAAGGCCGCGCGCAAGCTCCTCTTCGTCTATACCGGGATGGGAGGCCAGAACTGGGGGATGGGAGCGGACCTCGCGGCGCGCGAGCCGGTCTTCCGCCAGGCCCTGGAGACCTGCGACGGGATGTTCCGGCAATACGGCGGAGACTCGCTCCTGGAGGTGTTCGCGCCATCCGGGGCGGCCGGGACCGAGACGGGCGCTCCTCTCACGACTCCGGAGATCGCCCAGCCGGCAAACCTGGCGCTCCAGGTGGCCCTGACCGAGCTCTGGCGTTCCTGGGGCGTCGAGCCGGACGGGGTGATCGGGCACAGCGTCGGCGAGATCGCCGCCGCCTGGGCCGCCGGCAGTCTCGGACTGGAGGAGGCGGTCCGTCTGACCCATCACCGCAGCCGCCTCCAGCAGCGCCTGGCCGGCCGCGGCAGCCTGCTGGCGGTGGGGCTCCCGGCGGACGAGGTCCGGCTCCTGCTGGCCGGACTGGCGCCGGGCGGCTTCGAGATCGGGGCGGAGAACGGCCCGGCCTCCGTCACCCTCTCGGGCGGCTGCGAGGCCCTGCGCGAGGTCGCGGCCGTCCTGGCCAGGAGAGGAGTCTTCCATCGCTTCCTGCGCGCGGAGGTGGCCTATCACAGCCGGCAGATGGACGCCCTGGAGGAGGAGCTCCGCGGCGCGCTCTCCGGCCTGCGTCCGGCCCGTCCGCACCGGACTCTCTACTCGACCGTCACCGGCCGGCGCGTCGAGTCGGATCTCCAGGATGCCGACTACTGGTGGCGCAACACGCGGGAGCCGGTGGCCTTCCGGTCCGCGCTCGAGCTCGCGGCGGCCGAGGGGTTCGACGCGTTCCTCGAGATCGGGCCTCATCCCGTGCTGGCGCCCGCCATCCTCGACACCTTTCAGCGGGCCGGCCGGGCTCCTCTCCTCGCCGCCTCGCTCCGCCGGGAGAGCGATGGCCGGGACTCCCTGCTCGACGCCGCGGCCCGGCTCCACGTCCAGGGCTTTCACCTCGACTGGTCCCGCCTGGCCGGGGAGGGGAGCTTCGTTCTGCTGCCCACCTATCCCTGGCAGCGGGAGGCGCTGTGGAACGAGACCCGGGCGTCGCGCGCGGACCGGTTGGTCGAGGAGCTCCACCCGTTGCTTCACCGGCGCCTGGAGACCCCCGTCCCGACCTGGGAGACGGAGGTACACCGCCGGTTCTTCCCCGACCTCGCGGAGCATCGGATCGGCGGCGCCGCGGTGTTCCCGGCGGCCGCCTGGCTCGCCGCCGCCCTGGCCGCCGGCGGGACGCGCGGTCCGGGCCGCGCCCTGGAGGAGGTCGAGCTCCACCGCGCCCTGCTGATCGATACCGAGAGCACGGTCCGCCTGCAGGTCGACGAGAAGGACGGCCGTTTCACCTTCCACGGCCGGCCGGCGGGCGAGGAGGGGGCCTGGGTCCTCCACGCCAGCGGCCGCCTCTTCGGTCCCGTCGAGCCGCGCTGCCCGGAGATCGATCTGGCCGCCGTCCGCGAACGCTGCCGTGCCTCGATCGATCCGGAGGACCTGTACCGCCGCCTCGCGGCGCGCGGCATGGAGTACGGGCCGCGATTCCGACTCATCCGCGGCCTCGCGGCGGGCGACGGAGAGGTCCTCGCCCGCCTCGAAGGTCACCCGGAGACGGCGCTCCACGGCCTTCACCCCACGCGGCTCGACGCCGGCTTCCAGGCGCTGCTCGCCCTCGATTCCGGCGACGGCGGCGCCTTCCTGCCGGTGGGCGCGGGCCAGGTGAGGCTGCACGCGAGCCCGGGCGCGGCGGCCTGGGCCTACGGGCGGGTGACCCGGGAGACGGAGCGCTCGTTCGAGGCCGACGTCGTCCTCTGCGACGAGCAGGGGCGGGTTCAAATCGAAGTTCTCGGGCTCCGGTGCCGGCGCTTGGCCCCGGCCGTGGCGCCGGAGCAGGCCCTCGCTCTCTACGCCTATCACTGGGAAGCCGCCCCGGCCCCGGCCGAGCCCGGCGGCCAGGAGACCTGGCTGCTCTTCGCGGATGCCGGCGGGCTGGCCGGGGGCCTCGCTCGCAGCCTGGCGCCCCTCGGCCGGCGCTCCCGGGTGATCCAGGCTCCAGCCGGGGCTGCCGGGCGCGTCGGGTTCCGGCGCGCGCTCGTCGAGGCGGGAGAGCCGCTGGGCGGAGTCGCCTGGCTCCAGGCCTGCGACGGGGCGGACGATGTCGGCCTGGCGAGCTCCGTCGCGGTGCTGCACTTGGTCCAGGCCCTGGCGGAGGTGCGGCCCGCCGGCTTCCGGCGCCTGGCCCTGGTCACCCGCGGCGGCGAGGAGCCGGTCGAGGACGCCGGGACCATCAGGCTCGGCCGGCCCGGCCCGGCGGCGCTCTGGGGGCTGGGTCGCGTCATCGCCAGCGAGCACCCCGAGCTCGGCTGCGTGCGGATCGACGTCGATCCCGAGGACCTGGACGGCGCCGGCCTGCGCGCGCTGGCGGCGGAGCTCGCGGCCTCCGGACCGGAGGACGAGGTGGCCCTGCGCGGCGGCGAGCGGTTCGTCCACCGCCTCGTCCGCCTGCCCGAGCCCTCCGCCGCGCCGCGCCGGGTGACCGCCGAGGTGCCCTTCGTCCTGGAGATCGCCGCTCCCGGAGTGCTCGACAGCTTGGCGTACCGCGAGACCGCGCGCCGCCGGCCAGGGCCCGGCGAGGTCGAGATCAAGGTCCGCGCGACCTCCCTGCACTTCAAGGACCTCATGAAGGCCATGAACCTGCTGTCGGCGTCCTACCTGGAGAAGACGTTCATCGGCCGGCAGCTCGGCATGGAGTGCTCGGGAGTGGTGGTGGAGGTGGGGGAGGGCGTCCAGGGCTTCTCGGAGGGCGACAGGGTCATGGTCATCGACGGCCAGGGCTGCTTCCGGTCCTTCTGCACCGTCCCGACGGGCTACCTGGCCCTGCAGCCGGACTGCCTCTCGTTCGAGGAGAGCCCCTGCCTGATCAACTTCGTGACCCCCTACTATGGGCTGCGTTATCTGGCGCGCCTGGAGCCGGGAGAGACGGTCCTGATCCATTCCGCCGCCGGCGGGGTGGGCCTGGCCGCGCTCCAGATCGCCCGCTGGCTCGGCGCCGAGGTGCTGGCCACCAGCGGCAGCGAGGAGAAGCGCGACCATCTCCGCTCCCTCGGCGTCGAGCACGTCATGGATTCGCGTTCCCTCCGCTTCTTCGACGAGGTCCTGGAGCGGACGGGAGGCCGCGGCGTCGACGTCGTCCTCAACTCGCTCTCGGGCGAGGCGCTGCGCAAGAGCGTCGAGCTGCTCGCGCCCTACGGACGGCTGATCGAGATCGGCAAGCGCGACATCGTCGACAACGGCGCCCTGCCCCTGGGTGGATTCGACCGCAACCTGATGTTCGCGGCGGTCGACACGGACCGCATGGGCGCCGAGCGGCCGCGTCTTTTCCGCCGCCTCATCGACGAGGTGCTGGACCTCTTCCGGCAGGGCGCGCTCCGGCCCCTGCCGGTGACGGTCTTCGACGCCGCGGAAGCCGCCGCGGCGTTCCACCACATGGCGCGGGCGCGGCACATCGGCAAGGTCGTCATCCGGATGGACGCGGGCGAGGTTCCGGTCCGGCCGCGCGAGGACGGCGCTGAGCTGCGGGCCGACCGGACCTATCTCGTCACCGGCGGACTGGGAGGGTTCGGCCTGGAGGTCGCGCAGTGGCTGGTCTCCCGGGGCGCCCGGCATCTGGTTCTGGCCGGCCGGAGCGGCGCGGCGTCGCCGGCCGCGCAGTCGGCGGTGAGCCGGCTGGAGGACCAGGGAGCGCGCGTCGAGGTCGCCCGGGTCGACGTCTCCAGGGAGGAGGAGGTGGCGGAGCTCCTGGCCGGGATCCGCCGCACCCTGCCGCCGCTCGCCGGCGTCCTCCATGCGGCCATGGTCCTCGACGACGCCGCCCTCACCCGGCTGGACGCCGCGCGCTTCGCCGCGGTGATGCGGCCCAAGGCGCTGGGAGCCTGGCACCTCCACCGGCAGACGATGGATCAGACGCTCGATCTCTTCGTGCTGTTCTCGTCCATCTCGGGGCTCCTCGGCAATCCCGGCCAGGGCAGCTACGCTGCGGCCAACGCGTTCCTCGACGCCCTGGCCCGCCACCGCCGGTCGCTCGGCCTGCCTGGCCTCAGCGTCGCCTGGGGTCCGGTGGGCGGGATCGGCGTGGCCGCGCGCACTCCGGGGCTGGCCGAGCGCCTCGACCGGCTGGGGCTCGCCAGCCTGGCGCCGGACCGGGCCCTGCGGCTCCTCGGCGATCTGCTGGTGTGCGGTCCGGCCGAGGCCGGGGCCGCCGTGATCGACTGGGAGCGCTGGGCCGAGGCCCACCCCGGCGCGCGGCGGACCGGGCGCTACTCCCGGCTGATCGCCGGCCCGGCGGAGAACGGCGGCCCGGAGGCGCCGTCGCTCGCCGCCACCGTCCGGCAGGCCCGCCCCGAGGAGCGGAGTCGGCTGGTGCGCGATTTCCTGCGCGACCGGCTCGCCCGGGTGATGCGCCTGCCCGCCGACCGCGTCGAGCTCGAGCTCAGCCTGGACAACATGGGCGTCGACTCCCTCATGGGCATGGAGATGGTCGGAGCCATCCGGTCGGAGCTCGGGATCGAGATCCCGGCGATGCTCCTCCTGCAGGGGCAGAGCGTGGCCGCGATCGGGAACCAGATCCTCGAGCGCCTGGAGCCCGCTGCTCCTGCCGCTCCTCCGCAGCCGCTCGACGCCGACCGCGTCGACGAGCTCTCCGAGGCCGAGCTCGACTCCCTCCTCCTGAGGATGACCGCGACGCCTGCCGGCGAGCTTCTCCGGGAGGGCCGGCCGTGAGCTTCGATCCCGCCACGCTCGGCAGCCTGAGCCTGGAGGAGAAGCGCCGGCTGGCACGCGAGCTCCTCGACAGCCGCCGGGAGGAGCACCCCGCCTACACCGACCTGACCTACGACATGGCCATGCACAGCACGAGCGCGGAGCACGCCGAGTCGCGGCGCTTCGGCGAGTGGCTGAAAGCGATCTCCGAGGACGACGCCTACTCCTTCGAGGCGCCCCGCCTGGGAGGGCAGCGCACCGAGGTCGACATCCTGCGCGAGAGCGGGGAGGTCCTCCACGTCCTCAACTTCGGCAGCTACAACTACCTCGGCTATAGCCACCATCCCGAGGTCATCGCCGCGGCCAAGGAGGCCCTGGACCGGTACGGCCTCGGCGCGGGCAGCTCTCCCATCCTGAGCGGCACCCTGAAGATCCACCGGGAGCTCGAGGGCCGGATCCTGGAGTTCCTCGGCCTCGAGGGCCGCGCCGTCTCGCTCTTCTCCTCCGGGTATGCCGTCAACACCGGGACGATCTCCTCGTTCGTCAAGCAGGGGCACTGCGTCGTCCTCGACCGTTCGGTCCACATGTCGATCCAGGAGGGCGCGCAACTGTCGAAGGCGCGGACCTTCTACTTCCGGCACAACGACGTCGGCAACCTGGAGCAGGTGCTCCGCCGGCTGGCGCCGGAGAACACCCGGGTGCTGGTCTGCACCGAGGGGGTCTTCAGCGCCGACGGGGACCGCGGCAGGCTGGCGGAGATCGTCGAGCTGTCGCACCGGTACGGAGCGCAGGTGCTGGTCGACGAGGCCCATTCCATCCTGGTGGCCGGTCCCGGCGGCCGCGGCGTCGGTGAGGAGCAGGGCGTGCTGCGCGACATCGACCTCCTGGTCCTCACCTTCAGCAAGGCGTTCGGCGGCGTGGGCGGCGCGCTCGTCGCCCGGGAGGAGATGGCGCGCTACGTCAACTGGTACGCGCGCTGCCGGATGTTCTCCTGCGCTCTCGACCCGGCCGTGGCCGGCGGCCTGATCAAGGTCCTCGAGCTCGCGGCCGGGTCCGATGGGGGCGAGCGCCGGGAGCGGGTCCGCGCCAACGCCGCGCGGCTGCGCTCCCTCCTGGCGGACAGCGTGTCGACCGGGGTGAGCGAGAGCTGGATCGTGCCCGTGATGTACGGTCTCGGGCGGCTGACCTTCCCGCTCAACGACTTCCTGCAGAAGACGGGGCTCGAGACCAACATCATGCAGTTCCCGGCCGTTCCCAAGGACGAATCGCGCATCCGGCTGTTCGTGACCGCCGAGCACACGGACGCGCAGATCGACCGCGCGGTGAGCCTCATCCGGCAGGCGGCGCAGCGCTTCGGCTTCGCGAAGGAGGGGACATGAGCTCCGGCGGGCCGCTGGCGGGCATGGAGCCCACGGCCGACTGGCATGCCCGGCAGCACTTCAACTTTCTGTTCGAGATCGAGACGCGCGCCGTCGAGCCCCTGCTGCCCGCGCGGATCGGGCCCGTCGAGGTGCGCACCGGGATCTCCGTGCTGAACGTCGGCTACATGAGCTTCGCTCCGGGCAGCCTCGGCACCCTGCCGGCGTTCGAGGAGATCACCTTCTCCATCCAGGTCCAGCCCGACCTGTCGCTCGACATGCCGGTCCCCCGGCTCGCCGTCTTCGACCTCCGCATCGGCTCGAACTGCCGGGAGTTCCTCGACTTCGAGGCCGAGCACCAGCGGCTGTCCGGCGATCACTCGGCCACCCTGGCCGGCCGGATCAACCCCGCGCAGGACCGGCTCGAGGTCTCCGACCGGGACGGCCGCATCTTCGTCTTCGAGAACACCCATCCGGCCCCGCTGTTCAAGCGCGAGACCGCCTACGGCCAGTACTACGCGCAGCGCGAGGACGGGCTCTACCAGGGGGTCTTCCAGTGGGAGGGGATCGGCTGCGAGCACCAGCGCGAGGGGGAGGGCGGCCGGCTGTTCAATCACCCGTTCTTCCGCGAGCTCGACGTTGAGGACCTGGTCCAGGACTGCTACATGCAGATGTTCCTGGCGCCGGACACGGGCGCGCTCTTCCGATCCTTCCGGCCCCGCAGGCTCTGCTGAGGCGGCATCATCCCATGCCCTCTCCCGTTCCCCGGCCGCGCGGCCACTGGTTGCTGGGCCACCTGGCGGAGCAGCGCCGGGATCCGCTGGGCCTGCTGGTGCGGGGCCTGCGCGAGCACGGCGACGTCGTGGGTTACCGCTTCGGCCCCTACCGCGCGCTGCAGCTCAACCATCCACGGCTGATCAAGCGGGTGCTGGTCGACAACGCGGCCAACTACAGGAAGTGGTCGGCGCTGAAGCGCGCCCGGCCGCTGCTCGGCGACGGCCTGGTGCTGGCGACCGGCGAGAGCTGGAAGCGGCGGCGGCGCATCTATCAGCCGGCGTTCCGCCGCGACCGGCTGGAGGCGATGGTGCCGGCCATGGTCGCGGCGACCCGCGGCCTGGTGGACCATCTCGCCGGGCTCCCGGACGGCGCGGAGATCGACCTGCTGCGGGAGGTCATGCGCGCGACGCTGTCGATCGTCTCGCGCACGCTGATGTCGCGCGATATTGGCGGGTTCGGCGGGTTCGGCAAGGACGGCGACGAGGAGGAGCTCGGCCGCAACTTCGATGCCGCGGTCGAGGCGATCGGCCGGCGCACGCTCGACCTCAACCCCTTCGCCGGCCTGCTGCCGACCGCCCGCAACCGCGGGATCCGCCGCACGATCGAGGCCATCGACCGGCAGGTGCATCGCATCATCGCCGCGCGCCGGGCGAGCGGCGAGCCCGGAGCCGACCTGCTGGGCTGGCTGCTGGAGAGCGGCGAGCAGGACGGCGCGCCCGTCGACGACCGGCTGCTGCGCGACGAGGTGCTCAACATCCTCCTGGCCGGCCGGGGGACCAGCGCGATCGGCCTGTGCTGGATGTGGTGGCTGCTCGACCGGCACCCCGAGGTCGAGGCGCGGGTCCGCGAGGAGGCGCTGGCCGTGCTCGGCCCCGACCGCGACCCGGCCGCCGGGGACCTCGACCGGCTCGACCTCGCGGCGCGGGTGTTCCAGGAGGCGCTGCGCCTGTATCCGCCGGTCTGGACGATCGCCCGCCAGGCGATCGCCCGCGACGAGCTCGACGGCGGCGTGCCGGTCGCGCCCGGCACGATCGTGCTGATCTCGCCCTACGTGGTCCACCGCCATCCCGGGCTCTGGCCGGACCCCGAGCGCTTCGATCCCGACCGCTTCCTGCCGGAGGCGGTCGAGCAGCGCTCGCGGCTGGCCTGGATCCCGTTCGGGCTGGGCCCGCGGACCTGTGTCGGCGGGTGGTTCTCGATCCAGGAGGCGCGGATCCTCACCGCGATGGTGACCCGGCGCTTCCGGCTGCGGGCCGCCTCGCCGGAGCGCCCCGGGCTTGAGCCGCTCATCACCCTCAAACCCCGGGGCGGCATGCCGATGCGCGTCCACGAGGTCCGCCTCTGATGCGCTTCCACACCCACCTGCTCGCCCTCCGCCTGCTCGCCTTCTGGGGCTGGGTGAGGCTGCGCCTGGCGCTGCGCATCCGCACCTCCAAGCGGCTGTGGCGGCGCTGGTACAGCCTGCTGTCCAGGCTGACCTCGGCGATCTTCGGCGACCTGCTCTTCATGAACTACGGCTACCTCGCGCCCGGCCGGGAGCCGGACCCGGCCGACGGAGCCGACGCCTGCCAGGTCAACCTGGTCCGCCATGTTGCCCTGGGCGGCGGCCGCCTCGACGTCCGGGGCCTGCGCGTGCTGGAGGTCGGCTGCGGCCGCGGCGGCGGCGCGGCCTGGATGGCCCGCACTCTCGGCGCGGCCAGCGTCACGGCGGTCGATTTCTCGGAGCCGAACATCGCGGCCTGCCGGCGGCACTTCGGTGGCGTCCCGCGCCTGCGCTTCGCGGTCGGCGACGCCGAGCGGCTGCCCTTCGACGATGCGAGCTTCGATCTGATCGTCAACGTCGAGAGCTCGCACTGCTATCCCGACTATCCGGCCTTCCTGTCCGAGGCCCACCGGGTGCTGCGGCCCGGCGGCGTCCTGTCGACCGCCGATTTCCGGCTCGCCGAGCGGCTCGCCGCCTGGGAGCGCGACATCGCCGCCGGCCCCTTCGATGAGCAGGCCCGCGAGGACCTGACGGAGCCCGTGATCCGGGCGCTGGAGGCCGACCACGACCGCAAGGTGGCGACCATCGCCGCGAGCGGCGCGCCCCGTCAGATCCACAAGGTGCTGGAACAGTTCACCGGCTGCCGCGGCAGCGAGATCCACCGCAGCTTTCTCGAGCGGCGGCGGACCTATCGGCTACTCGTGCTGCGGCGCGCGTGAGTCACGGCTGCACGCCGACGGTGTTGGTGAAGAAATCCCGCAAAGAATCCTCGATCTCCTGCCGGGTCGAGGCGTAGTACGCGGTCCCCTTCCCGTTCTGCACAATGCAGGAGATGGGATTGCCATAGGGCACGCCCACGGCGACGACCGAGGTCTTCAGCCCGGCCTGGGAGTTGAGGGCGGCGACGTCGGCGCACGGGTTGGGGCTGCCGGAGCACTCCTCTCCGCTGTCGGTGAGGATGAGCAGGTAGGCCTTCCGGCAGCCCCAGAGCGGATCGAGGTTCATCGCCACGTCGTTCCAGCCGGTCGGGCCGCTGCAGCCCGTGCAGCCGTCGTACCAGCTCCGGAAGTCGCGCATGGTCCCGCCGAGCGCGGACTGTCCGAGCGGGATGAGGGGGCGCTGCAACTCGTCCCGCAGGCGCAGGAAGACCTCTCCAGGCATCGGGTGGTCCTCGAGATAGGCGGCGGTCCGGAAGTCCGGCACGGCCAGCGGGTCCACGGCCAGGTTGGGCGCCAGCCGGGTGAGGATGTCGTCGCGGTGAGGGTTCGTCCAGTCGAGCGGGATGACGTCTCCGACGGTGAAGTACGTCCCGCGGGAGTCGCTGGCGTCCGTGGGCTGCTTCAGGCTGTAGCTCAGGCTCAGCGACTGAAAGAAGGTGTCCGCGAGGTCGTCGCCGTTGGGCTCCCACTTCCCGGGCGACGGGCACTTGCCCTGGCCGGCGGGGTCGTTGGCCGCCGTCTGGTTGAAATAGCTGTAGGGCTGGGTCCGGCTCGCGGCGCCGGTGGAGCTCTCCCACGAGAGGAAATCCCCGACCGGAGTCCATGAGACGGTCTGGACGCCGACCGGGATGAAGGTGGAGCAGCTGCTGTTGGTGCAGCGGACGGTGGTGACGTTGGTCTGGACCGGGCCGCCCAGCGATCCGCCGGCCACCGGCTCGTAGCGCGCCCTGTAGACCGTGCTGGCCCCGACCCGGAGGTAGATGTCCACGGTCTGGTTGAACGCGTCTCCGCCCTTGGGCAGGCGCCGGACGCGGGTGACCTCCCAGGCGTCGTTGAGATCGGCGGGCCCCGCGACCGAGCAGCCGTCGGGGGCGCCGGCGGTGCAGGACCACGTCAGGCCGAATACCTCCTGCGAGCCCGCGGCCGGAAACGCGCCGCTGCCCGGGATGACCGGCCCGGCGGTGTCGGCCTGGTAGAGCCAGTGCTTGGCGCGGACGCGCAGGGCCTCCTGGTTCGAGAAGGTCGCGAAGCCGAGGTTGACGTCGTGGACTTCGGAGAGGACGTTGTACAGCGCCTGGCGGGTGGTTACCCATTTGGAGTCGGGGTGATCTCCCTGCATGGACGTGAAACACTGCAGGGAGCCGCTGCAGACCGCGCTGTGATTCATGCTGCCGGAGACGTCGAGCAGGATGAACACGTAGGGGTCGGCGGGCTCCGGGATGAGGGGCGGCTCGCAGGCGGGGATCTGCGGCCAGGCCGGCGCGGCCAGGGCGGACAGGAGAACAACAGCAAAAGACAGAGGCTTCCTCATGGAGGCTCTCCTCCTGATCAATGGACGATAAGGCTGTCCGGGTTCGAAAAAAGAAGTGCGGAGGAGGCGCCGCGGGGGGGACAGGGACGCGGGGGAGTCCCAGGGGAACGGAGACGGCGGCGCCCCCTCCGTCGATGAGTGAGCGCCGGGCCGGAAACGTTTCAGGGTCGGGCGGAAGGGAACGGGATCAACCCCAATTCATCCGCTCGCGGAGGCCGGTGACGTGGGCCGTGTGATGCCGGCCGTGCCAGGAGTAGAGCTCCAGCAGGCCGTCGAGCGTCATCGGGCCGTTCTCGGGGTGGGTGAACGGCCGGGCGAAGTCCTCGGGCGTGAGCGAGCGCAGGAGCCGGACCCACCGCTCGTGGAGCGCTTCGAGGATGGTCAGCGAGACCTCCACGGGCCCGCGGCTGTCCGGGAGCTCGGCCCAGAGCGTCTGGTTGTAGACCTTGATCGTCGGGTTGTCCTCGGTGAGCGTCCACTTGAAGCGGATGTAGGCGTTCAGGTGGCTGTCGGGCACGTGATGGACCACCTGCCGGACGGTCCAGCCTCCGGGCCTGTAGGGCGTGTCGAGCTGCTCGTCGGTGAGCCCCTGGACGGCGGCGCGGAGGCGGCCGGGCGCGGCGGCGATGGCTTCGATCGCCTCCCGGCGCTCGTCCTCGGTCAGGGATGTCACCCTGCGGAAACGTCCGACGGGATATTTCAGGTCGGTGTCGGTCATGATTGAGCGCTCCCTTATTCGATGCGGTGCTCGGTCACGGCGCCGGAGAAGCTCTTCTCTCCGACGGAGAGGTAGAGCTGGCCTCCGGTGACGGAGAGGTCGAGGGCGGTGCGGCGGTCGAGGAGCTGCGAGGCCTCCTCGATCAGTCCGCGGTCGAAGGCATGGATGGGGATCTCGGATGCGCGGTGGATGCGCTTGCCGGCGAGCTGGCGCAGCAGCGTGGCCGGGTTCTTGTGCGTGTAGACCGCGACCCTGTCCGCGGCCTTGGACGCCTTGTTGAGGCGATCGGCGTCGGGCGCGCCGATCTCGATCCAGGCCGTGATCCGCCCCGTGGGGTCCACGATCCGGATCGGCGGCTCGTCCGGATCGGAGACGCCGCCGCGCGAGAACGTGATCCCCTCCTCGTATTCGAGGCAGTAGGCGAGCACGCGGGTCAGCATGTATTCCAGCGTCTCAGACGGGTGGAGGGCGACGCGCAGCGCGAGGCTCTCGTACACGCCGCGGTCGACGTCGGAGAGCGCGACCTCCAGGTTGTAGACCGTCGCGGTGAGCGCCATGGGGAGCGGAGTATATCGCCCTGCGTCAGCCGTCCGCGCCGGGCGGCACGATCACGAAGGCCGGGATCCTGTAGTCGTCGCGGTAGGTCTGCAGGCAGTCCTGGAACGCGACCAGGAAGCCCCGCATCTTCTCCGGATATCCCTCGGTGCCGCGCAGCCGGGAAAGCCACGCCTTCCAACCCTCCTCGTCGTCGCGCAGGGTGGCGAGCCAGGAGATCGCCGCCAGGTACTCCGCCAGCGGATCGAGGGTGAAGCGGAGGAACCGGGTCCCGCCGGGAGCCCGTTCCTGCAGGACCCCGTTGTCGATCAGCCGCGCCACCAGGTCGGCCTTCTCGTAGTGGACGCCCTCGCGCGCCAGCTCGGCCTCCGCGCGGTCCCGGTCGAAATCGCGCGGGATGAAGTCGTGCTCCAGGCTGCAGCGCCCCAGGACCCGGGCGGCGAGGATCAGGGTAGCGTCGTCGACGTGGTTCGGCATCTGCGGCTTGGACGGGTTGGTGCGGCGCAGCGACTCCAGCATGGTCTCGGCGATGGTCGTGGGCAGCCGGTCGAGCGGCTCTCCCGCGCGGCGCAGCGCGATGGCCTGGTCGACGAAGAGCTTGATCAGGAGAGGGGTGACCTCCACGCCCTTTCCGCCGCGCTCGACCACGCCCAGCAGGCGGTCCGCGAGCTGGAGGCCCTGGCGCTCCGGGAACAGGTCGTCGTTGCCGGTCCGCCGCAGGTACTCGACGAGGAAGTAGACCAGCTTCGCCGCGCTGATCTTCTCCGGCCAGAGGTCCACGACCGGCACCGGTCCGAAGTCGGGCGGTCGCCGGGCCGTGACGAGCAGGGCGTTGACGGGCGTCGTGCGGTGGATCGACTCGACGTGCCTCTGGGTCGCGGGGATGCACTCGGACAGGGCGTCGACCAGGACCAGCAGGCGCTTTGAGCGCAGCAGGCCCAGGACGAGGTCCGGATCGACCTCCTCGTCGCCGACCATGCTGCGGAGCTGGCCGGTGACGGAGCTCACCAGATCGGTGGTCTCCTCCTCCAGCAGGACGGGGATCATCCTGTGGGGAGCGAGGCGGGAGGCGGGGTCGTCGGCCAGCGCCCAGCGGGCGATCTGGCAGGCCAGGGTCGACTTGCCGGTGCCACCTTCGCCGAGGATGGCGACGACCGCGCAGGGCGCCGCGAACAGATCGCGCAGGGCGGGCGGCATGGGATCGGGGAGGTGCCGGTTCTCCTCGCGCGGTCCGACGCGCACCGGCAGCTCGATGTAGATCCGCCGCTGGCGCACGGCGTCGATCCGGTCGAGGGCGTCCCGGGCGGCGCTCGACCGGCGCTCGACCCAGGCGTCGAGGCAGCCGGCGTCCTCGACAAAGCTCGCCCGGAGCTCGGGCGGCAGGTCGGAGAACTTCGCCCGTCCGGCCCGGTACCGGACTTCCCAGGCCCGGCGGGTCCGGGGGTGGCGCGCCAGGGTGTTGAGCCCCGTCGCCGCCAGGACGAAGCCCGCCAGGATGCCCAGTCCCTTGACCGGGACCTGGGTGATCATCTCCTGGAAGGGGACGCGCCGATGGACCCAGAGGAGCGCCAGCGGCGACAGCCAGAGCAGCGAGAAACAGAGGGTGACATACCCGGCAAGAAGGCTGCCGCCGAAGATCGCGGCCTGTCCCCCCGGCTGGCGCCACCAGGAGTGATAGACGAAGCCCGGCTCGATCTGCTGGGTGAATTCGAGGCCGGTGTCGTCCCTGAGGGTCGCGCGGTAGGTGATCTTGTCCCCGTCGTCGATCCCGTACGGTTTCGGCTCCCACCGCACCGAGATCACGCCCTCCGGAGAAGCCTTGGCCGCCGCGGCCAGCTTGATCGGGCCCCAATCGGCGGCGGGGCCGGGGCGAAGAAACTCAAGCTTGGAAAGCTCGACCTTGGCGGGATGCTCGTCGCGGGCGCGGAAGGAGAGGAGGACACTGCCGCCGGGCTGGTCCTCGGCTTGGAGCTCCCGGACGGACGGGCCGCGCTCGGAGATCCGACCCTCGGCGAGCAGGGTTGGTTCGGTATCGGCATCCGTCTGGCTCCCCGGCCCTAGCAACCGGATTCGATCGGGCGGTGCGAAAGCGGCGGCAGTAAAGACGTCGCCAAAAGCAAGCCGGCTTTCTGCAGCCCAGGTCTTGCCTCCATCAGTAGTTGCGAGCACCAGCGCATTGTCGCTCCGATACCCCACGGCCCAGCCAGTACTAGCATTCGCGAACGCCAAAGCGGTCAAGTACGTATCTTCCCGTGGCTCTGTCTGCTGCGTCCAATGATCGCCGCCATCTTCCGTTGTTAGAATCACACCTCCTTCACCGGCGACCCATCCCTTCTTCCGGTCCAGGAAGATGACGTCGAAGAGGGTTGTCTCGATGCCACTCCGCTGCGGACTCCATTGACGCCCGCCGTTTTCGGTTTTCAGCACCATGCCCTCTTGGCCTACGATCCAACCGGTCTGCGGGTCGGCGAAGTAGATGGATTGAGCAAAGTCGGATTCCTCGCCTCTGGAAATCCAGGAGCGGCCACCGGTTACGGTCGACATGAGAGTTCCTTGTGACGTGACCGCCCAACCTGTCTTGATGCTCAGAAAGTGGACGGATTGAAACTCGAAGCCGAGCGCGACCGGGTGCCAGACCGAGCCTCCATCCGTGGTGGCGAGCAACTCTCCATCCGGCGTGAGCCCCCAGCCATGGCTCGAATCCAGGAACCGGAGCGATCGGACAGGATGATTTTCCCCTCGATGCACCCATCTCCTGCTTCCATCGGGAGTCCACCAGACGTCGTCACTGGATCGATCGAGCAGATATGCATTCTGGGAATCAAGGAAGCGGAAGGAACTATAGAAAAGGGAGTTCCCTGTCGTATTTACCTGGGCCAGCTTCGACCAAGATCGACCTCCGTCGGCGGTTGAAAGAAGATCAAACTCATTTCTGGTCTCGGCGAAGGCCAAGCCGTTCAAGAGATCTGCGAAATGGAGTTTCAAAAATGAATAGTCGGGCGAGGGAAATGGAATCCAATGTTCGCCATCCGTCGTATGGATCACTCCCCCCTTATAGGAAATCCATCCGTTCCGTTTGTCGAGGAAGAAAACCGAGCGAAGATCTTCGTCCACAGGGCTGCGCTGCGGTTGCCAATGGCGCCCGCCGTCGCGAGTTGCCAAGATGCTTCCAGCATTCCCAGCGGCCCATCCGACATCCGAATTGAGGAATTGCAGGGAGGTGAGTCTCGTTCCCGACGTGGCTTGCTTTTCCCAGGTCTTCCCTCCATCCGTCGTCGCTCGAATGAATCCTCCCTGCGCACCGTAGGCCCCTGCCACCCATCCTCTTTTGGAGTCGAGAAACCAGAGAGCTTCGGTCTCCTCCATCTGAGATTCAGCTTGAGGGTCCCAGGTCGATCCACCGTCGTGGCTGACGAGGATGGTATTAAAAGCCAAGGCCCAACCGTTACTGGCATCGGCAGCCCATACCTTTGAGAAGGCGCGCCGCGACCGGTCAATTTTGGGCTCCCATGTCGAGCCGCCATCGTGCGTGATCACCACGAGACCGTTGTCGCCGACCCCCCAGCCTGTCCTGGTATCCAGGAAGAACAGGTCATTGATAGGCGCGCGCAGATATTTCCAGTCCACCGCGAGCGGAGGAGCCGTCGGCTCGGGGAGGTCGCCCGTCCTCTGGACATCCGAGGCGCAACCGGCGCCCACGAGCATGGAAAGCCAGAGCACGGCCAGCACGCCGGGGGTGCGCATAGGTTTTCCTCACTCGTCGAACATCGCGACGATCTCGCGGGAGCTGACCGCGTCCTCCGCATAGGTGAACGTGCCGTGCTCGCGCATCTCCCGGGCGGCCCGGAGGAACGCGCCGAGAGCGGCGCGGGCGAGCGAGCCTCCGACGCTGACCCTCTTCACTCCGAGCTCCGCCAACTCGGCAAGGCTCCATTGCCACCCGCGCAGACCCATCACCACGTTGACCGGCCGGTCGACGGCGCGGACCACCGCGGCGATGTCCTCCCGGCTGATGACGCCCGGTGCATAGAGCACGTCCGCTCCGGCTTCCTGGTAGGCCTGGAGGCGCTGGATCGTGTCCGCGAGATCTTGCCGGTCCACGAGGTAGTTCTCGCAACGGGCGGTGACCGTGAACGGGAACGGCACGGAGCGGACCGCCTCCACGGCGGCCCGGACCCGCTCGACCGCCAGACCGTGGTCGTAGATCGGATCGTCCGCACGGCCGGTCGAGTCCTCGACCGAGGCGCCGGCGAGGCCCGTGGCCACGGCGAGCCGGAAGGTCTCCGCGACCGTCCCGGGATCGTCGCCGAAGCCGTTCTCGAGGTCCGCGCTGACCGGCAGGTCCGTGGCGGCCACGACGGCGCTCACGTGCTCCAGCATCTTGTCGCGGCCGACCGAGTTGTCCCGCTGGCCGATCGAGAATGCGTAGCCGGCGCTGGTGGTCGCCAGGGCCTCGAAGCCCAGGTGGGCGAGGAGCCGCGCGGTGCCGGCGTCCCACGGGTTGGGGATGATGAAGGCGCCCTCCCGCTCGTGCAGCGCGCGGAAGGCCGCGGCTTTCTCCGCCTGGCTCTTCATGAGTCCTCCTTGCGCTTCTTCTTTTTCGCCGCCGCCTTGTCGAGGCTGTCCTTCACCCGGAACCTCACGATCCTGCCGATCAGGTCGTAGGGGATGGGCTGGTCCAGCGGGAACCGCACCGAGCCCTTGGCGCCTTCGTAGGCGGAGAGCTCCTCCTGGAACGCCTCGATCCCTCGCGGCGCGGGATAGAAACCGATGTGGTTCTTGAAGGCGGCGAAGTGGACCAGATTGCCCTGGAGCGTGAAGGTCGGCATCTGGTACTTGATCGCCTCCTCGGCCTCCGGCGCGGCTTCGCGGATCGTCGCCCGGATCTTCTGGAGGCGCTCCTGGATGTCCTTCGGGAAGCCGGCGATGTACTCGTCGATGGTCTGGGGCGCTGCCTGGTTCGCTTTCATGTGCGGCTATGATATGCGTTGACCCGGTGCCGATGACATGAGCTTGCGAAAGTGCCCCCAGTGCGGCCTCGTCGCCTTCAGCCAGGATGAGGCGTGCCGGCGCTGCGGGGCCGACCTGGCCGCGACGGCCACGTCGGCTCCGGCAGCCCCGGTGGCGGGCGATCTGAAGCCGACCTCGGTCCGTCCCACGGCCTTCCGGATCATCCGGACGGACTATCTGTCCTCTCTGCTCGTCATCCTGCCCCTGGTCGGGTTCGGCCTGTACGTCATCACTGAGGTGTTCGGGCTCCACATCTTCCGGCGTGGAGTGGATGTCTCCGATCCCTCTGCCTCTCTGCGAATGGGGCTCATCGCGGCGACGATCGGCCTTCCTATCCTCGTCTGGCGCCTGAGGTCGATCCAGGGCCTCTTCGCGCGGGCCGTCGAGGTTCCGGGGAGCATCCTGTCCGCCGACTTCCACCGGAGCCGGGGGCGGATCGAGTTCAGCTACTTCCTCCAGGGCGAGGAGTATCGCGGAGGCGCCGCGGTCCAGGAGAACGACGCCGTCCGTCGCCTGCTCTCCCGCGACGAGGTGGTGGTCGTCGTCGATCCCGCGAACCCGAAGAAGGCGTTCCTCCGGGACCTGTTCGCGGACTGAACGCGATCCAGGGTTACCTCAGGAGGTCGAGAACCTGCCCGGGCGTGACGACGGGCAGCCCGTCGACCGGCGCCTTGAGCCAGAGCATCGGGACGATTTCCTTTCCGGCGGCGACGGGCAGACGGCGGGCCTTGTCTTCGAGTTGCGCGAGCAGGCGGTCGGCGTCGCGCGGTGCCGCCCACTTCGCCTCGCCCACGAGAACGCTGCCGCCGTCGGTGCTCTGGCTCACCAGATCGACTTCGAGCGGCTGGCGGTCGAGCCCCGGTCCCCACCAGCGGCCGGCCGGTCCCCAGGTCTTTCCACCGGGGTTGAGCAGAGGCACGCTGGCGCGCGCCAGCTCCTCGCGACTTGCCGCACCGACGACGGCCGTAGACGACCCCGAGCGAGCCTTCGGGCCGGTCGAGGAGACGCCGGAAGCGGGCGGCCTCTTCGTTGCGGTCGAGGAAGGGGAGCTTCATGGCTGGGAGTCTCAGGCAGGATTATGTAGCAGAAACATTATGTAGCTGCTACATAGTCTTCGGCAAGCTGCCACAGTCCCGCGGGCCGGAAAAGAAAAGGCCCCCTCCCGGCGGAAGGGGGCCTCTGAACCGGAGCGGCGGTCCGTCAGTTGGTGCGGAAGTCGATCTCCCAGAAGTTCAGGGTCCCGGTGTCGGCCGAGGCCAGGTCGCGGACCTTCAGCTTCCAGGCGCCGGCGATGGACTTGCCGGTGAAGGCCGAGAGCGACTGGTTCGGCGCCGTCAGGTCGGCGTAGACGGTCTGGATGTTGTCGGTGCCGCTGCCGGTGCGGTTATGGAGCAGGATGGTCGTGTTGTCCGGCCCGATCAGCGATACCTCCAGGTCGCCCTGGAAGGTGTGGGTGATGTCCACGCGAACGCGCAGGCTCACGATCGTCCCGGTGGCCGCGACGTTGATCGTGCTGGTGATGCCGGTCGTGTTGTTGTCCGGGATCGCCGTGCCCGCGGTGAGGGTGGAGTAGCCGTTGAAGGTGACCTTCCACGAGTTGAGCGTGCCGGTGTCGGAGGAGGCCAGGTCGCGGACGCGCAGCTTCCAGGCACCCGAGGTGTTCTTGCCGTTGAAGGCGGTGAGGGCCTGCGCCGAGCGCGTGGTGATGTTGTAGGTGGTGTTGATGTTGTCGGTGCCGCCGCCGGTGCGGTTGTGGAGCAGGACCGTGGTGTTGTCCGGTCCGATCAGCGCCACCTCCAGGTCGCCCTGGAAGGTGTGGGTGATGCCCACGTTGACGCTCACGCTGGTGATCGTCATCGAGTTGGGCACGTTGATCGTGCTGGTCACGCCCGTGGTGTTGTTGTCCGGGATCGCCAGCGCGGGAGAGGACGAGAAGGTCAGCACCTGGTTCCCGCCGCCGCTGCAGGCGTTGGTGGTGGCCGAGGCCTGGGCCGAGTTGCCGGACGTGCAGCCGCCCACGGCCTGGACGACGTAGTAATAGGTCGTGTTGCAGGTCAGGCCGGTGTCGGAGAACGACGTGGTGGCCGAGGTCCCGGCCAGGCTGTAGGGGCCGCCGCTCGTGGTCGAGCGCAGGATGTTGTAGGAAGTCGCGCCCGAGGAGGCGGTCCACGACACGTTGATCTGGGTCTGGCTCGCGGGCGTGGCGGTGACGCCGGTCGGCGGGGCCGGCGGCGTGCAGCCTCCGCCCCCGGGCGCCGCGGCGGCGTAGACGTCCACCGAGTCGGCCGAGCCGCTGCTCTCGTTGCGGTTGTCGGTGAAGATGCCGATCGCGCCGGTGGCATCGGCGTCGAGGCCGTTGTAGTCGCCCCACTGGAAGGTGTCCTCGATGTGCGGCGAGGTGGCGCTGGTCGCGCGCACCGGCGCCGACCAGGTGTTCCCGCCGTCGGTCGACTTGCTGTAGTACATGTCGACGCTGGTGCGGGCCGCGTTCTGGCGTGTGTCGTAATACATCACATGGACGGTGCCGTCCGGGCTCACGCCGACCCAGGGATGGAAGCGGTCGACGGTGCTCGCGTCGGCGGTCTCGTGCGGCGTGCGCACGGTCCAGGTGGTGCCGTTGTCCGAGAAGGCGACCTGGATGCGGGCGTGGTTGTTCGCGGCGGTTCCGGACTCGGCGGCCGTGGTGTCGGTCCAGGCGACGTAGACGCGGTTGGCGAACGCGCCGCTCGACAGGTCGGCGTCGGCCGAGGCGTAGATGAAGGCCCGCCGGGTCTCCATGGCCGGGATGGCGAAGTCGTAGCCGTCCTGGGTATTGGCCACGGTGACGGCCGCGGCGAAGGAGGCGCCGCCGTCGGTGGACTTGCGCGACAGGATCGTCTTGCCGTTGGTCGCCGGCCAGAAGTAATAAACGTTTCCGTTCTTGTCCGTCACCAGGTCGCAGCCGATGCCCGACTGGGTCGAGCCCGACGACATGGTGAGGGCCGCGCTCCAGGTGTTGCCGAAGTCGGTCGAGCGCGAGAACTTGAGGGTGTTGTTGTCGTGCCAGCAGAGATAGACGTTGTCCCGCCGCGGCGAGGTACCGAACTTGTCGACGTGGATGTACTCCTTGTCGGAGGTGTTCGCCGCGGTGAGCTCGCGGCGCGGATCGCCCGGGGTCACCGTCTCGAGGTCGTTCCAGGTCGCGCCGCCGTCGCCCGAGCGGTAGACCCAGACATTGCACAGCGAGCCGCAGCCGCCGAGGGTCGCGGTGTAGGCCTTGGTGCCGTCGGACGACCAGTCCACCGCGGGATCGCAGCAGGTGCTGCCGAGCGGCAGCGCGGCGGAGTTGATCCAGGTGGTGCCGCCGTTGGTCGAATAGAACATCTTCTGGCCCGAGCCGGGACCGTTGGCCCCGCCGACCACCTTGTTGGAGTCCAGGGGATTGATCTTGACCGCGGACTCGGCGCCGCCGTTGGGAGAGGTGACGCGGACGTCGCCGGTGAGCGCCAGGGCCTCCCACTCCGCGAGCGGTGTCGGCTTGCGCTCCTTGAGCACGACGAAGGCGCCGTTGCTGCGGATCGCGCGCTGGTAGAGGAGGCCGTCGACCAGGAAGCCGCCATGGCGCAGGAAGAAGATCTGGAGCGCGCTGCGCGGATACTGCGGCTCGCCCGTGCGCGGCATGCCGGGGTTCGTGCGCCGCAGCTCGACCCGGAAGAAGGCCGGGATCGGATCGAGTTGCGCGCTCTCGTCCGGAGCGAGGAGGGCGAGGTCCTCCCGGGTGAGCGAATAGTTGCGGTCGTCCCAGGGCCCGATCCGGACCAGGGACGCGTAGTCGACGCGGCTGTCGACTCCCTTCGCGGCCTCGATCCGGACGGCCACGGCCTGGCTCTGGATCTGGGCCTCCGCCCGGACGGCGACGAGGAGGGGCAGAACGAAAAGAACTGCACAACACAACCGTCTCATCATGAATCTCCTTTCTGAGATCTCGCGATCGGTCTCAGGATTTGGAAGCGATGAGCATCGCCAAGCGGAAGGAGACACCTACATCTACAGATGCAGGGTGTGCTATGGAAGGAAAAGCGAGCCGGGGCGACTCGCGGCTGCTGCATGGCTCCCGGCAGGACGGTCAGGTCAGCACTTGTCGTAGTCCCAGATCCAGTCCCCCTTCGGACAGGCGCCGTCGCTCGGCCCGTTCTTGTCGCCCGGCATGGCCTGATTGAGGGACTTGCACCAGCCGCAGGGCTGGTTCTTCTTGGTGTGGCCCTCGATGCCCCGGCACGTCGTCACCTCCGCGCAGGCGCAGTTGTAGGTCCTCCAGATCCAGTTGAGGCAATTCCCCACCTCGGGTCCCTTCTCGTTTCCCGGACGCGGTCCCGTGGCGCCCGCCGGGCACCATCCGCATTGCGTATCCTTGATGTCGCTGCAGGACGAGGAGGCGCTGGTGATCGTCGGGGTCTTCGCGTCCATGCCGAGATAGAGGACGCTCGGCTTGGGGCCCGACACCGTGACGGCTTCGACCCCGGCGCTGCCTTTCAGCGGCGTCGACAGCAGGAACTCGAACTTGTTGACGCCGACTCTCGTGTACTCGTCGACCCTCTGATTGCCGTTGTCGTGCTCGTCGTCATAGGTGATGTACATCTCGGAGCCGTAGGGCGAGAAGTAGAAGTCGGAGATCTGTTTGCCCGGGAAGGCCATGACGACGGTGCCGGCGGCCGGGCTCGTGCCGGGGGTCGAGGGAAGATCGTAGGAGCGGGTGTACTGGTCGTCCTGGCTGGCAGCATAGAAAAATCCGCCGAAGCCGCCCTTGGCCGTCTTGTCCGGGACGAAGGTCAACGCCTCCATCCCGCTCTTCTCGCTGTATTGAAGCCCGCCCAGCTTCCAGACGGTCGAAGAGAACTGTCCGGTCGTCAGGTCGAACTGCGCAACCGCCGGAAGGCACTCCGCACAGCTCTTCGTGCCCTCGATGCCGACGTACAGGTGATCGACGTCGCCCGGCACGATGGCCAGGGATTCGAAGTCGTTGAAGGCCTTCGCGGTGTAGCCCTTGGGAAGCGTTCCGCTGTAGGTTCGCTGGTCGTAGATGGGGAGCCAGCTCTCGCCGGCGAGCGTCTTCCTGGCGAGGATCCCGTTGTCGCTGGCCAGGTAGAGGGTCACCTTCCCATCCCAGACCATTCCGCTCGGCTCGAGATCACCGGCGTTGAACGTCACGTCGGCCAGCTTCGGCTCGACGCAGGCAGACTCCGCGGCGAAGGAGGCGGCGCCGGGGCTTGCGGTCAGGACGGCGAGCAGACACCAGACCTTCATCCTCTCCGGATGTGACATGTTGGTTCTCCTTTCCAGATGTTGTTCAGTCGCTCCGGCGGCTCCCCAGACCGGCGGCCCGCCCGGTGGCCCAGGCCCAGGCGAAGTTGTGGCCGCCGATGGGGCCGAAGGCGTCGAGCATCTCTCCGCAGAGGAAGAGGCCGGGGTGGCGGCGGCTTTCGAGGGTGCGCGGGTCCACCTCGGAGAGCGCGACTCCGCCGCCGGTCACCTCGGCCTTGGCGTAGCCGCCGTCGCCGGTCCAGGGCAGGGGATAGCGGGTGAGGAGGTCGACCAGCCGCCGGCGCTCGTCCCGGCGGAGCTGGGGGAGCGGCCGCGCGGGATCGACCCCGGCCTCGGCGAGCAGCGTCTCGGCCAGGCGGTCGGGCAGGGCACGGCGGAGCGGGGCCGCGACGTTGCCGGCACCTTCGCGCAACCGGCGGTCCCACTCCTCCGGACCGAGCGGAGTCCAGCCGATGAAAAGGGATTGCGGCGGGCCGCCGGCCATCCGGGAGCGGACCGCGAGGTGGGAGGCGTCCAGGACTGTCGGGCCGCTGTAGCCGCGATGAGTGAAGAGGAAGCCGCCGCGGGTCTCGAAGCGGCCCTTGCGGAGCGGGGGCGTCTCCGGGGTCAGGGTGACGTCGAGCGAGATCCCGGCGAGCGCGGCGTGGCGGGGAGGATCGGCCGTCAGCGGCGTCAGGGCGGGATAGGTCTCGTGGACGGTGTGTCCGAGCCGCCGGGCGATCCGCAGGCCGGTGCCGTCGCTCCCGGTTCCCGGCAGCGACAGGCCGCCGGTCGCCAGGATCACGGCCGAGGCCCGGATCACCTGGGCTTCCCGAAGCCGGACCACCCAGGAGCCTTCGGACGGGAGCACGTCCTCGACGACCGAGTCGAACACCGTCTCCACGCCGCGTTGCGAGGCGAGGCGCAGGAGGCCGTCGCGCACGTCCCGGGCCCGGTCCGAGGCGGGGAAGAGCTTGCCGGTCTCCTCCTCCAGGGCGAGCGGAATGCCGACCTCGTCCTCGAAGAACCGCTTCTGCTCGGCGAGCGGCCAGGAGAGGAGGATCTTCCTGAGGCTGTTCGGCGAGGAGTCGGTGACGAAGCGGGCGGGCTGGAGAGCGGAGGGGAGGACGTTGCAGCGTCCGCCGCCGCTGACCAGGATCTTGCGCCCGCCGTCGCGCGTCCGTTCGAGGAGGAGCACGCGCCGGGAGCCGCCGCTGGCGAAGATCGCCGCCACCATGCCCGCGGCGCCGGCTCCGATCACGACGACGGGGAGGGAGGGCTCGGGCACACGGCATTCTAAGCCAGACGGTTTGGGCTAGGATGGAGCCCACCGACTGGAGGGGAAGGATGCGCAAGGAAGCCCTGGCGGCGACGCTGCTGGCCTGGACGAAGCTGGTTCTCTCGGGGAGAGAGCGCGTGGCGGAGCTGCCCGCGATCGGGCCGCTCCTCGACGCACTGGAGGAGCGCCTGGAGCGGGCCAAGGCCCTCGACCTCGAACGGGCCCGGCTGCAGGCCGAGCAGCAGCGGATCACGCGCGAGCTGCGCGAGACCCGCGCGGAGGGGGACGAGCTGATGACCCGGGCGCGGGACCTCCTCAGGAGCGCCTTCGGCCGGCAGAGCGCGCGCCTGGGGGAGCACGCGATGCGGCCGCGCCCCCGGCGCTACCGCGGCGCGGCCGCCAAGGACAGCGCGGAATAGCGCCGGGCGGCCTTCCAATTCGCGGGGCAGCGGCTGCCCAACGAAATTTCCTCTCCGAATTCGCGGGGCAGCCGCTGCCCAACGAAATTCCCTGTCCAAATTCGCGGGGCAGCGACTGCCCAACGAATTTTCCCCTCCGAATTCACGGGGCAGCCGCTGCCCAGCGAAATTTCCTGTCCGAATTCGCGGGGCAGTCGCTGCCCAACGAATTTTCCCGCCCAAATTCGCGGGGCAGCCGCTGCCCCGTGAATTTCTCCGCCCGCGGGAGGGGCGCCGGCCCGCCCTCGGAGTCTGTTCTGGCCAGGGTTTTTCGCTGATAGGGGTAGGGAGGACCGGTTG
>JBEQUE010000201.1:0-11468 GCA_040349255.1 Acidobacteriota bacterium | reverse complement strand
GTCCACCGGCCCGCTGCTGCGCGCCCGGCTGCTGAGGCTCGGCGACCGGTCCTCGGTACTGCTGCTCAACCTCCACCACATCGCGGGCGACGCCTGGTCGATCGAGGTCCTCCTCGAAGAGCTGGCCGGCGCCGCGCCGGAGTTGCCCGTCCAGTACGCCGACTTCGCGGCGTGGCAGCGGGAATGGCTCTCCGGAGAGTTCCTGGAGCGGGAGGCGGCCTGGTGGAAGGCGGAGCTGGCCGGCGCGCCCACGCTGCTGGAGCTGCCCGCCGACCGCCCGCGCCCGCCGGTCCCGTCGTACCGCGGGTCGTCGCTGACCTTCGGGCTTCCGGCCGTCCGGACGCTCGCCCGGCAGCGCGACGCGACCCCGTTCATGGTCCTCCTCGCCGCGTTCCAGGCCCTGCTCTTCCGGCTCACCGGCCAGGAGGACCTGCTCGCCGGCACGGTCGTGTCGAACCGGCGCCGCGCCGAGCTGGAGGGGCTGATCGGGCTGTTCCTCAACACGCTGGCGCTGCGCGGCCGGGTGGAACCGGAGGCCGGCTTCGGCGCTCTCGTCGATGCGGCCCGCGGCGCGGTGCTCAGCGCCTACGCCCACCAGGACCTGCCGTTCGAGCGCCTGATCGAGGAGCTGGGCGTGCCGCGCAGCCTGTCGCACGCGCCCCTCATCCAGGTGATGCTCTCGCTGGAGAGCGCGCCGCGCCGGCCGCTCGCGCTCCCGGGACTGGTGGTCGAGCCGTTCCCACTCCCGATCCTCACCTCGAAGCTCGATCTCACCCTGTACCTGGTGGAGACGGGCGATGGTCTCGCGGGCACCCTGGAGTACGCCACCGACCTGTTCGACGCCGCGACGGCCGCCCGGTTCGCGGGCTGCTTCCGGGAGCTGCTGGCGGGCGCCCTGGCCGACCCGGACCGGGCGGTCGCGGACCTGCCCCTCCTCACCGAGGCCGAGCGCAGGCAGGCATGGGACTGGCGTCCCGGACCGGCTCCCTTCTCCCTCGCCGAGGCCCTGGAGGAGCAGGCCCGGCGCGCGCCCTCGGCCGTGGCCGTGGTCTGCGGCGACGAGGTCCTGACCCAGGAGGCGCTGGACGGGCAGGCGGGCCGCCTGGCCCGCCTGCTGCGGGAGCTGGGAGCCGGCCCCGACGTCCTCGTCGGCATCGCGGTCGAGCGCTCGGCCGGCATGCTGGCCGCGGTGCTCGCGGTCCTCCGGAGCGGCGCCGCGTGGCTGCCGCTCGACCCGTCCCACCCGGCCGAGCGCCTGGCCCGCATCCTGGAGGACGCCCGCCCGCCGCTCCTGATCCTAGGCGACGGGGTCGATCTTCCGGCGGCCGGCGCGCGGATCGTCCGCCTCGACGAAGGCGACGGTCTCGATCCGCTGCCGGTGGTCGAAACATCGCCCGACCATCTCGCCTATGTGATCTTCACCTCGGGCTCGACCGGACGGCCGAAGGGGGTGCAGGTCCGCCGCGGCGCCGTGGCCGGCTTCCTGGGCTCGATGCTGCGCGAGCCCGGGCTCACGGCGGACGACGCGCTGCTCGCCGTCACCACCCTGTCCTTCGACATCGCCGTGCTGGAGCTCCTCCTGCCGCTCCTCGCCGGCGGCCGGGTCGTGATCGCCCGCCGCGACGAGGCCGCCGATCCCGCCCTTCTCCGGACGCTGCTGGACCGCGGCATCACGGCGATGCAGGCCACGCCGGCCACCTGGCGGCTGCTCCTCGACGCGGGCTGGCCCGGCTCGCCCGGTCTCAAGGCGCTGTGCGGCGGCGAGGCGCTGCCGGCCGAGCTGGCGCGGCGACTGGTGGAGAGGGTGGGCGCGCTCTGGAACCTGTACGGTCCGACCGAGACCACGATCTGGTCCGCGGCCGGACGGGTGGAGCGGGTCGGCGCCACGGTCCCGATCGCCGGCCCGATCGACCGCACCGGCCTGGTGATCGCCGACCGCCGGCTCCACCCCGTGCCGGTGGGCGTCCCGGGCGAGATCCTGATCGGCGGCGAGGGGCTGGCGCGCGGCTATCTCGGCCGGCCGGACCTGACCGCCGAGCGCTTCGTGCCCAGTGGGTTCGAAGCCGGCGCGCGGCTCTACCGGACCGGCGACCTGGCGCGCCGCCGGGCCGACGGGACCATTGAGTTCCTGGGCCGGATCGACCACCAGGTCAAGATCCGCGGCTTCCGCATCGAGCTGGGCGAGATCGAGGCCGTCCTGCTGGAGCAGCCCGGCGTGCGCGCGGCGGCGGTCGTGGCGAGGGAGGGATCTCTCGCGGCGTTCGTGGTCGTTCAGAAGGACCTCTCCGAGTTGCGCCAGGCCCTCCGCGCCCGCCTCCCTGAATACATGCTCCCCTCCTCCTGGACCGTGCTGGAGGCGCTGCCGCTCAACCCGAACGGCAAGGTCGATCGTCGGGCGCTCGCCGCGCTGGAGGTCCGGGAAGAGAGCCCCGCCGGCACTCCTCCGAGGACCCCGACCGAGGAGCTGCTCGCCGGGATCTGGGCGGGCGTGCTCGGCCGCGAGACGGTCGGGACGCGGGAGAGCTTCTTCGACCTCGGCGGCCACTCGCTGCTCGGCTCGCGGCTGCTCGCCCGGGTGGATGCCGCCTTCGGCGTCGAGCTGCCGCTGCGGGCGCTGTTCGAGGCTCCGACCGTGGCCGGCCTGGCAGCGAGGATCGAGGCCGGGGCCTCGCGCAGGCTTCCACCCGTCGTCCCCACACCGCGCTCGTCCAGGCCGCCGCTCTCGTTCGCCCAGGAGCGCCTCCGCGTCCTGGATCGCCTGGAGACGGGACGGACCAGCTACAATCTCCTGTTCCCCCACCGCCTGCGCGGCCCCCTGGACGTAGCCGAGCTCGCCTGGAGCCTCGGCGAGATCGCGCGCCGCCACGAGGTCCTGCGCACGGTCTTCCCGGAGGACGGCGGCACGGCCTGGCAGGAGATCCTGCCGCCGGCTCCGATCCACCTGCCGGAGCACGACCTCTCGGCCCTCCCCGCCGAGATCCGGACGGCCGAGCTGCGGCGCCTGCTGGACGAAGACCTTCGCCTGCCCTACGACCTCGCGCGCGGACCGCTCGCGCGCTTCCGGCTGGTGCGGCTGGCGGGCGAGGACGCGGTCCTCTTCCTCGCCCTGCACCACATCGTCGCCGACGGCTGGTCCATGGGCGTGCTGGCCGGCGAGCTGGCGGCCCTGTACCGCCGCCGGCTCGACCTGCCCGGCCTGCCGGTCCAGGTCGCCGACTCCGCGGCCTGGCAGCGCGAGTGGCTCCGGGGCGAGGTCCTGGAGGAGCAGCTCTCGTTCTGGCGCGGCGAGCTGGCCGGCCTGCCCGGCCTCCTGGAGCTGCCCATGGACCGGCCGCGGCCGGCGGTCCGCTCCGGGCGCGGCGGCAGCGTACCGGTCGTTCTCTCCGCGGAGCCGGGCCGCAGCCTGCGCGACCTGTCGCGGCGCCTGGGCGCCACGCTCTTCATGACCCTCGCGGCCGGGCTCCAGGCCCTCCTCCATCGCTGTCTCGGCGGGGAGCACCAGGAGGACGTCCCCCTGGGCGCGCCCTTCGCCGGCCGGGTGCGGCCGGAGCTGGAGCCGCTCGTCGGCTTCTTCGTCAACACCCTCGTCCTGCGCGGGCGTGCTCCCGCGAGCTCGACCTTCCGCGACCTGCTCGACCGCACCCGGGCCTCGACGCTCGCCGCGTTCGCCCACCAGGACGTACCCTTCGAGCGCGTCGTGGAAGAGCTGCGCGTCCCCCGCAGCCTCTCCCACCACCCGCTGGTCCAGGTGCTCCTGTCGGTCGAGAACGGCCCCGAGGGGGGCTCGCTCGCGCTGGAGGGGCTGGAGACGGAACCGATCGAGATCGCCTCGGTCACGGCCAAGCTCGACCTCGCCCTCAGCCTGTGGGAAGAGGGCAGCGCCATCCGCGGCGCCCTGGAGTTCTCGACCGACCTTTTCGACCGCACCACCGCGGCGCGCCTGGCCGGTCACCTCGCCACCCTGCTCGAAGCCGCGGCCGCCGACCCGGACGCCCCGCTCGCCGGCCTGCCGCTCGCCGGCGAGGCCGAGCGCCACCATCTCCTGGTCGAGTGGAACGACGTCCGGACCGGCTTCCCGGCCCGGCGCTCGATCCACGACCTGTTCGACGAGCAGGCCGGGCTGCGACCCGACGCCATCGCCGCGGACTACGAGGACTACGGCCTCCCGCCGTGCACCTATGGCGAGCTGCGGGAGCGCGCCAACCGCCTCGCCCGACACCTGATGGCAGCCGGCGTCCGGCCGGGCTCGCCCGTGGCGATCTACCTGGAGCGTTCGCTCGACCTGATCGTCGCCACCCTGGCCGTGCTCAAGACCGGCGGCTGCTACATGCCGATCGACACCGCCTACCCGCCGGAGCGCCTGGCCCTGATGATGGAGGACGCGGAAGCGCCGGTCCTCGTCACCCTGGAGCGCTGGCTCGACCGCTTCCCGGACCTGACGGCGCAGGCCGTCTGCCTGGACCGCGACGCCAGGGCGATCTCCCGGCAGAGAGAGGACAGCCCGGACGTCGGCGTCCCTTCGAACGCGCCGGCCTACCTCCTCTACACCTCCGGTTCCACGGGCCGGCCCAAGGGCGTCACCGTGCCGCACCGGGCCGTCGTCCGCCTGGTGCGGGACAACGCCTTCCTCACCCTCGGGCCCGACGACGCCGTGCCGCAGGCCTCCAACACCTCCTTCGACGCGGCCACGCTGGAGATCTGGGGCGCCCTGCTCAACGGCGGACGGCTGGTGGGCGTCACCCGCGAGACCTTCCTGTCGCCGAACGACCTCGCCGCCTTCCTCGAACGGAAGGGCGTCACCGCGCTGGTCTTCGCGACCTCGCTCTTCAATCAGATCGCCGCGGCGCGGCCCGACGCCTTCCGCACCGTCCGCGACGCGATGTTCGGCGGCGAGGCCGCGGACGCCGCCCGCCTCCGCCAGATCCTCCGCGCCGGACCGCCGCGGCGGATCGTCAACGGCTACGGGCCGACCGAGAGCACCACCTTCGCCACCACCTACACGGTCTCCGAAATACCGGACGGCGCGATCACGCTGCCCATCGGCCGGCCGCTCTCGAACACCACGCTCCTGGTGCTCGACCGCGAGTTGCACCCCGTGCCGATGGGCGTCACCGGCGAGCTCTACATCGGCGGCGACGGCCTGGCCCTGGGCTATCACCGCCAGCCCGGCCTCACCGCCGAGCGCTTCGTGCCTGCCGCGGGCGGCGAGCGCCTGTACCGCACCGGCGACCTGGTGCGCTGGCGGGCCGACGGCAACGTCGAGTACCAGGGGAGGACCGACGATCAGGTCAAGATCCGCGGCTTCCGCATCGAGCCCGGCGAGATCGAGGGCGCGCTCGCCGGCCATCCGGGCGTCAAGGAGGCGGCGGTGCTCGTCCTCGGGCAGGGCGGCGACCGCCGGCTGGCCGCCTACGTGGGAGCCCGCGCCGAAGCCCGGCCGGCGCCCGCGGAGCTGCGCGCCTGGCTCTCGGCCCGGCTGCCCGAATTCATGGTGCCCGCGGCCTTCGTGGTGCTCGACGACCTGCCGATCACGCCCAACGGGAAGGTGGACCGCCGGGCACTCGCCCTGCTCGAGATTCACGAGACCGCGACCGGAGCCGCTCCGCGCACGCCGACCGAGGAGGTGCTCGCCGGGATCTGGTCCGACCTGCTCGGCCGCGAGCGCGTGGGGACCGACGAGGACTTCTTCGACCTCGGCGGCCACTCGCTCCTGGGCATGCGGCTCGCGGCCCGCGCCAGCGAGGCCTTCGGCGTGGACCTGTCGCTGCGCGCCCTGTTCGAGGCGCCCACGATCGCCGCCCTGGCGCGGCGGATCGACGGGAGCGCCGGAGGATCGGCGGCGCCGCCGATCGTGCCCGTCCCGCGCGCCGGCGATCTCCCCCTCTCCTTCGCCCAGGAGCGCCTGTGGCTCCTGGACCGGCTGGAGCCGGGCCGGGCGAGCTACAACGTCCTCGCCCCGTGGCTCCTGCGCGGCGCCGTGGACGTGGCCGCCCTCGCCTGGAGCCTCGACGAGATCGTACGCCGCCACGAGGCCCTGCGCACCGTCTTCCCGGAGACCGGCGGCGTGGCTCGCCAGGAGATCCGCCCGCCGTTCCCGGTCCCGCTCGCGGTGCACGACCTCCGCGGTCTCCCGGATCCTCGCCCCGAGCTGCGCCGCCTCATGGACGAGGAGCTGCGCCTGCCGTACGACCTCGCGAACGGTCCGCTCGTGCGCTTCCGCCTGGTGCGGCTGGACCGCGAGGAGTCGGTGCTCTTCCTCGGCCTGCACCACATCGTCTCCGACGGCTGGTCCCTGCGCGTGATCGCGGACGAGCTGGCGACCCTCTACGCCGGCGCTCCCCTGGCCCCGCTGCCCGTCCAGTACGCCGACTTCGCGGTCTGGCAGCGCGCGTGGCTCGCCGGCGGAGTCCTGGAGCGGCAGCTCGCCTGGTGGCGCGACGAGCTCGCGGGCCTGCCCGCGCTGCTGGAGCTGCCCACCGACCGGCCGCGGCCGGCCGCCCGCTCCGAGCGTGGCGGGAGCGTCCCCCTGGCCTTCTCCTCCGGGCTGAGCCGCGGCCTGCGCACCCTCTCCCGCCGCCTCGGCGCCTCCCTGTTCATGACCCTCGCGGCCGGGTTCCAGGCCCTGCTCCACCGGTATAACGACCAAGAGGACATCTCGCTCGGCGCGCCGTTCGCCGGCCGGTCGCGGCCCGAGCTGGAGCCGCTCGTCGGTTTCTTCGTCAACACCCTCGTCCTGCGCGGGCGGATGCCGGCGGGATCGACCTTCCGCGACCTGCTCGGCCGCACCCGGGCCACCACCCTCGCCGCCTTCGCTCACCAGGACGTGCCGTTCGAGCGCCTCGTCGAAGAGCTGAACGTGCCCCGCAGCCTGTCCCATCACCCGCTGTTCCAGGCCCTGCTCTCCATGCAGGACGAACCCGGCGCCGGCTCCCTGGAGCTGCCCGGCCTGCGCGCCGAGCCGCTCGACGTGGCGTCCGTCACCGCCAAGTTCGATCTCACCCTGGTCCTCTGGGAAGCCGGGGAGGGACTCGCCGGCCTGCTCGAGTTCTCGGCCGACCTCTTCGACCGCTCCACCGTCGCGCGCCTGGCCGGGCATCTGGGCCTCCTCCTCGAAGAGGCCGCCGCGGACCCGGACGCCCGGCTGGCCGATCTCCCCCTCCTGAGCGCGCCCGAGCGCCACCACCTCCTGGTCGAGTGGAACGACGGCCACACCGTTTATCCGGCCGACCGCTGCATCCACGAGCTGTTCGACGAGCAGGCCGCGCTCCGCCCCGACGCGATCGCCGCCGACTGGGGCGAGCCCTGCTCCTACCGGGAGCTGCGGGAGCGCTCCAACCGCCTCGCCCGGCACCTGCGGGACGCCGGCGTCCGGCCGGGCTCGCCCGTGGCCCTCTACCTGGAGCGGTCCCTGGAGCTGATCGTGGCCACGCTCGCCATCCTCAAGGCCGGCGGCTGCTACATGCCGATCGACACCGCCTACCCGGAGGAGCGCCTGGCCCTGATGATGGAGGACGCGGAGGCGCCCGTCCTCGTCACCCTGGAGCGCTGGCTCGACCGCTTCCCGGGCCTGCGCGCCCAGGCGGTCTGCCTGGACCGCGACGCCGGAGCGATCTCACGGCAGGACCCGGAGAGCCCGCACCTCGGAGTCCCGTCGAACGCGCCAGCCTACCTCCTCTACACCTCCGGCTCGACCGGCCGGCCCAAGGGCGTGACCGTGCCCCACCGCGCCGTCGTCCGCCTGGTGAGGAACAACGACTTCCTCTCCCTGGGACCGGACGACGTCCTGCCGCAGGCCTCCAACACCTCCTTCGACGCGGCCACCCTGGAGATCTGGGGCGCGCTCCTCAACGGCGGCCGGCTGGTCGGGGTCGCCCGCGAGACGCTCCTCTCCCCGGACGCGCTCGCCGGCTTCCTGGAGACCGAGGGCGTCACCGCGCTCGTCTTCGCCACCTCGCTGTTCAACCAGGCGGCCGCGGCCCGGCCCGACGCCTTCCGCACCGTCCGCGATGCGATGTTCGGCGGCGAGGCCGCGGACGCCGCCCGCCTCCGCGAGGTGCTCCGGGCCGGCCCGCCCCGGCGCATCGTCAACGGCTACGGACCGACCGAGAGCACCACCTTCGCCACCACCTACACCGTCGCCGAGGTGCCGGACGGCGCGACCACCCTGCCCATCGGCCGGCCGCTTTCGAACACCACGCTCCTGGTGCTCGACCGCGAGCTGCGGCCCGTGCCGATGGGGGTCCTCGGCGAGCTCTACATCGGGGGCGACGGACTGGCCCTGGGCTACCACCGCCGGCCGGACCTCACCGCCGAGCGCTTCGTGCCGCAGGCGGGCGGCGAGCGCCTCTATCGCACCGGCGACCTCGTCCGCTGGCGCGCCGACGGCAACCTGGAGTACCAGGGACGCACCGACGATCAAGTGAAGATCCGCGGCTTCCGCATCGAGCCCGGCGAGGTCGAGGGCGCGCTCGCTGCTCATCCCGACGTCAAGGAGGCGGCGGTGCTCGCCCTGGGCCACGGTGCCGACAAGCGCCTCGTGGCCTACGTGGGCGCCCGCGCCGAGGCCCCTCCCACGCCCGCGGAGCTGCGGGCCTGGCTCTCCGGCCGGCTCCCGGCGTTCCTGGTGCCCGCCGCCTTCGTGGTGCTCGACGACCTGCCGATCACGCCCAACGGCAAGGTGGACCGCCGGGCTCTCGCCGGCGTCGAGCCGGTCCGCCACGAGGAAGCCGCGCACGCGGCCACGCCCACGGAGGAGATCCTCGGCGCCGTGTGGTCCGAGGTCCTGGGGGTCGAGCAGGTCGGTCTCCACACCGGCTTCTTCGAGCTGGGCGGCCACTCGCTCAAGGCGGCCCAGCTCGCCTCGCGCATCGCCGCGGCTCTCGGCGTCGAGATCCCGCTCCGCGCCGTGTTCGAGTCGCCCACGGTGTCCTCCCTGGCCGCGCAGATCGACGAGCTGCGCGCCGCGGGCGAGGGCCTGCAGGCGCCGCCCATCCTGCCCATATCGCGCGACCGGGACCTGCCGCTCTCCTACAGCCAGGAGGCGATCTGGTTCCTCCAGCAGATGGAGCCGGACAGCGCGAACTACAACATCTTCACCCCTCTGCATCTCGAAGGAGCCCTGGACGAAGCGGCGCTCGCCGGCGCGCTGGCGGAGATCGTCCGCCGGCACGAAGCCCTGCGCACCGCCTTCGAGCTGCGTGGAGGCGTCCCCGTCCAGCGGATCCTGCCCGCCGGTCTCCCGGTCCCCCTGATCGACCTCCGCGGCCTGGGCGCTCAGGCCGACACCGAGGCGGTGCGCATCGTCCGGGACGAAGCGCGGCAACCGTTCAACCTCGCCCGCGGGCCAGTGCTCCGCGCCGGGCTCGTCCGGGTCGGCTCCTCCTCGACCCTCCTCCTGCTCAACGTCCACCACGCGGCGAGCGACGGCTGGTCCACCGGAGTCTTCCTGCGGGAGCTCGGCGAGCTCTACTCCGCGACGGTCGAGGCCCGTCCGGCCGCTCTCCCGGAGCCCGCGATCCAGTACGCGGACTACGCGGTCTGGCAGCGCGAGTGGCTCCGCGGCGAGATCCTGGAGCGCCAGCTCGGCTTCTGGCGCCGGGAGCTGGACGGCGCGCCCCCGGTTCTCGCCCTGCCCACGGACCGTCCGCGCCCGGCAAAGCCGGGGCACCGCGGCGGCTCCGTGACCACGATCCTGTCCTCGGAGGCCTCGCGGGCGCTCCACGAGTCGAGCCGGCACCTGGGGGCCACCCTGTTCATGACCTGCCTCGCCGCCTTCCATCTCCTCCTGCACCGCTACAGCAGCCAGGACGACGTGGTCGTGGGCACGCCCGTGGCGAATCGCGGACACCGGGAGACCGAGGCGCTGATCGGCTGCTTCATCAACACCGTACCGCTCCGCATCCGGTCGGGAGAGGACGAGGGCCTCGCCTTCCGCGACCTCGTGGCGCGGGTCCGGACCACAGCGCTCGACGCCTACCTCCACCAGGACCTGCCCTTCGAGAAGATCGTGGACGGCCTGAAGGTGGCGCGCAGCGCGCGCGTCACCCCGGTCTTCCAGGTGATGTTCGCCATGGCTCCGCCGATGGAGCTGCCGGAGCTCTCCGGGCTCCGGCTGCGCGCGCTCGACTACGACAACGAGACCGCCGATTTCGACCTGGTCCTCGGTCTGGGCGAGGTGGACGGAGAGATCTGGGGCGGCCTCCGCTTCAGCGCCGACCTGTTCGACGCCGCCACCGTGGAGCGCATGGCGGCGCGCTACCGCGCCCTCCTGGAGCAGGCCGCGGCCGATCCGGACTGCCTTCTGAGCGATCTGCACCCGTGGACCGACGCGGAGCGCAGCCAGATCCTGGCCGAGCCCGGCGAGGAGCCCGAGGAGGAGCTGGCCGCCCGTCTCTCGACCCGAGGCCAGAAGGTGGACGACCTGCGCGCCGGCCTCTCGGACACCAAGAAGGCCATGCTTGCGAAGCTGCTCCAGGGCAGGAGGACGCGGGCCTGAGGCGTACCCTTGCCGATGTACCGGTCAGGCTGCAGGCTGGGGCGCGGCAGGGGCCGGGGCCCCGGAATTCCCGGCTCCGGAAGGGGCTGAGAGATTCGCCAGGATCTCCCGGGCCTGCGTGCTCTTCTCGGGTGGCCACCTCACCACCCAGTTGAAGAGTCGTTGAAGGACCTCGCGGTCCCGAGTCAGATCCAATGCGTGCGCCTCGACCAGATCCCGGAGGTAGTACAGGAGGGAGGGCTGCTGGGCTTTGAGCCCCAGGGCACCGGGGTTCTCTGCCATGGCGAAATCCAAGGAACCCGGAGTCCGCAGCCACGTTGCAAAAAGTTCGGCCACGCGCGCGCGCAGCTCGGGAGCTCTACCGAGCTTGGCAAACAGCAAGGTTACCAGCGCTTGCCGCTCTAGACGCGAAGACCTCAGGGCCGTTTCAAGAACCGGTCTGCTCGCGGCCACCACCTCGTCTGACAGTTCGGGCTTCAACAGTTTTGCGCCCAAGGAGGTCAGCCTCCAAAGAGCATCCTCGTTGCTGTGAAACTTCCGACACCAGACCAGAATGTCGCTGACGGACTCCGAGGGAAGGTCCGTCTCTTTCGCCAGGAACTTGGTTATATGGACCGCTTCAGGCGCCTCTCGATGGGCTCGCAACCACCGCTCGGCAGGCGAACGAACCAGGGCAAATTCCCCTCCTGACTGAAGCCAAGCCCGCATCACAAAGTCCGATTCGTCGTCTTCGCCGTAGATCTCCAGCCACTGACCAACATACGCGCGAACCAGTTCCCGCTCTCCTCCCGCATCCAGCCAGGACTTCAGAACGAACTGAGACTCAGGCAGTCCTCCATTGGACGCCAGCCACTGACCTACATACGAGCCTACCAGTTCCCGCTCTCCTCCCGCATTCAGCCAGGATTGCAGAACGAAGCTCGCCTCAAGCGACCCTCCATGAGACGCCAGCCATTGACCAACATACGAGCGA
>JBEQUE010000193.1:0-12235 GCA_040349255.1 Acidobacteriota bacterium | reverse complement strand
GCTCACCGTGATCCAGTCGAGCCCCGGCGGCAGCTCGACGCTGCCGTTGGTCTCGATCGCCAGCCGGTAGCCGGCGGCATGGAGGCCGTCGACCATCTCCCGGTCCACCTGGAGAGCCGGCTCGCCGCCGGTCAGGACGATCCAGTCGCAGGCCTCCGAGAGCTGGCGCAGCTCCGCCACGATCTCCTCCAGGGTCAGGCGGCGGCCGGACTCGAACTCGGTGTCGCAGTCGAAGCCGTGCGTCTCGACCGCGCAGGCCAGGTTGCAGCGCGAGAGGCGCAGGAAGAGGTTGGGCGTCCCGGCCCGGACTCCCTCTCCCTGCAGGCTGTAGAAGATCTCGTTGACGACGTAGGCGTTCACGATCTCTAGCCGGGTGTCCGCGGCTCCACCCTCACCACGAGGCCGTCCCGGATCAGGCCGGAGGAGGACGCGCCGTCCAGGTCGGCTTCCACGAAGACCATCTGCGAGGCCGGGTCCACCTGCTGGGCCACCCGGGCGACGACGGCGCGATGGGTGTCCTCCTGCCCGTCGGGACGCCACAGGATCGACGTACCGGACGCCCAGCGGGCCGCCTCGGCCGGCGGCACGGCGAAACGCAGGAGGTAGCGGTCGCCCCGCTTCAGGCGGACGACCGGCTCGCCGGCCTCGACGAGCGCGCCCGGATCGAGGAGGCGGGCCGCGACCCAGCCGTCGGCGGGAGCCCGCAGCACGCGCCGCGCCGACTGGCCGCGCAACCGCCCAAGCTCCGCTTCGGCCTGCACCAGGCGGGCCCGGGCCGATTCCAGCTCCTTCTCGCTCGTATCCCGATTGCCCAGGGCCACGGAGCGCTGCTCGGCCGAGAACATCTCCGGCGCCGCTTCGACGCGCGACACCCGCTCGCGGGCCAGCCGCAGCGCGGTCTCGGCCTGGGAGACGCCGGACCGGGCCACCTGCACCGCCGCGTCCGCGCTCACGATCTGCTCCGGCAGGTTGAGCGGCTGGATCTCGGCCAGGACCATGCCCCGGCTCACCCGCTCGCCGGGCCGGACGCTCACGGTCTCGAGCCGGCCGCGCAGCTCCGCGGAGAGGTTGACCGTTTCCGAGGCCACGATTACGCCTACATAGGTGGCGGGGCCGGGCTCCGAGGGGGCCTGGGGGATCGAACGCACCGCGGCAGCCTCCTGCGCGGAGGGAGCTTCGGCCGCCTGGGGACCGCCGCAGGCGGCGGCCACCAGAAGAACGCCCGGGAGGGCGATGCGAAATGTATTCAGTCGGATTAACATATGCATAGGGAAAGAAACAGCCCAGGGGCAGTTGTAAGATAGCGTCTTGGAAACGACAAAGCGAGATCTCGCCTCAACGGAGCCGACGGCCGAGCCGGGTACCGCCCCGGACAGGCTGCGCCCGGTTCCCGCGCTCTGGATCGGTCCCGAGCCTCCTCCGCGCCGCCTGCGGGAGCTGCTCGCCGACCGCGGCCTCGCCCTGTCCGCCGCGGACCTCCAGGGGCTGGCGGGGAGGGTGGCCGCAAGCGGCGTCGCCATCCTCTGCTTCGGACCCGGCTGCTCTGCCGGGGAGGTCCAGGCCGCGCTTGGCGCGATCGAACGGAGTGCCCCGGACGTTCCGGACGTCCCGTGCCTCAGCGTGGTGCTCGCGGGCGCATCCGGCCTGGAGGATTTCCAGGACCTGGTCGACGACGACCGGCTGTTCTATCTCTCGCGCGGCGCTCTGTCCGACCGCGACCTGGCGGGGCTGATCGCGAGCGCGGCCGAAAGCCTCCTGCGCGGCGGCGCCGAGCGGCCGGAGCGCCAGGAGCGCACGCTGTCCGTCGAGGCGCTGCGGCGGCTCGCCCTCGCCCGGTCGCTGCCGGAGCTGGCGGAGGCGGTGGGCGCGACCATCCTCCAGGCGGCTTCCGCCCAACGCGGCTACTGTCTGGTCTTCGATCCGCGGCGCCAGGCGCTGTGGAATCCGATCGGCGAGGCCGAGCCGGAGTCGGGCGAGAGCCCGGCGGTCGGCCTGGTGAGCTTCATCCTGCGCACCGGCCTCACCCTCTGCCTGCCGCGCGCCGGCGAGGATCCGCGGTTCGATCCCGATCTCGACAATCCCGACGGCGAGCCGGCGGAGCGCTTCCTGGGCGTGCCCGTGCGCGGCATGGACGGCGAGGTCGCCGCGGTCCTGGTGGCCGTCCGGCTCGCGCAGGAGCCGCCGTTCGAGCCCCGGGAGATCGCCGCCCTGGAGGCCGCGGCCGGGCACGTCGCTCCGTACCTCACCGCGCTGGCTCCGGTGCCGGGGACGTCGGGCACGGCCGGCCTGCAGCGCGGCCCGTTCCGCGAGCGGGCCCTGCGCGAGCGCGAGATGTCCGCCATGCCGCTCGAGCCGCTGCGCCTCGCTCCGGGCTGGACGCGCTGGACCTACTGGCTGCTGGTGGCCGCGCTCGCCGCCGGCCTGCTGGCGCTGGTGCTGGTGCGGGTGCCCGAGTACGCCTCGGGCGTGGCCGTGGTCCGCGCCGGCGGACGGGTCGAGGTGACCGCGACCGCGGGCGGCACGGTCGCGTCGCTCACCGCGCAGCCGCAGACCCGGGTGAGGAAGGGCCAGCTCCTCCTGACCCTGTCCAGCGCGGAGGAGGCCGCGAACCTCCGGCGCCTGGACCGGGAGATCGAGAGCAAGCTCGTCCAGCGCCTGCAGGCGCCGTCCGATCCGGCCATCGCCCAGGACCTCGTGGCGCTCCGCGCCGAGCGCGAGCTGGCCCAGGCGCAGTTGGCCGAGCGCGAGCTGCGCGCGCCCGCGGACGGCGAGGTGAGCGACGTCCGGGTGGCCCCGGGACAGCTCGTGGAGGCGGGCCAGCCGGTGCTCGCGATCTTGGAGGGGGGGGAGAAGGGGGCCGGACGGGACCTGCCGTCGGTCGTCGCCCTGCTGCCGGGCAGCTACCTGCCGCAGCTCCGGGCCGGCATGAGGATGCGGCTCGAGCTGCCCGGCCATCCCTACGTCTACCGCTGGCTGACGATCGATTCGGTGGCCGGCGAGGTCATCGGACCGGCCGAGGCCCGGCGCCTCCTCGGATCGGTGGCCGGCGACGCCGTGCCGCTCCAGGGCGCGCTGGCGGTGGTCACGGCGCCGCTCCCCTCCTCCACCTTCGAGGTGTCCGGCGAGACCTACGCCTATCGCGACGGCATGCCGAGCCAGGCCGAGGTCCGCGTCAAGTCGGAGCGCCTGCTGTTCGCGCTGCTGCCGGCGCTGCGGAGCCTGGGAGGGGACCATGGCTGAGCGTCCCGACTCCGGAACGGCCGCCGACCTCCACCGGCGCTTCCCGGCGCTGGCCGCGCTGATCCCCACGCGCCGCCGGATCCGCTTCGTGCCCCAGACCGCGGTCACCGACTGCGGGCCCGCCTGCCTCGCGATGACGCTCGGCTGGCACGGCCGGACGGTGTCGCTCGACGACGTGCGCCAGGTCACCGGCCTCGCCATGCACGGCACGGACGCGACCACGCTGCTGCGGGCCGCGGAGCACTTCGGCCTGCGCGGGCGCGGGGTGCAGCTCGACGATCCCGAGGACCTGAAGTACCTGGAGACCGGCAGCATCCTGCACTGGCAGTTCACCCACTTCGTGGTGCTGGAGCGGGCCGAGCGCAAGGGCGCCTGGATTGTGGACCCCGGCAACGGCCGGCGCTTCGTGCCCCGCGCCGAGCTCGACCGCGCCCTGACCGGCGTGGCGCTGACCTTCGAGCCCGGCGCGGCCTTCGACCGCGGCGGCGAGAAGTCGCCGCTCCTCGGCCGCTACCTGGGCCGCGTGCTGCGGCACGACACGGCGATCCTGCGCATCCTGTTCACGTCGCTCCTCATCCAGCTCTTCGCGCTGGCGCTGCCGCTCCTCACCGGCATGCTCGTGGACCGGGTGATCCCGCGCGGCGACCTGCGCTTCTACTCGGTGCTGGCCGGCGGCGCGGCCGTGCTGGTCGGCTTCACGCTCCTGGGCTCGATGATCCGCGGGCACCTGCTCCTGGCGCTGCGCACGCGGCTCGACGCCCAGCTCACGCTCGACTTCCTGGACCACATGGTCCACCTGCCGTTCCGCTTCTTCCAGCACCGGTCGAGCGGCGACCTGCTGATGCGGCTCAGCAGCAACACGACGATCCGCGAGATCCTGACCTCGACGGTGCTCTCCGGCGCGCTCGACGGCATGATGGTGGCCTTCTACCTCGCCCTGCTGCTGGTCGCGGACGTCCGCCTCGGGTTCCTGGTCGCCGGCCTGGCCCTGGTGCGGGTCACGGTCCTGGTGGCCGCGCTGCGCCGCCGCCGGCGGCTCATGTCCGAGGCCCTGGAGGCGCAGGCCGCCTCGTCGAGCTACCAGGTGCAGCTCCTCTCCGGCATCGAGGCGCTCAAGGCCTGCGGCGCCGAGCAGCGGGCGGTGGACTCGTGGTCGCACCTCTTCGTGCGCGAGCTGAACGTCTCGCTCTCGCGCGGCCGGCTCGACGTGCTGGTCAATTCGATCCTCGACGCCATCTCGCTGGGCTCGCCGCTCGCCATCCTGCTCTACGGCGGCTCGCGCGTGATGGCCGGCGACCTGACGCTCGGCACCATGCTGTCGCTCGCCGCGCTGGCGGGCGGCTTCCTGGCGCCGCTGTCGACCCTGGTCGCCAACGCCGCGCAGTTCCAGCTCCTCGGCAGCTACCTGGAGCGGCTGGAGGACGTGCTCTCGACCCCCACCGAGCACCAGGGTCGCGACCGGCCGCAGCCGGCCACATTCTCGGGCCGGATCACGCTGCAGCAGGTCACCTTCCGCTACGGCCCGCTGGTGCCGCCGGCCCTGGAGGAGGCCACGTTCGAGGTGGAGCCGGGGCAGCTCATCGCCGTGGTCGGCACCTCCGGCTCGGGCAAGTCGACGCTCGCCGGGCTGCTCGCGGGCCTGCTGGAGCCGGACTCGGGGCGGGTGCTCTACGACGGCCGGCCGATCGAGCAGCTCCCGCGCGAGTGGCTGCGCCGCCACCTGTCCTACGTGCCGCAGCACTCGTACCTGTTCGGCACCAGCATCCGCGCCAACGTCGCGCTGTCGGATCCCTCGCTGCCGCTCGCCCGCGTGATCGAGGCCGCGAAGCTGGCCGAGATCCACGAGGACATCACCGCCATGCCGATGGGCTACGACAGCGTGCTCGCCGACGGCGGCGCCTCGCTCTCCGGCGGCCAGAAGCAGCGCATCGCGCTCGCCCGTGCCCTGGTCCGGAGGCCGCGCGTCCTGATCCTCGACGAGGCCACGAGCGCGCTCGACGCGATCACCGAGCAGCGCGTGCAGCAGAACCTCCAGCGCCTGCGGACCACCCGGATCGTGGCCGCGCACCGCCTGAGCACGGTCCGGAAGGCCGACCGCATCCTGGTGCTGGAGCACGGCCGCATCGTGGACTCCGGCACCCACGACGAGCTCGTGGCGCGGCCCGGCGTCTACCGCGATCTCATCGCCGCGCAGCTCGAAGGGGTCCGCGCCGAGGAGCCCAGGATCGAGCAGCCCCAGGAGATTGTGCGGTGACGGCGTGGAAGCCCATCGCCGCCGCCGACCCCGGGACCGCCGGCCGGTGCCGGGCGGTGATCGAGGAGATCGAACGCAGTCTTCTCGATCAGCTCGATCAGCTCGACGAGGAGGCAAGCCCCTCGCTCTCCGGCGGCCTGGCGGGCCAGGCCGTCTTCTTCGCCTACCTGGACGCGGCCCGGGGCGGCTCCGGGCCGGCCTCCGACGCGGCTCTCGACGCGATCGGCCGCAGCGTCGACGCCCTCGGCGAGACGGTCTTGCCGCCCTCGCTCTACAGCGGGTTCTCGGGCATCGGCTGGGCGGTCGAGCACCTCACCCGGCGCTTCTTCGAGTCCGACGAGGACCTCTGCTCCGCCATCGACGACGGCCTCCGGGAGCTGCTGTCGATCTCCGGCCAGCGGCTCAACTTCGAGCTGATCAGCGGGCTCTCCGGCTACGGCGTCTATCTCGTCGAGCGGCTGTCCAACCCGGCGGCGGGCCCGGCGGCGGCGGAGCTCCTCGGCCGGATCCTCGACCTCCTGGAGGAGAGCGCCGAGTCGTCGGAGGACGGCCTGACCTGGTGGACCGTGCCGGAGTGGATGCCGACCTGGCAGCGCGAGATCATGCCCGCCGGCAGCTACAACCTCGGCGTGGCGCACGGCATCCCCGGCGTGCTCGGCTTCCTGGCCGCGGCCCGGCGCGGCGGCTTCGAGGACCCCCGCCTCCCCGGTCTCGCCGACGGTCTCGTCCGCTGGCTCCTCGGGCGCCGCCTGGGGCGCGACGGCGGCGCCTTCCCCGCCCATTTCGTGCCCGGCCAGCCGGCCGAGCCGACCCGCACCGCCTGGTGCTACGGCGACCCGGGCGTCGCCGCCGTCCTGCTCTCCGCGGCGCGGAGCTTCGGCCGCCCGGAGTGGGAGGAGGAGGCGCTCGCCCTGGCCCGGGCCTCGGCGCGCAGGTCCGAGCAGGCCGCGCGCACGGTGGACGCCGGCCTCTGCCACGGCACCGCCGGCCTCGCCCATCTCTGGAACCGCTTCTATCAGGCCACGGGCGACCCGGAGCTCGGCGAGGCCGCGCTGGCCTGGATCCGCCGCACCCTGGACCAGCAGCGCCCCGGCAAAGGCGTCGCCGGGTTCCTGACCTTCGTGGCCGGCCCTTCCGGCGATGCCCGCAGCGAAGGCGTCTGGAAGGGAGAGCCCGGCCTCCTGGTCGGTTCCGCCGGCATCGGGCTCGCCCTGCTGGCCGCCGTCTCGGACGTCGAGCCCGACTGGGACCGGATGCTGCTCACCGCGGTCCCAGCCCTGAACGAAACGGAGCCGCGATGAGCCGCAGCCGGAAGATGGAGCCCTGGGACCTGGCGGTGCTCCGCACCCCGCTGCTGCCCTTCGAAGAGGTCGAGGCCTGGAGCGCCGGACTGCGGACGCCCGACTGCCGGGACGAGGACCTCGAGGAGGCGCTGGCGCACGACCGCGCCCTACTGCGCGGGCGCCTGGAGGCCCTGCTCGAACGGCCGGAGGTGCGCGAGGCCCTGTTCCTGGCCTCGCCGGACCTGACCGGAAGCCTCCCCCAGTGGCGGCGCGAGCCCGAGAGCAAGAAGGGCCGGCGCACCGAGCACGGCCTGGTGCGCTACTTCCTGCGCATGGCGACCCGGCCGACGCCGTTCGGCCTCTTCTCCGGCTGCACCGCGGGCACGGTCGGGCCGGCCGACGGCGGCACCCGGCTGGAGCTGGCGGAGCGCGGTGTCTATGGCCGCCACAGCCGGCTGGACATGGACTACCTCTTCGCGCTCTGCGAGCACCTGGGGCGCGATTCCGCGCTGCGCTCCGAGCTCCTCTACCGGCCCAACACCAGCCTGTACGAGGCGGCCGGCCGCTACCGCTACGCCGAGGCCCGCGTGATCGGGCGCCTGCGCACCTACCACCTCGTGGCGGTGGACGTCTTCGACGCCTTGCGCGAGACCCTCGAGCGCGCCGCGGACGGCGCCCGCCTGGGCGACCTGGCCGAGGCCCTGGTGGCCGGCGACCCCGACGGCGAGATCACGCTGGAGGACGCGGCGGCCTTCCTCGACGAGCTGGTGGACAGCCAGATGCTGGTCCCCGACCTCGAGCTGCCGGTGACCGGCGAGGAGAGCACTCCGGGCCTGCTCCGGCAGCTCGAAGGTCTCGCTCCGGCCGCCGAGGCGCGCGAACGGCTGGCCCGCGCCGAGCGCGAGCTGGCGGCGCTCGACGCCCGCGGGATCGGCGGGACGGGCAACGACCCCGACGCCTACCGCGCCATCGCCGCCGACCTGGAGCCCCTGGGGGCGCCCGTCGAGCTGTCGCGCCTGGTCCAGGTCGACATGATCAAGCCGGGCCGCGAGGTCCGCCTGGGCCGGGATGTGATGGACGAGATCCTGCGCGGGGTGGAGGTGCTCCACCGCCTCCACGCGTCGGTGGCGGAAGGGCCCATGGAGGACTTCCGCAACGCGTTCCGGGAGCGCTACGGCGAAGGCCGCGAGATGCCGCTGGCGACCGTCCTCGACGAGGAGAGCGGCATCGGGTTCGGCCGCTCCGGCCGGGCGGCGGCCGAGGCCTCTCCCCTCCTGGAAGGGCTGCCGCTCAGCCCGGCCGAGGAGCGCATGCAGGTGCCCTGGTCGAGACGCAACGCGATGCTCCTGCGGCTCCTCGAGACCGCCGTCGAGCAGGGGAAGACAGAGCTGGAGCTGACCGAAGAGCACCTGTCCCGGATGGAACAGGCCGACCGCAAGCCGCTGCCGGACGCCTTCCATTGCATGGCGACGCTGGTGGCGCGGTCGCCGGAGGAGCTGGAGGCGGGCGGCCCCTGGCGCCTCCTGCTGGAGCACGCCGTCGGGCCGTCCGGCGCCCGCCTCCACGGCCGCTTCTGCCACGCCGACGAGCGCATCCACGCCGGGGTGCGGTCGCACCTGGCCGCCGAGGAGGCCCACGTCCCCGAGGCCGTGTTCGCCGAGGTCGTCCACCTGCCCGCCGGCCGGGTCGGCAACGTGCTCGCCCGCCCCGTGCTGCGCTCGCACGAGATCGTCTTCCTCGGCCGCTCCGGCGCTCCCCGCGAGCGCCAGATCCGGATCGACGACCTGACGGTGACGGTCGAGGGCGGCCGGATCCGCCTGCGCTCGCGCAGCCTGGACCGGGAAGTGATCCCGCGCCTCAGCACCGCGCACAACCCGGCGGCCGGCGGCGGCGGGCTCGGCCTCTACCGCTTCCTGGCGGCGATTCAGGGCCAGCAGCAGACGAGCGCGCTTATGTGGAGCTGGGGCCTGCTCGAATCGGCGCCGTTCCTGCCCCGGATCACCCACGGCCGGCTGGTGCTCTCCCGCGCCTGCTGGCGGATCGCGCAGGAGGAATTCAAGGCCGCGGCCGCGGCGCGCGGCGCGGACCGCCTGCGGCTCGCCCGGCGCCTGCGCCAGGAACGCCGGCTCCCCCGTCTCGCCCTGCTCGTCGACGGCGACAACGAGCTGCTGCTCGACTTCGACAACCCGCTGAGCCTCGACGCGGTGCTCGACCTGGTCAGGAACCGGCCGGAGATCCTGCTCATGGAGGTCTTCCCGTCGCCCGACGAGCTCTGCGCCCGGGGTCCCGAAGGGCGGTTCTTCCACGAGGTCCTGGTCGGCTTCACGCGCAGCCCCGGCGAGAGGTCCGCGCTCTCCGCCCGGCGCCTGCCGGCGCCGCCCGGCCCGCTCGTGCGCACGTTCGCGCCGGGCTCGGAGTGGCTGTTCGCCAAGCTCTACACCGGCACCGCCACCGGCGACCAGGCGCTGCGCGACGAGATCGCGCCGCTGGCCCGCGAAGCCCTGGCATCCGGCGACGCCCGGAGCTGGTTCTTCCTGCGCTACGGCGATCCGGACTGGCACCTGCGGGTCCGCTTCCACGGCGCTCCGGCGCGGCTGCTCGGCAACGTGCTGCCGCGGCTGGAGGAGGCGTTCCGGCGTCTCCAGGCCTCGGGAGCCGCCTGGAAGCTCCAGCTCGACACCTACGAGCGCGAGATCGAGCGCTACGGCGGCCCCGGTGGCATCGAGCTGTCCGAGGAGCTGTTTTTCCACGACAGCGAGGCCGTGGCCGCGATCGTCGAGTCGCTGGCCAGCGACACCGGCGCCGACCTGCGCTGGCGCCTGATGCTCCTCGGCATGGACCGCATGATGGAGGACTTCGGCTACGACCTCGAAGGCCGGCAGCGCCTGGCGGAGGCCTGCCGCACCGCCTTCGCCGGCCGCTACCGGCAGGATGTCCTGCGCGGCCCGGTCGCCGACCGGCTGCGCAAGGAGCGGCCGGCGCTGGAGCGCCTGCTGGCGACCCGGGAGGACGAGGAGCTCCAGCCGGCCCTCGACGCCCTGGGCCGGCGGTCCGCAGCCCTCGACGGCCTTGTGCGCGAGCTGCGCGCCCGCGAGCTCCAGGGCCGCCTGCGGTCGAGCGTGGAGGACATCCTGCCGAGCTACCTCCACATGTTCGTCAACCGCCTCAGCCGGTCCTCCGGACCCGAGCACGAGATGGTGCTTTACGACTTCCTCGCCCAGATCTACGGCTCGCTGCGGGCGAGGGCGCGGAGCCGTTCCTCCGCGCCGGCCGGCGAGCCTGCGCTCGTCAACCCGCGGTGACGGACTTTTCTGTCCCCGCATGACCCGAAGGAGATGTTCATGAAAAAGCTGCAGAAGAAGCTCTCGCTCAACCGGGAGACCCTCCGCAACCTGTCCGGCCACGAGCTGCAGGGCATCGTCGGCGGCGTGACCGGCACCTGTTGCAACTCCTCGACCGAGACCGGCGACAGCTGCGTCACCTGCAACGTCACCACCCACTGCACGACCACCAACTACTGCACGCAGGGCGCCTGCTACACGGACCTCTGCTAGAAGGCCTCCCCAGCCGATCCTGACGGGTCGAGGCGGCGGGCCCCCGCCTCGACCTTCACGTTCTTCCCCGATGACGACCCCCGCCTGGCCAGCGGCCACGCCGGAGGGACGCCTTGCGTTTCTACACACAACAGGAATGCGACGAGTGGTTGAGCGACCGGCAGCGTACGAAGCCGGACGCGGCGCCGGGCGTGCACCGCGAGCGGATCTCCTACCCGCCGGAGCCATACCGCATCTTCTCCGTCGCCCACTGGATGGCCACGTCGCTGACTTACCGGATGCCTGCTTTGCTGTGGGTCACCGAGTGGGGTATCTGGCCGAGCAGCGAGAGCTGGCACCTGTACTACAAGCTGCGGCAGGCATATCAGGATCAGCGACTGCTGCACGAAGCGCCGGGCCACCTCTTCTTGGAGCACGAGGCCGAAGACCTCGCCTCGTTTCTCCAGGTGGCGATGCTGAACGGCTGGGGCGGTTACCTGCTGACGCAGGCGGACTACGTCAACGCCTTCTTCAGTCACGACGAGTACATCGACTTCTTCGCCGAGCGGGAAGAGGCTCTCGCCGACGTGCGCACGGAGCTGGGCAAGTCGGGAACCGCCGAATAGCCCCGTGGTAGCATCGCTCCGACCATGGACGACAAGGCACGGATCGCCGAGATCGAGCACCGCATCATGGCCGCCTTCGCGGCGGGCGACGCGGAGGCTCTCGTCGCGCAATACACCGAGGACGCGGTGCTCCTGTCCCCGGACTACCCCGCCATCCAGGGCCGGGCGGCCATCCTGGAAGCCTACCGGGCGGCGCTCGACGAGTACGAGATGCGGCTGGAGACCGTCGTCGAGGAGACGGAGGTCGCCGGCGACTGGGCCTGGATGCGCGGCCGCTTCGAGCACACCTCCACCCGCAAGGCCGACGGAGCCGCGACGACCGCCCGCGGCAAGTACCTCGTCATCGCCCGCCGCGACCCGGACGGCGCCTGGCGCTTCCACCGCGACGCCTTCAACCTGGACGAGCCGCGGACGTAGTGTAGTGGGTCCGAAGAGGGCGGCCCCCCCACCCCTTCGGCGGACGTGAATTTCACGGGGCAGTCGCTGCCCCGCGAATTCGGACGGGAGATTTCGTTGGGCAGCGGCTGCCCCGTGAATTTGGACGTGGAATTTCGTTGGGCAGTCGCTGCCCCGCGAATTTGGACGGGAAATTTCGTTGGGCAGCGGCTGCCCCGTGAATCTGGACGTGGAATTTCGCTGGGCAGTCGCTGCCCCGTGAATTTGGACGGGAAATTTCGTTGGGCAGCGGCTGCCCCATGAATTGGGAAGCCACCCGGCGTTCTTGCGCATCCTTGGCAGCCGTGCGGCGGCAGCGCCGGGGACGCGGTCGCAGCGCGTGTTCCGCTGCTGCTCGAGAGCACTTCTGCTTGATCCAGCTTTTCGCTGGGACCGCCGGCTTCCCAGCCGGCCTTCAAGGGCTTGCCACCCGCTCCACCTCAGCGTCTCTCCATGCGCTGGAGCACCGCCATTCGTCCGCAGCCTTCACCAACCCTGCTTTCACGGGGTTGTTCCGGGGTCGCCGCCTTCCGGACGACTGCTGAAAAAAGCATGGAGTGTGGCCGGCTGGGAAGCCGGCGGTCCCAGCGGAAAAGACGCCTGGACGAGCCCCGGATCTAGCCCAACTTCCACACTTTGTGCCATAAAGTGTTGATACGCAAGGATCCACGGTTGATTTTCGTCACTATTCTGGGTTGGGCAGCCAGGTCTTGAGTGGGGCCATGACCTCGTGGGGAATGCCGAGCGTGTCGTAGATGGCCTGATGCTGCTTCTCTGGATTCGTGCCTTTCCGGATCTGGAGAAGTTGACCACAAGGCGTCGGCAGCACCGCAGTGACCACCTGATGGGTGGAGAGTTGGTCGC
>JBEQUE010000192.1:0-80371 GCA_040349255.1 Acidobacteriota bacterium | reverse complement strand
GGATGTACGTGCCGAACCCCACCCGCAGCATCTCCAGGAGGATCGCCGCGAGCAACCCGCCAGTCAGCGCGTTGCGCAGCCGCACTGGCGTGTACGGCACCAGCCAGTAGAGCGTCGTCAGGCCCACGATCGCGGCCGCCATGGGCAGGAGGTTGAGCAGGAAGGACTCCTCGAACAGCCGCCGCAGAGCCGGGCTCTGGCGCAGCGCGATCAGGCTGGAGAAGGTCACGCCGATCAGCACCGGTCCCCAGAACAGCAGCAGGAGGAACGACAGCAGCCGCACCCGGAACGGCCTCGTCCGCGAGACGTTCCAGATCCGGTTGATCGCCTCCTCGACCGTGGCGAAGCCGAGGAGCGCCGTGGTCAGGAAGACCGCGAGCCCGAAGCCGTGCAGCGTCTCGGCCTGGTCCAGGAACTCGCCCATCTTCTCGACGATCGTCTCCTCCGAGTAGGGGAGGATCTGGACGAAGACCTCCAGCGTGCGCTGCGGGTACTGGTGGAAGACCCGGGCGCCGATGAAGGAGAACGCGGTCAGCAGCGGGACCAGCGAGACGACCGTCACGAAGGCCAGAGCCGACGCGAAGAGCAGCACCGAGTCCTCGTGCGCCTGGTGCAGCGTGAGCGACACGTAGCGCGCGAGCTGCAGCAGGAAGGACGGGCGGGGCTCCTTCGGCATGACCCGCTACCAGGGAACGGTGTCGCCCGTCTTCGGCAGCGCCGGCCGAGGCCAGCCCATCTCCGAGCCCATCTCCTCGATTGCCACGGAGAGCGCCTTGCGCGCTGGATCCTCGCCGTGGTTCAGGAAGACCCGCTGCGGCGCCGCCGGCAGCGCCTTGCACCAGCGCAGCAGCTCGTCGCGGTCGGCGTGCGCCGACAGGCCGTGGAGCTGGTGGATCCCGGCCCGCACCCGCACGGTCTGGCCGTGGATGGCCACGATGTCCGTCCCGTCCACCAGCGCGCGGCCGCGCGTGCCCGCCGCCTGGTAGCCCACGAAGACCACCGAGTTGCGCGGATTCGGGAGCCGGTGGAGCAGGTGGTGCACCACCCGGCCGCCGTTCGCCATGCCGCTGCCGGCCACGATGACCATGGGCTCCTGGATTCCGTTCAGCTCCCGCGACTGATCCACCGTGCGCGAGCGCACGAAGCGGCCCGGCGCGAGCGGATCGTTTCCGGAATCCTGGAGCGCCTCCAGCTCCTCGTCGTGCTCGGCTTCCGCCTTGTCGTAGAGGTCGGTCGCGTCGATGGCCATCGGGCTGTCGAGGAAGACCCGTCGAGGGTCGAGCCGACCCTGGTCCACCAGCGCCGAGAGATGGTAGAGCACCTCCTGGGTGCGGCCGAGCGCGAAGGCCGGGATGACCACCACGCCGCCGCGGTCGAAGGTCTCGGCGAGGATCCGCCCGAGCGCCTCGGCCGCGTCCTGCTCGACGTGCAGGCGGTCGCCGTAGGTCGATTCGAGGAGCAGGGCCGCCGGAGCCGCGAGCGGCGGCTCGGGGTCCTTGAGGATGGGCACGCCATAGCGCCCGACGTCGCCCGAGAAGCACCAGGTCCGGCGCTCGCCGTCCGACCCCTTGGCGGTGATCTCTACGGTCGCCGCGCCCAGGAGGTGACCGGCCCGGCGATAGCGGAAGCGGACGCCCGCGAAGAGCTCGTGCTCCTCGTCGAACGGAACCGTTCTGAGGAGCTTCAGAACCCGACGGGCGTCCTCGACCGTGTAGAGAGGCCGGGGCTCGCGGTGGCGCGAGTAGCCCTTCCTTCTCGCGTAGCGGGCCTCCTCCTCCTGGAGCCGCGCGGCGTCGAGAAGGACGAGCGAGATCAGGCCGCGGCTGCTCGGCGTGCAGTAGACCGGCCCGGAGAAGCCCTCGGCTGCCAGGCGCGGCAGGAGGCCGGTGTGGTCCAGGTGGGCGTGGGTGAGCACGACGGCGCCGAGGTCGCGCGCCGGGAAAGGGAACGCGGCGAAGTTGCGCTCCTCCAGCTCCTCCTCGCCCTGGTAGAGGCCGCAGTCCACCAGCGCGGAGTGCTCGCCCCAGGTGAGCCGGCTGCAGCTCCCGGTCACCACCCCGCAGGCTCCATGGAAGGTCACGCTCGCCATTCGCAGGTCTCCTCTCTCGGTCCGGCCGGCCAAGTCTACCCCAGGGCACGAATCGTGCTAAAAATCGGGTTGCCGCTCCCCTCGCCGGCCTGCCAGGCGGCCGGCGAAGACCTTTCCGAACCGGCAGTTTTCTTGAGAAGACGGAGGCTGTGATGGCTGAAGACGGAAGCACCCCGAATGCCGAAACGGCGCGCGAGCGCGATGCCCGGAATGCCGGCGATACAGAGGGTGTCGCCTCGGCACGGGACCGGTTCCAGCGGTTGAGCGAGGACGTGCGCGACCGCTATGCCGACATCTCCAAGGACGTCCGGCGCGGCGCCGAGCGCGCCTCGGCCGAGATCCGGCGCGGCACCGAGCGCGCCACCGCGGAGTTCCGCCGCCGTAGCGAGGACGCCCGCGAGACCTATCAGGACGTCGCCGACAACGCGCGCCGCCAGTACGACCGGGTGCGGTCCGACGCCGGCGACTTCACGCGCGAGGTCGGTTTCTACGTGCGCGACAACCCGGGCAAGGCCCTGCTGATCGCCGCCGGTGTCGGGTTCCTGCTCGGCCTGGTCGTGCGCGGCCGGGGCGACGACGACGACATCTGAAGACGAGCCGCGGAGGAGGAAACGTCATGGAAGACTTCTTGAACGACGAGGTGCGGGCCGTGGGAGGCAGGGTGGAGGAGATCCTCGACGAGATCCTCCCCGAGAGTCTCGAGTGGGAACGGCTGGTGCGGACCTACCCGGTCCCGGCGCTCGCCGTGGCCGCGGTGGGCGGGTTCTATCTCGGCCTGCGGCACGGAACCGTCATCCTGGCGGCGGTCTCCAGCTACCTGGCCTCCGAGGTCTCGCGCAACGTCGGCGAGATCCTTGGAGAACGATAGAACCCGGCTCCCGTGCGGACGATCTTCCACATCTCCGACGTCCATTTCGGGCCCCCCCACCTGCCGCGCGTGGCGCAGGGGGTGCTCGACTTCATCGGGCGCCATCAGCCGAGTCTCGTCGTCCTCTCGGGCGACCTGACCCAGCGCGCGAAGCCGAAGCAGTTCCAGGAGGCCCGCGCCTTCGTGGACAGCATCCCGGCACCCACGATCGTGGTGCCGGGCAACCACGACGTGCCGCTCTACCGCATCTGGGAGCGGGCCCTGAACCCGTTCGGCTGCTACCGCAAGTACTTCAGCCCCGAGCTGGAGCCCGTCTGGAGTGACGGCGAGCTGTTCGTCGTCGGCGTCAACACGGCCTTCGGCTGGACGGTCAAGGAAGGCCGCATCACCCTGCGCCGGCTCCTGGAGGTGGCGAAGCTCTTCGAGGAGGCGCCGGCCGGCCTGTTCAAGGTCGTCGTGGCCCACCACCACATGATCCCGCCGCCGAACTTCGGCACCCAGCGGGTGCTCGGCAACGCCTATGAGGCCATCGACCTGTTCTCGACCGCCGGCGTCGATCTGATCCTCTCCGGCCATCTGCACCAGACCTACATCGGCAACTCCGAGGAGTTCTATCCGAAGGGCCGGCCGCCGGTCGTCATCCTGCACTCCGGCACGACCACCTCGCGCCGCGGCCGGGCCGGCGAGAGGGAGAAGAACTCCTGCAACTGGATCCGGATCGACGAGCGCTCGATGATCGTCTCCCACTACCGTTGGCACGACAGTCTCGGCCGCTTCGCCGAGCACAGCCGCCACTGGTATCCGCGCCAGGGCGTCACGCCCTATACGCTCGAAGGACTGGACACCGAGAAGCCGGCCCCCGTGCCGGAGCCGGCCTGAACCGGACCCTGCGATATGATCTCTCTCGAATTGACCCCCTAGGAGGAGGGCTGCATGGCTGAAGACTGGGTCATCGTGAAAGTGGTAGGCAGCGAGGAGGAGGCCTCCGTGGTGCTGGGCTTCCTGGAGAACTGCGGCATCGACGCCGAGGTCGAGTCGCTGTATTCGAGCGAGTTCCCGACCGAGGTCGGCGACCTCGGCGAGGTGCGCATCCGCGTTCCGGCCGAGCGCGCCGAAGAGGCGACGGCGCTGCTCAACTCGCGCGAGGACGTGGCGACCGGCGAGGACGGCGCCCTGGCCGGAGCGCCGCTCGACGAGCCTTCCGGGGACATCTCGGCCGGTACAGAGGTCGTGGAAGACACCGGCGAGGGCCCGGTCGAGCCGTGAGCGAGCCCGACGGCGGCCGCAGCGTCGGCCGCTACCGCATCCTCAAGTTCCTCGGCGCGGGAGCCATGGGCGAGGTCTACCTCGCCGAGGACCCCCACATCGAGCGCAAGCTGGCCATCAAGACTGTCCGTCTGGTCGGCCGGCCGAACGAAATCGAGGACCGCACGAAGAGGCTCCTGCGCGAGGCGCGGGCCGCCGGACGGCTGCTCCATCCGAACATCGTCACCCTGTTCGACGCCGGCGAGACCGAGGGCCAGCTCTTCCTGGCCTTCGAGCTCGTCGAGGGGGCCGACCTCGCCGGCCGCCTGGAGTCCGGGCCGCCGCTCTCCCTGCGCGAGGTGCTGCGCATCGTCCGCCAGGTGGCCGACGCGCTCGACTACGCCCACCGCCAGGGGATCGTCCATCGCGACATCAAGCCGAGCAACATCCTGTTGGATACGACCGGCCGCGTGAAGGTGGCCGACTTCGGTATCGCCAAGGTCACCGGCCAGAGCACGGAGCTGACCATGGCCGGCTCGGTCATGGGCAGCCCGCAGTATCTCTCGCCCGAGCAGATCCGCGGCGACGACCTCGACGGCCGGTCCGACGTCTTCTCGCTCGGGGTGGTGCTTTACGAGCTGCTCTCCGGCAAGCGGCCGTTCGAGGGCGAGAGCATCACCACCCTGGTCTACCAGATCCTCCACAAGGAGCCGCCGCCGGTCTCGGAGCTACGCTCGATCCCGCCTCGCCTGGAGCAGCTCCTGCGGAACATCCTGGCCAAGGAAAAGAACGAGCGCACCGCCACCGCCGGCGAGGTCGCCGAGGAGCTCGCCGCCATCGAGCGCGAGCTCGACGACGAGACCCTGTCCGCGCCGGCCACGCTCGTGGCCACCCGCGTCCTGCCGCGCAAGACCGGCAGCGGCGGAGCGCAGGTCGCGCCGGAGACGACTCCTGGCGCCGCCCGCAACGTGCCGCCGCCGCCCTTGCCGCCGCCGATCCCGACGCACCAGTCCTCGCCGCCCCCGGTCCTGCCGCCCATCCCCCTGGTCACCCCGGCCGCGCCGGCGACCGAGGGGCTCGCGGCGAGGCGCCTGGCGCCGATCCTCGCCGCCGTCGTGCTGGTCGCCGCCGCGGCCGTGGCCTGGCTGTTCTTCCGCCCCGGGGCCGGAGAGAAGGTCGCGGACCAGACCGTCGCCGTCACGCCGATGCCGGCCCTGACCCCCGCGACCGCAGAGACAGCGGAGACGGCCGAGCCCACGCCGGCCCCGGTCTCGTCGCCCGCGCCCGACCTCCGGCCGGCGCCGACCCCCACCTCCCCGGTCCTTCAGGAGACGCAGGAGACGCCTCGCGACCGCGGACGGCTCCCGCAGGTTCCGCCGGCCGAGCCTTCTCCGCGTCCGCCCGTCGTGGAGCCGCGCCCGACTCCGACCCCGGTCCAGCCCGCGCCGACCCCGGTGCCGTCCGAGCCGCGGCAGCCGGCTGTCGAAGAGCCGGAGGAGACCGAGAGCCGTCCCAGCGTTCCCAGCGCCGACCGCGTGATCCGCACCGGCCTCGCGCTCGCCTTCCGCGTCACCCCGCCGGACGCCATGGTCCTCGTGGACCGCACCGTCATCGGCCGGGCGAAGGAGTGGAGCGGTGAGAAGGGTGCGCGCTCCTACACCCTCGACGGTCCCGGCGACTACCTGATCCGCATCAGGAAGGACGGCATGAAGGACTATAGGATCGCCGTGCAGGCCTCGGCGACCGGCGGCGTCACGCCGATCTTCGCCCAGCTCTCTCCGCTCCCCGCCGCCGAGGTCGAGACGGGCGACCTCAGGACCGTGCGGGTCAGCGAGGCCGTGGCGTTCCGCGTCCGCCCGCCCGGTGCCGTCATCCTGGTGGACGACCAGCTCGCGGGCCCGGCCCTCAAGTTCAGCGGCGGGCTGCGCGGCGGCTGGCTGAGGCTCCCGCCCGGCCGCCATCGTATCTCCGTGCAGGCCCGCGGGCACCGGCAGTACGACCTCATCGTCGAGGTGTTCCCGGGCGCCGTCCAGGAGCGGGAGAAGATCGACGTGAACCTGTTCGCGGGAGGTGGCGATTGAGGCGCAGGCATCGGGTTCCGGGTGCTCCGGGAAAGGCGGGGGCCGTCGAGGTCATCCCCGCCCTGCCCGGCACGCCGCGGCTGGAGCGGCTGTCCAACGGCCTGACGGTCTGCCTGGTCGAGAACCACCAGGCGCCCATCGTCACCTCGGCCCTGTTCTACCGCGCCGGCACGCGCGACGAGCCGGCCGGCCACGGCGGCGTCGCCCACTTTCTCGAGCACATGATGTTCAAGGGCTCGGCGCGCTACGGGCCCGGCGAGATCGACCGCCGCACCCAGGCCCTGGGCGGCACCAACAACGCCTTCACCAGCCACGACGCCACCGGCTACTACTTCAACTTCGCGGCCGACCGCTGGACCGAGGCGCTGGAGATCGAGGCCGACCGCATGGCCGCCCTCACCCTCGACCCCGAGCAGGTGGCGAGCGAGCGCCAGGTCATCCTCGAAGAGATCGCGATGTACGACAGCGAGCCCTGGGACGCCCTGGAGACCGAGGTCCAGGCGCGCCTCTTCCCGACCCACCCCTATGGCCGGCCCGTGCTCGGCACGAAAGAGGAGCTGAACGCCACCGGCCCCGAAGAGCTCGCCGCCTTCCACTGCTCCCTCTACCGGCCGGACAACGGCATCCTGGTCGTGGCCGGCGACGTCGGAGCGTCGGTCCTCGACGAGGTGGACCGCGTCGTCGGCCGGCTGCCGTCCGGAGGACCGGCCCTGCGGCCCGAATTCACGGCGCCGGCCACGCCGGACACCCTGGTCCGCGTCGAGCGCCGCAAGGGCGAGACCGCGCGCCTCCTCCTCGCCCTGCCGGCGCCGCCGGGGTCCCACCCGGACCACCCGGTCCTGAAGCTCCTCGTCACCCTCCTGGCCGGCAGCCGCACCAGCCGCCTCCAGCGCGAGCTGGTCGACGAGGGCCAGCTCTGCTCCTGGGTCGCGGCCGACCTCTCCGAGAGCTTCGACGCCAGCCAGATCACCGTGGCGGCCGAGGTCGTCCCCGGCGTCGAGCCGGCGCGCGTCGAGGCCGAGGTCCTGCGGCTGCTGGCCGAGGTCCTGGCCGAGCCGCCGGCGGAGGCGGAGGTCGAGCGCGCCCGCCAGATCGCCACCGCCGACTGGGTGTTCGGCCACGAGCGCGTCCACCAGCAGGCCCTGTCCGCGGGCCTCGCCCTGGCCGTGTTCGACCTGGAGCACCTCGACCGCCACCTGCGCGGCCTGATGGAAGCCGGCGCCGATCGGCTGCTCGAAGTCGCCTCCCGAACCCTGCGTCCCGAGCGCGGCGGCGTGCTCGGATGGTCCCTCCCCCGCGTGGAAGCTGAAGCATGACGCTGATCGAAGACCGCAAGCCGACGACGGAAACGCCGGACGAGTCGCTGCGCCGCTGGCGCCTGGACACGCCCGGCTGCGAGACCCGGATCCACCTCAACAACGCCGGCGCGGCCCTGAGCCCCACGCCGGTCCTCGACGCCATCCACCGCCACCTGGACCTGGAGGCCGAGGTCGGCGGCTACGAGGCCGAGGACGAGGCCGCCGGCCGCGTCCGCGAGACCTACGGGCTCCTCGGACGCCTGATCCACGCGCCCGCGGAGACCGTGGCCCTGGTCGAGAACGCCACCGTGGCCGTGGCCCAGGCGCTCTCCGCCTTCGACTTCCACCCGGGCGACGTGCTCGTCACCAGCCATAGTGACTACACCTCCAACCAGCTCATGTACCTCTCCCTGGCCCGCCGGCTCGGGATCGAGGTCCTGCGCGCCGACGACCTGCCGGAAGGCGGAGCCGACCCCGATTCCGTCCGCCGGCTCGTCGCCCACCCACGCTGCCGCCTGGTCTCCCTGACCTGGATGCCGACCAACTCCGGCCTCGTCCAGCCCGCCGAAGAGGTGGGGGAGATCTGCGAGGCCGCCGGCGTCCCCTACCTGATCGACGCCTGCCAGGCCGTCGGCCAGACCCCGGTCGACGTCGGCCGGCTGCGCTGCGACTACCTGGCCGCCACCGCCCGCAAGTTCCTGCGCGGACCGCGCGGCATTGGCTTCCTCTACGTCTCCGAGCGCGCCCTGGCCCGCGGCGAGCACCCGCTCTTCGTGGACATGCGCGGCGCCGGCCTGGTCGACCTCGAGCGCTACGTGCTCAGCGCGGGCGCCCGCCGGTTCGAGAACTGGGAGTTCTCCTACGCCCTCGTCCTCGGCCTGGCCGAGGCGGCGCGCTACGCGCTGGAGGTCGGGATCGGCACCGCGGAGTCGCGGGCGCTCGCGCTCGCCGCCGCGCTGCGCGAAAAGATCGGCGCGCTGCCCGGCGTGCGCATCGCCGACCGCGGCCCGCGGCTGAGCGCCATCGTCACCGCCGACGTCGGCGGTATCGGCGGGGTGATCGACGTCAAGAGCCTGGTCTGCGGCCTGCGCCGGAGCGGCGTCAACACCAGCGTGGCGCTCCTCGGCGAAGGGCCGCGGAACGCGCCGGAGGCCGGGGCGCGCCAGATCGTCCGCCTTTCGCCCCACTACTACAACACCCCGGAAGAGATCGACGGCGCCGTGGCTGCCCTCGGCGAAGCCCTCCGCGAGTCTCAGGGCACAGGCTCATGACGGACCGCGCCGGAGTAGCCGTGCGGGTGCGCCGCGTCGAAGGCGCCCCGGTGGTGGCGGTCCGGGTCTGGGTGCGGGCCGGCGCCCGGGTCGAGACCCTGCCGGGCCAGTCCCTGCTCACGGGCCGCATGCTGTCCGAGGGCACCCGGACCCGCGACTGGCGCCGCATCGCCGACGACGCCGAGGACAAGGGCATGGTCCTCTCCAGCTTCGGCACCTTCGAGTGCCACTGCGTCTCGGTCGACGCACTGGCCCGGGACTGGGAGCAGGCGCTCGAATGGGCGGCCGAGCTGATGCTCACCCCGTCCTTCCCCGGAGACCGCTGCGCCTGGCTGGCGAAGCAGGCCGCCGCGGAGCTCGACAGCCTGGCCGACCAGCCGGAGGTCAAGACCTCCTGGGGGTTCCTGGAGCAGCTCTACACTCCCCATCCGCGCTCCCGCACCCTCCACGGCAGCCAGGAGAGCCTGCTGGCGCTCACGCCGGCCGACTGCGCGGCCTTCCACGAGCACGCCATGAGCCACGGCCTCCTCGCCTCCGTGGCCGGGATCGTGGATGAGGAGGCGGTGCGGCGCAAGCTGGAGTCGCTCTTCTCCGGAGTGCCCGCGCCGGCCGGTCCCCTGTCCGAGCCGCCCGCTCCCAGGGGTACGATGGAGCCCTGCCGCGTCGAGACCGAGGCCGAGGACCAGGCCCATCTCTACGTCGGGCACCTCACCGTGCCGCGCCGGCACCCGGACCACACCGCGCTGGAAGCCCTGGCGGTGATCCTGGGCTCGGGAGCCGGCCTGACCGGGCGCATCCCGAACCGCATCCGGGAGAGCGAGGGGCTCGCCTACAGCGCCTACGCCCAGACCGTCTCGGGCGCCGGCCTCGATCCCGGCCGCCTGGTGGCCTACGTCGGCACCTCGCCCGCCACGGTGGAAAAAGCCCGCACCGGCGTGATCGAGGAGATCACCCGCCTGGTCGAGGACGGTATCGAGGAGACGGAGCTGGAGGAGGCCCGCGCCTACCTCCTGGGCCGCGAGCCCTTCCGGCGCGAGACCGCGCGCCAGTGGGCCGACATCCTCACCGAGGCCGCGCACTACGGCATGCCGCTCGACGATCCCGACTGGCGCAACGCCGAGCTCAACGCGCTCGACAAGGCCACAGTCGAGGCCGCGGCACGCCGGCACATCCGGCCTCAGGATCTCCGAGTCACCGTCGGCTTGCCGCGATAGGCACCAGGGCCTCCTCTTCCGGAGGCACGATCCCGTCCTCCAGCGCCATCAGCTCCCCGGAGACCAGGGGGCAGACGGCGCAGGCCGCGTCGCCGGCCTGGATGTGCCAGCGGCAGTGCGGACGGATGGAGCAGCTCGCCGTGTCGGTCAGCGCGAACGGCGCGAGGTGCTCCCGCACCTCGTCCAGCGCCGTACAACTCCGCCGGCGCCAGTGGAGGCAGGAGCCTTCCACGCAGGTCGAGCTGTAGCGGAACTGCACCTCGGACGGGCGATCGAGCCGCGCCGTCTCCTCGTCGACGGTAAGGCCGGGCGGGAGGAACTTCACCCGCCCGCCAGTCTGTACGACGCCAAGCAGATTGGCGCCCGGCTCACGCCGGGCGCAAGGACAGAGAATCATTCGCCCTCTTTTTCCATAAAATTCAAGAAAAAGAACTGCTCCCTCCGGGTGTTCCTATATATAAGTTGCCGCTGAGGCCTTTTTTTTGACAAAGAAAGGCCAACTTTTTTCAGGAAATTTTCGACGACGGCGGAGCAGCCCGGCCCAGAGCAAAAAAGGCGTTCGGAAGGCAGCGAGGTTCCGGAAGAAGGGAAGCTCACGGATCGCTGCCGAAGAGCGGGTATTGATATTTCGTCTTCCATGGGAGATCATGATTCCATGACGACGACGGTTACCCAGAAGAACATGGTTACCATACCCGCGGAAGTGGCCAGGAAGATGGGCATCAAACCGGGTTGCCGCCTGAGCTGGCAAGCCGTGGAAGGGACGGACGACGAGATCCTCGTCCGGGTGATACCGGATCGTGGAGAGCTGGCCCGCCGTCTCCTGGGTACAGGCCGGAGGTTTTCACCCGAGCGGGATGCTGTCGCCGAGCTGGTGGCGGAGCGGACCCGGGAAGAGTGAGCCTCTTGCGCTTCCTGCTCGACACGTCGGCGCTGATCGCCCACCATCGCCAGGAGCTGGGATGGGAGCGTGTCCAGGCGCTTTTCGAGGCCGGCGACGCCGAGATTCTCGCGGCCAGCGTCTCCTTCACCGAGTTTGCCCGGCGGCTCCAGGAGCTGGGGGCTGCTCCGCTGGAGGCCCGACAGATCGTGGAGAGCTACCGCGGTCTCCTGGATGACGTCGTCGCGGTTGACGAGAAGGTGGCCTTTGCCGCGTTCCACATCGGATGTGAAGCTCCGAGCCGGCTTCCTCTTGCCGATGCGCTCATCGCTGCGGCGGCTTCCGGGCGAAGCGCCTGCCTGGTTCATCGGGACCAGCACATGGCGGAGATTCCTCCAACTCTCCTGGAGCAACTGAATCTCGCAGCCTAGCTAGGCCGCGAAAAAGAAGCCGCCCGCACCGGGAGGTGCGCGGGCGGCGGGAGGGGAATCGGGTCTCGGCGGAGGATTGGCTAGTCCAGGCTCCGGCGGCCGGTGATCAGGAAGTGGCCGCGCCGGTTCCGCGACCAGCAACCCTCCTCGTTCTCTGTGCAGACCGGGCGCTCCTCGCCGTAAGTGATCGTGCGCAGCCGGGAGCCGTCCACGCCGAGCGATGCGAGGTAGCCGCGGGCCGAGCTCGCGCGCCGCTCGCCCAGCGCCAGGTTGTACTCCGGCGTGCCGCGCTCGTCGCAGTGGCCCTCGATCAGCACCTCGAAGGTCGGGTACCGGTTGAAGAACTGCGCGTTGGCCGCCAGCCGCTGCCGGGCCGCCTCCGTCAGGTCCGAGCTGTCGTACTGGTAGAACACGTCGTCGAGGAGGCCCTGGCTCCGGACGTATTCGTTGACCGAGGCGAGATCGCCGTCCAGCGGATCGGCTGGCGTGGTCGGGGCCGGTGGCATGGGCCTTGGCTCGGGAGCCGGGGCCGGCATCGCCGCGGCCTCGGTCAGGACGGGCGCGTCTGGCGCCGTCGTCGGCTTCTTCCGGTGGCACCCCGGAAGCAGGATGAGAGACACTCCAACCATCACGAGAGAAAGGGATTTGCGCTGCATCGGTCCTCCTTCGGTCTTGTCGGGAGGGAGTATAGGGAGGACCCCGTGGCGGGTTGAATCCGCTGCTGGATATATCTTTCTATAACCACGGATGGAGTTCCTCCGGCGAGCCCGCCCTGTAAGATCCGGACGTCGTGGAGAGGAAGCCGGACACCCCGCACTCGCCCCAGAGCCGTGCCGAGCGCTTCATCGCCGCCGGGCGGGTGGTGCTCGCGGCCTCGTCGCTGTTCGCCGTCTGGCTCGATCCCACCGAGCCGGCGAAATACGCCCGGGTCGCCTACTCGCTGCTGGTCGCCTACGTCGTCTACTCGAGCTTCATCGCGCTCCTGGTCTGGCGCCTCGACGCGCCGGGCGGGCGGCTGCGGACGGCCACCCACGCGGTGGACCTCGCCTTCTTCTCCCTGTTCATCTCCTTCACGGCCGGCCCGGCGAGCCCGTTCACCGCCTACTTCGTCTTCTCCATGGTCTGCGCCACCCTGCGCTGGCAGTGGCGCGGCGTGCTCTGGACGGCGGCGGCCTCCATCGGCGCCTTCCTGGCCGTGGCGCTGGCCTTCAACGGCGTCCCGTCGGCCGGTGGCGTCGAGACCTACCAGCTCGTCGTCCGCATCGTCTACCTGGGTGTCATGGCGGTGCTCCTCGGCTATCTCGGAGCCCATGAGGAACGGACGCGGGACGAGATCTCGCAGCTCGCGGCGTGGCCGCGCCTGGTGCCGCAGCGGCTGGAGCCGGCGGTGCGCGTGATGGTCGAGCACGCCGCCCGCGTGCTCGGCGCCCCGCACGTCCTCCTCGCCTGGGTCGAGACCGAGGAGCCCTGGCTCTACCTCGCCTCCTGGCGCGACGGCGAGCTGCGCCTGACCCGCGAGTCGCCGGAGACCTTCGATCCTCTCGTCCAGCCGCCCGTGGACCAGGGTAGCTTCCTCAGTCCCGAGCCCGGCCGGTCTCCGACCGTCCTGTTCCGGTCGCCCGCGGGGCTCGACCGCTGGCGTGGCTTCCCGCTCCATCCCGGCCTGCGCGAGCGGTTCGGAGCGGGCCCCGTGCTCGGCGTCCGGCTGCGCTCCAACCGCTTCGAGGGCCACCTGCTCTTCCTGGGCAAGCGCGGCATGACCTCGGACGACCTGCTTCTGGGCGAGGCGGTCGGCGGCATGGTCGCGGCGCAGCTCGACTCCGTCTACCTGTCCCGGAGCCTCGCCGAGAGCGCGGCGACCGAGGAGCGCATCCGGCTCGCGCGCGACCTCCACGACGGAGTCCTGCAGTCGCTCACCGGCGTCGGTCTGCGTCTCGAAGCCGTGCGCCGCCTGATCGAGGAGGGGGGCGACGGGGCCGCGGCAACCGGGGACATCGAGACGGTGATCGGCCTGCTCGCCCAGGAGCAGCGGGACCTGCGCTTCTTCATCCAGGAGCTCCAACCGCAGCCGGTGACCCCGTCCGGCGGCTCCGTGGGACTGGCGCGCCAGGTGTCCGATCTCGTGCAGCGCCTGGAGCTGGAGTGGGGCCTCCGGGTCGAGCTGGAGACCGACGGCCTCGGCGCCGAGGTCCCCGAGGGGCTGGAGCGCGAGATCTACCACATCGTGCGCGAGGCCCTGGTCAACGCGGTGCGGCACGGCGAGGCCTCGCTCGTCCGCGTGGCGATCCGGGCCCGCGGCGACCGGATCACCCTCACCGTATCCGACAACGGCAGCGGCTTTCCGTTCGAAGGCAGCTACTCGCACGCCGAGCTGGTGCGGCGCAACCTGGGCCCGCGGACCCTGCGCGAGCGGGTCTCGGCCTTGAACGGCACCGTGGCCCTGGACTCCAGCCGTTCCGGGGCGCGGCTCGAAATCCTCCTGCCGCTCTGGGGGCCGGGCTGATGCCGGCCCGCGTGGTCCTCGCGGACGATCACCCGATCGTGCTGGACGGTCTGGAGCAGCTCTTCCGCTTCGAGCCCGACTTCGAAGTGGTGGCGCGCTGCCGCGATGGCGACGAGACCCTGCGCGTGGTCCGCCGGGAGCGGCCGGACCTGCTGATCCTCGACATCAAGATGCCGGGTCCGGACGGCCTGGCCATTCTGCGGACGATCCGAGACGAGAAGATCCCGACGCGGGTGGTCCTGCTCACGGCGGCGCTCAACGACGACCAACTCGTCGAGGCGGTGAGGCTCGGCGTGCAGGGCGTGGTGCTCAAGGAGACGGCGCCGCGCCTCCTGGCCACGGCGCTGCGCGAGGTCCACGCCGGCCGGCAGTGGCTGGAGTCGGGCCCGGTGAGCCGCGCCCTGCGCAAGCTCGTGCAGCGCGACGAGGGCACGCGGGAAGCCGAGAAGGTCCTCACGCCGCGCGAGCTGGAGATCGTCCGCATGGCCGGCAAGGGCCTGCGCAACCGCGACATCGCCGAGCGCCTCTTCATCTCCGAAGGCACGGTCAAGATCCACTTCCACAACATCTACCAGAAGCTCAAGATCAACGGCCGCCTGGAGCTGGCGCTCTATGCCCGGGACAAGGGACTGGTGTAGGAAAATCTCGCGCGTGGTCGATTTACTTTGTAATTGACCACGACGAGACGATTTTGCCAGGTTTCTTGACCATCCGGGGCCATCGTGATCACCGGGGACTCCGACGGAGCGCAGCACATCATTGGCAGCCTCTGCAATTTCTTTAACGCAGTGGGCCTGCTCGTCCCGCCCTACGCCACTCTCTCAGTCCTCTGGGAACGCCAGGCCAAGAGCGCGAACCCGACGAGGGAGGAGTTGCTGAAGAAATACGAGGCCGACTACGCGAAGACGGCCGATCGTCTGATCGGTCAGCTGCTTGCAGCCAAGGGGTGAAAGCCCTCCGGGTCGCGGCCGGAGGATATTTGCTTGCCGGATGAAGGACCCTCGGCATCTCCCGAAGACTCTCGGCAACTTGCCGAGACCTTTCGGCGCTTCGCCGAGGACTCTCGGCGTCTTCCGAGAGCTTCCGGCGCTCCGCCGAGGACTCTCGCCGGCTTGCCGAGGATTCTCGGCGGTTTGCCGACGACTCTCGCCGCCCTGCCGAGGACTCTTAGCGTTTTCCGAGACCCCTCGGCGCCCTGCCGAGACTTCTCGGCGTCCGTCGAGACCTCTCGGCATGTTGCCGAGACCTTTCGCCGCTTTCCGAGAGCTTTCGGCGTCTCGCCGAAGACTCTCGGCAGATTGCCGAGGACTCCTGGCGGTTTCCGAGACCCCTCGGCGCGCCACCGAAGACTCTCGGCAAACCGCCTTTTCCAGGCCCCGGGGCGTCAGCGGAAGCCGATCGAAGGCGGAACGGCCGCCGGGTGCTTCCAATGGACGATGAAGTATTGCCGCAGCTCGCGCAGCAGGTCCTGGCTGACCGCCTCGCGCTGAGCGGCTTCGAGGAGCTGCGTCCAGAGGTCTCGCATCTGGTCGTGCGCGGCCTCGGAGAGGGTCGGATCCGTGAGAGCCCGCCGGCAGACGCGGGTGGCCTTTTCGAGATTCCCGGCTTTCATGTGGCGCTCGTAGAGGTAGAGGAGGTCCAGGAAGGCGTCCTTGTAGAGCTCGTGCTCGATGTCCCGGTCCACGACCTCGTCGAAGAGCCTCTCCGCCTGCTGCCGGTTGCCGAGGGCATCCAGGAGACGGGCACCGGTGAATTTGCCGCGGATACGCATCCTGGTTTTGGGAGTGGTCGCGAGCAGGAGGGAGCAACCCCGAAAGGCGTGCAATGCTTCTTTCGCCTTCTCGACCTCGATCAGGCACTCCACTCGTAGCAGCCCGGCGAGAAGAGTCAAATACTGATCGTTGATCGGGATCAGCGGGGACGCTCGATTGAGCGCAGCCAAGCCTTTGGCAGGCTCGGTTCCGGCAAGAGTATTCGCGATCTGAACCAAGGTGCGAGCTACGAGAGGTCCCTCGGAGACACTCTCGTAAAGAGAGATGCAGCTCTCCAGAGCCTCCAGCGCCTTGGCAAGCTGGCCCTCATCCGCAAGAGTCGAGGCGGTGATGGACAAGAGGCTTGCCTTGAGCCGCACGTCTCCAGTCCCTTCCTTCCAAAAGCGCTCAGCGGTGGTCAGGGCGTCATGAGCCCGCTTCCATTCAGCCGCCTTGCGTCGGGTATTGGCGACCGCAATCCAGACCTCGGCCTGAATGTCATTGGTTAATACGCGGGCCAAGTTGTTCTGACTCATTGCTCCGACGGAAAGCAGGGCGAGCGAGGCGAGAAACTCGGCTTCCTCTCCGGAAGATGTCTCCTTGAGCTCGCCAAGGACGAGATTGAAGAACGCAATCGTGTGGCATGCCTTCGACATCCTCACCCGTTCTCTTTGACTCCGCCGGCTCAGCCTCTGAACCTCTGCCCATTCTGCGGCGGCGGCGAGCGACTCCACCCCCCACTGGCGCTCCTGATCAATGAGGCTGAATACCAGCTTCAGAGGCCCCTCGCCATGCAAGCCTGGGTGCAACGCGCGGAGCTCGTCAATCAAAGTCCCAGCCTGAATCCTGCACTGGCCGCAGGAGACGAGATGTTCCGAGGCGTTTTCGGCCTCCTGGGCACCACCCTCACCAGCCAGAATCCTTCGCATTGCTTCCTGCCCCAGGTGGGACATTTAAGTTTCTCCTTGTGTAGGGCCCTTCAAAATCGCGCTTAAGGTTACGGCGAAATACCTGCTTTTGTACAGTGCATTTCGGAGACAAACGAGGGACGCCCGGAGGCGCCCCCGCGACAGATTAACCGTTGGGATCCAGTCCGCCGCCAATGTCCGAGTTGGACCCGTCGGGATCCAGTCCGCCGCCAATGTCTGAGCCAGGAGCCAACCCGATGAGATAAAGCAGTAGCAGAGCGAGACGAAGCATAGCTTCTCCCTTTCAGGGACAGGAGGCCGCACGGGCGCCATTGCCCGTGAACGCGTCCCCAGAGTCGGAGTTTCCGCCTCTCCTGCCCCCAAGGACAAGCCACGCTTTTGCACGGAGACGATCAATGGACATCCCCATCCTGGAGACGAAGCGTCTGCGTCTGCGTCCGTTTTGCGCCGACGACTTCGACGACTATGCCGCGATGAGAGCGGATCCCGAGGTGGCGCGCTTCCTCAGCGGCGAGGCGTGGCCTCCTGAACGGGCCTGGCGCCATCTCGCCTATGTCGTGGGCCAGTGGAAACTCGAAGACCCGGGCATGTGGGCGGTGGAGCACAGGGAGACGGCCGCCTTCCTCGGCATGGTCGGCTTCACAGGGCCGACCCACTGGCCCGGCTTCGAGCTGGCCTGGACCCTCGCCCGCCGCTGGTGGGGCCACGGTTACGCCACGGAAGGCGCCAGCGCCGCCCTGACCTATGCCTTCGAAGTCCTGGAAAGGGACCGCGTCATCAGCCTCATCGATCCAGGCAATCACCGCTCCATCCGCGTCGCGGAACGCCTGGGCGAAACGCTGCAGGGCAGGTTCGAACACTTCGGGAAGGAGATGCTGTGCTATGGCATCGACCGGCTCTGCGCCTGATGGTAAGCTGATCGCACCGCCAGAGCAGGCCGGGGCGGAGGATCTCATGTCCTTGATCGAATTTCTGGAGCAGAACGGTTATACCCGGATCCCTCTCACCCGAAGCGGGATCGGCCATTTCCATACGGACGGTTTTCTGGACGACCGCCCGGTCTCCGTGCTCATCGACACCGGTGCCGCCAGTACCGTGTTCAGTCTCGACATGGTGCGCGAAATGAACCTCCCCTTGACCAAGCTGGCGATGTCCGGCGGCGGGGCGGGCGCGGCCAAACTGGATGTGTACCAGCTTCCGGAGGCTCGCTTCATGATCGGGAGCCTCTCGCCGAAGACCAGCGCTCTCCTCGCCCTCGATCTGAGCCACGTCAACCAGGCGGCGGCGCTCAAAGGTTCCGGGCCGGTGGACGCCATCCTCGGCGTCGACGTGCTGGAGGCCCATTCCGCGGTGATCGACTACGGCAGCAGCTCGCTTTACCTGAAGGTATAGGATGGTCCTATGGACCCTTTGAAGAGCGCGATCCGCACGCGTCTGCTGGCCGGTTTGATCGTTGGTCTCAGTCTGTCTTCAGGTGCGATGGCCCAGGCTGTCCAGGCGGAATCGGATGCCGGAAGGCCGTTCAGCCCGGCCGGGCTGATGATTGAGGGCCTGCTCGTCGATCCCGCGGCTCCCGACACCGTTTATCTCTCTGTCGCGAGCGGGCTCTTCAAGAGCACGGACGGCGGCCAGACCTGGACCTGGTCGGGCCGTGGATTGGAGGCGCGCGACCTGGACGCGTTGATTTCCGATCCGTCGCGGCCCGGCACGCTCTACGTCCTGGGCCACGATCGTTCGGAGATCCTGTTCGGCAGCACGGATGGCGGAACGAGCTGGCGGCGCCTGGGCGAGATTCCGGTGGGTTACCCAAGCGCCTTGGGGAGAGATCTCGCGATCGACGGAGCAGGAACCCTTTATGCCGTCCTCGGCGGCATTCTCTTCTCGACCTCGGACCGCGGTGCGACCTGGGCTCCGATGCACGACTTCAAGGCGCCGATCCAGAGTCTGGCGATCAGTCCCGCGGTACCGGGGACTCTTTGTGTGGCCACGTCCGCGATCAGCGGAGGAGGTGTCGAAAGGCCTGCGCAAATCCACAGGTCGGAGGATGGCGGCCGCACCTGGAAAGAGATCGGCGGCGAGATCCTTCCGCCGGACCTTGGCCGGCAAATGGGGTATGGGACGATCTTTCTGGGAGTTGCGGCCACCCGCCCGGAGACGATCTATGCGGGGATTGTAGGCAAGGGCCAGGGTATCTATCGCAGCGCCGATGGAGGTGCGAGCTGGAGCCGTCTGGCTCTGGGTCAGCCGGGTGACTACCTGGAGCTGAGAGCCTTGACGGTGGACAGCGCGGACCCTGCGACTCTCTATGTAGCCTATGAAAACCGTACCCGCGGTTCCGCCCGGCCTCGCGTGGCGGTGAGCCATGACGGTGGCACGACGTGGCGAAACCGGGACGAGGGCTTGTCCTCCGGTGAGCCGCGTCTCCTGGCCGTGGGCTCGTCAAAAGGTGTTCTCTTTGCGGCGGATTTTTCCGGCAGCCTGCAGATCAGCACGGAGAAACAGCCCTGGAAATACCTGATCCGTCGTCCGTTCGATGGGATGTTTTCAATGGAAGGGAAGGTTCGCTTCCGTCCGGGAGCCCCGTCTTTCGTGTACACCCTGCTCGCGGGCGAGCACTGGAAGAGCACCGATGGCGGAAAGACCTGGGCCGCGTTCTCCGGCGGTCCCGGGTCGCCTTCCCTGAGCGATCTCGCCGTCGATGCGACTGACCCGAACCTTCTCTACGGGGCTGGCAGGACCGGCGTCTTCCGCAGCCGCGACGGCGGCGAGACCTGGACTCCGGTTCGCCGGGAGTCGGCCCACGTTCTGGCGCTGCCGCAGCCCGGAACGATCGTTGCCGGCGGCTGCGGCATCGCGCGGAGCACGGATGGCGGGAGCACCTGGAAGGAGGTCCTGCCATGCCAGGGGGCGAGCCCCTACGATCGTCGCGACATCCAGAGGCTGCGCATCGACGCCGCGGCACCGAATGACCTCTACGCCACGGCCTACGGCGGTTTCGGCGCGAGCCGTTCGGTCTACCGGAGCCGGGACCGAGGAGCCACCTGGGAACCGGTCGCCGGCGCCGGAGCCGTGGCTCGCGATCCCCGTCAGCCAAAGACGCTTTACGCCTTCAAAGGCAAGGAACTGGTCAAGAGCACGGACGACGGTGCGGCCTGGACCACGATCGGCTCTCTTGAAGAGTTTGGAGCGGTTGGAGAGATCTCCGACCTTGTCGTCGATCCGGCGAAGCCGGAGACCCTCTACGTTTTCCTGTCTTCGGTGTTGAAGCTTACCCGGGACGGCGGCAGGACCTGGGAGTCACCATTACCGCTTCATGCCAACGTCGCCGCTCTCATTCCTCATCCCACCGTGCCGCACCTCTTCTACGTCGTGGGCTCGGACGCAATCTACGAGATGCGACTGGAGGCTTTCGCTAGCGGTCTGGACGCCGCCAGGTGACCTCGCCGACCTCCGTGCCGCCGGTGGTGGTGGTCCGGACGGTGTAGCGCAGCACGCCGTCCTTGAGCTCGAACGAGCGCTGCTGCTCGGTCCCCTCCCAGTTCGGGAACGAGGCGTGGTCGATCCTGAAGGTCAGGACGCTCTTCTCCGAGTCCACGGAGTAGCGCCCGAAGTGCGAGTTCGTGCCCTTCACCGTGGCCTGGTTCTCCTCGGGCGTCCCGTGGCTCTTGTCGTTCGAAAGGAACCGCGCGCGGCCCGGACGGAAGATCAGGATCGAATAGCGGCCGGCGGCGTCGAACGTCAGCATGCCGGCGGGGTTCGGTCCATAGGGCTCGATCCTGCTGCCGTCGGCCAGGATGTTGTCCACGGAAACCAGGGTCCAGGTCCCGACGAGATCCTGGGGGCCCGCGGCGAACGCCGCGACGGGGGTCAGGCTGGCCAGGCCGAGGAACAGGGCTGCGAGCATGCGCTTCATGTCGATCCTCCTGTGTAACCGCTCAAATCGGTTACAGAGGTTATAGCCGGCTCCGTGATAACCTGTCAAGCGGGTTACGGAGGTCTGGCAGAGGATGTCGAGAGCAGGGAAGCCCGAGGCTCCGGCGGCGGCCGGGGAGATCCGGGACGGTTTCAAGTTTCGCGGCGGCAGTCTGGCGCTGGATTTCCCGGCGACGCTCGCGGCGCGCCTGCGGGCGGAGCCCCGGGAGCTGCTTGCGACGCCGCACGACCTCGGGCGATGGCTCGTCGCCGCGGGTCTCGCGACGAGCGCGCCGCCGGTCACCGGGGAGGAGCTGGAACAGGCGCGCGAGCTGCGCGAGGCTCTCTACCGGCTGGCCAGGGCCCGGGTGGCTGGCCAGCCGTTTCCCGAACCGGACCGCGCGTTGCTGAACCGCTGGGCCGCCGGCCGCACTCCAGCCCCCTGCCTGGAGTCGGACGGGATGAGCTGGACCCGCGAGGACGCCTCGACGCTGTTGTCGCTTCTGGCCCGTGACGCAGTCGAGCTGCTCGGCGGCGAGCTGGGCGGCCGGATCCGGCAGTGCGCGGGCGAAGGGTGCGCGCTGCTATTCGTCGACACCTCCCGGACAGGCGGGCGGAAGTGGTGCTCGATGTCGGGCTGCGGAAACAAGGCGAAGGTGGCGAGCTTCCGGGAGCGGCGGCGAAGCGGCTGAATGGAGGAGGGAGCAGATGGCGACCGAACGGGAGAAGATGATCGCGGGCGAGCTGTACGATGCGCTCGATCCGGAGCTCGTCGCGTTGCGGGGACGGGCTCGCGATCTGTGCCGCGAGCTCAACGCCAGCGCCGAATCGGAGCCGGAGAGACGAAAGGCCATCCTGGTGGAGCTGCTTGGAGAAGGCGGCGACAGCGTATGGCTGCAGCCACCTTTCCATTGTGATTACGGCGCCAATATCCGGCTCGGAAAACGCGTGTTTTTCAACTTCAACTGCGTGGTGCTCGACGTCTGCGAGGTGCGAGTGGGGGATTTCACGCAGTTCGGCCCCGGCGTCCAGATCCTCACGCCGCTGCACCCGATGGATGCGGCTCTCCGCCGGGCGCAGGAGTTCGGAAGACCCGTGGAGATCGGCGCGGACGTCTGGGTCGGCGGAGGCGCGCTGATCCTTCCGGGTGTGCGCATCGGCCCTCGGACCGTCATCGGCGCGGGCAGCGTGGTGACCCGCGACATTCCGGGCGATGTCTTTGCGGCGGGCAACCCTTGCCGGGTTGTCCGTTCGATCGGCACGTTGCCCCCAGCCGCGACCGTTTGATATCGTCCGAATCGTCAGGGCGGATAATTTCGCCAGGAGGGGCGTTCGGATGAGCACGGAGACGGCTGAAAACATACGCGATCAGGTGGAGTCCGTCTACCGCGAGGAGTCGCGGCGGGTGTTCGCCACGCTGATCCGCCTGCTCGGCGATTTCGATCTGGCCGAGGAGGCGCTCCACGACGCGTTCCGGGCCGCGCTGGAGCAGTGGCCGCGCGAAGGCGTGCCCGCCAACCCCCGGTCCTGGCTGGTGTCGGCCGGACGCTTCAAGGGCATCGACCGCATCCGCCGGCAGTCCCGTTTCGACGTGCTGGACGCGATGGAGGACGTCGCGACCGTCGAGCCCGAGGTCTGGGAAGGCGAGAGCGTCGAGGACGACCGGCTGCGGCTCATCTTCACCTGCTGCCACCCGGCGCTCGCGCCGGACGCCCAGGTCGCGCTCACGCTGCGCGAGGTCTGCGGCCTCACCACCGAGGAGATCGCCCGCGCCTATCTCACCCCGGCGCCGACACTGGCCCAGCGCATCGTGCGCGCCAAGGCGAAGATCCGCGACGCGCGCATCCCCTATGAAGTGCCGGCCCAGGCCGAGCTGCCCGACCGGCTGGACAGCGTGCTGCGGGTCGTCTACCTCGTCTTCAACGAGGGCTACTCGGCGTCCTCGGGCGCGGAGCTCATCCGGCGCGACCTGGCGGACGAGGCGATCCGTCTCGGCCGTCTCCTGCTCGGTCTGCTGCCGGAGGCCGAGGCGCTGGGTCTCCTGGCGTTGATGCTGCTCCAGGAGTCGCGCCGGGCCGCGCGCACGTCGCCGTCCGGCGACCTCATCCGGCTTGAGGACCAGGACCGCTCGCTCTGGAACCGGGCGCAGATTGCGGAAGGGGCGGCCCTGGTGCAGCAGGCCCTGGCGTCGAGCCAGATCGGGCCGTACACGATCCAGGCCGCGATCGCCGCCGTGCACGCCGAGGCCCCGACCGCGGCCGATACGGACTGGGGCCGGATCGTCGGCCTCTACGACGTGCTGGCGCAGGCCGACCCGTCGCCCGTGATCGACCTGAACCGCGCCGTGGCGGTCGCGATGCGCAGCGGGCCCGAGGCCGGCCTCGCCCTCGTCGACGAGATCCTCGCGCGCGGCGATCTGGCCGACTACCACCTCGCGCACGCGGCCCGGGCCGACCTGTGCCGGCGGCTCGGAAGGACGGCCGAGGCCCGGGCCTCCTACGAGCGCGCCCTCGGTCTCACCCGGCAGGAGCCGGAGCGCCGGTTCCTGGAAGGCCGGCTGGCCGAGCTGGCGGGCTGAATCGAAAAAACTTCGGGGATCCCTGTCGATTTCGCGGACCCTCGTACGACTACAGGGTGGAGGCGAGGAATCGCACCGGGATGACCGACGACACAAACCACTCTTCCAGAAGGAGAACGCGATGAAAGTCCAGCCCTACCTGTTCTTCGAAGGCCGCTGCGAGGAAGCGATCGACTACTACCGCCAGGCGCTCGGCGCCGAGGTGGTCATGATGACGCGGTTCAAGGACAGCCCCGAGCCGGCAAGCCCGGAGATGTGCCCGCCGGGCAGCGAGGACAAGGTCATGCACGCGACCCTCCGCATCGGCGAGACCGAAGTCATGGCGTCCGACGGCATGGCCTCGGGCAATCCCCATTTCCAGGGCATCTCGCTCTCGCTGACGGTACCCGACGAGGCCACGGCCGACCGGGTCTTCAACGCGCTGGGCGAGGGCGGCCAGGTGCAGATGCCGCTGACGAAGACGTTCTTCTCGCCGAGCTTCGGCATGGTCGCCGACCGCTTCGGCGTGTCCTGGATGATCTATACCGTCGTGGGAGCCTGAGCCAACCCGGGAGATCGCCATGAGGTACGTGTGTCTTGTCTACAGCGAGGAAGGGAAGCTGATGGACGTGTCCGACCGTGAGTGCCTGGCCTACGGCGAGGAGCTGCGGACGGCCGGCCATCGCCTGGGCGGCGAGGCGCTCCACCCGGTCCAGACCGCCACGACGGTGCGCGTCCGGAACGGCCGGCTGTCGCTCACCGACGGCCCTTTCGCCGAGACCAAGGAGCAGTTGGCGGGCTTCTATCTGATCGAAGCCCGGGACCTGAACGAGGCCATCCATCTGGCCTCGAAGATCCCGCCGGCGCGCGTCGGCAGCATCGAGGTGCGGCCGGTCCGCGATCTGCAACCGGAGTAGCATTCCGCCGTCCGCAATCCGGGATACTCTCGCGGGACCATGGGAGAGCCGTTTCTCGACGATGGGGGCGGCACGCTCAGGATGGAGGGGGTGGCGCTCGCGGAGCTGGCGGAACGGCTCGGCACCCCCTTTTTCCTGATCGGCGCGTCCCGCCTGCGCGCCAACTACCGGGCCCTGGAGCGAGGGCTCGCGGCGGCGGGGCCGGAGACGGTCCTGCGCTACTGCGCCAAGACGAACCGCGAGCCGGCCGTGCTCGAAACGATGGCCGCGCTCGGCAGCCACCTGCTCGCGAGCCACGCCGCCGAGGCCGCGCTCGCGGTCCGCTGCGGCTTTCCGCCCGAGCGCATCGCCTACGCGCGGCCCGTGCTCACGCCGGAGGAGCTGGACCAGGCGCTCGGGCTCGGAGTCTCGCTGTTCCACGTCCATCATCCGGACGACCCTGAAAAGATCGAACAGGCCGCGAATCGGGCCGGACGCCGGGTTCAGATCTCATTTCGATTGCGCGGCACGGCGGGCCTTTCGCCTCTCGGCCGGCTCAACCGGCGCCTGGGTCTCGACGCGGACGAGGTCGTCGAGGCCGCGCGGCGGGCCGGGAAATCAAATTCGCTGGAACCGATCGCGCTCAATTTCTACCTGGGCACGCAGCAGTCGTCGCTCGACGGTTTCACGCGCGTCTTCCGCGGCGTTCTCGATCTCGTGAAGCGCCTGGCCTCCGAAGCCGGAGTGACCGTGCGCGAGGTGAACCTCGGCGGCGGCATCCCGTCGCCGACCCTGCGCCGGATCGGGCCGCGCCACGTGCTCGGGCGGTTGCGTGACCGGCTCGCGTCCGGCCCGTCGGGGAATCTGGAGACCTTCGCCGGCCGGCTCGGAGCCCGGTTCCGCGAGCTGGTCGAGGCCTCGGGCCTGTCCGAGCCACCGGTCCTCGCGGCCGAGCCGGGGAGGTCGATCGTGGGCGACGCGGCGGTGCTCGTCACCCGGGTGCGCGCCGTGCGCGGGAGCTGGCTGTTTCTCGACGCGAGCCGCAACCACCTGCCCGAATCGCCGGTGCTCTTCGCGCGCCGCATCCTACCTCTCGTCCGGCCTGCGGACGCGGACGCTGGTACAGAACGATTCTGGAATTTGTCCGGCTGCACGCTGAACACGCTCGACGTGCTCGACCTGCACCGCCGCCTGCCGCCGCTCGGGCCCGGCGACGGCCTCGCCTTCTGCGACGCGGGCGCCTACTCGATCTCCCGCGCCAGCCCGTACGCGGGGCTCGCGCCGGCGGTCCATCTCCTCGAGGAGGACGGCCAGGTCCGGCTCGTCCGCCGGGCCCAGGACGTGGAGGACCTCGTTTGACGGCGGTCGTCACGGGAGCCTCCGGGTTCCTGGGACGCCACCTGGTCCGGGCCCTGCTGGAGACGGGACGCCCGGTCGTCGCGCTCTGCCGGGATTCCGACGCGCTGGCCGACCTCCGGCATCCGTCTCTCCGGGTCGTCTCCGGCGACCTGCGAAACCCGTCGTCCTATGCTTCCGAGCTCGCGGCCGGAGTCTCGGTCTTTCACCTGGCCGCGATCCGCAACCATCCCCGCGCCAGCGTCCGCGAGATGGAGGAGGTCAACGTCCGCGCGACGGCCGAGCTGGGCCGGCGCTCCCTGGCGGCCGGGGTGGGGCAGTTCGTCCACGTCTCGACGGTCCTGGTTCATGGCCTAATCGGCGCCTACGCTGAGTCGAAAGCGCGCGCCGACGCCGAGATCCGGCGCCTTGCCGCCGAGGGGCTGCCCGCGGTCGTCGTCTGCCCGGCGATTGTCTTCGGCCCGGACCATCCGTCCCATCCCAACCGGATCACCTCGGAGATCCGCCGCCTGCTGCGCCAGCGCGTGATCCGCGTGGTGGCGGGCGGCCGGCAGGCGCGCAACCTGGTCCATGTGGACGACGTGGTCCGCGGGCTGCTGGCGATTGAACGGCGCGGCGCCGTGGGGGAGGAGTACGGACTGGGCGGCGAGGAGATCTCGCCTCTGGACTTCGGCCGGCTCGTGCTGGCGATCGCCGGCCTGAGACCGTTGGCCACGCTCTCGCTGCCGGCCGGCCCGGCGCTCGCCGCGGCGCGGATCGTCGATCGATTGCGCGGATGGAGGAAATCCGACACCGAGAACGGATATGCTACGGCCGTCCGGATCCTGCTGCGCGAATGGCGGCTCAGCTCCGACAGGGCGGCGCGGGACTTGGACTATCGTTTTCTTTCCGTGGCCGAAGGACTGGCCCATACGATCGAATGGCTGAGGACATCGGGCGATGGATTTACTGAGATGGGATGACGCAACCCTGGAGCTGCGCCGGCGGCAGGTTCGGGACTGGGATCGGATCGCCGGATCGGTGCGCGATTTCCACGCCGCGCCGAGCACGCAGTACTACCGCCGCTGCGAGATCGCGCTGCTCTCGCGCTCGCTCGGCAGCCTGCGCGGCAAGCGCATTCTCAAGCTCGACCTCTGGAACGAGGCGTTCAACACGCGGATCCTCGACTGGATGCGCGAGCAGGGGGCGGAGGTCGTTGGGCTCGACCTCTCGCGCGTGGTGACCTTCACGGCGCGGCGCAACGCGAAATCGAACGGCCACAGGCCGGCGCTGCTGCGCGCGGACATCCGCGAGCTACCGTTCGCGGACGGCTCGTTCGACGCGGTCTACACCATGGGCACGATCGAGCACATCGACGAGTACCGCGACGCCATCCGCGAGGTCCACCGCGTGCTGAAACCCGGCGGCCGGGCGGTGATCGGCGTGCCGCACAAATGGGATCTGTTCCTGCGCCCGCTCATGGTCTGGGTGCTCGACGCCTTCGGCCAGTATCTCTACGCGCCGGAGAAATCGTTCAGCGCCTCGGAGCTGCGCCGCGACGTCGAGCAGACCGGCCTCAAGGTGATCGAACGCACGGGAATCCTCACGCTGCCGGGGCTCCTGCGCATGGCCGATCTCTTCTTCTACACCCGGAACATCCCCCTCTACCGGCTGAGCCCGCTCTTCCTCGCGCCGTTCCAGTACGCCGAAACGCGATGGCGCTGGCCGGGCCGCTTCGGCTATCTCCTGACTGTCGTCGCGGACAAGCCCCGGGAGGTTTGACTCCGCCATGGAGATCTATCGCCACCTGCCGGGCTTTCTCTCCGCGGAGGAGGTGGGCCGGCTCACGAACCTGATCGAAAGCAACGAAGAGCTTTACACCGAGGTGCGCGGCCGGGGCGGCCTGGGGCCGCGCTACCGCGTGATCGACGGCGACCAGATCCACGAGCAGTTGAAGGAGGTGGAGGACCTGGGCGACCGCCGGGTGCGGCCGCTGGCCGAGCAGTTCGCGGGCCATCCGCTCAAACCGCTCGGCAGCTCCAAGAGAGCGATGCGGGTGCAGACCTACGAGCGCCGCGAGCACGGATTCCGCTGGCATCTGGACGGCCACGCCTACGTGGCCCTGGTGACGCTGCGCAACACGAACGAAGGCCAGACGCAGTTCATCTCGCCGACCCTCACCAAGCTCCTGCGCTTCGCGCTCTATCCGCTCTACGCGGTGCCGCAGGTCTTCTCGATCTTTCCGCGCCGCGCGGTCACCGCCCAGCCCGGAGACCTGCTGGTGATGCGCGGAGCCCGCGCGATCCATCGCGGAGTCACGCTGTCGGACGAGGGCCAGCGCATCCTGATCGCCTACACCTTCGACCCTCCGGACAAGAAACCGAACCCTTTTCGTGACTGGATCGCCCGAAGGCTGAACTATTGACCGCGCTGGCTCCGGCCTCGTTCCTCGCCGCGCACCTGCTGGCCTTCGCCGTCCTGACCGCAACCGCCTGGGCCGCCGGCACCGCGGCCGCACGATCCATTTCCTGGGAGAGCCGCGCCGAGCGCCTCGCGATCCCGATCGCGCTCGGGCTGGCCATCCTGGCCCATCTCGGCTTCCTGCTCGGCGCGCTCGGCCTGCTGCGCTCCGGAGTCCTGATCGCGGTGGTCGTCGGTCTTCTTCTTTTTTTCTACTGGGACCGCCGGCGTCTCGCCGGCAGTTTTTCGTTTTCCTGGCGATTCGCCGTCCTGGCCGTCCTCGCCCTGGCGCCGCTCTTCCTCCTCACGATCTATCCGCCGACCGCCTTCGACGAGACCATGTATCACCTGCCGTTCGCCCGGGCCTTCGCGCGGTCGGGAGCGCTCCCGGCCACGCCGGCTCTGCGGTTTCCGGTCTTCCCGGCGCTCGGAGAGCTGCTCTTCGCGGAAACTCTTCTCCTGGCGGACGACGTGGCGACCCACCTCGTCAATCTGGTCGCCGCCCTCGCGACCGCCGGCCTCCTGCTCGCCTGGGGCCGGAGAGCCTTCTCGCCGTGGGCCGGCCGCCTCGCGGCGGCGCTCTGGCTGGGCAATCCGATCGTGGTCTACCTGGGCGGCACGGCCTACGTCGATCCGCTCCTGGCGCTCTTCGTCACCGGCGCGCTGTTTTCTTCCTGGATGTATCTCCATTCGGACCGGCCGCGCGAGCGCATCTGGCTGCTGCTCGCCGCCGCGTTCGCCGGCACGGCCTGCGGAGTCAAATACCTGGGCCTCTTCTTTGCGGCCGCGATCTTCGTCGATCTGCTGCAGGGCTGTCGAAAGCTTTCGATTCCGATCCTCTTCGCGTTCCTTTCCTTCGTGCTGATCGTTCCCACGCACGCGCGGATCGCGGCGCAGACCGGCAACCCGATCTTTCCCTACCTGCCGGACGTGTTCGGATCGACGGCCTGGGACCCGATCGCGATGAAGTCCGCGGAAGACGTCTTCGCGCCGGCGACGCTGGTGCGATTGGCAAGGATTCCGTGGGATGTGACCTTCCATCGCTCGACCCTCGGACACCAGCCGCCGTTCTCTCCGTTCTACCTCGCGGGCCTCCCGCTGCTCCTGGCCGGCGCGGTCCGGGACCCTCGCGTGCGGCGCCTCCTGATCCTGCCGGCCGTCTGGCTGATCGTCTTCCTCTTCCTGCCGTCGGACTCGCGCTATCTGATCCCCATCCTGCCGCCGCTGGGCCTCGCCCTCGCGGGATCGATCGGATCGATCTTCTCCTGGAAGCAGTCCTGGCTCGCGGCGGCCTGCGCGCTCGCCTTCCTGCCGGGCTGGCTCTACGCGGGCTACCGGATCGAGCGCCTCGGACCGCCGCCGCTCACGGCGGAGGAGCGGGATCACTACCTCGCCCGCCAACAGCCGCTCTACCCGGCAATCCGCGAGCTCGACCGGATCTCCACCGTCGCCTACGCGTTCCACGCCGAGAGCATGAAGTATTTCTACGCAGGAGACCTGTACGGCGACTGGATCGGCGACGCGCACTACCTTCGCTTCCTGCCGCTCGTCGGGCATCCGGAGGCGCTCCATCGCGAGTTGAGATCGCTCGGAGCGACCCATCTCCTGATGAGCCGGAGCCCGGGCGCGATCCGGCCGCCGGAGACGCCGGAGTGGAAACAATGGTTTCACCGGGTCTACGAGGACCCGGCGGCGGAGGTCTTCGCGCTGGCGGACGATCCCTGAGCCAGGGTGAGGGAAACAGGCGCCCGTGAGCGTTCCTTGCCTGGAAACCAAAAAGCGCTCAGCGCGATCCAGGAAGGAGAAGGTCCATGTTCCTGAGAACAGGGAGCTCACAAGGGGTATGTGCGCAGGTTGTATGGATGGCAATGGCGATCCTTCTGAGCTGCGGCAGTCGCGCGCTTCAGGCACAGTCGCCTCCGGCGGAGCCGGCGCCGGAAGAGAAGCTCGATAATTATTACGTTCTCTGGCAGAGATATGCCGAGCGGCTGGTCGAGGCAAAAGAGGAGCGCGAGCTTCGGAAGCGCCCGGGAAACGCGGGTAACGCGGAAAGCTCGGAGAGCGTGCTCTACGAAGACCTTGATGAGATCGAATTTGAACGATGGGACCGCTACTGGCGCGACCACCTCGACGCGGGCTCCCACGAGCCGGGAAAAATGGCCGACATGTCGCGCCACCTGCGTGAGACCTACATGGCTGCGCGGCGCGCGGCGAAAGGCAGTCAAACGGCTCAGACGGCCGCGCTGGTCTGTCCCTCGGCCGGTCTGGGCAATTGGACCTCCCTGGGGCCGAGCACCTATGCGGCGCCTGTCCTGGGAAAGGTGACGAGCGTCTACATCGATCCGGCCAACCCCAACCTGGTTTACGCCGGCTCCGGAGAGGGCGGGCTCTTCAAGACCGTGAACAACGGGGCTTCCTGGACCAATCTCACCGATGCCAGCCACTACCCGGCCCTGGGCATCACCAGCATCGCGGTACACCCGACCATTCCTACGACGATCTACATGGCCACGCGCAACGGACCGCCGGGCGGGGGCACCTATGGATTCGGCATTCTCAAATCCGTCAATGGCGGGGCCACCTGGCAGGAAATCTTCACCCTGGCTCCTTACGACAACCAGACGAACTACAACATTGGAGACGGTTCGTACGTCTCCAAGATCATGCTCCATCCACAGAATCCGAGCTACATCTATGCGCTGGCATCCCATTACATCTTTCGCTCGACCGACGCCGGGGCCACCTGGCAGAAGGTGAAGGAAATTACACCGCCGAGCCCCAACCCGGACGGTTGCGCGTACCGCCTGGTCGACATCGACATCCTCGGCGGCTCTTCGGGTGTGGCCGATTCCAAGGTGATCGCATCGACGCAGCGCTTCGCCTGGATGGGCATCCCATACTCGCCCTGCGGTACGGCAAAGTCCTTCCTTTCGACCGCAGGGGGCGCGGGCGGGACGTTCAACGAGATCACCAGCGCATTGGTCGGCAATGATCCCGTCGATCGGATTGCCACCGCCGTCCAGCCTGGCAACGGCGCCGACGTTTTTGTCGGCTATGCAAACATGAGCACCGGTCAGTTCATCCTGAAGAAATACAACATCGCGGGCAACTCGTCTGCGCCGGTGACGACGGTCACCTCCAACGGCCCCTTCGGCCTGGGCGCAGGCTTCTGGAACCTCGAGCTTCAATTTTCAAAGCTCAATCCCAACACGCTCTACGTCGCCGGCACGACCGCCTACCGCATCAACCTGGCGGGTGTTCCCAGCAGTGCCCAGATCTCCTCCTACTGGGCTACGAATCCAAGCACGTGCGCTCCGTTGGCGAAGACGCATGCCGACATCCGCTCCATGATCGTCAGCAAGAAAGGCACGAACGACGTTGTCGTGCTCGGCAGCGACGGCGGCGTTCACAGGGCAGTGCTGAATCCGGCGACGGCCTACACGCCCGCGACCGCCAACTGGCTCGATCTCACGGGCCCCGGTCTCGCCATCAATGAGTTCTATGACCTCAACGGACTTCAGTCCAATCCCGATATTCTGGTCGGCGGTACCCAGGACAACGGTACTTTCGAATACAACAACGGTACCTGGACGCAGCGCTACAATTACGATGGCTGGCAGGGCACGATCAACCAGGCGACCGGCGAATATTTCGGCCTGACCAACGCCGGTGCGATCAAGGGGCCGACCGGCGCTCCGGGTACGTTTGGATACGCCACCGCTCCTGCGATCTACGCGGGGGCTGTCGTCTCGGACCCGAACAATCCGGCGGTCATCTACGCGGGAGGCGCCTCTCTTCACAGGTCCACGACATTCGGCGCCTCCTGGGCAGACCCGCCCTCCCCACCCGGCGTGACAAACATCCGCTCCATCCACGTGGCGCCTTCCAACTCGAGCGTGGTCTACGTTGCACGGGAAGGGCAAACCTGGAACCCGGCCAATCTGGCCAACCGTCTTTTCCGATCGAGCGACGGGGGCAACAACTGGACGGATATCGGCGTCAACCTGTCCCCCTTGGCCTGGGCCGGCATCTCGGACATCGCCGTCGATCCCGATGACGCGAACCGCGTTTGGGTCGGCTTCAATGCATACTGGTCTGCATCCAACGCTTCAACCAACGGCGCCAACCGTGTTTATCATTCCACGGACGGAGGCGCTACCTGGAGCGATTTTACCTACAACCTGCTCGCTTTCCCCGTGGCCAGCCTTGTCTATCAGAGGGGGTCGGACGACGTGCTGTATGCGGCAACCGACGTCGGCGTTTTTCGTTACAACAAGGCTCTGCAGTTGTGGGAATGTTTCAACAACCAGCTTCCCGTCGTGCCCGTGACGCGCCTGGAGATCAACTACTGCAGCAACAAGATCCGGGCCTCCACCGCGGGCCGTGGTGTCTATGAGTCCGATCTGCCGGCCCTGGCGAGCGACGTGGTCAACACCTCGGCCACCTGGTCCGGTGTGCGCTATCTCTCGAACGACCTCACGATCACTCCCGGCGCGACGCTCACGCTGACCGGCACGCTCAACATGAGCCGGGACACGCGCATCATCGTCCAGCGTGGCGCCACACTCAACGTAAACGGAGGCACGATCACCAATGCGTGTGGCGAGATGTGGCATGGCATCGATGTCTGGGGGACCGCCTCGGCTCCGCAGAATCTCGCCGGCGCACAAGGGAAGGTGATCGTTCAGAACGGGGCGAAAATCGAAAATGCCGTCGAGGCCATCACGACGGGCAGGATCGTGGGCGACGATTTCGACTGGGCCTATACCGGCGGCGTCGTCCAGGCCAGCAATTCATCCTTCTACAACAACCGCCGATCCGTACAATTCATGTACTACCACTGGATGAACGGCTCGAGCGAGCTGAGCAACCTGAGTTATTTCAAGAACTGCACCTTCGAGACGAACCGCCTGCTGAACGAGCCCACTGTGCTTCCCTATTCCCACCTCTCGCTCTACGAAGTCAAGAACGTGAGCATCCTGGGCTGCAAGTTCAACAATACCGCTTCGGCCAGTGTTTTTGGCGTCAACGACCGGGGAATGGGCGTGGTGAGCTACGATGCGCAGTACACGCTGGATGACCTGTTCAATGTCTCCTCGCCTCCCTCGGTGGTCGCGTCCAGCGTTTTCAGCGGGTTGACCTACGGAGTCCGCGCCGACTTCACCGCGGGAGTGAGCAAGAGCGCGACGATCGTGAACAGTGATTTCAACAACGTGCAGAGGGGAGTGCACATCAGGAGCTCCAAAGGGTCGGTGGTCTCTCTCAACAACTTCAATGGAGTTCCGAACGCCCTTACCGCGAATTCCGCCGACGCAACCTGGGGTGTGCTCATGGACAACGCCTCGAACCTGTCGGTAAGCAACAACACGGTGACCGGTGCCAGCGCCTCCTACCAGAACAATTACGGCGTAATTATCGACAACTGCGGCAGCTCGGCCGCCAGCCGGGTGCAATTCAACACGCTGAAGAATCTCTACACGGGTATCCAGGCGCGAGGCGCCAACGGCTCGGGCACAAATGGGGTACAATTCAGGTGCAATGTATTCCAGCCGGCCATGGCGTACCAGTTGGCGGTGCAGGGGACGCTCGCCAGTCAAGGCAACGCGTGCGTGGCGGGCAAGACGGCTGACAACAGCTTCTTCCTGCAGGCGTCACCGGCGGGCAGCCAGATCAACTCGCCCGGCGCTGCGTTCAGCTACTTCGCTTCCGGCACGGTGCCCGCCAACATCGTGGGGCCGGTGGCCGTCACGAATTGCGGCAGCATAAGCGGCGAGTGCTACAGCGGACCGCCGTGAACGTGGAGAAGCGCCAGGCGGCCTGGCTGGCGCGGAAAACGGCTCCTCTGGCGCCGGCTCCTCCGCGCCAGGTTTCCTTTCCGCCTCCGGATGTGTCTGACTCCGGCAGAGGGCTTTCAAGCGAGGAGGAGCCGTGTCGAAAATCATGAGATCAGCGGTGCTGTTCACCTGGCTGGCGTCAGGTCTGTTGCCGGGCGCGGAGGTCGTCGCGCAGGAACCCTCCGGGTCGGCCTGGCACATGGAAATTCGAAACGTCTACGGGGCCGAGGGCTTTGCGGCGATCTACACGTTCGATCCCGGGCTCATCGCCGCCAGGCTGGACAGCTCCGAGGTGGGGCATCCGTCCTACGATGTGGGGCGGCGCACCCTCACGCCGGCCGAGGACGAGATCGTCGGGAACGCGATTGGAGCGCTGGCGGGCGCCGATCTCAAGATGAACTATCACAATCCGTACGTGTCCGACGGCTATCGGGTCCAGGTCGACCTCGTGGCGCCGGACGGCCGCAAGAAATGGCTCGACGTCGCCAACATGGAGGTGCCCGAGCTCAATGCGCTGATCGTCGCGGTCGCCCCCCTGCTGCCGCCGACGTCCACGGGGAGGCCCGGCCTCTATCCGTACAAGCGCTACATCATGGCCATCGATCCCAATCCGGCGCCGGTGGCGACGAAGGAGCTTTTCGACGAGCTGGCGGAGAAGGACCGGCTGCTCTACGAAACCGTTTTCAACACCTGTGATCTCCAGGCGCTCCGGAGCCTGGTGACAGACGACTTCGAGATGTTTCACGACAAGAGCGGGCTGGTCGCGAAAACCGGCAGACAGTTCGTCCAGAACATCCGCGGGCTGTGCGACCGGCGGACGTGGGGCTACGACTATCCGGCGCGGCGGGAGCTGGTCGAGGGCACCCTGGAGGTCTTTCCCCTGGACAACTACGGCGCCATCCAGGTCGGCGTCCACCGGTTCTACCGCGAAGGGGGAATCACTCCGGTGGAGGTCTCCCGGTTCACCAACATCTGGAAGAGGGACGCCGACGGCACGTGGAAGCTCGCGCGGGCGTTGAGCTACGACCACAAGCCGGCGAGGTGAGACCGCGCCCGGCCGACCCGTTCAGTGGCAGGCGTCCGAGCCCTTGTCGGCCACGGTCCCGTCGGTCCTGAGGAAGTGCCACTCGTAGCCGGCCGGGTGGAGCGTCATCAGCAGGACGCCATAGGCGTGGCCGAGGCGCACCTCGCTGTTCGCCTTCACGGTCCCGAAGCCCCGCTCCTCTCCGCCTCCGGTGCCGACGACGATCTCGCGGATGCCGGACGGATCCGCCTTCGCTTTCGAATCCTGAAGGGCAAACCTCTCGTAATCATGATCGTGGCCGTTGAGGATCACGTCTGCCTTGTGATCGAGAAGGATCTTCCACAGCGGGCCCGTGAACCGGCCGGGATCCCCGGGATCATCTCCGTGCTCGGCTCCCGAGCTGAACAGTGGATGATGCCAGTAGGCGAGCGTGCACGGCTTCGAATTCCTTTCGAGATCCTCCACGAGCCACTGTTCCTGGGCGGCCTTCGTCGGAGCGCCGGCCAGGCCGGCCATGCTGTTCAGCGAGACGATGTGCCAACTTCCGAGGTCGAAGCTGTAGTACCCCAGACCCCTGGGGCCGGCGTTCGCGCCGAAATAATCGAAGTAAGGCGTGGCGTTGTTGCGTGGCCGATCCAGGTAGATCCCATAGTCGTGGTTGCCCGGCGCGGGCCGGGTGCGTTCCTTGAAATCACCCCAGGAGGCGCCGTAGCAGTCTTCAAACTCGGCCCTGGTCCCGTTCCTGTAGGCGTTGTCTCCGATGGCGAACACAGTGGCCGAAGGGAAAAGCCTGACGAGAGCCGCCGTGTCCGGGGCATGCACGGGTTTCTCCCGGCAATCGGCGATGTCGCCGGCGCCGACGAAGAGGGCATCCGCGGGGTCCGGCTTTCGACCGATCAAGACCCGGAGCTCGGGGGACGGAGTGAACGCGGTAGCCTTCGCCCCCGTCACCGGAAGGTCCGAGGGAGTCCCGCACGCGGCGAAAAGGATCAGACAGGCGATGGTCAGGATGCGTCGTCCCGGGATCATAAAATTTCTCAAGGCTCCTTCCCTGCGATGGAATGAGCTTCGTACGTTACCGGTTTCGTGGAGGGTTGGCAAGGTACCGCGCTCCGAAGGGGCCGAGGGATAAGCGCTCACGAGTACGGCATCCCGGCGCGACGGGCTCGCTCTCCGAGAGGGCTCAAGGTTCCGGGAGCCAACTCCAGTCCGCAGGCAGGATGATAACGCGCGTCGTGAGCGGATAAGCTTGTTTGAGGCAAGATAACGTTGATCTGGCGTGGATAACGTTAAATCGCTGCGTAGAACGTTGTTCCGTCCCGGATAACGTTGTCTGGTCGCGGATACGCCTGTTTTCTGATGGATAAGCCCGAGTCGGGCCTGGATAAGCTTCTTTTCTTCCGGATAACGTTGAATCGGCGTGGATAAGCTTGTTTCCGGGCTGGATAAGCCGAAAACGCCGCGGATAAGCTTGTCTTGTCCTGGATAACGCGAAAACGCTGTAGATAAGCCCATGTCGCCTCCGATAAGCTTACGTCGTCTCCTATAAGGTTACGTCGCCTCGGATAACGTTATCGCGCCTCGTAGAACGTTGATTCGCCTCCCCCTTGTCTCTTCTTGGTGCCAGATTGGCGTCTTTTGCCATCCCTTCCTGGAGTCCCGTCTCCCTCTGCGCCCGTCAATGCCCGCCGGCGAGCCCTACCCCGCGTCAGTCCCTCTGCCTTGAGGAAAGTGACCAGTCCCCTGGACCGGCTGGACTGGAGAGCGCCCGAGCTGAAATAAGCCCGCCGTGGCGGGCTCCTCCGGTTTCGAGGTGGCCCACATCTTCCGGCTCTACGGCGAGTCGTTTCGGCGCGACCACCGGCTTTGCCGTGTGCAGGTTCAGGCCATGAGGGCCATCGAAGACTGCCGCACCGCGGTTCTGGGGGGACACCTGTACCGCTGTGAGGAGTGCGGCGCGGAGAAGCACGTCTACAACTCCTGCCGCAACCGCCACTGCCCGAAGTGTCAGAACCTGGAAAAGGAACGCTGGCTCAAGAAACGGCGCGACGAGCTGCTGCCGGTGCCGTACTTTCACGTTGTCTTCACCCTGCCCGAAGAGCTTCATGTCCTGGCCCTGGGCAACCCCGAGGTGATCTACGGTCTGCTGTTTGACAGCGCCTCTCAGACGCTGCTCGAGATCGCAGCCGATCGCAAGCACCTCGGGGCTCGCCTGGGCTTTCTGGCGATTTTGCACACCTGGGGTCAGACGCTCGTGCTGCACCCACACCTGCATTGCATCGTTCCTGGAGGAGGGCCGTCTCTGGACGGCGAGCGGTGGATGGCTGCCTCGGAGACATACCTTTTACCGGTTCGGGTGCTCGCTCCTGTGTTTCGGGGCAAATTCCTTGCGGGACTCAAACAGCTTTATGACGAGGGATGTCTGAGCTTGTCGGGAGGGGCCGAGCCCCTGCTCGACCCGTATACTTTCCACAACCTTCTCGACCGGCTGTACCGGAAGTCCTGGTGGGTCTACAGCAAGCCCCCTTTCGGCGGACCCGAGCAGGTCCTCAAGTACCTGGCCCGCTATACTCATCGGGTGGCCTTGGCCAACCACCGGCTCGTCCGTCTCGAGCACCGCCAGGTCACCTTCACCTACAAGGATTACAGCCAGGGCGGTCGTCGCTGCGAGATGACGCTGCCGGTCGAGGAATTCATCCGTCGTTTTCTGCTGCACATCCTGCCTCATCGATTCGTGCGCATTCGTTACTACGGCCTGTTGGCCAATCGCCATCGAGATCGGCAACTGGAGCGCTGTCGGACTCTGCTCCAGGCTGCCCTTCCTGAGCTGGCGGCCGAATCCCACGAGCGCGAGACCTGGGAGACGGTCTACCAGCGAGTCACCGGCCGGGACCCGACACTTTGTGAGCGATGCGGGCACGGTCATCTGTATGCAGTGCGCAAACTGCCGGCGTTGGCAAAGAGACCGCCGCCATGAGAGCTCCGGCTGGCCTGCTGCTGTGTCCTTCTCCCGCTCCCAGGGACTGGAGAGGTTGTGCGCTCTGCCACAATCTGGGGTACAATCGAGGAAACGAAACTGCTGCGGAGGGCCCTGAGGGGAACGGCAGCGACTTGAAGGAGGCGTCCATGACGCGGGGACAACTCGTTTCGAGGCGTTCGAAGCAGAGCCAGCGATCGTGGCCCTCCTGTCATCTGCGGATTGAAAGTGCATAGGCGCACCGTTTCCTGACTCCGCCGCGCTTTCGTTCAACCTGGGGTTTATCCAACATCCTCCACCGCCGGTGGAGGAGGCCCGAGCTGTTTTGCCAGGAGGATGTCGGATAAACCCTAAACGTTGGGCGATATAGGACCAAAAAATGGCCACAACTGCATTAGTCGTTGAGATTCTTGTTTCAGGGCTTCTGGCCATGGCTTGGATAGTCGGTGTGCCTCTTATGCTGTTATTTCCTGAAATGTTCGGCCGGGGCCTTTCGAACTTCAAGGAGTTTTCCGGCTATTCAGTCCTTCTCGGTCTGCTTGTGCTAGCCGTTGCCTATCCATTGGGTTGGTTGGTGAACTTCTTTACATATGCGGTAGCGAAATGGACTTATCGAAAGACCTTGTTACGGGAAGTCTTTGGCCGAGATGTGACCTCGGACACTTACCATAAGTTGAAGGCTCTTATCGTGATGCAAAAGGACTGTGATGAGATCGTTAGAATCCTCAACAACAACGTTTCGGTACACAGGCTGGCCAGGGCAGGAGGATTTAACTTCATAATCATCGGATTGATCCTGCTGTTTCTTTCGGAGGAATCTGAAGGAGTATTCGTAGGGTCTGTGCTCCTGTCTCTAGGGCTATCGTTTTGTTTGTTGGCGATCCAGAAGCACAGGGTCTCTTTTATTTGGCTGCGATATGCTGCCGCTCAGTTCCCCGAGGGACAAGAGCTTCTCGCTACCTGCCAAGAGAAAACCATAAGGGAGATCGAGTCGGGTGGCGTAAAGGAGAGTAAGGTAGGAGCGCCCAACCCCGTCGCTCAAGCGGACAGCTGAGACATTCTGGGCTATAGAGCCTTTGGAGGTTGAGACTTCGAAAGGCGACAGTGCTCTTCATGGGCCGCTCGCTTAGTTAGCTCCCAAACGTTCGGCGACTGACTGTACGGACTAGAACTTATGAGTGAGCGGATATTCGGAGAGGCAGGCTCCAAGGCCCGTACTTACATTCCGATGCGGCATCCAGCCCATGTAGCACTTCTATATGCAGCACTTGATCTTGTGGAAGAGATCCTTGCCAAGCTGACACAACAAGAACACGATAAGAGAACGATTTTGGCAGCCGCTCTCTTTGTCAGAATGCGTGAATTCGCCAAGGCCGCCTCGGAACTTCTTCTTTATGGTCAGCAGAATGCGGCCTCGGTACAGCTTCGTGCGGTATTCGAGGTGCTTGTATATCTGAAGAACTGCTGCGAACGGCCCGAGTTTGAAGCCGAATTCTCTGGCGCTACATGGAAGAATCTTCGCCAGATGGCACAGGTGGGTATAGACAACCCTAGTCGGTTCTTATCCGAAGCAGAAGCCGAGAAATGGGCTGAGAGGAAGCGCCAAGCTGAGGCCTCGATGTCTGGCAGCGAAGCACCCCGGCTCTCTCTTGAGGCCTTGGCGCGCAAGGTCGGCTTGGAAGCTTGGTATGCATACTTCTACAGAATGAGTAGTCACCATGCTCACAGCACTTTTGTTTCGCTTGTGCTCCGCCATCTAGAGATCGGGGCCGAGGGATCGATGAAAATCGACGCTAGCCCCAAGGATACGGAGTTCCGGATGCTGTCAGGAACATTGGCCGAGTACATCATAATCGCTACCGAGGCAGTACTTGGTCTCTATAATCTTGAGGCGACCAAGGGACTTGTTGGACTTCGTCAACAACACCAGGAGCTTACAGAAAAAGACATAGCCCATATGAGAGCATCTGTTGCAAGTGGAACTGGGAGCGCAGCGTGAGTCGGCGCCGAACCATCGCTTGCACCGGTCGGCCGGCTCCGCCGTCCGCGCTGTGAAGCGGCAGAGCGTTCCACGGCAGAAGGGAAGAAAGTTGGATAGAGCCGAGCTGGCAAGGATAATATTCCACCATCGTCGCTGGCTCGTTTCTATTTGCGAGGATGGTCAACGTGCGGATTTCAGCGGCATGGAATTGAAGGGCGTTTCCATTGAAGGCGAGCTTCTTGACTTCGCTGTCCTGAAAAAAGTCGACCTCTCCACGGCGCACTTAAACAACACTTGGTTTGTCGAAGCCGAATTGGATGGTGCGAGTTTGTGTGCGGCGGACCTTCGCGGCTGCAACCTTTCCCGGTCGAAACTGCGTAAGGCCAACCTTGAAAGAGCCGACTTGCGCGATGCCAATCTTAGCTATGCTGATCTAAGTGAGGCGAATCTAACAGAAGCGAGGCTAGCGAATGCTAACCTGAAGGGCGCACGGCTGAGCGGCGCCAATCTTTCTTACTGTGATCTGGAGAAAGCACGCTTCCTTGAAGGATTCGGGCTTGAAGGAGCCAATCTTAAGGGCGCCAGTGTGCCGAAGAGCCTTGACTTCGGGGCTCTCTCAACCGCTCGAATGTGTGCGGGTTATGCGCGGCGTCTCTTCGCGGCGCAGGTCGTGATTTGTGCCTACCTGATCGCCTTCCTTGTTGTCACCAGCCCCTCACCAGTCGGCCTTGAGCAAGTACCTTTCTTTCCCGTCAAGGTCAACGTAACCTGGGTCCCGATACTCTCAGCGTGGATAGCTGCTGCCATCGCGGCAAACTTTCGGTACTATCTGGCTCGGACGTGGGATCACATGAGCCTGCTACCGGCAGTTTCACCCGAGGGGTTGGAATGCGAGGACTATGTGGATCCATGGTTTGTAACATCTTACAGCAGACTCATGCTCGACGCGCCTGGAGTATCTAGGGCGAAGTTTGAGAAGATCGAAGCCGTGGCTGCCGGGACCGTTGCCTACTTGCTCGTCCCGATCACCCTTTTCGCTGTTGCCACCGCACAGAGTAGCGTTGGGTACTTCAAATCCGCATTGGTAGGCATTCCTCTTCTGTGGTCGGGGTTTGGCGGGCTCCTTGGGCTCTGGACTCCCGCGTTCATTCACCTCATTCCTTCCCTTGAGCGGCAGAAGGTGCGCGCCATAGTGAGGCTAGCAGAGTTCGTAACGCTGCCTAGCGCGGCAATCATACACCTGTCGCGATATACAATCTGGGAGGCACTGCTATTCCTGAGGCAACTAATCATCGAGGTGTTCTCATGATTGGGGGAGGGTTTTCGCCGTAGAACCGGCGCTTGCACTCGGCCGGCCGGCGTCGCCGTCCGCCGGTGAAGCGCATCTCGTTATACGTTGATGGAGAGTGGCCATGAAGGATGAGCGGCCTGAGTCTGCAAAAGAGACAGAGGGGAGCAATGCGATTCTCGCCCAGTACCACGCAGCCGAATACTCCGCGCTGATGGGCCGAGTGTCGTCGTGGGAGAACCTGCAGTATGCGGCTTGGCCTATTCTGATAGCGGCACTGGCTTTGCTCGCGCAGATGGAGAACATCGATGAGAAATACCGCTGGTGGGCAGCGCTCTTAAGTGCGCTAGTTGTATACGTGGCTTATCAGGGCACCATGGTGAACATGCTTTATTACGTGCTGGTGATCGAGCGAGACATCCGGCCACTTGCGGGCCAGCTCGTTGGTAATGAAAACTTCTGGATACATGAACGGCTCCGGCATCGTCATAAGAACTTCCCCTCGAATCCGGGTTGGTCAACAAAATGGCCGGTAATAGTATCCTTCTTGGCAATTACGCTTACCGTAGCAGGTATTGCGCATGAGTACAGCACTCACTGGCAGGACGGCGCGTGCCTTGCCGCAGCCTTAATCTTGGGGCGCATGGTGGCTCGTTTAACTAAGAATGGCGAACGGCTGAAGAAGCAAATCAAGGAGGCATGTATTCCCGAAGTGAAGCTTGCAAATCGTGCGGATATTGGTGGGGTCGGTGCGCCCGCAACTTGAGACTGAGTAGACCACATGAAACGGCGCGTCGGATTAGGAACAGTATCCCGCCGGCTCCAGCGGACGGCTGACGCCGCGAGCCGCCACAGCGTGTGTGCCACGCATGGCACAGAGCTAAGGAGGTGAAAGTCCTCTTGCCAGGTGTTCGCAGAGCCGAAGGCTAGGAGAAGGGCAAGGGCGTCACCGCGAGGTGGGGTCTGAAGGAAGCCCAATCCAAAACTGCGGGGCGACGAACAGAAGCCAGATATGAGGTGTGGTCCATCCGGGACGAGCTGGCACGTGACAGCGAAGTCCTCCTTCTGCGATTGGGGTGGGCTTTATAAATCTGGCGTCTACGCAGGGAAAGTTCTGTGTCTTACCGTGGGAGTTCTGCCCGGCGTCCGGTGGGAGCCGGACTGAGGGAGGAGAGATCCTTCCTGATCACCGTGCAGAAGTCAGCAGAGGGTATAGTAGAGGCGTAGCCTCGAAGGCCCGAACGGTTTGAGAGGAGGATTCGCTTCGTGTCGAACGGTCCGGCATGGCATCTGTCAAGCAGCGCAAGCTGCCTCTGGTCTATCCGGAGGATGAAGCCGGGGTTGGGACACGGAGAGGGGTACTCCGGTTTGCCGCTCGAACCGGCTGAGGCGGGAGTCGGAGCCATCCGACATCAGTTCTCGCGCCAGCAGTTCGCCGCAGGGCGAATGGCAAGAGAGGTCGACAGCCGAACCGCCGTGTACGTGACCCGTATGCACGGTGGTGTGGGAGGAGGGGACCCGTGAGAGTCCCCCCTATCCCGATTCGGCGGCAGAGGTGATTGCGTGATGGCAGAAGCAGCAGTTGCTCGCCTCGCGGAGTTTGTTGCACCGCGGGCCGAGTTTACCCAAAACGATGTTTATGCGGCGTTGGCCGACGCCGGCATCCCGTTCCTCGTTGCCGACCGCGCGTTTAAGTTCACGCAGGCCGCTTGGGGACGGGTCTCGTTAGGCGGCCTCGGCGTGCATTTTGCTCCTGATTACCTGTGCCTGGACGGGGCGGGGGATGTGGTCGAGTCAGGTCTGCTCGCAGAAGAGCCGTACTTTATAGCGGCGATGAGCTTGGTTCAGCGGTACGCTGGCTCCCCGGGGTTCAAGCAAATGGTCCTGATGTCGGCGGATCTCAACGTGGTTAACAAGGCCCTCCGCGCGGGGTCGAAGCCGGAAAACATTCTTATAGCTCCGGTCGCCTTCTTCATGGAGCCGGCGACTCAGGAGGGCATGGTGAAGGCCCAGATGCTCCAGAATCAGCGCGTTGTGACCGCTGCGTCAACCATTAAGGTAAGTGGTGCGAGCGGGTCGGCTGCGTGTGAATCGGCTCCCACCAAGAAACCTTGGTGGCGGTTTTGGTAATTTACAAAGCGCCGAACCCGGCTGCTCCAGCGGATCGAAAAGCTCCGCTTTCCGGCCGCTGAGCAACGAATCCGTTAGACCCAAGTTACACCAGAGTGGAAAGGAGGTATGCCCCAGCTGAGCAGTGATCATTGGCAAAATACCGCTTGAATCTCCTAGACTTGCTGTGTGTAACGGATACAACTTCTCAGGGCGGAGGAATCAAATGAATATGAAATTTGCGATCGCAGGAATTTTTCTGGCGTTGTCGACCCCGTTCGCCGTACACGCGGAATCCCTCGCCCAACGGGTCACAAACCTCGAGACGCAGCTCGCCACCCAAGCCGCTCAAATCGCGGCGCTCCAGATTCAACTCGCCAACAGAACGTCTCAAGCCTTTACAGCATTTACCGGAGGCGGCGTAGTCCTTCCAGCGAACAACTTCTTGCCGCTGGTAAGCCTGATCCTTCCGGCGGGTAAATATGTAGTCCATGGCCAGGTCGAGGGCCGCCCCTATTCTGGTCAACCTGATCTGGACGGGATTGGATGCCAGTTGTGGTCGAATACAGTTCCGGATGCTCCAATAGGCGGTGGAGAAACCACATTGCTGGCCTACTACTTTGAAACGAATCCCATAGGGAGCATTGATCTTCCGAGCGGCGGTACAGTATGGATTCAGTGCCGCACGGACCACGCCGCTACGGTGATCATCGACCAGACGAGCTTAATTGCGATACAGGTCGTCACGATAAATTGAGGTCGATCTCCGTGGAGCCAAGGCGCGCAACATGAGGCTCGATGTAGAATTCCTTGGGCGAGCAGTCGAGCACTTACTCTCACAGGGCTTCTCGCCTACTGGCTATCTCTTGGTCTTATCTGACGAAGTTGCTAAGTCGGCTCGTCGCTGGACTACATGGGAGTTGTTGCGACATGAGAACGCCGCAAGTATCGCAACGCCGAGATACCGGCAGCCAACCCTCGACGTTTGCCGTCTACCGTTTAATAGGTAACTTACCATGCCACTATAAAATTCAATTTCGATATTTCGAACCAAGATCACTTTGAGCGCTATTCGTATACGCGAACACGGCTGATGGAGGAGTGCAACTATCGCCGAAATCGCCAATGGGCTGTATTCTCCTGGGCTACCGCGTTAATGCTCGCTATTTTGGGTGGCGTGGTAACGCTCTATAGCACAAGTCATCCAATCTACATCGGCCATGCGATTGCCTTAGTTGTTTTCATCTGGGCTTTTGCGGCAGTCAGCGCAAGGTGGATCCACCACGATGCGGCGGTAGCCCTCTCCTACAGTGAGGCATCTTGGAAGTTAGACGATATGTTTGGGCTGAAGTTTGATGACAGGCCGCACAAGAAGCGGCATCTTGCGCACATTGGCCTACTCATTCTTCTGGCTGCTACAACTTCCGTGGCTGCATTTCTGGCAACGCAGAGCTATGAGGGTACCGCCAAGAAACCAGTGGTTTCTATTGATCAAAACGCCACATCAACGGACGCCCACTCAACCCTGTAGTCGGACGGCGTCTGCGGTGCGCCGTCCACCCAACGCGCATCTGATGGCCGAGGCTGCCGACCTTCCACTGGGACGCGCCCTCGACGCCGGCTGTGGACATGGCGCAGACGCGCTCTGGCTCGCCGCGCAGGGCTGGCAGGTCACGGCGGTGGATTTCTCGGCAGCAGCACTGGCTCACGGGCGGTCGATGGCCGAGGCTGCCGGGAGCGATATCGCAGAGCGCATCGATTGGATCGAGAGCGATCTCGCGACCTGGACGGCGGAGCCGGAGTATTACGATCTCGTGGTTTGCCTGTATGTCCATGTTGCCGGTTCCGTGGAAGACATGGTGAGGCGGATGGCCAGCGGCGTCGCTCCGGGAGGGACCTTGTTCCTGGTTGGACACCGCCCGATCGATCCTGGCACCGGAGCTGCCACGGCCGCGGCAGATCAGGTGCAAGTTTCCGTCGAGGGTGCGGTCGCTGCGCTCGATTCCGAGGTATGGGAGCTGGTCGTCGCCGAGGAGCGTCCGCGCGCCGCCGCCCGCACGGGTGTCGATGCAGTGATCCGCGCGCGCCGCCGGACCTGAATCACCGCGGCGACGCGCAACCGTGCTATCTGAAGTCCCGCGATGTGTTGCTGAGGAAGGCCGACATCGCATCGACCTCGTTGGTGCGGCAGAGAAAGGCCCCCTCGTCTCCACTCAGGAAGCCCCCGAACAGGCACTGTCCGCAGGTCGATCCCGCGGACGAGCCGCAGCTCAAAAGGAATGGAGGTGTGGTTGCGCCGGGATCGACGCCCCATATCGTTGCCCAGAGGCGGACGGCGGCCTGGCGGTCCTCGCAGACGACCCAGTCCGGGTCCAACGTCGAACCTTTCTGATTGGCTTGCGACGCGGCGCCGGCGGTGCTTTCGAACGGTTTGTCGAAGCCCCTGCCGACGACATCCCGGTGCTGGGATAAGAAGCGCAGCAGACCGCCCCGGCCGGTGGACTCGTCTTTCCTGTAGTCGCCGAGAGGAGACACGCCGAACTGAAAGCTGAAGGGCGGCTCCTGGACGATCTGGCTCTCCCCGGGAAAGAAGGGAGCCAGCACGGCGCCGGCTACGGACTTCAGGAGATCCTCGGGAGACAGGGTCGCATCCGGATCGCCGATCTCTCCGGGTTGGAGCGACTGGCCCATGGCGACGAGCTCCGCCAGACCCGCGATCAGCAGGCCCTGCTCCTGGGTGATGACGCACTGCAGGTAGGCGTTGTCGCCGTCCAGGGGCGTGGCCGTGTCTCGAACGAGCCATTGGGGCTGGTTCGCCATGTTGTTGGCCAGCGGCGGATACTGGACGCTCGAAGCCGGTTGGATCCACTCGCTCCACCAACGGTAGGAGGCTTGCGCCGCGTCCGCGCAGTCCTGATAGCTCGATCCGGGAACCACGCTCGACAGCTCCTCGCCGAACCGGGCGAGGCGGGCCGACAGGGTCAGGTAAAGCCCGTTGACGACCGTGTTCTTGACCGCGCCTCCCAGGTCCGGATTCTTGTTCCAGCAGCCCCCGGCAGGCAGTCCGGGAGCTCCCTCCTCATCCCAGGCTTTGGTGCGCAGGAGGTGCCAGACGTTCCAGGCAGCTCGTAGGTAATCGTCCTTGCTGTCCCCGTTGCCCTGGAGGCCCTGCTCGTAGGCCTGGATCAGGGCCAGGGCCCACCAGCCGTGGTCGTCGAACCAGTTGGACCCGGAATTAAAACCTTTGGGGAAGACCTGTCGGAACCCGTAGCTCACCATGCCGGCGAGCGGTTCGAGGACCGACGGGGCGCCGCCCACCGCCGACCAGTGCTCGGCGAAGGTCAGGGCGGCGCCCAGAGCGTTGCCGACCCACCAGTACTTCGGGTCGTCTCCCTGTTCGACATATTGGTTCCACGCCGTATGAAGAGACCCGAAGACGCGCTCGGCGTCGACCTGCGAGACCTCCGGCGGGTCGGCTTTGGCTCTGTTTTCCATGATCGTTTCCTTCCGCGGTTTCCAGCCTAGCTGTTCTTCAGCAGGGAGATCGCGGCCACCAGGATCGCGAGCTCGTTGAAGGAGGCGAACAGCGGATTGCCCCAGTCCGGCAGGTTCCCGTCGCAGACCGTCTGGGCGGAGTCGAGCACGAGCTCCCGCATCGGGTTCTGGGCCGTGTCGAGGCTCGTCTGCACCAGCGAGTCGAAGCCGTAGGCCTGGTTGAGATAACGCATGTAGACGCCCACTCCGCTGCTGTAGTCTCCGGCGTCGGCTGTCTGCAGCTTGTTGTTCTGCAGCGGATACCACGGCATCATGTAGGAGCCGCTGCTCATCGAGGTGGCCACGCCGCCCAGGATGGCGGTCAGCATGTCGTCGATCCAGGCCGGGCCGCCATGCTGCCGCTTGTACTCGGCCAGGGCGCCGAAGACCAGGCCCTGATCGCCTCCCCAGCAGGTCGTGCCGTCCGCCCAGTAAACCTTGTTGTTCGGGTCCTTGTAGGTGCTGACGCGCTCGAGGATCAACTGGCCGCCGTTGACGGAAAGGTTGAGGCGGGTCTTGTCGTCGAGAGAGAGGTCGTGGAACCAACTATTGAAAAAGCCGAAGATCGCCGCGGTCGTCTCCGGTCTTTCATAGCCGGCGGCTTGGAGGCGGTTGGCGAGCACGAAGTACAGTCCGTTGACCACGCTCATCTGGTAGGGGCCGAGAGTCGCAGGCTGATAGTTGCCGACGGCGATCGGCGTGCTCGGATTGAACGGCGCGGCCTCGTAGGGGCGCTGGTCCGCGAAGATGTCGTACTGCCAGACGCCGCCGGGGAAGCGCGGCTCGCAGATGGCGAAGGTGGTCTGGTCGCACCTAGTCCAGGCGTTTGGCGCTCCGAAGTGCACTTCGTCGAGCTTGCCGTTCTTCATGATCTCCCAGGTCGAGAGCGCGATCTTCTGGTACTCGCGGGCGTAGCCGAGGAAAACCTGGGCATACGACGGCAGGAAGGCCTTGGCGGAGGCGATCCCCCACCATCCGAAGTCGTCGTACCAGGCGAAGCAGGCCTGGTTGGGAGCCGTTGTGCCCTGCTGCGTCAGGCTCTGGTAATGGTCATAGGTGTTCCGGATGAAGGCATCGACCTCGGCGACAGTGACGTTCGGGTCCGGGAAGCCGGCATCCTGCTGCAGGTAGTCGGTCATCGTGTCGAAGACACAACCGATCTGCCAGTAGTTGGAGCCGTTGAAGTTGGGATCCGCGGTGATGCTCTGGTACAGGCTGAGGGCCTTGGTCCTGCATTGGGTCAGGGTCACGGGCGACATTCGTATCCTCCTCTCAGGGTTACACGGCTGTACTGCTCCGAGAGGCAGGGCTATCTCACCCAGGTCGGGTAGAATGCGTGGAGTCATGCCGAAGACCGCGCGGGATCGAAGCTCGCAGGGCGACGCGCCTGTCCTAGACGCGGCAGGTGCCGTGGACTGGCTGAAGAGCCATGCCACGAAGGCTGCGCTGGACGGCATGGCCCGCTATGGCCTGCCTTCGGAGCGGGCGTTCGGCGTGGCGATGCGCGACATCCAGTCGCTGGCGAAGCTCCTCGGACGGAACCATGAGCTGGCAGCGCAACTGTGGGCCACCGGCTGGTACGAGGCTCGCCTGCTGGCCGCGTATGTGGACGATCCGGCGCTCGTGACCTCCGGGCAGATGGATCGATGGTGCCGGGACTTCGACAACTGGGGCGTGTGCGATACGGTTTGCTTCGCCCTGTTCGACCGGACGCCTCACGCCTGGAGCAAGGTTTCGCAATGGGCGGCGAAGGAGGAGGAGTTCGTCAGGCGGGCGGCCTTCGCGCTGCTGTGGGGGCTCACCGTGCACGACAAGACCGCCTCGGATGACAGGTTCTTGGAGGGGCTGGAGCTCATCGAGCGCGCCGCCGGAGACGACCGCCACTGGGTGAAGAAGGCGGTGAACATGGCGCTGCGCGCCACCGGCAAACGCAATCGGGCGCTCAACACCGCCGCCATCGCGGTCGCCGAGCGCCTTGGCGCGTCGCCGGACGCCTCGGCGCGCTGGGTGGGAAAGGACGCGCTCCGGGAGCTCGAGGGTCAGGCCGTGAAAAAGCGGTTGAAGTGAACGAAGCCCTTCACTCGTGACACTCGGTCACGCCCGGGCTCCTGTCCGGCACGGTGCCGTCGGCCTGGATGAAATGCCACTCGTAGCTGTTGGCGTGAAGCGTCATCAGCAGGACGCCATAGACTCCGGCCACCTGCTTCCGGCTGTTCTTCTTCACGGTTTCGATCTTGCGTTCCTCTCCGCCGCCGGTGCCGACGATGATCTCCCGGATGCCCGACGACGTGGGATTTGCGTCCGCGTCCTGGAGGTCGAACCACTCGTAGTGGTGATCGTGGCCGTTGAGGATCACGTCCGCGTGGTGCTCGAGGAGCACGTTCCAGAGCGGAGTCACGGACGGATCGTTGCCGTGCTCTCCCGAGCTGAACCGAGGGTGATGCCAGTAGGCGAGGATGCACGGCTTCCGGTTGCGGCCGAGGTCGTCTTCGAGCCACTTGCGTTGAGCGTCCATCGACGGCGCCCCCTTCTGGCCGGCCATGCTGTTGAGCGACACGATGTGCCAACTGCCCAGGTCGTAGCTGTAGTACCCGAGGCCCGCGGGACCGGCGCTCGAACCGAAGTAGTCGAAGTAGGGGGTTGCGTTGTTGCGCTTCGGGAACATGTAGATGCCGTATTCGTGGTTGCCCGGCGCGGGCCGGGTGCGTTCCTTGAAAGCTCCCCAGGAGCCGCCGTAGCAGTTGTCAAACTGGGCCGCGGTCCCGTTCTTGTAGGCGTCGTCGCCCGCCGTGAAGACCGTGGCGGAGGGGAACAGATCGACGAGCGCCGCCGTCTCCTGGGCGTGCACGAACTGGGAGGTGCAGGCCGCGATGTCGCCGGAGCCGATGAGGAGGGCGTCCCCGGGATCCAGCGTCCGATCGATCAGGGCCTGGAGCTCGGGAGAGCGGGTGATCGCGGCCCTGGCCGCGAGCGCCGTCTTGGGTGGATGCGAGGCGCCCGCGCACGCGGTGAGAAGGACCAGGAAAACGACCGACAGGATGTTCCGGCTGCTTTGCATCGGAATGCCCTCCGTTTTCGGATCAGACAGACAGAATATCCCGTTTCCTGGCTGTCAGAAGGACGTTGCCGTACGGCGTGCCCATGCCCATGGGCTGGAGATCGACGGCGAAGCCGGCGTTTTCCAGGAGCCGGCTCCACTCCGCGGCGCTCCGGTAGTGGAAGCGCTGTTTCCAGTGGCGCCGGGCCAGGGCGCAGATCCGCTCCTGGATGCGGGTGGCGATGAAGCGCCAGCCGGCTCCGGCGTCGGCGTCGCGGATCAGGAGGAGGCCGCCGGGCTCCAGCGCGCCGGCGATCTTCCGTAGAAGATCTTCCTGGCCTTCGGCCGGCAGGTAGTGGAGGACGTCGAGGAGGAGGACGGCTCGCGCCGGCGGCAGCTCGGAGTCCTGAAGATCGGCAAGATCGGCGATGTCGATTTTCGCCTGGTCTCCCAGGGCGGCCCGGGCGGCCTGGGCCGGCTTGAACCCGGTCTCGATGCCGTGGAGCTCCAGGTCGGGCGGTGGCGGCCAGCCTTGCGGATGGAGGCCGCGCTGGAACCGGTCGCGGGCGGTGAGCAGGAGCGAGAGGAGGATGCCGCGGCCGCAGCCGAGGTCCAGGAGGCGGCCTTCCGGCGGCAGGAGGCCCTGTTGCAGAACCTCCAGGTAGACCGGGTCGTGGCGCAGCTTGCCGCGCACGAACTCCCAGTCGAACATGCCACTGCCGAGGTAGCGGTAGGCGGTCTCCTCGATGAGGCCGTGGATCGCGGGCGCCCGCCTGCGCTTCACGGCGGCGCGATAGGTGAGCAGGGCCAGGGGGACGGCGAGGCCGATTCCGACCACGGCGCTGCCGGCCAGGAGGTCGATCCCGAACTGCCAGGGGTCCATGTGCCGCAGATCGGACAGATGGATCGACAGCCGGCCGCCGCCGCGCATCCAGTGGCCGACCTGGATCTCCGCGAAGACGAGGAGCGGCCAGATCCCGGGCACGCTCACGTGGGCGGCCAGGTAGGTGAGGGCGATGTTCAGGCGCAGGAGCTTCGCGAAGAGCGCGCAGAGCGCCAGGTGCAGGCCGTAGAACGGCGAGCAGCCGATGATCACGCCGAGCGCCACGGCCCCGGCCTGCCGCCCGGGAGTGTCGCCCTCGGTACGCAGTCGGTAGAGCAGCTCCCGGAGCCGTGGCGCAGACTTCACGACGGTCCGTCTTCCAGAGGGACCGGCCGCAGGCCGCGCGATCCCAGCTCGTCGAGGACCCGCGGCAGGACGTCGAGCACAACCCGATTGCCTCCGCCGGTGACCGCCGAGCCGTCGTGGAGGAGGAGGACGTCGCCGGGCTCGACGTCGCGGAGGAGCCGGCGGGCCACGGTGGCCGGGTCTCTCTCCAGGGTGTCGTACCCGCGGCGGGTCCAGGAGGCCAGGGTCAGGCCTTCGCGGTGCAGCTCGCGCTCGAGGAGCGGGTTGCGGAAGCCGGCCGGCGCGCGGAACAGGGCCGGGGTGCGGCCGGTGGCCTCGCGGATGGCGTCCTGGGCGCGCCGGACCTCGCGGCGCAGGCCGGGCGAGGGATAGCAGGCGAAGGCGTTCGGGTGGGACCAGGTGTGGTTCTCGACGCGGTGGCCGCGGCGGGCGATCTCGGCGGCGAGGTCGGGCCGGGCCTCGACCCGCCGGCCGATGCAGAAGAAGGTGGCCCGCGCGCCGGATCGATCGAGGAGGTCGAGGACGCGCGGCGTGACCTCGGGGTCGGGGCCGTCGTCGAAGGTCAGGCCGATCTCGCCGCGGCCGGCCGCGTCCTCGGAGAGCCGGCTCCGGTTCGGGCCGAGCAGGCGGCTCTGCGGCCACAGGCTGAGCACGGTCAGGCCGACATGGTCCGCGAAGAGGGTGCCGGCCACCCAGGGCCAGTGCCGGGGCGAGAGGAGGACCGCCGCGGCTCCGGCGGCGTGGAGCGCGATCGAGCCGAGCAGGACGGGCGTCGGGCGATAGCTGTCCTTCACCCCTCCAGCCCCCGGAGCGACCGCAACTCCCGGCGGTCGAGCTTGCCCCGGGTGTTGCGGGGCAGCTCCGGCACCAGGACGATGCTGCGCGGCACCTTGTGCGGCGAGAGGCGCGGCCGGCACCAGGCCACGACCTCCTCGACCGTCAGGCTGCCGGGCAGGCAGGCGATCACGGCGCGGAGGATCTGGTCCGGCCGGTCCGGCAGGGGCAGGCCCAGCACCGCGACCTCCAGGACGCCGGGGAGCTGGCCGACCACGGCCTCGACCTCCCGAGGATTGACCTTCTTGCCCTTGATGTTGATCTGGTCGTCCGCCCGGCCGCGCAGGACGAGCTCGCCGTTTTGCCAGACGGCCACGTCGCCATTGACGAAGCGGCCGCCACCGAGCCGGGTCTCCTCGGGGGGAAGGTAGCCGGAGGCAACGGCGGGGGAGCGGACGGTGACGATCCCTCGGTCCTCCTCCCGATCTTCGACGGGCTCCAGGTCGATCCGGACGCCTTCGACCGGCGTACCCACGGTGCCGCGCTCGCCCGCGGTGCCTTCGCGGTCGTAGCAGATGCCGCCGCACTCGCTGGCGCCGTAGAAGACGTGGACGGGAAGGCCGAAGGTCTCGCGGAAGCGGGCGGCGGTGGCCGGGCTCAAGGGGGCTCCGGCGGTGAGGACGAGGCGGAGGGAGGCCGGCCAGTCCGGCGGCTCGTTGAGGCGCAGGAGGGCGTCGAGCACGGCGGGCACGGTCGGGAAGACCGTGGCGCCGGTGCGGGCCGCGGCGTCGAAGGGGTCGAAGACGCGCTCCTCCTCGGGCAGGATCAGCAGGGTGCCGCGCATCAGCGCCGGCATGGCGAGGCTCGACAGGCCGTAGGAGTGGGAGAGCGGGATCGTGGCCAGGAGCCGGTCGTCGTCCCGGAGGCCCATGGTTATGGCCAGGGCCGCATCGTCGGCGACCAGCGCCTCGGCCGGCGTGGCGATGCCGCGCGGCGCACCGGTCGAGCCCGAGGTCAGCTTGACCACGGCGATGTCCGGAAGATGCAGGGAGGAGGACGGGGCCTGGGTCAGGCCCCAGTCTTCCGGTCCGCGCGGCCAGCCGGTGCGGCAGCGCAGGACACCGGCGGCCCCCAGGGCTTCGACGGTGCGCTGGGCCTCGGCCTCCGGGGTCCGGGGGTCGAGGAGGACGGCGGCGAGGCCGGCCTGGCGCATGGCCAGGAGGGAGGCGAGCATCCCGGGGCCGTTCGGCGCGGCGAGGCCGACGGCCGTATCCGGCGGCAGACCGGCCAGGGCCCGGCCGGCGGCGCGGGCGAGGGCCTCGACCTCCTCGACGGCAGTCTTTCGCTCGGGCCGGCACTCGGGCGTGGCGACCAGGGGCGCCAGCGGGGAGCGGCGGGCCAGGAGGCCGAAGGCGTGGAGGATGGGGTCCCGGGTCATCTCTGGAATCGGTCCGCGCCGCCGATTTGTTGAGGCGGAGGGGGATGATACGCTAGCATTGTCGGCCCGGCGCATCGAACCCTGCGGAGCGGCCGTACAGGCGGACGGATGCGGGAGCGTGTGTCCCCTTGTTGTCCCCAGGAACGGACCCAGAGGTTTTATTCTTATGTCGGAAGCACCTGCGATCCCGAGTCGGATCAAGCGCCTGATCGTCGACAGCCTTCATCTGGAAGGGATGAAGCCGGAGATGATCGAGGACGAGGCTCCCCTCTTCGGAGAGGGGCTGGGTCTGGATTCGGTGGACGCTCTCGAGCTGGTCGTGGCTCTCGAGAAGGAGTTCGGGATCAAGATCAAGAGTCAGGAGCTCGGCCGGGAGGTCTTCTCCTCGGTGTCGAGCCTCTCTCAGTTCATCGAGACGCGGACTTGAGGTCCGCGGGACGATCCTCACGGGGATGAAGTGGCGCCCATAGCGGTCACCGGCGTCGGCGCCGTGAGCGGCCTTGGGTGGGGCGTGGGCCCGCTCTGGGCCGGGCTGCGCGCGGGCCGGAGCGCCATCCGCGACTTCCGGCGCTTCGACCTCAGCCTGCACCGCACGCACCTCGCCGCCGAGGTCGAGCCGTCCTTCCCGGCCCTGGAGGCCGATCCGCGCTGGGCGCGCCTGAGCCTCGCCGATCGCTTCGCCGTGTTCGCCGCCTCGGAGGCGCTGGCGATGGCGGGTCTGGCCGCGCCGCTCGATGACGCCGGCGTGTTCTTCGGCAGCAGCACGGGCGGGATGTTCGAGAGCGAGCGCTTCTTCAACGAATTCCTGCGCGGCCGGTGGCGCCAGGCGCGGCTGCGCGACCTCGCCTCGCAGCAGGTGAACGCGCCGGGCGACGCGGTGGCGCGCTGGCTCGGCGCGACCGGGCCGGTGCGGACGGTGTCGTCGGCCTGTTCGTCGGGCGCGCTGGCCATCGGCTCGGCGCTCGACTCCGTGCGCTCCGGCGAGGTGGAGGTGGCGGTCGCCGGCGGCTCGGACTCGCTCTGCCAGCTCACCTACGCCGGCTTCAACGCGCTGCGCTCGGTGGACGAGGGCGCCTGCCGGCCGTTCCGGCCCGGGCGCGAGGGGATGTCGTTCGGCGAAGGCTCGGCGGTGCTGGTGCTGGAGCGGCTGGACCGGGTGCTGGCGCGCGGCGGTGAGCCGCTCGCGGTGCTGGCCGGCGCGGGCTCGGCCTGCGACGCCCATCACATGACCGCGCCCGACCCGAGCGGCGCCGGCGCGGCGGCGGCCATCGAGGCGGCGCTGCGGGACGCCGGGATGCCGGCCTCGGAGATCGGCTTCGTGAACGCGCACGGCACCGGCACGCCGCTCAACGACGCCGCCGAGTGGCGGGCACTCCAGCGGGTGTTCGGCGAGCGTGCCGGAGACATTCCGCTGGCGGCCACGAAGGCGCTGCTCGGGCATCTGCTGGGCTCGTCCGGCGCGATCGAGGCGGTGGCGACGGTGCTCTGTCTCCGGAACCGCGAGGTTCACCCGGTCCCGGCCTGCGGCGGCGAGGCGGTGGACCCGGAGTCGCCGGTCTCGCTGGTCGTGGGCCGCCCGCTGCCGCTGCCGGGAGTCCAGTCTGCGGTCTCCACGAGCCTGGCCTTCGGCGGCTCGAACGCGGCGCTCGTCTTCTCCCGCTGGACGGAGCCGAATTGAATCCGATCTGGGTGACCGGGCTCGGCACGGTCGGCGCCTATGGCAGCGGGGAGGCGAGCCTGCGCCGGGCGCTGGCGTCGGCCGGGCCGATCTCGCCCGCGGAGCTGGACCGCTCGGGCGGCTATCACCTCGCCCGCGCCGCACGGCGGGCCCTGATGGTCGATCCGGCCCTCCTGCGCGAGTGGCTGTCGCCAGGCGAGGCCCGACGCATGAGCCCTCCGTCCCGGCTGGCCGTGACCGCCGCGCGCATGGCGCTGCGCGCCGCGGGCCTGGAGGGCATCGCGGACGAGCGCACCGGGGTGGTCCTCGCCACGGCCTTCGGTCCCTCGTCCTACTCGGAGGGGCTGCTCAGGCAGATCCTTCTCGAAGGCCCGGAGTCGGCCTCGCCGATCCTGTTCATGGAGAGCGTGGCGAACGCTCCGGCCGCGCAGATCGCGATCTCGGCGAAGGCGCGTGGACCGAGCGTGACGATCTGCCAGCGCGAGGCCGGCGCGCTCCTCGCCGTCGGTCAGGCCGCCGCGGACGTGGCCGCTTCGCGGGTGCCGCGGGCGCTCGCCGGTTCGGTGGACGAGATGACGCCGCTGCTCCACTCGCTGCTCGACCGCTTCGGCGCCGTGGCGCGCAACGGCGGTCCGGGCGGCCAGGAGGTTGCGCGCCCGTTCGACCGCTGCCGCGCCGGATACGTGGCGGCCGAGGGCGCGACCCTGCTGGTCCTGGAAAATGAAGAGGAAGCTCGGGAGCGCGGCGCCAAGCCCCTGGCCCGCGTGCTCGCCTGGGGGAGCGCGTTCGATCCCACCGCGCCGCCGGTCGGCTGGGGGACCGGGCACGCCGTGCTGGCGCGCCACCTGCGGCGCTCGCTCGACCGCGCCGGGATCGGCCTCGCGGCGGTCGACCGCATCGTGGCCGGGGCCTCGGGCTCGGTCGGCGGCGACCGGGTCGAGGCGCTGATGCTCCGGGAGGCCTGGGCTGACCTGCCCATCCCGCCGATCCTGGCGCCGAAGGGCGTGACCGGCGAGTACGGCGGCGGCTTTCTCGCGGCCGCGGCCCTTTCGGTCGGCACCCCGTTCGGCCCCACGGCGGGTTTCCAGGAACCGGATCCCGAGCTCGGCCTCGTGCCGCATGACGGCTCGCCGCTGCCGGCGCCGTCCACCGTCCTGGTGACGAGCGTGGCGGCCGGCGGCGCTGTCTCCTGGCTGGTCCTGGGGGCCGCATGACCGGCATCGCCGGTATCGCCGCGGTCATCCCGGCCTACCAGGCGGCGCCGTCGGTCGGCGACGTGGTGCGGGGCACGCTGGAGATCTTCCCGGAGGCCCTGGTCGTGGACGACGGCTCCACCGACGGCACGGCCGAGGCGGCGCGCCGGGCCGGGGCGCGGGTGATCTCGCACCCGGCGAACCGCGGCAAGGGAGCGGCGCTGTCCACGGGCTTCCGCGACCTCTTCGGCCGCGGGTTCGAGGCCGTCCTCACGCTCGACGCCGACGGCCAGCACCTGCCCGGCGAGATCCCGAAGGTGCTCGCGGCGGGCTCCGAGGGCGACCTGATCCTCGGCGTGCGCGACCACCTGTTCGGCGAGATGAGCACGGTCCGCCGCCTGAGCAACCGGCTGTCGTCGAAGGCGATCTCGTTCGCCGCCGGGCAGCGGCTGAGCGACATCCAGACCGGGTTCCGGCTCTACTCGAAGCGGCTGATCGACACGGTGGGCTTTCCCGAGGCGCGCTTCGAGGCCGAGAGCGCGGTCGTGGTGCGCGCGGCCCGCCACGGCTTCCGGGTCGTCACCGTGCCGGTCCACCTGGGGTTTGCGGACGGCCGTACGACCAGCCACTACCGGCCGCTCCTGGACAGCTTTCGGATCGCCGGCGCCGTGACGCGCGCCCGGCTGGAGATGCTCAAGTAGTGGGCGCGATCCTGGTCACCGGCGGCAACCGCGGCATCGGCCGGGCGATCGTCGAGGCGCTCGTGGCCGGGACAGACCATCCCGTGGCCTTCACCTTCAGCTCGTCCGAGGATGCGGCGCGGGAGGTGGCGGCGGCGTCCGGCGGCCGGGCGCGGGCCTTCCGGCTCGATCTGTCGGACCGCGGCCGGCCGGACGACCTGGTGTCCGAGGTCGAAGAAGCGCTCGGTCCGGTCGAGGGTCTGGTCAACAACGCGGGCGTCCGCCGCGAGTCCCTCCTCGCCATGATGCCGGACGAGGACTGGGACGCGGTGCTGGAGGTCAACTTGGGCGGCGCGTTCCGCTGCTGCCGGGCGGTGCTGCGGGGCATGATGGTGCGGCGCCGCGGCTCGATCGTGAACGTCTCTTCGCTCTCGGCCCTGCATGGCGTGGCCGGCCAGGCGGCCTACGCCGCGTCCAAGGCCGGCCTGCTCGGCATGACCCGCGCGCTGGCCCGGGAGGTGGGGAAGCGCGGCGTGCGCGTCAACGCGGTGGTGCCCGGCTTCGTCCCCACCGACCTCACCGCCGGCCTGCCCGACGCCGCAGTCCAGATGCTGCGGGCCGGCGAGTGCCTGCCGGGCGGCGTCGGCGCGGGCAGCGTGGCGGACGCCGTGCTCTTCCTGCTCTCCGACCGCGCCTCCGCCATCACGGGCCAGACCCTGGTGGTCGACGCGGGCGCCTCGGCCTGAGCATGCGCGACCGCTTCGCCTCGCGGCTCGCCGGGCCCATGATCCGCCGCCCCCGGCTCGTGCTCCTGGCGACGCTCGCTCTGACGCTCCTCTCGGTCGTGCCCGCGCTGCGCTTCCGGGTCGACACCGACCTCGCGGACCTGCTGCCGGACGGCGCGCCGGGCGCGGACGACTACCGCCTCTTCCTGCGCACGTTCGGCGGCTTCGAGAAGGTCTTCGTGGTGGTGCGCTCGGCGCGCGGGCCGCTCGAGGATGCCACGCCCCTGATCGACGCGGCCGAGGCGCTGGCCGTGGAGATGAGCCAGAGCCCGCAGGTGGCGGAGGCGCGCTCGGGGATCACGGAGGAGGATGAACGCTTCTTCTTCCGCTATCTCGCGCCGCGTATGCCCCTGCTCCAGGAGGGCGACGTCCTGAAGGAGCTGGCTCCAAGGCTGACGCCTGAAGCGATCCACGACCGGGTGGCCGTGATGCGCGACACCCTGCGCAGCCCGGCCGGCTCGGCGCTCGCGCCGCTCTTCGCGGCCGATCCGCTCGGGCTCTCCGAGGGGCTGATCGGCGCGGCGTCGGCGCTGCCGGTCGATCCTCTGACCGGCGCGTTCGTGTCCCGGAAGGGCGACGCCGCGATGGTCATCCTCACGCCGGCGCACGCCGAGATCGATCCGGAGAGCGGCCGGGCGCTGCTCGCCGACCTCGACCGGGCCTATGCGAAAGCGCGCGAGAGGGTTGACGTCCCGTTGGAGATCGTCGCGGTCGGCGGGCCGATCTACGCGGCGCAGGACGAGGCGCTGCTGCGCGCCGACCTCACCCGCACGGCCACGGGCTCGTCGCTGGGCGTGGCGATCCTTCTCCTGGTGGGCTTCGGCGGTGGGTTCATCCCGCTGGTCATCCTGGGCTCGGTGCTGGCCGGGCTGATCTGGTCGGTGGCGATCACGGCGCTCTGGCTTGGCCACATCACGGTGATCGGGGTCGGCTTCGCGGCGGCCCTGATCGGCATGGGCGTCGAGTACGGCATCCACGGAGGCGCCCGCTTCCGGCAGCTCCGGCGAGAGGGTCTCGATCCGGCTGACGCCCTGCGCGAGACCTTCCAGGACCCGGGGCCCGGGATCTTCTCCTCGGCCCTGACCACGGCCGCCGGGCTCGGCGCCCTGGTCCTGGCCCATTTCCGGCCGCTGCGGGAGCTGGGGCAGGTGCTCACCGTGGGTGTGCTGACCACGCTGATCACCACGGCCACGCTCGGCGCGGCCCTGCTCCTGTTGTTCCCGCGCGGGGTGAAGATCTCCCGGCAAGAAGGCCTCTGGCGGAGCTGGGGCCAGCCGGCGCTGCGCGGGACGGTCGGCTTCGCTGCGGGCCGTCCGCGGACGGTGCTCGCCGCGACGGCGCTGCTGTCGCTGGCCGCGGTCTGGGGATTGGCGCGGCTGGAGCTGAGCACCGACCTGCGTTCGCTGCGGCCGAAGAACCACCCTTCGGCGCGGGCGGAGCAGCTCCTGGTCGAGACCTTCTCGGTGGGGCTCGACACGTTCAGCGTCGTGGCCCAGGGGCGGACGCTCGGCGAGGCGCTGGACCGGGCGGCCGTGGCGCAGCAGGTGCTCCGCAGGCGCCTCGGGCCGAGCGCCGAGATCACCTCGCCGACGGGCTGGATCGTCCAGGGCGAGCGTCGCGATCGGCGGCTGCGGGAGCTCCGGGCGCTGCCGCTCGAACGCGCGGCGGACGACTTCGAGCGCGAGCTCCGGACGGCCGGCTTCCGGGTGGAACCGTTCGCACCGGCCCTGGCCACGATGCGCGCCCTCGGCCGAGGCGAGGACGCAGGCGCGCCGCCGCAATCGGAATGGCCGCGCTGGATCGGCGAGCTGGTCCACCCTCCAAAGCCGGGTCAGCCCGCGGCGGTCGCGGTCCACGTCCGCGTGCCGCTCGGCAAGGGCGGCGAGTCGTCGGCCGACTTGGCCCGGGAGCTGAACGCGGCGGCGCCGGGCCTCGCCCTGGCCTCGATCCCGCGGGTCGGCGCGGAGCTGCGGGGCCTGGCGATGAGCGACCTCCGGCGGTCGAGCGCCGTGGCGTTCGCACTGGTCGCGCTGGTGGTGATCGTGTCGGTCGGCGGCCGGATCGGCGACTCGCTGCTCTCCGGCCTGCCGCTCGCGCTCGGCTGCCTGTGGACGTTCGGGCTCTGGGGGGCATTCGGCGGGCACGTGGACGTGTTGGCGATCTCCACCCTGCCGGTGCTCTTCGGCACGGGAATCGACCTCGGGGTCCACGCCGTTCATGGTGGGAGGCTGCGGCCGGAGGAAGGCATCCGCGGGACGGTGGAGCGCTCGGGCCTGGCCATGATCCTGATCGCGCTCACGACCGGCGTCGGCTTCGGCAGCCTCGGATCGTCGCGCGTGCCGGGTCTCCAGAATGCGGGTACCCTGGTGGCGCTGGGGGTTTCGGCCTGCCTGGTGGCGACCTTCCTGGTGCTGCCGGCGCTGGAGGCCTTGTCCCGGGACCGCCGGATGAGGGAAGATTCCTCAGGCAATACCGAAGGAAGCATCTGAGCCGTATGAGCATAGCCGCGACCCGTGAGACGCCGCAGGCTCCTCCCCACGCGCCGCAGGCGGGCTGGGTGAGGAAGATCCTCGGCCCGTTCTACGTCACCGGGGTGTTCTGGTTCCGGTTCCACCGGTTCGGGGTGAGGCTCATCCCGTCCTGGGCCTTTCCTCCGTTCATCTTCCTGTTCGCGCTGGTCTTCTCCGTGCTGCTGCGCAACATCCGCGCGGCGGTGGCGTCGAACCTGGAGGCGGTGCTCGGCCCCTGCGGCTGGTGGGAGCGCCAGGTGCGGATCTTCCGCACGATCCACAGCTTCTCCTGGTGCCTGACCGAGCGTTACGAGCGGCTGAGCACGGACCGCCGGTTCGTGATCGGGGCCGAGGGGCTGGAGCACTGGCGCGAGCTGAACGCCTCGGGCGAGGGCTTCATCCTGGTGACCGCCCACATCGGCGCCTGGGAGGTGGGCTCGATGCTGCCGGCCTTCCAGGAGGCGAGGCAGGTCCACGTGGTCCGCGAGGCCGAGACCGATCCCAAGGCCCAGCAGTTCATCTCCGAGCTGATCCGGAGCCGGGCGGGAGGCCTCTACACGACCCATTTCGCGGAAGACCCGCAGCTCGGCGTCGATCTCCTCGACGCCCTGCGCCGCGGCGAGATCGTGGCTCTCCAGGGTGACCGGCCGCGCAGCGGCGGCCGGACGGCGGAGATCTCGCTCTTCGGCCGCCCGTTCCCGGTGCCGGTGGGTCCGCTGGCGCTCGCCCGGGCCGCCGGGGTGCCGATCCTGCCGGTCTTCGTGTTCCGGGAGGGCCGCCTGCGCTACCGCTGCTCGCTGCGTCCGCCGATCCACGTCGAGAACACCGGCTCGCGCCAGGCGGACATGGCGGAAGCCCAGCGCCGCTTCGCCGCCGAGCTGGAATGGGCCATCTCCCACCGGCCGCACCAGTGGTTCTGCTTCCGAAGGGTGTGGCCCTAAGGCGTGAGCTGCTCCTCCGGCACTACCTGGCGCTTGAGCCCCGGGGCCTGCCAGAGCAGCGCCACGTTGGCCGCGCCCTTGTTCTCGTAGTACTCCACGCGCAGGTCGTACTTCCTCCCGGCTTCGAGGAAGATCCGGCCCCGGCTCCCAGCCACCACGAGATTCCCGTCCAGCCAGAGGCGGGCGCCGTTGTCGGCCCGGAGTAAGAAGACGTGCGGGCCGCTCACCCTGGCCTCCAGCTTGCCGGTCCAGCGGACGCTGAAGGTGTCCGGCGACACGCCGGGCGCGGGGGAGCCGAGCTTCCAGTCGTAATCGATGTTCGGATCGACCCGCGTGAGCACCGCCACGGTTAGGTCCGGGTTGTCGAAGTAGGTGGCGAACAGCCCGTGGCCGCCGTGGGTCCTCGGCTCGAAGACCGCCGTGTAGGTGGTGTCGGCCGCCGGAGCCGGCAGGTTGTAGGAGGGCGCGGTAACGCCGTCCGACCAGGACACGAAGTCATAGGTCACGTTGTCCAGGACCTGCGGCGTCGGTGCCCCGATGTTGCGGAAGATCCCGGCCACGCTCGGCTCCGTGAACGGCGCGACCCGCTCCTCGTAGTCGAAGGCGACCTGCAGGCCGGCCGGGTCGGTCTGAAACGTCATGTGGACGATCCGGGGCCGTATGTCCACGAACGTGGTGCCGGTCAGGCCGTCGGAGTCCTTGACCGTCAGGTGGATGCGGTACCAGACGTCCGTCGATGTCTCGCCCACGGGCGGAATGAGGAACGAGCCTCCGGCCGCTCCCGGAGCATCCGGGATGTAGGGGTGCACGTGGTCCAGGTGGTGGAAGTCCACGCGCCAGGTGAACGCCGAGGCCGGCAGGGCGCCGTCCTCCGGGTCCGTGCCCTCGCCGGCATAGACGATCGTCTGGCCGCCCGAGTAGAGGAGCCCCGGGTCCGGGCTCGTGATCCGGGCCTGGGGCGGCTGGTCGTCGAGCACGGTCAGGACGGCGGCCTCGCTCGTGGCGCTGCCCTGGTCGTTCGAGACCACCACGTCGAAGGCGGCTCCGTCGTCGGACAGCGCGGCCGCGGCGAGAGTGTAGACCGCGCCGGTGGCGCCGGCGATCGGAGAGCCGTCCCGCCTCCACTGATAGCGGAGCGGCGGAGCGCCGGTCGCTTCGACCTGGAAGCTCGCCATGGCGCCGGCCGCCACGGTCGCGTCCTGGGGCTGTGCCGAGATGCGCGGCGCCTCGCTCCCGGTGTAGCCGATCTGGGAGACCGTCCCGTCCTCGTAGGCCAGGTAGTAGAGGAAGCCGTCGGCTCCCACCTGGAGCCCGATCGGACCTCCGATCCCGGTCGCGAAGGAGGTGACCGCCCTGGTGGCCGGATCGAAGCGCCGGATCCAGCCGCTGCAGAAGTCGGCGAAGAGGTAGGTCCCCACGAAGGAGCTCGGGAGCTGCGGCTCTTCCGGGTCATAGAACGCGCCGCCCGAGATGGCGCAACCGGTCTCCGGGGTCGGGCCGTGGCGGTAGGCGTAGAGCGGCGCCTGGAACCTGGGGTCGCTCGTGGGGCCCTCGGCGACCGGCCAGCCGTAGTTGGCGCCAGCGATCCCGTCGTCGATCTCCTCCCAGGTCTTGTTGCCCACGTCATTGATGAACATCCGGCCGGTGCCGGGCTGAAAGGAGAAGGAGAACGGGTTGCGCAGGCCCATCGCCCAGATGGCCCGGGCGACGCCCGAGGTCTGGTCGTAGAACGGGTTGTCGGCCGGGATCGTGCCGTCCTTCGCAATGCGCAGGATCTTGCCGAGCGGAGTGGCGAGGCTCTGGGCGTTCTCGGGCACCCCGTTCTCGCCGACCGCGATGTAGAGGTAGCCGTCCGGACCGAAATGCAGGGTGCCGCTGTTGTGGATCGGCTTGGCGAGCTGCGGCAGGTCGAGGATCGCGACCTCGCTGCCCTTGACCGCCCGGTCGCCGCCGGCGGTGAAGCGGCTCACCCGGTTGTGGACCACCGGCTTGACGGCCGTGTAGTAGAGGTAGACGTACGGCGTGGCCGGGAAGTCGGGATCGACCGTCACGCCGACCAGGCCGCGCTCGCCCTCGCTGAAGACCGGGACGGTGACGAAGGGGTCGGGCAGCAGGCGGCTGTCCTTGATCACCCGGAGCTTGCCGGTCTGCTCGCAGACGAAGATGCGGCCGTCCGGCGCCAGTGCCATGGCCGTGGGACGGACGATGCCGCTGGCGAGCTGCGTCTCGGTGAAGCCGGCCGGGAGGGTCGCGGCAAAGCAAGGCGGAACCTGGGCCAACAATGCGAGAAGGACGAGCTTCCGGAGCATGCCGGAAGACTACCAGAGCCCGTCCTTCCCCGATCCGATCAGCAGGCGGTCGGGCACTTGCTGGCGCGCTGGGTGCAGGTGCCGCCGCCCGGACAGGAGAACTTGGTATACCACCGCTCGCCGCCGGTGCAGGGCTCGCACCCGTTCTCGATGAGGGTGCAGCAACCGAGCGTGCCGCAGCACAGGATCGACATGTCGGTGGGCCGGGTCTCCGAGGGCGAGAAGATCTCGAGCTCCAGGGTCGACAGCGGCCCGGTCAGGGTCGTCGCGGCCGGGGCGCAGCTCTTCGGAGCAGTGAGGGCCAACGGCGGCTCGGCGGCCGACGCCGCGCAGAACGGCAGCACCATCATCAGAAGACCCAGGCAGATCGCAGCTCGTTTCATCGCTCACCTCCTTGTCTAGAAGATCCGGTGCGGATCCGGGAGGAAGCGTGACACCTACCCCCCGCTCGTCGCTTGACGGTCTATGACGCGGGGCGTCATACTTTCCCTGTGATCAGATCCTTCAGAAGCCCCGTGGCCGAGAGGATCTGGCGTGGCGAGCGTGTCCGGCAGTGGGCTCCGGACCTTCAGGAGGTGGCTCGGCGGAAACTGAGGATGCTCAACAACGCCCAGTCGCTCATGGACCTGAGGATTCCGCCCGGCAACCGCCTGGAAGCGTTGCGCGGAAACCGGGAAGGCCAGCACAGCATCCGCATCAACGATCAGTGGCGCATCTGTTTCCGGTGGCAGGGATCGGACGCTCACGATGTGGAGATCGTCGATTATCACTGAGGTTGAAACATGTCGGAGAGACTCCCCAACATCCATCCCGGCGAGGTCCTGCTGGAGGAATTCCTGAAGCCGCTCGGCGTGAGCCAGAACCGGCTGGCGCGCGACCTCAAGGTACCGCCCCGGCGCGTGAATGAGATCGTCCTCGGGAAGCGGTCGATCACTCCGGACACGGCCCTGCGGCTGGCCCGCTATTTCGGGACCTCGGAGAGGTTCTGGCTGGGCCTCCAGGTCGACTACGATCTGGAAGAGACCCAGCGAGCTTCCGGAGAATCCATCGAGAAGGACGTGCGGCCGCTCTCACCAGCCGCCTGAGCTACCCCCCGCCCGCCGTCCGCGGCTCGGGCTCGGTCCGGAGTCCCCGCCGTTCGCTGCGGCGCTGGAAGAAGCCCCGGATCTTCTCCCTCAGCTCGACCATGATCTCGTAGACGGTCGGGATGACCAGGAGAGTCAGCAGCGTCGAGGTGATCGTGCCGCCGATCACTGCGCGGCCGAGCGGGGCGCGGAAGTCGGCGCCCTCGCCGGCTCCCATGGCGACCGGGATCATGCCGGCGATGAGCGCGAGCGTGGTCATGAGGATGGGCCGCAGACGCACGCGGCCGGCTTCGATCAGGGCCTCGCGCAGCGGCATGCCGTCCTCGTGGTTCCACTTGGCGAAGTCGATCAGCAGGATGGCGTTCTTCGCCACGATGCCCATGAGCAGGATCACCCCGATCAGGCTCATCAAGTTGAGTGTGTCGCCGGTGATCAGGAGCATCAGGACCACGCCGACCAGCGAGAGCGGCAGCGAGAGCAGGATCGCGAGCGGGTCGAGGAACGAGCCGAACTGGATCACCAGGATGAAGTACATCAGCATGACCGCGAGGCCCAGCGCCGCGAAGATCTTGCCGAACACGTCCTGCTGGTCCTCGACCTCGCCGCCCTGGGAGAGGCGGACACCGGGCGGGAGCTGGATCGCCTTCACCCGCTTGTTGAGGTCGCCGAAGACCTCCGAGAGCGAGCGCCCCACCACGTTGGCCCCGACCGTCACCACCTTGTCGCGGTCCAGGTGCTCGATCGCGTTCGGACCGAGCGACCGGTGGATCGTGGCCACCTGGCCCAGGGGGATCGTGACCGGCACAGACGTGGTGGAGGAGGTCGGGGCCGCAAAGGTGGCCGATCCCGTGGCGTTGGTCGAGGAGCCTCCGCCCGGCGTCACCACCAGTGGGAGGCGTTGCAGATCGGCGATGCTCTCGCGGGCCTGGGGCGCGAGGCGGACGGTCACGTCGCGGGTCTTGCCCGCCGGGTCCACCCAGTCCCCGGCGTCCACGCCGGCGAAGGCGGGGCGGAGAGACTGCGCGATCTGGCTCGCGGTCAGACCGAGGCTGCCGGCCAGGCCGCGGTTGAGCTGGATCTCCAGCTCCGGCCGCTGGCCCCTCGTGGACAGACCGATGTCCGCGGCCCCGGGCACCTTCCTCACCTCGGCCTCGATCTTCTCGGCGGCGGCCTGGAGGGTGCTCATGTTGTCGCCGCGGAGCTGCATCTGGATCTGCTTGCGGCCCCCGCCCGGCCCGCCCTCGGACAGGTAGGCGGTCACGCCGCCGATCTTCCCGATCTCCTGGCGGATCTTCCGGCCCAGCTCCTGCTGCGAGATGTCCCGGTCCGCCTTCGGCGCCAGCCGGATATAGATGCTGCCGGTGTCCACGCCGCCCGAGCCGTCGCTGCTGCCGATCGAGGTGTAGGTGTAGCGAACCTCCGGATGCGTGCGGACGACCGACAGGATCTCGCGCGCCTTGATGGCCGTGAGATCGAGGTTCGAGCCCGGCGCGGTCTCGAGGGCCAGGTTGATCTCCGAGCGGTCGCTCTCCGGGATGAAGCCGCCGCCGCCGAGCGTGGCCTGGAGCACGATCGCGCCCACGAACGACGCCGCCACCAGGCCGATCACCGCCAGCCGGTGGTCGAGCGCCCAGGCGATGACCCCCTTGTAGCGGTCCGCCTGGCGGTCGAACCAGCGGTTGAACCGGTCGAGAGCGCGGGCGATCGGATTGCGCCTCTCATGAGCCTCGAGCTGCGGGTCCGGCCAGTAGGCGGAGAGCATCGGGTCGAGCGAGAACGAGACGAACAGCGACACCATCACCGAGCAGGCTATGGTCAGCGCGAACGGCTTGAACCACTGGCCGGCGATCCCCTCCATGAAGGCCACCGGCGCGAACACCGCCACGATCGAGAAGGTCGTGGCCGCCACCGCCATGGCGATCTCGTTGGTCCCCTCGTGCGCGGCCTGCATGTGGTCCTTGCCCATCTCGATGTGCCGCACGATGTTCTCCCGCACCACGATGGCGTCGTCGATCAGGATCCCGATCGCGAGAGAGAGACCGAGGAGCGACATCGTGTTGAGCGTGAACCCGAAGGCCCAGACCGCGATGAACGAGGAGAGCACGGAGACCGGCAGCGCGAGGCCGGTGATCACCGTCGAGCGCCAGGAGTTGAGGAAGAGGAAGACCACGAGCACGGTCAGGACCGCGCCCTCGACCAGCGCCTCCTCGACGTTGCGCACCGAGTTGTGCACGCGCTCGCCCGAGTTGCGCACCACCTCGATCTGCACCCCCGGCGGCAGGGTCGGGCGGATGCGGTCGAGCGCCTGGAGCACCTGGCCCGCGACCTGGGTCGTGCTGGCGCCCTTGCTCTTGGTGATGTTGATGCCCACCGCGTCCTTGCCGTTGAACAGCGCCAGCGAGCGCTGCTCGGCCGTGCCGTCGCGCACGTCGGCCACCTGGCCGAGCCGGATCAGGCTTCCGCCCCGCGAGGTCACGACGAGCTGCTGGAACTCCTCCGGGGATTCCAGGCGGCCGCGCAGCCGGATCGCCTGCTCGTTGAGCCGCCCTTCGAGGCGGCCGACCGGCGCGGCCAGGCTCTGCGACTGGACGGCCTGGACGACCTGGGCCACGGTGACGCCGGACGACTGGAGGTCGGCCGGCCGCACCTCGACCGAGATCTCGCGCTCGACGCCGCCCACGACCTCGACCTGGGCCACGCCCGGGATGCCGCGCAGGCTGCGCGTGAGGCCCGGGTCGGCGAGCAGCGTCAGCTCGGCCGGGTCGAGCTTGTCCGAGGCCAGGACGAGCGAGACGATCGGCATGTCGCCCGGATCGAACTTGCGCAGGATGGGCTCCTCCAGCTCCGGCGGCAGGTCGTTGCGGATGCCGGAGATGGCGTCGCGCACGTCCTGCGAGGCCTGGTCCGGGTCCTTGGAGAACACGAACTGGATGGTGATCTGGGCGAAGCCGTCGAGCGACGTCGAGGTGATCTTGTCGACGCCCGAGAGCGCCCCGAAGGCCTCCTCCATGGGCTCGACGACCTCGCGCTCGACCTGCGACGGCGAGGCGCCGGGGTAGGGCACGGCCAGGAAGACGATCGGGTTGGTCAGGTCCGGGAACTCGTCCACCTCCAGGTTGATCAGCGCGAAGAGGCCGAAGATCACCAGGATCAGCATCACCACGACGGTGACGATCGGCCGCTTGATGGCGAAATCGGAGATGGTCATAGGTTCTGCGCCAGCCTTTCCACGGCCTGCTGGACGGCCGGCGCGAGCCGCACGGGCGTGCCCGGCGTGAGCTCCTGGGCGGCGCCGAGGAGGACGATGTCGCCCTCCTTCACGCCGCGGCGGATCTCGACGCGCTGCGACTGCTCGTCGGCGATGCCGAGCTCGACCTCGACGCGCTGCACCTTGCCGTCCTGCACGCGGACCACCGCGGGCCGGCCCATGCGGCGGTCGATGGCCGCGTCGGGCACGGTCAGGCCGATCTGCGCCTTGGTCGTGACCCGGCCCTCGGCGAACAGGCCGCCGACCAGCTCGGCGCCCTCGTTCGGGATCTCGGCATAGACCCGCACCTGTTTCGTGGCCGGATCGGCGGTCGGGTTGATGCGGTCGATCCGGCCGTGGAAGGCGCGCCCCGGGAAGCCGTTGACCGAGAACTCGACCGGCGCGCCGGGATGGAGCGCGGCGATCTGCTCGGCCGGCACGGAGGCCTCCAGCGCCAGGCTGGACGGGTCGACGATGGTGTAGAGCGCGCTGCCCGGCTGGACCACATCGCCGGCGTTGACCGGCCGGTCGCTGACCACGCCGGTGAACGGCGCGGTGACGCGGGTGTTGCCGAGCTGCTCGCGCACGGTCGAGAGCTGCGCCTCGGCCTGGGCGAGCTGGGCGCGGGCGGCCACCACCTGCTGGTGCGCGGTCTCGATGTTCTTCTCGGCCACGGCGCCGGCGGCGGCCAGGGTGCGCTGGCGCTCCTCCTCGCGCTGCGCGAGGGTGACGCCGCTCCGGGCCGTGGTGACCGCGGCGCGGGCCGAGGTGAGGGCCTCGTTGAGCGCCGCCGTGTCGAGGCGGGCGATCGTCTGGCCGCCGCGCACGGTCTCGCCCGGCTGCGCCAGGGCTTCGAGCACGGTGCCGGACGCCTGGGAGCGGACCGTGGCCTCGACCTGCGGCTGGAGCGTGCCGGACAGGGCCGGACCGGTCTCGACCGGGCCGCGCACCACCAGCGCCGTGTCGGCGGTGCCGAGCACGATCTCCGGCGGCGGAGCGTTCTTTTCGGCTTCCTTTTCCTTGCCGCGGCCGCAGGCGGCGAGCAGCGCGAGAGCCAGGAGGAAAGCGGTTGTCTTCCGGTTGCGGCTCATGGGATCGGAGCTCCTGAAACGGCCTGGGAGGAGGCCGTGTTGGTCGAGGTCGTGGTGGACGGGGTCGTCACCTGCTGGGTCTGGAACGAAGACGCCACGCCGCTTCCGGTCTGGCCGGTGAGCGGGAGGTCCTCCAGCAGCGAGAGTCGGGCGCGGGCCACCTGCAGGTCGCGCAGAGCCGAGGCGCGGTTGACCTCGGCCTGGTCGAGCAGGAGCTGGGAGTCGGACAGCTCGATCTGGCTCGCGATGCCCTCGCGGAAGCGGATCTGGGCGATGGAGTACGCCCGCGCCGCCTCCTCGGCGGTGCTGACGCTGCCGGCGAGCGTGGCCTGGGCGTCGGCGAGCGCGTTGCGCGCGTCGCGCTCGTCGAAGACCGCGGCCTCGCGGGTCTGGACGAGCCGCGCGCGCGCCTCGGCGAGATTGCCCTCGGCCACCTGCTCGTTGCCGCGCAGCCGGCCCCAGGTGAGGATCGGCACGGAGAGGTTCACCGAGACCGTCCAGTTCTCCTGGAACTCGTCGGGCTCCGGCGCGCCGTTGGCCGGGTAGGCCACGGGCGAGTAGGACGACGACAGGCTGACCGACGGCAGCCGCTGGCCGCGGGCCTCGGTGAGCTGGGCCTCGTTGGCGAGGACGTTCTCGGCCGCCTGGCGGACCGGCGCCCGGTCGTCCGGGACCACCGCCTCCGTCTCGGAGGCGGCGAAGCGAGGCACCTCCTCGTCGACGCCGGTGGTGAGGGTCAGGTTGTCCTCCGGCGGCACGTTCAGGAGCTGCTTGAGGCGCAGATAGGCCTCGGAGCGCGCGGTCCGGCGCCGGATGAGCGTCGGGAGCTGGTTGTCGCGCGCCACCCGGGCGCGCAGCAGCTCGAACTCGGAGCGGTCGCCGACGCGGCGGGCCACGTCGGTCTGGCGCAGGATCTCCTCGCTCTGCGCGAGCGAGCGCTCGGCGATGGTGACCAGGCGGTCGGCGAGCTGCGCGTCGAAGTAGGAGCGCGTCACGTCGAGGAGCGTCTGGGCCTGGGCCGCGCCCACGTCGATCTCCGCCGAGCGGCGCCGGGCCTCGGCGGCGCGGCGCTGGGAGAGCACCCGGCCGCCGTCGAACAGGAGCTGGTTGAGCGACAGGCCGAGCGTGTACTGGTTCTCGCGGCCGAACGGCAGATCCCCGCCGCCGTCGCCGCCGAAATTGAGGTCATCGAACTGCGAGCGCAGCGTGCGGATGTACTGGGCCGTGCCGTTGAGCTGCGGGAAGAGCTGGCTGCGGACGATCCGCTCGCTGCCGAGCGCGCGCTGCACGCCGGCCTCCGCGACCCAGATCGTCTCGTTCTCGCCGGAGGCGATGCGCAGCGCGTCCTCCAGCGACAGGACCAGGGTCCGCCCGGCCGGTTCCTGACCGGCCGCGGGTGATGCCATCCATCCGGCGAGAAGGATCCACGCCGCGCTCTTCCGTCTTCTCTGGTGCATTGTTTCCTGGCTCCGGGTCATGACTTCCGGTGGGACCGTCCTGCGGATGGGCCGCCCCTCGCTTCGCTGCCTGAAATGTCTGCGAAGGCGATGCCAGGCGGGCGAGATAGAATCGGGCCATGACCGAGATCCTGAGCGCCCCTCCGTCCCTCCAGGTGCTGCCCAGCGCCTGCCCGCTCGACTGCCCCGACGCCTGCAGCCTGGAGGTCCGGGTCCGGGACGGCCGGGTGGAGAAGATCGACGGCAGCCACGCCAACCCGGTGACCCAGGGGTACATCTGCGCCAAGGTGCGCCGCTTCCCGGAGCTGCTCTACGGCGAGGGCCGGCTGCTCCACCCGGCGGTCCGGCGCGGCCCGAAGGGCTCCGGCGGGTTCGAGCGCATCTCCTGGGACGAGGCCCTGGACCTCGCGGCGGAGCGCCTGTGCGAGGCCCGGGAGCGCTGGGGCGGCGAGTCGATCCTGCCCTTCTTCTATGGCGGATCGAACGGCTGGCTCACCCAGGAGACCACGGACTTCCGGCTGTTCTACCGGCTCGGCGCCTCGCGCCTGGCGCGGACCGTGTGCGCGGCCCCGAGCGGGCGCGCGGTCACCGGGCTCAACGGCAAGATGGCGGGCATCGCGCTGCCCGACTACGCCCACGCCCGGCTCATCGTGGTCTGGGGCGTGAACCCGGGCGCCTCCGGCATCCACCTCGTGCCGATCCTCCGGGAAGCGCAGGACAAGGGCGCCACCCTGGTGGTGATCGACCCCAACCGGACCTCCCTGGCCAAGCGGGCCGACCTCCATCTCGCGCCCCGACCCGGCACCGACCTGCCGCTCGCGCTGGCGGTCCACCGCTTCCTCTTCGAGGAGGGCAAGGCCGACTGGACGTTCCTGAGCTCCCACACCACCGGCGCGGAGGAGCTGCGGCAGCGGGCGCTGCCGTGGACCTTCGAGCGCGCCGCGGCGGTCACCGGCGTGCCGGCGGAGGCGATCGAGCGCCTGGCGCGGCTCTACGCCGAGCTGTCGCCGGCGGCGATCCGCACCGGCTGGGGCCTGGAGCGCAACCGCAACGGCGGCTCGGCGGTGGCCGCGGTGGTCGCGCTGCCGGCCGTGGCCGGCAAGTTCGGCGTGCGGGGCGGCGGCTACACGCTGAGCAACTCGGGGGTGTGGACGGCCGACCGGGACAACGCCATCCGGGAGCCCGAGCCGGCCACGCGCGTGGTCAACATGAACCATCTCGGGGCCCTGCTGACGGACGATCCGAAGCCTCCGGTCAAGGTCCTGTTCGTCTACAACTGCAACGCGCTCGCGACCATGCCGAACCAGGAAAAAGTCCGGCGCGGCCTGGAGCGGGAAGACCTCTTCACGGTGGTCTTCGAGCAGGTGTGGACGGACACGGCGCGCTACGCGGATCTGGTGCTGCCCGCCACGACCTTCCTGGAGCACCGCGAGCTCTCCCGCGGCTACGGCTCGTTCCGGATGCACCGCATCGACGCCGTGGCGGAGGCGGCCGGCGAGTCGCGGCCGAACTACGCGGTCTTCGCCGACCTCTGCGACCGTCTCGGGCTCTCGCGTCCGGACGAGCCGCGCACGGCCGCCGACCTGGAGTCGGCGCTGCTTGGCCGGAGCGCCCGCATTCGGCAGGAGCTGGACCGGGACGGCGCCGCGGTGCCGGACGTCGGAGAGAGGCCGGTCCAGTTCGTGGACGCCTTCCCGCAGACCCCGGACCGGAAGATGCACCTGGTGCCCGAGATCCTGGACCGCGAGGCGCCGCTCGGCCTCTACGGCTACCAGGAGGACCCGGCCACGGAGGCCTACCCCCTGGCGCTGATCTCGCCGGCCACGAACCGGACCATCAGCTCCTACCTCGGCCATCTCTACAGGGAGCGCATCCCGCTGGAGATCCACCCCGACGACGCTGCGGCGCGCGGGATCGCGGATGGCGACGAAGTCCGGGTCTGGAACGACCTCGCCGAGGTGCGGGTCCAGGCGAGGTGGAGCCGCGACCTCAGGCCCGGCGTGGTCCTGCTGCCCAAGGGTCTCTGGAGCCACCAGACCCTCTCCGGAACCACCTCGAACGCGCTTTCGCCGGACACGCTCAGCGACCTGGGCGGCGGGGCGTGCTTCAACGACGCCCGGGTGCAGGTGGAGCGAGCCGGGTAAGCCTTATACGCCCAATGGGCCGAATTGGCGTATAACTCCGCCATGGCCTTCGAGCGTCTCCCCGAGACGACCCAGACCCTCTACGCCGAGCTGCTGGAGCAGGCGATCCACGCCGAGGCCGAAGCGGCCACGGCCGGAGCCGCGGCGCACGGGGCGTTCGTCTCCAAGGCCATCAAGGGCGGGACCTACTGGTATCTCCAGCGCCGCGAAGGGGACCGCAAGCGCCAGCACTACCTGGGGAAGGAGTCGCCGGAGCTCCTGGCCTGGATGGAGGAGGTCCGGCAACTGCGCGGCCGGACCGCCGCGGACGAGGTCCAGCGGGCGCGGCTGGGACGCATGCTCGCGGCGGGACGGGCGGCGACCGAGAGCGCCGCGACCGGCAAGGTGCTCCAGCTCCTCGCGGACTCGGGCGTGTTCCGGATGGGCGGAGTGCTGGTCGGGACCCAGGCGTACGCCGTGTACGGCAACATGCTGGGTGTCCGCTTCGACCAGCCGTCGCTGCGGACCCAGGACGTGGACCTGGCCCAGGACCGGTCGATCGGCATCGCGCTGTCGCAGGAGACGGAGCCGGTGGACGTGGAGCGCTCGCTGACCGGCTCGGGTCTCGGGTTCTTCCCGGTGCCGTCTCTCGACCCCCGCCGCTCGAGCACGTCGTTCAAGATCCGGGGCCGCGAGCTGCGGGTGGACTTCCTGACCCCGCTGACCGGTCCGGACAAGGGGGAGCCTGTCTTCCTGCCATCGCTCGGGGTGTCGGCGCACCCACTGCGTTTCCTGGACTATCTGATCGAGGACCCGGTGCAGGCCGTCGTGGTGTCCGGTCCGGGCATCCTGGTCAACGTGCCCTCGCCGGCGCGGTTCGCCTTCCACAAGCTCTGGATCTCGCGGCGCCGGCCCGTCTCCGAGCAGGCCAAGGCCGCGAAGGACCTGCGGCAGGGAACGGGCGTGCTGGAGGTCTTGCTGGAGGATCGGCCCGGCGATGTGACCGCGGCCTGGGAGGCTCTGCTTCGTCAGGGCTCGGCGGTGGAGGTGGTGCGGGAGGCTCTGGAGCGCACCGGGCTGAGCTTTGCGCTCGGCAACGACCGTTGAGCGGCTGCCGCCAACCCGTTCTCGGCGCGTGAGCACAAGATCTCAGCCGGTGAGCACCGGGTCTCCGCTGCCGCAAACAGGAGATCATGGGCCGGGAACACGAGCGCGGCGGCTGGGATCGCAGGCTCACGGCGTGAGATCTCGTGCTCGCGCCGCGAGAACACCGGATCAGCCGCGGAAACCATGAGCGCGGCAGCCGCAAACACGAGCCCGCGCGCTGAGAACACGGACTCGGCAGCGGAAAACACGGGCTGGCCAGCCGGTCGAAGCGATTCAGGGCAGGATGTCGGCGATCGCAACCGCCGCGCCGGGGCTCGCCAGGGGCTCGACGGAGCTGCCGGAACTCAGGAGCAGGCGTGTCTGGTAACCGCTCTCTCCGGGATTCCGGTAGATCTCCAGGCGATCCTCGGAGAGGTCGAGGGTCCAGTACTCGGGGATTCCTGCGCGGGCATAGAGGGTGCGCTTGCGCTCGCGGTCGTGGAAGAAGGAGCTGTCAGAGACTTCGACGATCAGCACGGCGGTCTTGGGATGGGCGTCCGGGTAGTCTCTCCAACTCCCGGGCACCACCGCGACGTCCGGCTCCGGTTCGGAGTCCATACCGAGGGCGATCGGGAGCTGGGTTCGGATGTCGTAGCCCTGGCGGAATACGGCCCGGAGGGCCTCCTCGACCCCTCGGATGCCGGCCGCGTGGCGTCCTTTCTGAGGCGACATCTCGTAGATGACTCCCTCGACGAGCTCCGTCCGCTGGCCGGACGCAAAGAAGCCGGTGCCGGCGAGTTGCTCGTACTCCTCTCTGGTCCAATGCCGGACATCCAAGGCTCGGGTGGCCATCTCCCCCTCCTTTCGCACGGCAGGGCGCCCGCGCACCCACTAGACTACTCCGTGCAGCCCGATCCGGGAAAGGTGTCCATGTCCCAGGAACACGAACTACAATAGCGCACTACGGAAACCGACGCCATGCCCCGCACCCTTTTCGACGACCAGCAGCCCGAGCCCGGACCTTCACGCCGCGAGGAGGCCTCGGCTCCGGGCGCGCCCGATCCGCTGGCCGAGCGTATGCGGCCGCGGTCGCTCTCCGAGGTGGTCGGCCATCGCGAGGTGCTCGGCGAGGGCGGCTTCCTGCGCCGGGCCATCGCTGCGGACCGCGTGCCGTCGCTGATCTTCTGGGGCCCTCCGGGATCCGGCAAGACCACGCTCGCCCGGCTCATCGCGACCGAGACGGCGTCCCACTTCGTGCCGTTCTCCGCGGTGACCTCCGGCATCAAGGAGGTCAAGGAGGTCATGGCCGAGGCCGTCCGCCTGCGCAAGGCCCAGGGCCGCCGGACGCTCCTCTTCGTGGACGAGATCCACCGCTTCAATCGCGCCCAGCAGGACGCGTTCCTTCCTTATGTAGAGAGGGGAGACGTGGTGCTCGTCGGCGCCACGACCGAGAACCCGTCCTTCGAGCTCAACGCAGCGCTCCTGTCCCGCTGCCGGGTGGTGGTGCTCGAGGCGCTGTCCGAGGAGGATCTCGTCGAGCTGATGCGCCGGGCTCTCCAGGATGCGGAGCGGGGGTTGGGGAAGTCCGGGGTCGAGGCGGACGACGAAGCGCTCGCCGCGCTCGCCAGCCTCGCGAACGGCGACGCCCGTCGCGTCCTGAACCTCCTGGAGCTGGCGGTGGCCGACGCTACGTCGTCCGGCGAGACGGTCATCGACGGCGCGGCGGTCCAGCGGCTGGCCCAGCGCAAGGTCCTGCTCTACGACAAGTCGGGCGAGGAGCACTTCAACCTCATCTCGGCGCTCCACAAGTCGCTGCGGGACAGCGACGCCGACGCGGCCCTTTACTGGCTCACCCGGATGCTCGCGGCCGGGGAGGACCCCCGGTATCTCGCCCGGCGCATGGTCCGCTTCGCGAGCGAGGACGTGGGCCTTGCCGATCCCCAGGCGCTGCCGCTCACCCTCGCCGCCTGGGACGCCTACCAGCGGCTCGGCTCTCCCGAGGGCGAGCTGGCGCTGGCGGAGGCGGCTCTCTATCTGGCTCTCGCTCCCAAGAGCAACGCGATCTACGTCGCCTACGGTCAGGCCCGGCGAACCGTCGAGGAACGGCCGGCGGACCCGGTGCCGATGTCGATCCGCAACGCGCCGACCGGTCTCATGAAGGGGCTGGGCTATGGCAAGGGCTACGTCTACGCCCACGACACCGAGGAGGGGACCGGCGGCCTCGACTGTCTGCCGGACTCCCTCAAGGGGACGCGGTTCTACGAGCCCCGGGGCCAGGGGTTCGAGGCGGAGCTGAAGGAGAGGCTGGACAGGATGCGAGCGCTGCGGGAGGGTGCAAAGAAGAAGCGCGAAAGATAGGCGACGCCGTGACCTGAGCCGGGAGAGGGTAGCCTTGAGCCCCCAACGGGGCGCAGGCACGTAGCCAGGGGTTTCAACCCCTGGTATCGGGGATCCATCCCAGATCCCAAGTCCCGGAGGGACGCAGGCAGGGTTCACGAGGATGGTGGCCCGTCGGCGATCCGCAATGGTATGCCTGCGTCCCTTCGGGACTCGGGGGATGGGGGCGGTTGCCAGGTCCAGGGGTTGAAACCCCTGGCTTTACGCCTGAGTCCCTTCGGGACTCTCCGCCACCCGCTGCCGCACACCTCGACGATCTCATCGATCCTCGCCTGAAGCTCATCGAGCCCAACGTTCCGCTCCGTGAGCGTCCGCTGAATCGGCTCGAACTCGGGGCGCGCCAGCAAATCGGTGAGCCGGGGCAATTCATAGCGTCCCCCCAAGACTGCGGCGTGGCTCATCAAGATCGCGAGGTTGCGCCGGCCTATCGCCAGGAACTGACCATGGTCCATGACGAGATCGTAAGCAAGCTGAGCCAACCGATGCCGAGCTGCTTCCTCCACCTCCCCCAGGCGGCCAAGGAAATTGGCAAGGTTGCCGTGCGAGATTGACTGGTCCGCAAGATCGGAAAGCCGGTTGCAAACCGCCAGCGCCTGCCGTTGCAAGTCGGCTGCCTGCTCACGATCTCCCCGCTTGTCCCACAGGTCTGCCAATGCCCCGAGAGCCTTGGCCTCACGAGGCAGATCATCCGCCCCGCGAAAGACGCCAAGGCAGTTTTCAAGCACCCGCTGGGCCTCATCGAGCTGGCCGAGTTGCAGAAGCGGGCCGTTCCGATTGAAGCGGGTCCTGGCCAACTCGTGCTCCCCTTCACTCAGCTCTCGCTGAATCTTTTCGATCTCAGTGACAATGCTGAGGCAGGCCTCCCATCGCGCGAGCGCCAGGTTGGCTTGGCCAGCGAGATTCAAGCCCGAGATTAGAGCCCGCGCCAGAAAGACAGGATCCGGAGTATCCGCAACCGGCTCGCCCGCGCACTGCCGCCGCCAGTCCCGGACCTCCTGGAGACGGCTCTCGATCTCCGGCAGGGCTTGTTCCGCCCCATCCTGCATCACATCAAGGCGGAGTACCTCGAGCTCGCTGCTGAGGATGAGCTCCCGTGGCGAGCCCGCTCTCGTCTTAGCTCCGACACTTCGCAGCAAGGTGGACTTCGCATCGTCAAGTTGGCCGACATCTCTCAACGCATTCGCCCAGTTCTGGCAGATTGTTCCTACGTGGCTCCAGTGCCCTGCCCCCTCGGCCTTTGCTACGGCCAACTCGTAGAGCGGGATCGCCGCATCCGGGCGACCGCCTTGGAACAGAGCATCTGCCAGGTCGAGGAGCTGCTCGCGCTCCAGCCGCATTGCGAGCGGCGGCGAGCCCGGCGCCTCGGCGTATACCAGGAGAACCCGCAGGGGCTCGCCGGAAGGGCGGGCCGCGTGGTCCGGGGACGCGTCCGACAGCTCCATCCGGACGCCCAGGTTGCGCTCGAAGAGAGCCGGCTGTCCGGCCGCGGGCCGCGCGATCTCCCAAGGGACCCTGGCGAACGCCGCGGCCAGGTCGTCCTCCGGCGCGGCCGGCTGCCGGACCACGAGCGACCGGTGATGGATCCCATCATGCAGCGCTTTCAGGATGTCGGGGCCGAGGACCGACTCCCCCAGGAAGACGCCGATCCGTTCGAGGAGCTCGGCTTCCTCCTCCGGCTTCGCGTACCGATCGACGAACGCGCGCGTGTCGAACACCCCTGCCACAGTGACGCCCGGTGCTCGGCGAGGCGCACCTGGTTGGCGCCGAGCAGGCGGTTGCCGCCCTCGTCCGTCAGGCGCAGGCGGACGACGCCCGCGGCGGGATCGGTGTCCACGTCGAGGACAAAGACGGGGCCGGAGGTCTCGGCGGCCATGGGCTCGCCGTCATTCTACTTCTGCGCGACCGCTCCCGCTTCCTGCACCGCCTCGGACAGCCCCTCCTTGGTCAGCAGCTCGCTGAACACCCGCGGCTCCTGGCCGGGACGGTAGAGCAGGTAGAACGGGATGCCGTAGCGGCCGTGCTCGGCCAGGAACTTCCCGATCTCCTCGTTGCGGTTCGTCCAGTCGGCCTTCATCGGGACCACGCCGTGCTCGGTGAAGGCGCCCGCGATCTCGGGCGTCTCCAGGACCAGGCGCTCGTTCACCTTGCAGGTGAAGCACCAGTCGGCGGTCACGTCCACGAAGACGAGCTTGCCCTGGCTTGCCAGCTCCTCGGCGCGGGCGCGCTCCCAGGGCTCCCAGGAGATCAGGCCGGCCGACGACTCGGCCGCGAGGCGCGGGTCCTTTGTCGAACCGATGGCCGGAGAGATGGCCGCGATCCCAACCGTGACTGCCACGGCCGCGATCATGCCGATCTCGGAGACCCAGCGCAGACCGCGGCTCGGGCTGGCGGAAGCCATCTGGCGGTGGCGGAGCCAGAGGAAGAGGCTCAAGGCGAGGAGGCCGAGCTCGACCGCGGCCACCCGCTCGGGCGAGACCTGGCTCGACAGCACGTAAAACAGCCAGACCGCCGCCGCGGCCAGCAGGAAGCCCATGACGCCGCGCAGCGTGTTCATCCACTCGCCCGGCCGCGGCAGGAAACGGGCCGTGCCCGGCACCGCCGCGAGAAGCAGGTAGGGTAGGGCCATGCCGAGGCCGACCGCCGCGAAGATCGCCAGGATCACCGGCGCCTCCTGCGCCAGCGCGAAGCCCACGGCGGTGCCCAGGAACGGCGCCGAGCAGGGGGTGGCCATCAGCGTGGCGAAGAGACCCGAGGCGAAATGCCCCGCCGCGCCCTCGCGCGGGCCGGAGCCTCCGAGGCGCGCCAGGCGCTGCGGCAGCGGGATCTCGAACAGCCCCCAGAGGTTGAGGCAGAACAGGACGACCACCACGGCCAGGAAGGCCACGAAGCCTGGGCGCTGGAACTGGACGCCCCAGCCCACCGCCGCGCCCGCGGCGCGCGCCGCGATCGCCGCGATCGCCAGCGCCAGGAAGGAGACCAGGATGCCGGCCGCCGTGGCGAGCGCTCCCCGGATCACCTCCGACCGCCCATGGCCCGCACTCCGCACCAGGCCGAAGACCTTGAGCGAGAGCACCGGCAGCACGCACGGCATGGCGTTGAGGATCAACCCGCCCAGAAGCGCCAGGAGGAGCATGGCGCCCAGATTTGATCCCGATCCCCCTCTCCCCGACCCTCTTCCCCCTTCCGGGGGAGAGGGAGACACGCCGAACAGCTCGCTCTCGATCGGCGTGCCGCCCGGTCCCACGGTCAGGGTCACGGTGGCGTCGGTCGTCACCGGCGGCAGGCACTGGGAGTCGTTGCAGGCCTGGTAGCGCAGGGCGGCGCGGACCTCGACGGTCCCCTTGGCGGCGGCGGCCGGGACCCGGACCTCGGACTGGATCACGAACGCGCCGTCGTAGACCGCCAGCGGCTGGTCGGCGAAGGCGAAGGTCTTCATCTCGTGCTTGGGGTAGCGCACGGCCTCGTCGGGCCAGCCGTCCGGCAGCTCGAGGTCGAGCTTGGTGGGGATCAGGTAGTCGAAGGTCGGCGTGTTGCTGTTGACGTGCCACCCGCCCTCGACCGTCACCTTCACGGCGACGCGCGCGGTCTCGCCCGGCTCGTAGGCGGTGCGGTCGGCGGCGACGCTCAGCGCGGCCTTCTCCGGCCGGTCCGGCTGGGCCGCGGCGGGGCCGGCGGCCGTCAGATTCGCGGTCAGCAGGGCCGCGGAGCAAAGAAGGGGAGCAATTTTCATGGCGATCAAGATAACATCGGGGACGCTGGCGGGCTTCCCGCGCCGTGCCGTCTTCTTTTCGCGGTCCCGCAGCACTATAGGAATGAAGGCGGCTCCAGGGGGCGCGCTCCCCGGAAAGGCTGGATCTTTTTGATGTTTTCTTTTGATGTCTAGATGTCGGAATTCGGAAAGGAGAGATGGAACAATGGACACGAAGGGTGTTCTTGCTCTGGGCGTGCTGGTCGCGCTCCTGGCTCCCGTGACCGCGCGGGCCCAGGAGGGGGACCCGTACACCATCGAGACCATGGAGGAGTTCAACGGGGGGCTCAAGGCTCTCTGGATGGACCTCCGCGTCGAGCAGATCGAGGTCCTCACCCGCGGCCTGGGCCGCGCGAGCAGCCGTCTCCATCGCCAGCCGTTCCGCTGGGTCGCCGGCGACCCCCGGCGCAATGCGGACGGCGCCAACCTGACCTATCTCATCGACCGGAAGGGCATCTCCGCGGGCCTCGACCCGCTTCAGGCCGAGGCGACGCTCGACAAGGCCATGAAGACCTGGGGCTCCGATTCGTGCTTCAAGAAGTCGCCGCTGATCAAGCGGACCGACACCGGGGCCGACGCCGACGTGTTCGACTCCCTGCTCGGCTACGGCGGCCTCGGGGACTACCGGCTCGCCGACGTCGTTCATGCCGGCTGGATGCCGCCGTCCTTCTTCGACGCGGTGAACGGTCCCGGCAGCGGCGACACGATCCTGGCCTTCTCGGTGACCTTCATCTTCGTCGACGCCGACGGCAACCCCACCGACCTGAACAACGACGGCTATTTCGACACCGCGACCAGCGAGATCTACTACAACGACGGCTTCTCCTGGCTCCAGGGCAAGCCCGGCTCGATCGACCTGGAGTCGGTCGCCCTGCACGAGATCGGCCACTCCCTCGGGCTCGGCCACATCGGACCGCCGCTGGAGGCGATCATGAACCCGGTCTACTCGGGGAGCCGCAAGCTGTTCTCCATCGACCATGCCGCGCTGTGCGGCATCTGGGGCCGCTGGCCGAGCTGATTTGATTTGATCCCGTCCCCCCTCTCCCCGGCCCTCTCCCCCGTGCCGGGGGAGAGGGAGAAAGCCCCGCTCCGGCGGGGTTTTCGTCTTTCCGGGTGGGAGGTGGCGCCCTCTCCCG
>JBEQUE010000186.1:0-14424 GCA_040349255.1 Acidobacteriota bacterium | reverse complement strand
TGGACGAACTGGCACCGGAGCCATGCTTTGGAAGGTCGTCTTGAAGGGCAAGGACCGCGATCCAGGCCGAATCGGGCCGCGAAAGGGAATCTCGGGAGGATCCCTCTGCGGATTCAATCCCCATAGGGAGACATCCCTGACTCCCCCGCGGTTTCGTTCAACCTGGTCTATCTGAGATCCTCCCGGCACGTCGGAGGCCGCTTGAAGATTGGTGTGGGGAGGATCTCAGATAGACCCTTAAATGTTGAACGGTCGCTGCTCCACTAGCAACTGAGGTATTGCTATCGCACGGTGCCGTCGCTCGCCGCATTAGCAGTTGAGCGGTCGCTGGAGATCAGGCCATGAAACACGCAATGCTCTGCATAGTGCTGGTCATGCTTGTTCGTGTCGCATCGGCCGATCCGCTGAGCGGGAAATGGGCTCTCAATCTTTCACGAACTCACTACGGTGGGGGTGCCGAGCCCAGAAAAAAGGAAGTGTTCACTTGCGAGCTGCAGAAAGAGATTCTGAGATGTACGATCACGAGCGACATGCTCGACGGAAAACAGATTGCGGGGACCTTCGCGGCCGCGTATGACGGAAAACCCTATGCAACCGCCGGAATTCCAGACGTCGACCGCGTGAGCCTCAGGAGGATTGATGCCCACGTCGCAGACGCGACCTTCTACTACAAGGGCAGACCCGTCTTCGGCTACCGCGCGATCCAGTCGGACGACGGACGTTCCCTGACCATCGTGGCCGTTGATCCCATGGCCCGTACCGTTTTGAACAGCGTAGTGGTTTACGATCGCTAGTCAACTTGGGATCAACCCTGGCCACTCACAGACCAGCGGAACTTTTCATGAAGCCTACCGTTACTCGTTTCCTTGGCATTCTCTGTTGCCTCGTTTCGCTGCCGCTGAACGCAGCCGACCTTGCCTCCAAGCGCGTTGACCAGTCGCCTTCGATGGGACCCAAGCCCGGTGCGCCGTGGGAGAATTCCCTCGGCATGAAGTTCGTGCCGGTGCCCGGGACGAACTTCCTCTTCTCCATCTGGGAGACGCGGGTGCAGGACTTCGAAGCGTTCGTCAAGGCGACCAGCTACAACGCGGGTGAAGGTTGGCGCGCTCCCGGGCTTGCCTCGCGCGGCTTCAACAGCGACCAGGACGCTGTATTTTTGCAGACGCCGTTGCATCCGGTTGCCTTCGTGAGTTGGAACGACGCCGTGGCATTCTGCCGGTGGCTGACGGAGAAGGAACGGGCCGAGGGAAAACTGTCGGCGGGGCAAGAGCTCCGCTTGCCCACGGATGCCGAATGGAGTCAGGCGGTTGGTTTGCCAGCCGAATCAGGAGCCACCCCGGAGGACAAAGACAGGAGGATTGAGAATGTTTATCCCTGGGGAGCCGGGTATCCTCCACCCAAAGGAAGCGGAAACTATTCAGGCGAAGGGGAAGGTTGGTCTGGGCCGATCAGCGGCTATACGGATGGCGCGAAGTTCACCGCCGAGGTGGGCAGCTACGCCGCCAATCGGCTCGGAATCTATGACCTCGGAGGAAATGTCTGGGAGTGGTGCAGCGACTGGTATAACGCCGCGCGAGATGCGCGCGCGATACGGGGCGCGTCGTTCAACCAGGGCGCACCTGGCCGTCTGGTGTCGTCCTACCGCGCCCCCAAGTCGCCTGTCGTTCGCGAGCTCAACCTCGGATTTCGTTGTGTGGTGACGGTGGGCGCGTCCTCGCCCCGCTGAGCAAGCGATTCGTCCAGGCCGGGCGCCGGGAGACGGCCCGGCGCCCGGTGGAGTCTCAGGACACGGGCGCTGGACCGATGGCCATCCCCGAGGGCTGCTTGCCTGTCGTCAGCGTGCGGATCGCCCAGGTTCCGATATCGACGACGTAGACTCCGGTCAGGTTGCCCACGAAGACCTTCTTCCCGTCGAGAGTGCAGCCGACGGCCGCCCCCCAGCCCGGCAGCTCGAACCGTGTCACAGCCCTCCCGCCTGCCGGGTCTACCGACACCAGGCGGCTGTTTCCGTTGCTCAAGATACGCATGCTGGTCGCATAGAAGTTGCCATCCGGACAGAGAGCTCCGCCGACGAAGCCCTCGTTCGCGTTCGGGCCGTCGAGGGTGGCGGGTTGCCAACTGCCGACCTCCGCGCTCCAGATCAGGAAGGCCGCGGTGCCGATGAGGCGCGAGCCGTCGCCGCTCTCGAACATGGGCCCGTTCATGTTCAGCGAGTGGCGGGAATAATTATTGGCCAGGTCCAGGTAGAAGCCGCCCAGGGGACTGCCGCTCTCCTGCACGTACAGACGCCTCCCGTTCCGGCCGACCGAGAGGTTGAGGGGCTGGATTCCGGCCTGGACCGGCGTCTCCGCGATGAGGTTGTCGGGCAGGCTGGAGTCGGCGCTGTAGGGCAGGATGTAGCCTTTCCCGGCGGCGCTGTCCATGGCGCTCACGAAGACGGTGTTGCCGTCCGGGCTGACCGCCACCTTCAGGCCGTCATAGGGCAGCCGCCACGATTTGACGAGCTTGTAGTCTCGCGAGGCGTCGATCATGTGAAGCTGGTCCTTGCTGACCACGTAGACCTTGCGCCCGTAGGGGCCGACGGCCACGCCCCGGAGGTCCTTCCCCAGGCCTCCGATGGTCTTGACGGTCTTCTCGCCGGCCGTGTCGATCACTTGGACGGAGTCGCCGTCGGCGTCCGTCAGGTAGAGGAGATCCGCGGCCGGCGGGATCGCGTTGGTCGCGTAGTCGAAGCCGAAGTTCATGACGCAGCGGATGAAGCCGAGGTCCTGCGGGGCCGCGGGCGCGAAGTAGTGGCAGCCCACGCCCAGGCTGTTGTAGTTGGCGTTGAGGATGTTGGTGCGATGGCCGCGGCCGGGCACCCGGTAGTCGACCAGGAACGACGACACGAAGCCGAACGCGGTGGTGTGGCCGGCGCCGAGGTTCTCGGCCGCGCCTCCCTTGTTCCTGCCGTAGCGCGCGATGCGAGTCAGGAAGTCGCTGCCGTCTCCTCCCGTGTGCCCCACGATCCCGGGATCCGAGCTGTGATCCCGGGCCGCCATGGCCAGCCCCGAGGACCACGCCAGGGTCTTGCCGACGGCCGCCGCCTGCAGGGTGTTGATGGCCTCGGTGACGTCGTTCTTGTAGGAAGTCGACTCGGTGGGGAAGAGGTAGGCCGAAGGAGACTCGTCGGGCAGGGTCACCCAGAGCTGATCCTGGCCGATGATCGTCTTGGTGGTGTAGTTCCCTTCGATCTTTGTGCGGATCGTGGCGGCGAAGTCCTGGGGCTTCTCGCGCGCACGGTTGGTCTCCGCGACGATCTCCTGTTCCAGCTTGCGCAGGTCGATCGTGGCGGGATCGATCTCGCGGGTCTTGGTGGTCTGGATCGGCTGGGTCTGTTGGCGCCGGAGCCGCGCTTCGGGGATGTTGTCGCGCCGGTTTGTGTAGTCGAACATCCCGCCCGGCCCGGTGATGCTGTAGGTGCAGGCGGCGCCTTCCGAGGATCCCATCACGCGGGCTTCGCGCCAGTCCACGCTGCCGTCCTGCGTGGTGCCGCCCTCCTCGTATTCCACCACCTGGCCGTTGTTGAACCGGCAGTCCGCCAACACGGGGGCGGCGATGAGCGGAATCATGAGGCCAAGGGTCGCGCGGAAAGCTCCAAATCTACTCTTCATCATTCTCTCCTCCTGGTCGGTCCGGCTGGTCCAGGCCCAATAACGAAGCTCTCCCCTCCAACCCCTCAGGGGTCGGGAGAGGAGTGAGGAGAGAGGCGACGGAGCCGGCTAACCCGGCTGGGCGACCGACGCGAGGAGCCCCTGCAGGACCTCGGGATCGACGGGCTTGACCAGGTGGCGGTCGAAGCCGGCCTGGGTCGAGCGGCGGCGGTCCTCTTCCTGGCCCCAGCCGGTGAGGGCCACGAGCACGATGTCCTGCAGCTCCGGCTTTTCGCGCACCCGGCGGGCCACCTCGTAGCCGTCCATGCCCGGCATCCCGATGTCGAGGAGGGCCACGGCCGGGCGGTAGTCGTCGATCGCCCGGAGGGCGGAGAGGCCGTCGTGGACGGTCTGCACGTCGTAGCCCGAGAACTGGAGCAGCAGGGCGAGGCTCTCGGCGGCGTCGCGGTTGTCGTCCACGATGAGCACCCGCCGGGCGGAGGGACGCTCTTCCCGGAGCCCGGCCGCCAGGGGACCGGTCCCGGACGCGCCGGTGGCGTCGGTGAGGAGGGGGAGGCGGACCACGAACTCGCTGCCCTGGCCAAGCCCCGCGCTCCGGGCTTCGACCTTTCCGCGGTGCATCTCGACCAGGCTCTTGACGAGCGCGAGACCGATGCCGAGCCCGCCCTGGGAGTGCTTCCGAGTCCGGTCGACCTGGGTGAAGAGCTCGAAGACGCGGGGCAGCATCTCGGGCGGAATGCCCACTCCCGTGTCCCGGACGGAGATCACGACGTCGTCGCCGTCCCGGGCGGCGGTGAGCGAGATCCGGCCTCCGGTCGGGGTGTACTTGGCGGCGTTGTTGAGCAGGTTGGCGACGACCTGGGAGAGGCGGACCGGGTCGGCCTCGACGATCAAGGGCGGCTGCGCCTCGTCCGGCAGGGAGATCTCCAGGGTGTGGCCGGCGGCGTCGAGCAGCGGGCGGCTGGTGTCCACGGCGCTCCGGAGGATCGCCTGCACCTCGACCGCCTCCGGCCGCAGCTCGATCTTGCCGCGGGTGATGCGCGAGATCTCGAGCAGGTCGTCGACCAGCCGCACCATGTGTCCGACCTGGCGTTCCATCATGTCGTGGAGCCGCCGGTCGCCGGGCTTTCCGTCTCCGGCGGAGCGCAGGATATGGAGCGCGTTGCGGATCGGGGCGAGCGGGTTCCGCAGCTCGTGGGCGAGGGTGGCCAGGAACTCGTCCTTGCGGCGGTCGGCCTCGGCGAGCTGCTCGGCCCGCTCGCGGAGCTCGGCCTCGAGCTGTTCCTTCTCGGTGAGGGCCTCCCGCCTCAGCCGCGCCAGCCGCAGGGTGGCGGCGACCCGGGCCTGGAGCTCCCGGGCGTTGAACGGCTTCGTGAGGTAGTCGTCGGCGCCGGCCCCGAGCCCTTCCACGCGCGCCTCCTCGCCGGCCCGGGCGGAGAGCAGGATCATCGGCACCTGGCGCAGCTCGGGGTCCGCGCGCAGCTCCCGGAGGAGCCCGAACCCGTCGAGGCCCGGCATCATCACGTCCGACAGGATCAGGTCGGGCACGCGCTCGCGGGCCGCCCGGAGGGCCGCCCGCCCGTCGGCCACGGCGATCACGTCGTAGCTCCCGGACAGCAGCCGCCGGACGTAGTCACGCATGTCGGCGTTGTCGTCGGAGAGCAGGATCCGGGGCCGGTCGCCGCCGGCCCCTCCGGTCTCCCGGTCCGCCGGCCGGCCCGCTTCCTCGGCGGTGTCGGGCAGCCACCGCAGGGCCTCCTCCACGTAGGGGATGGCTCCCCGGGTGGTCGAGGGCTGCGGGCGCGCGGCCCCGATCCGCTCCGCGGGCAGGTGCGAGGTGCCGAGAGGCACGGTCACCAGGAAGGCGCTGCCCTTTCCGAGCCGGCTCTCGGCGTGGATCTCGCCGCCATGGAGTCGGACCAGCTCCCGCACCAGGGCGAGCCCGATTCCGGAGCCTTCCTGGGTCCGACCCCGGGCTCCTTCGACGCGGTAGAAGCGCTCGAACAGGTGTGGCAGTTGATCGACGGGGATTCCGGTCCCGGTGTCGCGGACCGCGAGCTCGACGTCGGGCCCGCTCAGGCGCAGCGTCACTCCGATGCGGCCTTCGAAGGTGAACTTGAAGGCGTTCGAGACCAGGTTGAGGACGATCTTCTCCCACATGTCCCGGTCCACGTAGACGGGCTCGGGGAGCGGCGGACAGTCGACCACGAGGTCCAGGCTCGCGCGGTCGGCAGCGGAGTGGAAGTTGCTCGCCAGCTCCGCCGTGAAGACCGAGAGGTCGGTCGGCTCGTAGACCGCGTGCGCGCGGCCGGCCTCGATGCGGGCGAAGTCGAGCAGCATGTTGACCAGCTTCTGGAGCCGCAGGCTGTTGCGGTGGACGACCTCGAGCAGGTGGTGGTCGTGCGGCGGGATCTCGGCCTCCGGCCTGGCGAGGAGCTCCTCGACAGGCGAGAGCATGAGGGTGAGCGGCGTCCGGAACTCGTGGCTGACGTTCGAGAAGAAGGCGGTCTTGGCCCGGTCGAGCTCGGCGAGCGCCTGGGCGCGCCGGCGCTCCTCCTCGTAGGCGCGGGCGTTCGAGACGCCGGAGGCGATCTGCCCGGCGAGCAGGTCGAGGAAGCCCTGGTAGCGGGCGTCGAAGGAGCGGTAGGGGTTGATCGCGGCGACCAGGAAGCCGGCCGGCCGCTCCTGGCCCTGCTTGCCGATCGGCACGAGGACGGCCTGCCGCGCCGGCTTGTCCCAGGGGCCGGCCGGGACCGCGCCGAACCGCGCCTCCAGGTCGTCGACCGCGACCGGGCCGCCTCCGGCCAGGAGGTCGCGCACGGGCCAGGGGCTGTCGGCTCCGCCTTCGACGTCGATCGACGGCGGCGCGACCGGGCTGCCGTCGGGAGTGCCGCACCGGCAGGCGAGAAGGGCTCGGCCTTCGCCGTCGAAGAGGTAGGCCAGGGCGAAAGGGATGTCCTGCGGCCGGGCCGCGATCTGGCGGGTGAGGGCTTCGAAGACCTCGTCCTCGGTATTGGTGGCCCCGAGGTCGGTCGCCAGCTCGCGCAGGAGACCCAGCCGCCGCTCTCCGATCACCCGCTCGGTGTCCTCGGTGACCACGCAGAGCATGCCGCCGACCCTGCCGTCGTCGTCCGGGGCCGGACCGTAGGAGAAGGTGTGATAGGTCTCCTCCGGGTAGCCGCTCCTCTCCAGGAACAGAAGGAGCCCCTCGTCCCAGGTGGCCTCGCCGGTGGTCATCACCTTCTCGATGCGCGGGCCGACGGCGGGCCAGATCTCCTCCCAGACCTCCGAGGCCGGCCGTCCGAGAGCCCAGGGGTGCTTGATGCCGAGCGTCGGCGCGTAGGCGTCGTTGTAGAAGAAGGAGACGTCCTTCCCCCAGCCGAGCCACATGGCGTAGCGCGACGTGAGCAGGATGCGGACGACCACCCGGAGGCTCTGCGGCCAGGTCTCGACCGGCCCGAGAGACGTCTTGGACCAGTCGGTGCCCCTCATCAACGCGGCCATTTCGCCGCTGCCGGCAAAGAGGTCTGCGATGCCTCCAGCCTCGTGACGCTCTTCGCTCGTGCCCATCGGGATCACACCCTCCGAAGGTAGTTTACAGGGTGTTGTTCCGGATTCCGGTCACCCAGGCCTTGAGGCTCGTTTCGAGAAGATCGAGCGGGAGCTGGCCGTGGCCGAGGATGTGGTCGTGGAAGGCGCGGAGGTCGAACCTCGGCCCGAGCTCTTTCTCGGCGTACGCGCGCAGCTCGCGGATCCTGAGCTCGCCGATCTTGTAGACCGGCACCGTGCCGGGCTGGGCGATGATGCGGTCCACCTCGACCTCGATCTCGTGCTCGCTTTTGGCGGTGTCGGCCTTGTAGTAGTCGATCGCCTGCTGCCGCGTCCAGCCCCTGGAGTGGATGCCGGTATCCACGACGAGGCGGTTGGCGCGCCAGATCTCGTTGATGAGCCGGCCGAAATTCGAATAGGGGTCCCGGTAGAGACCCAGCTCCACGCCGAGCCCCTCGGCGTAGAGCGCCCAGCCTTCGGCGAAGGCGGGGTAGACGTCCCACTTGCGCCACTCGGGCAGGTCGCCCTGCTCCTGGGCGATCGCGTATTGGAGGTGATGGCCGGGCACGGACTCATGCAGGGTGAGCGCCTCCATGGCCCACCTGGGGCGGGACCCGAGGTCGTAGGTGTTGACCAGGAACCAGCCCGGCAGGCCGGTGGAGAGCGAGCCGCTGTTGTAGTAGCCGGACGGCGCCGTCTTCGCGCCGTCCCCTTCCAGGGCCTTGACGCCGTAGGGGAGCCGCGGCAGGTGGCCGAAGAGCCGGACCAGCTCGGGATCGATCCGCTTCGCGATGTCGCGGTAGCCCCGGACCAGGTCCTCGGGGTCGTCGTAGAAGAAGCGCGGATCGGTGCGCAGGAAGCGGAGGAAGTCCTCGAAGCCGCCCTGGAAACCGGTGGCGGTGATGAGCTTGTCCATCTCGCCGCGGATGCGGTGGACCTCGGAGAGGCCGAGCTCGTGGATCTCCCCGGGCGTGAGGCGGGTGGTCGTGTAGGTGCGCAGCAGGAAGGTGTACCGCGCCTGGCCGTCCGGCAGGTCGCTCACGGCGAGGGTCTCACGGGCGCCGGGGACGTAGGTGTTGGCGAGGTAGTCGTGGAGCCTGCGGCCGGCCGGCTCGACCTGTTCCGTGAAGACCCGGACGGCCTCGCTCCGGAGGCGTTCGCGTTCCGCGGCGGGGATCGAATCCGGGAGCTTTTGGAACGGTGCGAGGACGGGGCTCTGCCAGGGGGCGTCCACGACCAGGCCGGCCACCCGGTCGGGCACGGCGCGCAGGGTCACCCGCGGCGGCGTGACGCCGGCGGCGAGGCCGCGGGCGAGCTGCGCGATCGTCTGGTCCACCGCCTTCGGAAAGCCGCGCAGGCGGGCGAGGATCACCTCGAAGTCGTGGACGGTGCGGGCCGGCATGTACGGGATCAGCTCCACCAGATCGAGGTCGATGCCGCTCATGGGGCCGAGCGAGGTGCCGAGGTCGCCGAACCGTTCGCCTTCGATCTGAAGCTCGAGGTTGCGGCGGAGGAGGTCGTAATCGACCTGCTCGGAGGGGGTCAGTCGCGAGCGGTCGATGGAGGAGAGGGCGTCGAGCTCCGAGCGGGCGATCCGGCGGCCGCGAGCGAAGCCATCGGGCGAGAGGTCGGACCAGCGGCCGTCGAGGTCCGGAGCGCCCACCACGATCGCGAAATCGGGGCTCTCGCGCAGGAGGGTGGTCCAGTGGAGGTCGAAGAGCTGCTTCAGGCGGGCGCTTTCGGGGGAGGAGGTCAGCAGGAGCGCGGCGAGGGCCAGGGCTTTCATGCCCTAATCGTAAATCCCATCCGCGAACCATTCGCCGCTGGCGCGTTCGCGGTAGATCCGGTAGATGCCGCCCGTGGCCAGCTCCACGTCCCAATACTCGCGGCCGACGGGGTCCTCGGTCCACCAGCCCTCCTCCAGGCCCCAGGGGCCGGAGGCGATCTTCACATGGCCTTCGATGCGGGGCCGCTTCTCGGACTCGTCGCTCACGATCGTGCGGACCTCCTGCGGCTGTCCGTCCGAGATCACCGAGATCACCTCCAGGCCGAGCGGCGGGCGGAGGACGCGCACCGCGAGGAGCCCGCGGCCGGTGCGCGGCTCGCGGCGGACCTCCGGCGGCGGGGGAGGGGCGTACTCGACCAGGGCGAAGCGCTCGGGGCGGTGGCCGTCCACGGCGCGCGGCGAGCCCACGCGGTCCGGGCCGAGCAGCGCGAAGAGTCGGGCGAGGGTGGTGGCCAGCTTGTCCGGCGGGAGCGCGGTCGGACCGTACATGGAGAGCTGGGCCTCGCGCGGACGGTCGGGCCAGGCGAGCAGCGTGAACCCGGCCACCGGCGCGCCCGGCTGCTGCTCCTCCAGGCTCAGGCGGAGCAGGGTGAGGAGCGTCTTCACGTCGCGCGTGGGCGCGGGCAGGTCGATCGTGCGGGTCTGGTGGCCGTCCGGCTCCAGGCGCAGCTCCAGGCCCAGGCGCTGGCAGGCGAGGCCGGCCGACTCCAGCCGCTCGCAGAGGCGTTCCAGGGCGGCCCGGCCCACGAAGAGGAAAGGCTCCAGCGAGACCAGCGGCCATTCCAGGTTCATCCCTTCGTGGAAGACCTGGGGCGGCTCCCGCGGGATCAGCGGGCGGGAGTCGAGTCCCCGCGCCGTGGCGTGCAGCTCGCGGCCGACGCGGCCCAGGCGGCTCGATACCCGCTCCCTGGGCAGGCGCGCGAAGTCGCCGACCGAGCGCACGCCCCAGCTCTCCAGGGTGGCCGCGAGGTCCACCTCGGGCGCCAGGCGGGCGAGGGGGAGCGGCGCCAGGAAGTCCGCCTCCTCGCCCTCGGGGACGACGACGGGCGAGCCCGGCAGGCCCGCGGCCACCCGTGCGGCCAGCTTGCTCGACGCGATCCCGACCCGCGCCGGGAAGCCCGCCTTGTCCGCGGCGGCGAGGAGCGAGCATCCCAGGCTGCGCTCCGGCGTCTCGCCCTTGAAATGGCGGTCGAGTCCCTCGACGCCCAGGTAGGCGACGCCGTCTCCCTCGTCCTCCACCCGGGGAGAGAACGACTCGGCCACCTCCAGGAGGGCCTCCTGGGCGGTGCGCTCGCAGTCCTCGTCGCGCGGCCGGGCGACGAGCTTCGGACAGAGCGCGCGCGCCTGCGGCAGGGTGTGGCCCGGCTTGATCCCGGACTCGCGGGCCAGGCGCGTGCCGGCCACCACCCTGGCGGCGTTGCCGTTGCCCTCCGTGACCACCACCGCCTCGCGCAGCAGCTCCGGCTCGCTCCGGAGACGGGCCGCGAGAGGGAAGAGGGGGAGATAGAGGCAGGCGATGCGCGGGCCCGACATGGATCTCAGCCGCCGGCCACCGCCGCGAGCCTCTCCCGCCGCTGTACCCTCGTCGGCCGGGTCTTCTCCCCCTCTCCCGGCACGGGAGAGGGGGCCGGGGGGAGAGGGAACGGGGACAAACTCAGCTTCAGGTCCTCGGACTGGCCCGGCAGCTTGCCGCGGCACTTCTCGATCTGCAGCCGCGAGGCGGCGCCGCTCAGCAGGCGGACCTGGTGGCCTTCGCCCTGCCAGGCGGCGCGGGCGCGCTCGGCCTTGAGGACCACGCTGGCCGCGGTGCCGCTCACCCGGTAGGGGCTCGACACCAGGAGCGCGGCGTTGTGGGCCTTGGCCGCGCGGGCGATCCGCAGCCAGGCGGCCTCCAGGCCCCGGCCGCCCCGCACCGGCGGCGCGCCGAGGTCCAGGATCACCAGCGGGAAGCCGCTCGCCAGCACCATCTCGGCGGCGGCCAGGGTCTGCTTCAGGTTGACCGGCCGCAGCCAGAGGAGGCGCTGGAGGTCGACGCCCAGGTCCCGGGCCAGGGCCGGGTCGAGCGCGTCCCCGAGATCCACCAGGGCCGCGGCCTCGCCCACGCCGGTGGCGGCGGCCAGGGCGGCGAGCACGGCGGAGAAGCGGCCGCTCGTGCGCGAGCCCACCAGCTCCACGAGCTGGCCGCGCGGGAGGCCGCCGTCGAGAAGGCGGTCCAGGGCCGGCACGGCGGTGGGCAGCGACGACTCGCTCTCCGCCCGGCGCGCCTCGCGCAGACCCCGGTCCAGCTCGCGGGCGCTGCGCACGTGACGCCGGAGATCCTCGGGCAGCACCGAGCGCAGCCGCCGCAGGGCGGGGCCGGTGGCGGAAGGCCGGAAATCGGCCCCGGGTTCCGGTTCCTCGAATGTCCTCAAGAGCGGCTCGGCGACCATTTGTCTCCTCCCCTTCGGGGTCTAATCTAAAGCGTAATGAAGGCGTAAGTCAAGGCCGTAACCCGGCTTAACATTCGACGTAAGTTGCGTCTTCATGCCAACTTACAAGGAGATTGATCGATTGGCGAGACGGGTTTCGTGGCGAGTGGTTGCGGATCGGAACTTGTGCCGCAAAGCTCCAACTTCCCGCACCGCAAACCGGTCACGAAGTTTTTTCGCCAGGGACGGGCCGGCTCCGCGGATACAATGGGGCTCGCTGAGAGGAGAGCTTCGCGATGAACGTATCGGATGTGCGGCGGGAGTATGCCCGCGAGGGGCTGCGGCGGCGCGACCTGGCCGTCGATCCCGTCGAGCAGTTCCTGAAGTGGCTGGGCGAGGCGAAGGCGGCCTATCCCGAAGATTTCACCACCATGGTCCTGGCGACCGCGGACCGGGAGGGCCGGCCCTCGGCGCGGGTCGTGCTGCTCAAGGCCTGCGACGAGCGGGGCTTCGTGTTCTATTCCAACTACGGCAGCCGCAAGGGACGGGAGCTGGACGGGAACCCCCGCGCGGCGCTGGTCTTCTACTGGCGGGCCTTCGACCGGCAGGTGCGGGTGGAGGGGCGGGTGGAGAAGGTCGACCGCGCGGAGACCGAGGCCTACTTCCGCTCCCGGCCGCTGGGCGCGCGCCTCGGCGCCTGGGCGTCGAGCCAGAGCGAGGTGATCGCCGGCCGGGAGGAGCTGGAGCGGGCCGTGCGCGAGGCGGAGGAGCGCTTCGGCGAGGCGATCCCGTGCCCCGAGGACTGGGGCGGCTACCGCTTGGTGCCGGACGAGATCGAGCTCTGGCAGGGCCGGGAGAACCGGCTCCACGACCGCTTCCGGTACCGGAAGGACGGGGACGGGGCCTGGACGGTCGACCGGCTGTCCCCCTGAAAACGAGACGAGCGAGGAGAGATCGATGGACATCCGGTGCGACGTCGCCGTGGTCGGCGGCGGGCTGGTCGGGCTGGCCACGGGCATGGCCCTGGCCGACAACGGCCTCCAGGTGGCGGTGCTGGAAGCGGAGGAGCGCCTCGCCAGCCATCAGAGCGGTCACAACAGCGGAGTGATCCACTCCGGCCTCTACTACAAGCCGGGCTCGCTCAAGGCCCGGCTCTGCGTCGAGGGCGCCCGGTCGCTCGTGCGCTTCTGCGAGGAGGAGGGGGTGGCCTGGGAGCGCTGCGGCAAGCTGGTCCTGGCCACCGAGGCGGAGGAGATCCCGCGGCTCGACGAGCTCGAGCGGCGGGGGAAGGCGAACGGCATCGCCGGCCTGCGCCGGCTGCGCGCCGAAGAGATCCGGGAGATCGAGCCCCACGCCGCGGGCATCGCCGGCCTGCACGTGCCGGAGACCGGGATCGTGGACTACAAGGGCGTGGCCCGCGGCTACGGCCGGCGCATCGAGGCGAAGGGCGGGCAGGTGCTGACCGGCGCCCGGGTGACCGGGGTGCGCCGGGATGGCGACCGATTGGTGGTCGAGACGCCCCGGGGGACGGTGGCCTGCTCGCGGCTGGTGAACTGCGCCGGGCTCCAGTCGGACCGCGTGGCGCGGCTCTGCGGCGCGGAGCCGGACGTGCGCATCGTCCCGTTCCGCGGCGAGTACTACGAGGCCGTGCCGGAGAAACGGACCCTGGTGCGCGCGCTGATCTACCCGGTGCCGGACCCGCGCTTCCCGTTCCTCGGCGTCCACCTGACGCGGATGATCGACGGCGGCCTGGAGGCGGGCCCGAACGCGGTGCTGGCGCTCAAGCGCGAGGGCTACCGCTGGCGGGACGTGTCGGTCCGGGACGCGCTGGACACCGCCGGATGGCCGGGCTTCTGGAAGCTCGCGGGCCGGTTCTGGAAGATCGGCGCCTACGAGGTCTGGCGCTCGCTCGCCAAGTCGGCCTTCGTGCGGGACCTGCAGCGGCTGGTGCCGGACATCCGCTCGGAGGACCTCCAGCGGGCGGGTGCCGGCGTCCGGGCGCAGGCCCTGGACCGCGACGGCGCCCCGCTCGACGATTTCCGAATCGTGGAGACCGAAAGGGCGGTCCACATCCTGAACGCCCCCTCGCCGGGCGCCACCGCCTCGATGGCCATCGGCCGGGAGGTGGCGGGGATGGTGCTGGCCCAGGCCGCCCGGGGCTGAAAAGGCCTCAGTGGGCCGGCGGCGGAGTGGGAGTCGGCTGCGGAGTTTCGGCGGCAGGAGGATTCTGAGGAGACTGTCCCTGGGCGCCTGCCGCCGGCGGCTTCGGGCTGGCCGAGTAGCCGACGACCTTCCAGGTCCCGTCCTCGCCGATGAGCGTGACCGTCTCCAGGAGCCCCGGCTGGCGCTCGAAGTCGGTGGCGTAGCCCACGAGGATGTACTGGCCGGGAGGCGCGCCCGGGATGTTCTCCCTGGCCTCGCGTCCGGTCAGCTTGCGGTTGGAGGACTTGCCGAGCTTCTGCTGCGCCGCGGTGAGCGTCTGCACCCATTTGTCCTGCGGCATGTTGGTCTGGAAGTAGCGGCTCGTATAGGTCCAGCTCTCGGCGAACTTCCCCTGGTCGACCAGGGCGAGCCACCCTTCGGCGACCTGGGTGGCGAGCAGGAGCTCCTGATCGCCGACCGGCTGCGCCGCAGGCGGCGCGTCCCGGGCCGGCGGCGCGGCCTGCGGCGGCGGGGTCTCCTGCGGAGCGCCGGTCTGGGCTCCGGCGGCGGACACGGCGAGCAACGCGGCTGCGGTTCCGGCGATCACGGTATTCAAGATTCTTCTCATTAATTCCTCCTTTGTCCGGGGAAGAGGCCCGGACTCCCGTTGCAGGCTGCGATATAGCAGATTCCGCGCCAACCTCGCGCTTGATCAGGTCCGGAAAGTGGTCTACGATGGATTCATCCTGCTGCGATTCCGTTGAGGTGTGGGTTTTGGGGAAGATCGGGTTCTCTTCAGAGCTCTGGCGTTCCGCCTGCCGGGAGACCGCCTGGCGGGCGAAGGCCGGCGCGCTGCTCCATCCGGTGGCGGCGGCGGGCATGGGAT
>JBEQUE010000175.1:0-42799 GCA_040349255.1 Acidobacteriota bacterium | reverse complement strand
CGGCGAGCCCGCCGAGGACCACAAGACCGAGACCGTTCAGGTCGAAGTCGGCGACGAGCGCGTCTGGGAGGAGATCTCGGCCGCGCTCCAGGGCCTCTCCGAAGGCCAGGAGACCACTTTCGAGCGCCACGAGGAGGCCGTCCAGCACGGCGACCACGAGCACCCGGCGCGCGACCGGCGGTTCCGCGTCAAGGCCATCGCGGTCAAGGAGCGCGACCTGCCCGAGCTCGACGACGAGTTCGCCAAGCGGGTCAGCCCCGAGATGGAGACCGTCGATCAGCTCCGCGAGGCGATCACCACGCGGCTGCGCGGCATGAAGCACGACGAGCGCCGCGAGGCGCGCCAGCGCGCGCTGCTCGACCAGCTCCGCGAGCGCCACCCGCTGGAGCTGCCCCAGGGCGTGGTCCGCAAGGAGGTCGAGGGCCTGGTCCAGGACTACGCCGAGAACCTGGCCCGCCGCGGCATGGACGTGGAGCACGCCGGTATTGATTGGAATGCCATGGCCAACGAGATGCTCCCGCTCGCCGAGCGCCGCGTGCACGCCCGGCTGCTGCTCGACGCGGTGTCGGACGCCGACTCCGTCCAGGTGAGCGAGGAGGAGTTCGAGGCCACGCTGGCCGCCCTGGCCCGCGCCCGCAACACCACGACCGTGGCGCTGCGCAAGAACATGGACGAGAACGGCCAACTCGCGACCCTGCGGTCGCAGCTGCGCCGCGACAAGACGATCCGCCACCTGCTCGGCGAGGACACCACCTCGCCGGCGCTCGCTCCGGTGGCGGAGGAAGCCTAGGAGAACCGCGAAGCATGCTAGTCCCCATGGTCGTCGAGCAGTCGAACCGGGGCGAGCGCGCGTACGACATCTACTCGCGCCTGCTCAAGGACAACATCATCTTCCTCGGCCGGCCCGTCGACGACGACGTCGCGAGCCTGATCATCGCCCAGATGCTCTTCCTCGAAGCGGAGAACCCGGAGAAGGACATCTCGCTCTACATCAACTCGCCCGGCGGCTCGGTGAGCGCCGGCATGGCGATCTACGACACCATGCAGTACATCAAGCCCGACGTGGCCACCTACTGCGTGGGCCAGGCGGCCTCGATGGCGGCCGTGCTGCTGGCCTCCGGGACGCGCGGCAAGCGCACCGTGCTGCCCAACAGCCGCGTGCTGATCCACCAGCCGTGGCTGTCCGGCCTCCAGGGCCAGCAGTCGGACATCGAGATCCACGCCCGCGACATGTTCATGATGCGCGACCGCCTGGACGAGATCCTGGCGTTCCACACCGGCAAGTCGAAGGAGGAGGTCCACAAGGACACCGAGCGCGACCGGATCCTCGGCGCGGCCGAGGCCGTGGAGTACGGAATCGTGGACCGGGTGATGGCCCGGCGGAAGGAGCCTGTCTCGAGATGACGGCGGCGCTGACCGTTTTTGGGGCTCTCGCTGCACCTCTTAGAGTGAGAGCCCCGGAAGCGGTCTCCGGGCGGCACGAGTTTGGCACGGGTGGTGGTGACAGGGGGGTGAAACGGGTGGAATGGCCCGGAGCGCAGCGCCTGTTCTAGAGGACAAGGTTGACAGGGGTTTGGATTCGCTCCTAGCATCGGCACAACCCCCGGTCAGCCTTCCGCGTACAACGGAGGAGAAATGCCGAAGAAAGACAGCGGCGACGAAGTCCTGAGATGCTCGTTCTGCAACAAGAGCCAGCGGGAGGTGAAGAAGCTCATCGCCGGCCCGACGGTCTTCATCTGCGACGAGTGCGTCGACATCTGCCTCGACATCATCGCCGAGGACCGGATGCTCGAGCAGCAGCAGGACACCACGCTGCCCAAGCCCAAGGAGATCAAGGCTCTCCTGGACGAGTACGTGATCGGGCAGGAGCAGGCGAAGAAGAAGCTCGCGGTGGCGGTCTACAACCACTACAAGCGCATCGACTTCGCCGAGAAGTCGCACGGCGACGTCGAGCTTCAGAAGTCCAACATCCTGCTCATCGGCCCGACCGGCACCGGCAAGACCCTCCTCGCCCAGACCCTGGCGCGCCTCCTGTCCGTTCCCTTCACGATCGCCGACGCCACTACCCTCACCGAGGCGGGCTATGTCGGAGAGGACGTCGAGAACATCATCCTGAAGCTCTACCAGGCTTCGGGCAACGACAAGGAGAAGACCCAGCGCGGGATCGTCTACATCGACGAGGTCGACAAAATTTGTCGCAAGAGTGACAATCCGTCGATCACCCGCGACGTCTCGGGCGAGGGAGTCCAGCAGGCGCTGCTCAAGATCCTGGAGGGGACGCAGTGCAATGTCCCACCCCAGGGCGGCCGCAAGCATCCGCACCAGGAGTTCCTGCAGATCGACACCACCAACATCCTGTTCATCTGCGGCGGCGCGTTCGTCGGTCTCGACGACGTGATCGAGCGCCGGATGAACCAGAAATCGCTCGGATTCGGCGCCGAGGTCAAGGGCAAGCGCGAGAAGAAGACCAACCTGATTCTCGAGAACGTCCTGCCCGAGGACCTCATCAAGTACGGCCTGATCCCCGAGTTCGTCGGCCGCCTGCCGGTGATCGCGACGCTCGAGGAGCTGGACGAGGCGGCTCTGGTGCGCATTCTGCATGAGCCGAAGAACAGCCTGATCCGTCAGTACCAGACAATGCTGGAGTTCGAAGGGGTGGAGCTCAAGTTCACCGACGAGGCTCTCCTGGCCATCGCCCGCGAGGCGCTCAAGCGCAACGTCGGCGCCCGCGGCCTGCGGATCATCCTCGAGGAGCTGATGCTCGACCTGATGTACACCATCCCCTCGCAACGGGACGTCAAGCAGATCGTGATCAACGAAGAGGTCGTTGCGAGCCGCGTGCAGCCGATCATGCTCTACAAGAAGGCCGGCTGACCCGGAGAAAGCCGAGATCGACAATGGCTTCACCGTTCATTCAGAAGAAGCGCGAGGTCCTGCCCCTGGTCCCGTTGCGGGACATGGTGGTCTTCCCTCACATGATGGCGCCCTTCATCGTCGGCCGCGAGAGCTCGGTCCGCGCGCTGGAGCAGGCGCTGCAGTCGAACCACAAGCGGATCTTCCTCTCCGCCCAGAAGGATCCGCGGATCGACGACCCGCTGCGCGACGACATCTGCGAGGTGGGCGTCGTGGCCACCGTGATCCAGAACCTGAAGCTGCCGAACGGCAACGTGCGGGTGATGGTCGAGGGCGTGCAGCGCGGCAAGATCATCGACGTGGTGGAGACCGACGGCGCGCTCAACGTCGAGTGTGAGACCTACGAGATCCACTTCCCGATGAGCGAGGAGCTCCGGCTCTACATGAGCAAGGTGCTCACCGCGTTCGAGCAGTACGCCAAGATGTCCCACCACCTGGCCTTCGAGGGCCTCATGTCCACGCTCAAGCTCGACGACGCCGACCGCGTCGCCGACATCCTCGCGGCCCACCTCATGGTGGCGACCGCCGAGAAGCAGTCGCTCCTCGAGCTGCTCAACCCCTACGAGCGCCTGCAGCGCCTTCACGACCTGATCGACGTCGAGATCGAGAAGATCAACATCGACAAGCGGATCAACGTGAAGGTCAAGAAGCAGATGGAGAAGGCCCAGAAGGAGTACTACCTCAACGAGAAGATCAAGGCCATCCATCAGGAGCTGGGACGCAAGGACGACCGTGGCGACGAGATGCTCGAGCTGCGCGAGAAGATCGAGAAGGCCGGCCTGCCCAAGGAAGTCAAGGAGAAGGCCGAGCAGGAGCTGAAGCGGCTGGAGGCCATGCCCCCGGTGTCCGCCGAGGCGACGGTCTCGCGCAACTACATCGACTGGCTGGTCTCGGTGCCCTGGCGCAAGAAGAGCAAGGAGCGCAAGGACCTCGACAACGCCGAGACGGTGCTCAACGAGGACCACTACGGCCTGGAGAAGATCAAGGACCGCATCCTCGAGTTCCTGGCCGTGCGCCAGCTCGTCGGCCAGACCAAGAGCTCGATCATCTGCTTCGTCGGACCCCCGGGCGTCGGCAAGTCCTCGCTCGCCAAGTCGATCGCCCGCGCCACCGGCCGCAAGTTCGTCCGGCTGTCGCTGGGCGGCGTGCGCGACGAGGCCGAGATCCGCGGCCACCGGCGGACCTACATCGGCGCTTTCCCGGGCCAGATCATCCAGATGATGCGGAAGGCGGGGACGATCAACCCGGTCTTCCTGCTCGACGAGGTCGACAAGATGTCCATGGACTTCCGGGGCGACCCGTCCGCGGCGCTCCTCGAGGTCCTCGACCCGCAGCAGAACGACTCGTTCATGGACCACTATCTGGATGTGGATTACGACCTCTCCAAGGTGATGTTCATCGCCACGGCGAACGTCATCCACACGATTCCGCCGCCGCTGCGGGACCGCATGGAGATCATCCAGCTCTCGGGCTACACGCTCAACGAGAAGCTGGCGATCGCCCAGCAGTTCCTGGTGCCGCGGCAGATCAAGGACCGCGGCCTCTCCCGCGACAAGGTGACGTTCGAGGAGGAGGGGATCCGGGTCCTGATCGAGAGCTACACCCGGGAGGCCGGCGTGCGCAGCCTGGAGCGCGAGATCGCGTCCATCTGCCGCAAGATCGCCCGCCGCGTGGTCAAGGAAGGGCCGGCGGTGGTCGTGGCCGTGTCGCCGGCGATGGTGATCGAGCTCCTGGGCAAGCCGCGCTTCCGGGCGCGCCGCAAGAGCGAGGAGTCGGAGGTCGGCGTCGCGACCGGCCTGGCCTGGACCGAGGTCGGCGGCGAGCTGCTCGAAACCGAGGTGGGGCTGATGCCGGGCAAGGGCAAGCTGACCTTGACCGGCAAGCTGGGCGAGGTCATGCAGGAGTCGGCCCGCGCCGCGGTGTCCTACCTGCGCAGCCGCGCCGAGATGCTGGGCATCGAGCCCGACTTCAACGAGAACATCGACGTCCACCTGCACGTGCCCGAGGGGGCGATCCCGAAGGACGGGCCGTCGGCCGGCATCACCATGGCTACGGCGCTGGTCTCGGCGCTGACCAAGAACCCCGTCCGCAAGGACGTGGCGATGACCGGCGAGATCACCCTGCGCGGCAAGGTCCTGCCGGTGGGCGGCATCAAGGACAAGGTCCTCGCGGCCTACCGCGGCGGCATCACCGAGGTGATCCTGCCGAAGGAGAACGAGAAGGACCTGGAGGAGATCCCCGCCGAGGTGCGCGAGGCCATGGAGGCCCACCTGGTCGAGTCGATGGACGAGGTCCTGCGGCTCGCCCTGCACGAAGCGGTCTCTCCCTTGGTGAAGCGAGGCAAGTTCGAGGAGGCTCCTCCCGAGCCCCCCGTCGGGCCGGATTCCCTGGCCCACTGATTCCGAGTAAAAACCCTTTGACAAATCCAACGTGGGCCGTGGCCTTTCGGGGTCCCGGCCCGCAAAACTCCGGTAGAGCGTGAAGGTCGAGAGCGCGGAGTTCGTCAAGTCCGCTCACGCGAGCGGCGACTTCGTCCACGACGGGCGTCCCGAGGTGGCATTCGTGGGGCGTTCGAACGTGGGCAAGTCGAGCCTGATGAACCGTCTTCTCGGGCGCAAGGGGCTGGCCCGGGTCAGCTCCACACCCGGCAGGACGCGCTCGGTCAACTATTTCCTGGTCAACCGGCGCTTCTGGTTCGTGGATCTTCCTGGATATGGCTATGCAAAGGCAGGCAAGCAGGAGCGGCGGGAATGGGCGGAGCTGGCGGACACCTACTTTCGGGGTCTCACAAGGCCGCTGGTCGTGATGCTGGTGGATGGGAAGGTGGGGGCGACGCCCCTGGACGCGCAGGCCTGGGAGTACCTGCGCAGCCTGGGGTCGCCGGTGATGGTGGTCGCCACGAAGGCCGACCGCATTCCCCGGGGCAGGAGGGTGGCGATGGCGAAGGGCGTGGGAGAGGCGCTGGAGCTGGACGGGACGGTGCCCCTGATCCCCGTTTCCGCGCACTCGGGAGAGGGGATGAAGGAGCTCTGGAGCGCCATCGCGCACCATCTCGAAACGAGTGCAGAGACTCAACCGTAAGAGGAACATCATGGCAAAGCCACAGCAGAATCCAGTAGAGAAGGGGGCGGGCACGGTGGAAGCTCTCGACATCCGGGCGCTCAAGGAGATGCAGATCTCCCAGCTCACCCAGATCGGCAAGGAGCTCGGGGTGGAGGGCGCCACCGGCATGCGCAAGCAGGAGCTGATCTTCAAGATCCTGCAGGCGCAGACCGAGAAGAGCGGCCTGATCTTCGCCGAGGGGGTGCTCGAGTGCCTTCCCGACGGTTTCGGCTTCCTGCGCGCTCCCGAGTACAACTATCTCCCGGGCCCGGACGACATCTATGTCTCGCCGAGCCAGATCCGACGCTTCGACCTGCGCACCGGCGACACCATCTCCGGCCAGGTCCGGCAGCCCAAAGAAGGCGAGCGCTACTTCGCGCTCATCAAGGTCGAGGCGGTCAACTTCGAGCACCCGGAAGTCGCCCGCAACAAGATCTTCTTCGACAACCTCACGCCGCTCTACCCGCAGGAGCGGATCAAGCTGGAGGTCCCCGGCGATATGTCGTCGCGCGTCATGGACCTCACGACGCCGATGGGCAAGGGCCAGCGCGCGCTCATCGTGGCGCCGCCGCGCACCGGCAAGACCATGCTGCTCCAGTCGATCGCGCACTCGGTGGAGAAGAACCACCCGGAGGCGATCCTCATCGTGCTGCTCATCGACGAGCGGCCGGAAGAGGTGACGGACATGCAGCGCTCGGTGCAGGGCGAGGTGGTGTCCTCGACCTTCGACGAGCCGGCGACCCGGCACGTGCAGGTGGCCGAGATGGTGATCGAGAAGGCGAAGCGTCTGGTCGAGCACAAGAAGGACGTGGTGATCCTGCTCGACTCGATCACGCGTCTCGCGCGGGCCTACAACACGGTCCAGCCGCCCTCGGGCAAGGTGCTCTCCGGCGGTATCGACGCCAACGCGCTCCACCGTCCGAAGCGCTTCTTCGGCGCGGCGCGCAACATCGAGGAGGGCGGCTCGCTGACCATCATCGCGACCGCGCTGGTCGACACCGGCAGCCGCATGGACGACGTGATCTTCGAGGAGTTCAAGGGCACCGGCAACTGCGAGATCCATCTCGACCGGAAGCTGGTGGACAAGCGCGTCTTCCCGGCGATCGACATCAACAAGTCGGGCACCCGCAAGGAAGAGCTGCTGATGCCCGAGACCGAGCTGCACCGGGTCTGGGTGCTGCGCAAGGTGCTCAACCCGCTGTCGACGGTCGAGAGCATGGAGCTGCTGCACGACAAGCTCTCCAAGGCGAAGACCAACCAGGACTTCCTGAACGCGATGTCCAAGTAAGGGGTGCCCTTGCCCAAGCTGCGCGTCGGCATCGTCAACTTCCTGAACAGCAAACCGCTCGCCTGGGGCTTCCTCAAGGGGCACCACGCGGACCTGTTCGCGCCGACCTACCATCCGCCCGCGATGGTGGCGAGGCTGCTGGGCCAGGGCGCTCTCGACATCGGTCTGATCCCTTCGATCGAGGTGCAGCGCATCCCGGGCCTGAAGGTCCTGCCCGATCTCTGCGTCGCCTCGCGGCACGAGGTCCGGAGCGTGCTTCTGGTCTCGCGCGGACCCATCGAAGAGGTCAAGCGGGTGGCCCTGGACCAGAACAGCCGCACGTCGGTGGCCCTGGTCCGCATCCTCCTCCAGGAGCGTTGGGGGATCCATCCCGAGTATCTGCACGAGCGTCCCGATCCGGAGCGCATGCTCTCGGAGGCGGACGCGGCGCTCCTGATCGGCGACCCGGCCCTGAAGGTCGAGCGCGAGAAGTACCGGGTCTGGGACCTGGCGGCCGAGTGGAACGCGATGACCGGCCTCCCGTTCGTATTCGCCGTCTGGGCGGTGCGCCCGGAGGTGGACCTGCCCGATCTGCCCTTCTACTTCAAGAGCAGTCTGCGCTACGGCCTGTCCTCGGTGGATATCCTGTCCCGCGAGGCGGCCGGCGAGCTCGGGCTCGACAGCTCCGAGGTGCGCGCCTACCTGACCGACAACCTGGCCTACTTCCTGCGCCAGGAGGAGATCGCCGGGCTGGAGGAGTTCTACCGCCGTGCCCACAAGCACGGCCTGATCCTGGAGCCGAAACCCCTCGAATTCTGGGAGTGATAGGATTCAGGGGCCATGAACCTCGAACCGTCCGGCCGCCCTGTCCAGCAGATCCTCGACGACGCCGTCGCCGGCCGCCGCATCTCGGCGGGTGACGCCCACACCCTGCTCCTGGAGGGCGATCTCCTGGAGCTCGGCATGGCCGCCCACGAGGTCCGGAATCGCTTCAACGATCCGAAGGTCGCGACCTACAACATCGACCGGAACATCAACTACACGAACGTCTGCGTGTACAAGTGCCGGTTCTGCGCCTTCTACCGGGTGCCCGGGGACCCGGAAGGCTATCTCCTCTCGCACGAGGAGATCGGGAAGAAGGTCGAGGAGACGATCGCGCTCAACGGCACGGGCATCCTGATGCAGGGCGGCGTCCATCCGGACCTGCCACTCTCCTACTACGAGGACCTGCTCCGCTACCTGCGTTCGCGCTACCCGTCGGTCCACCTGCACGCCTTCTCGCCGCCGGAGGTGAAGTTCATCGCGAAGAAGGAGCGCATGAGCTTCTACGACGTGATCGCCCGCCTGAAGCAGGCCGGGCTCATGTCGATCCCCGGAGGCGGCGCCGAGATCCTGTCGGACGACATCCGCAAGGACGTGCTGGCCTATCCGAAGGCCTCCGCCGAGGAGTGGATCGACATCATGCGCCAGGCCCACCGCAACGGCCTGCGCACCTCGGCGACCATGATGTACGGCATGGGCGAGCCGCTCGTGGACCGCATCGAGCACTTCCAGCGCGTGCGCGACCTCCAGGACGAGACCGGCGGCTTCACGGCCTTCATCTCCTGGACGTTCCAGCACGAGCACACCGAGATGCCGGACGTGCCGGAGACCTTCGCCGAGGAGTATCTGCGGACGCTGGCGGTCTCGCGGCTGTTCTTCGACAACGTGGTCCACTTCCAGACGAGCTGGGTGACCCAGGGCAAGAAGATCGGCCAGGCTGCGCTCGCCTTCGGGGCGGACGACATGGGCTCGATCATGATCGAGGAGAACGTGGTGGCCTCGGCCGGCACCGCCTACCGGATGAGCCAGGACGAGATGGAGCACCTGATCTCCACCGCCGGCTACATCCCGAAGCAGCGCACCAACCTCTACGAGCGGCTGGTCACCCGCGACGAGACCGCCGCCCTGGCGCGGGAGTACCGCCACGCGCTGACGCCGGCGAACCGGGACCTGGTGAGCTCGGCGCTGCTGCCGGTGGTGGGGTAGGGAAGACGGCAGTTGGAGCATTCTCCGGCGCTCCGATGCCTGGATCCTTCCAAGAGACCCTGACTCCCGAGAAGGCCCTGATCTTCCGGGCCACTCATCGGTTGAACCTCCCCTGGGTGCTGGCCAATGGCCTCCATAGCCGGAGCTCGGACCGACAGGATCCGAGTTTTGTACCCATCGGCAACACCGAGATCATTGCCAGACGCCAGAGGCGGGCGGTGCCCATTGAGCCCAGCGGGGATCTCGCCGACTACATTCCGTTCTACTTCACGCCCTACTCGCCGATGCTCCTCAACATCAAGACTGGCTATGGAGGCGTCCAGCAGAGGCCGAATCACGAGATCGTCATCCTGGTATCATCGCTCATCAAGCTGGAAGAGCTCGGAGTCCGCTACGTGTTTACCGATCGGCACGCGGTTCTCAACGCTGCAAGATTTTTCAGCCGTCGAGCGGATTTGGACCAAGTGGACTTCGAGCTCCTTCAGAGGCGGGACTTCAAGAGGGACGAGAACGATCCGGGCAAGTTCGAGCGCTATCAGGCCGAAGCCCTGGCCTATCACCACGTTCCGACGGAAGCCCTCCTGGGTGTTGTTTGTTACACTGAATTGGTCCGGCACGAGGTCGAGACAGTGACCTCTTCGGCCGGAGTCGGTCTTCGGGCCTTCGCCCGGCCGACTTGGTACTTCTGATGATCCACTACACCCAAGGCAACCTGCTCGACGCACAAGTCGAAGCCCTGGTGAACACGGTCAACACCGTAGGCATCATGGGCAAGGGGATCGCCTTGATGTTCAAGGAGGCCTTTCCCGAGAACTTCCGATCGTATGCCGCCGCCTGCAAGCAGGGAGAGGTCCAGATCGGGAGGATGTTCGTCACGGAACGGCCGGCCCTTGCGGGCTCCAGCGAAGGTCCGCGCTGGATCATCAACTTTCCCACCAAGAGGCACTGGCGCGACCGCACCCGTCTCGAATGGGTCCAGGCCGGCCTCGCGGATTTGACGAGAGTGCTCCAGGAGAAGGCGATCCGTTCTGTTGCCCTGCCGCCACTGGGCTGCGGCAACGGCGGGTTGGAGTGGTCGGCAGTACGGCCCTTGATCGAGCAGGCTCTGGCTGGCCTTCCTTCCGTCGAAGTCCTGGTTTATGAGCCGACGGCGCGCTACCAGAATGTCGCCAAGCGTGAAGGAGTGGAGCGACTCACGCCGACACGGGCCTTGATCGCGGAGCTGATCCGCCGGTACTGGATCTTGGGGATCGAGTGTTCGATCCTCGAAGTCCAGAAGCTCGCCTGGTTCCTGGAGAGAGAGATCGAGGCTCAGGGCCTTGAGAACCCCCTCCAACTCGGCTTCGTGGCGCACAAGTATGGACCGTATGCCGATCGGTTGCGTCATCTGTTGAACGGCTTGGACGGAAGCTATCTCCGGTCGGAGGTCCGCATCCCTGATGCCAAGCCGGCCGATGTCATTGCCTTCGACGACACAAAGAAAGAGCGCGTTGCGCTCTACCTCAAATCCGGCGCGAGGCCCTATCTGGACGCGCTGGAACGCACAACGGAACGGATCGCCGGTTTCGAGTCTCCGCTGGGGATGGAGCTGCTTGCAACTGTGGACTGGCTCGTCAGTCGGGAAGGCCGGCGGCCCGAACTGGAAGACATCAAGGCGGGCCTTGCGTCGTGGCCTGGCGGCAGTCAGGCTGGCGAGCGCAAGCTCAGGATCTTTGACGATCGCCTGATCGGCCTTGCCCTTGAACGGTTGGCCCCCGAGGCGAAGGCTACTCCCACTTGATGTCGGGCATCCGCAGCCGCTCGACCTCGCGGTCTTCGACCGACGCCTGAATCAGCTCCTCGACGTCCTCCAGGGTGACGTCGCGGTACCAGAGGTTCTGGGGCCAGACGGTCACGGTGATCCCCTGGCTGCAGTGCTTCAGGCAGCCGGTGCGGGTCACCATGACCTGGTCGCGGAGGCCGAGCTCCTTCACCCGGTCCTTGAAGCGATGGTAGACCTCCATCGAGCCGCGGAGGCCGCAACTCGGCTTGGGGCTTTCGGGCGCGCGCTCGTTGGTGCAGACGAGGATCTGGATCCGGGGCTTCGGCATGTCCGCGATGATAATAGACTGCGGCCCCATGGCCCATCGCCTCGCTCTGATCCTGCTGGCGCTCGCCGCGTTCGCCTCCCTGACCGGCTCGCCCTGGCTCGTCGCGTTCGGCGGCGCGGTGTTCCCGATCGCGCTCATCGCGCTCGGCGCGGCTCGGGGTGGCAAGCTGGGCCCGCTTCGCATCCCGCTGCTGATCACCGGGCTCGTGCTGTTCGGCGTCCTGGCGGCTCTTCTGCTCCTCCCCGGCGGTGGCCCTGACGCCGGGTCTCTGCCTCTCGGCACGATGCTCCTGCTGTTCGTTCTGGTCCCGGTGCCGTTCGTCATCCTGACCTGGGCCTTCATCGCCAGCTTCGACTCCTGGTTCCTCCGCGAGGAGGATCTGGAGAAGATCCTGAAAGGCAAGGACTGACGTGCCGCTGCTCGACCGGCCGCTGGTCATCGCGATCGCGCTGCTCTATCTGGCGGCTTCGGTCGGGATCGGCGTCTGGTCGCTGCGCCGGACTCGGAGCTCCCGCGACTTCTGGATCGCCGGACAGGGGCTCGGAGTCGTGGTCACCGGCATCGCCACCATGGCCGCCGCGTTCAGCGGCTTCGTGTTCGTGGGCGGGCCGGGACTGACCTACCGGATCGGCCTGTCATCCCTCTTCATCAATGCCTCGATCGGGTTCACGGCCGCGCTGCTCGGCTGGTCGCTCGCCAAGCGGCTCCGGCTCCTGGCCGAGGTGGGGGACGTCTATACGGTGCCGGACGCGATCCTCTGCCGCTACCGCAGCCGGACGGCGTCGGGCGCGGCGGCCGTGGCGGTGCTGATCGGGACGGTCGGCTACCTCGGCGCGCAGCTCCTCGCGCTCGGCACCGTGCTGGAGTCGGCTCTCGGTCTCCAGAGCTGGGCGCTCGCCGTGGCGCTCGGCACGGCGGTCCTCCTGTTCTACAGCACGGCTGGAGGCATGGTGGCGGGCGTCTGGACCGACGTGTTCCAGGGCGCGCTCATGCTGCTGACGGCGGTGGCGGTCTTCCTCTACGCCATGGACGCCGGCGGCGGCTTCGGCGGGATCGCCAGGAGCATCTCAACCTCGGAGACGTTCGGCCGGCAGTTCCTGGAGCCGTTCGGCAAGACTCCGGTGCTCATGCCGCTCGGCTTCTTCTTCGTGTTCGGGATCGGCGTCCTCGGCCAGCCTCACATGCTCCACAAGTTTTTCATGCTGCGCGACCCGCGCCGCCTCAAGTGGCTGCCGCTGGTGCTCGGCGGCTCACAGATCGTCTGCCTGCTGATCTGGCTCGGGCTCGGGCTGGCCGTGCCGGCGCTGGTGGCCCAGGGCAAGCTGCCGCCGCTCGAAAAGCCGGACGACGCGGCGCCGCTCTTCCTCCTGCACTTCGCTCCCGAGCTTCTGGCCGGTATCGCGGTGGCGGGCATCCTCTCGGCGATCATGTCCACCGCGGACTCGTTCACGAACCTCGGCGCGGCGGCGCTGGTCCGCGATCTTCCGAAGGCCCTGGGCCGGACGGTCGGGAAGGAGCTGCTCTGGGGCCGGATCGCGACCGTCGGAGTGACGCTGGCCGCGGCGGTGACCGCGTACCTCTATAATGACCTCATCGCACTCCTCGGCACCTTCTCCTTCGGCACGTTCGGAGCGGCGCTCGCGCCGGCCCTGGCCGTCGGCCTGAACTGGAAGCGGGTGACCGCCAGGGCCGCGACCGCGTCCATCGTCACGGGCACGGCGGTCAACCTCTGTCTGGAGCTCCTGGGGCGTCAGGCTCTTCCACCGGGAGCACTCCCTTCGGCCATTTCCCTGGCCGCGTCCTTCGCGGTCCTCCTGCTGGCGACCTGGCTCACGCGGGAGGAGCCTCTCGACGAGGACGTCCGTCGGGTGATGGAGGCCTGATGCCCGGCGTCCGCTTCCTGATCAACCCGAAAGCCGGTCGGGGCGTGGGCTCCGCGAGCTTCGACCGCCTGCGGCTGCTGGCCTCGCGCGCCGGCGCCGGCTTCGTGGTGAGCCGGAAGGTGACGGATTTGGCCGAGCAGGCCCGGAAGGCGGCGGACGACGGCGTCGAGCGCCTGCTGGTCGCGGGCGGCGACGGCACCCAGCACTTCGCGCTCCAGGGGCTCGCGGGCACGGAGTGCGCGCTGGGCGTGATTCCGGTCGGCACCGGCAACGACCTCGCCGGAACCCTGAAGGTGCCGCCGGACCTCGACGCCGCCGTCCGCTGGAACCTGGAAGGCCGCATCCGGCCGGTGGATCTGATCCGGGTGGGCGAGACCTGGAGCGTCAGCTATCTCGGAGTCGGCTTCGACTCCGAGGTGACCCGCTTCGCGAACGAGGTCAAGATCCTCCGCGGTCCGCTGATCTATCCGTACTCGGTCATCCACACCCTCGCCACCTTCCAGCCGCCGGCCATGCGGATCGTCCACGATGAAGGGGTCTTCGAAGGCCGGGTGATGTTCACGACGCTCGCCAACCTGCCGCGCTTCGGAGGAGGCATGCGCATCGCTCCGCAGGCAGAGATCGACGACGGCGTGCTGGATCTCGTGATCGTGAAGGAAGTCTCGCGCCGCACCCTGCTCGCCGTCTTCCCGAAGGTCTACACGGGCAAGCACGTCGGGCATCCGGCGGTCGTCTTCGTCCGCACGAAATGGGCGGAGATCTCGCTGGACCGGCCGATGACTCTCTACGGAGGCGGGGAGCCGGTGAAGCCGATGGCGGCTGGGGAGTCGGTGACGGCCGAGGTCGTGCCGGCGGCTCTGCGTGTGATCGTCCAGCCTTGATCTACAGCCCTGCCGCCGGGCCGAAGGCGATGGGCGCGGCGAGGCAGGCGTCGGGGATTCCCCAGGCCTCGACCAGCGGGAGCGCGTGGCGCCGCGACTCGGCGCAGAGTCGATCGACGAGGTCTCGGATCGCCTTCGTCTTCACGCCTTCCAGGTGGCCGGTCTCCAGGAACCAGCCGCGGTCCTCCTCGATGCGCCACAGGGCGAAGAGGTCGCGCAGCAGCCGCAGGATCTCCCGCAGCTCGCCGTCCGCCGTTTCCACCGCCGCGGTGAAGGCCGCCAGGATCTCCCGCTCGACGTGGGCGTTGGCGAGCCGCAGGAGGTGGTTCAGACACTCGCGGAAGGCGTGGAACGGGTCCATTCCGCGGTCGAGCCGCGACTTGATGCGTCTCGCGGCCGTGTCCAGGAGATGCTCTTCGCGGTGGCGGAGGAGGTCGAGCTGGACCTCCGGATCGCGCAGGTGGTCCTCGTCGGTGTTGCGGGCCAGGAGAGGGTTGAGATCGGCGAGGGCCGTCGTCGTTCGTGTCGTGAGATAACGCAGCAGGCCGAAGAGGCTCATCTCCTCGAACTGGTCGCGGTACTCCGTCAGGCAGCCCTTGGCCACGAGCTGCATGAGAACGGTGTTGTCGCCCTCGAAGGTCGTGTAGATGTCGGTGTCCGCCTTGAGGCCGGGGAGGCGGTTGACCGCGAGATAGCCCTGTCCGCCGCAGCTCTCCCGGCAGGCCTGGAGCGTCGCCACGGTGTGCCACGAGGCCCAGCTCTTGATCCCCGCGGCCATGGTTTCGACCCGTCGCGAGTCCGCGTCGGTGCGCGCGAGGAATCGCCTGACCAGCTCCTTGTGGGCGAAGTCGATCGCGTAGCAGGCGGCGAGCCGCGGCATCAGCCGGCGCTGGTGGGACGGATAGTCGAGCAGCCGCGTCTCCGGCTCGTTGGCGGGGCCGAACTGCCGGCGGCGCTCGCCATAGCGCAGCGCGATGGCGAGCCCCGACTTGGCCGCCGAGAGCGCCGCCGCGGCCACGCTGATGCGGCCGGCGACCAGCGTGCCGAGCATGGTGAAGAAGCGCTTCGACGGACTGGCGATGGGGCTGCTGTAGACCCCTTCCGGACTGACGTCGGCGAAGCGGTTCAGCAGGTTTTCCCGGGGCACCCGCACCTGGTCGAAGGTGATGCGGCCGTTGTCGACGCCGTTGAGGCCCTCCTTGGCGCCGCAGTCCTCGATCGACACGCCCGGGGCGGGCGAGCCGTCCTCGTTGCGGATCGGCACCAGGAAGGCGTGGACGCCGTGCGCGCCGCCGGCTTCGAGCTGGGCGAAGACGACCGCCAGCCGTCCGTGCCGCGCGGCGTTGCCGATCCAGTCCTTGCGCGCCAGGACGTCCGGCGTATGCAGGACGAAGTCGCCGCGCTCCGGATCGAACCGGGCCGAGGTGCGCAGGTCGGCGACGTTGGAGCCGTGGCCGGTCTCGGACATGGCGAAACAGCCCGGCAGCTCCAGGGTTCCGGCCCGGGGCAGGCAGGCCCGATGGTGGCGCTCGGTGCCGAGCTGGAGGACGCTGCCGCCGAAGAGGCCGAACTGGACCCCGAACTTGACCACCAGGCTGGGATCGTGGAAGGCGAGGGTCTCGAAGGCGGCGATGAACCGGCCCAGGTCGCCCTGGCCGCCGCAGCTCTCCGGATAGCCGAGAGCGCCGAATCCGTCCCGGGCGAGCTCGCGGCACTGCTCCAGGACGCGTTCGCGGTAGGTCTCCCGGCCGGGCTCGGAGAGATAGGAGAAGCCGGGACCGGCGATCCGGGCGCGGACGCGGTCCCGGACCTCGGCGTAGGGGGCGTCGAGGAGAGCGCGGAGGCCGGCGGGGTCGAAGGCCGGAGGTTCCGCGGTCTCCTCGAGCTCCGTGGGGGTGCGGACGGCGAGAAGGTGGTGATCCTCCGGCTCCAGATCGAGCCTGTCGGCGGTCATCGATAAGAGTCTAGCACCCGAGGTCGGGCCGGGCGCCGCCGGGCGAAACTTTTCCGCCGTTTCCCGTATAACTGAGGAATGCCCGTTCAGTTCCGTGCTCTTCCATTCCTTCTCGGACTGTTCCTCCTTGTCCGGCCGGCCGCCGCGACGCCGCCGGTCGGACCGCCGCTGGCCGTGCCCCGGATTGACGGCAGGATCGTCCTCGACGGCCGGCTCGACGACGCCGCCTGGCAGAAGGCAGCCGTCCTCGACACCTTCTACGAGACCTATCCGGCCGACAACACCGAGCCGCCGGTGAAGACGGTGGCCTATCTGGCCTACGACGATCACGCCTTCTACGTCGGCATCCATGCCTTCGACCCCGAGCCCGCGAAGATCCGCGCGCCGTTCGTCGAGCGCGACAACGTCATCGGCACCGACGACAACGTCGCCGTCTTCCTCGACACCCGCAACGACCGGCGCTCGGCGATCGAGCTGCGCGTCAATCCGCGCGGCAACCAGTCCGATGCGGTCTTCAACGACGGCACCGGGAACGAGGACTTCTCGCCGGACTTCTTCTACGACACGGCGGCGCAGATCACCGATGACGGCTGGACCGCCGAGATGCGCATCCCGTTCTCCTCGCTGCGCTACCCCCGGCTGGCCGAGAACCGCTGGGGCATCCTGGTGTGGCGCAACTACCCGCGCGACCAGCGCTACGGCTTCTACAGCAGCCCCAGTCCGCGCGGCACGAACTGCACCATCTGCCAGTCGCGCGAGCTCACCGGCCTGACCGGTCTGCCGGAGGGCGGCCACTTCGTGGCGGCGCCCTACGTCACCGGCCAGCGGCTCGGTGAACCGAGATCCGGCCTCGGCTCGCCGCTCGAAGACGGGGATCCCGAGGCCGACGCCGGCCTCGACTTCAAGTGGACGCCGAGCGCGAGCAACGCGCTCGACGCCACGATCAACCCGGACTTCTCGCAGGTGGAGTCGGACGTCGGCCAGATCGCGGTCAACAACCAGTTCGCCATCTTCTTCCCGGAGAAGCGGCCGTTCTTCCTCGAAGGGCAGGACCTCTTCGACACCCAGATCCAGGCGGTCTACACGCGTACCATCACCGATCCGAGGTGGGGGATCCGCGACACCGGCAAGCTGGGCGGCACCGCGTTCACCGTGCTGCTCACCCAGGACGAGGGCGGCGGCAGCGTCATCATTCCGGGACCGACCGGCAACGATCTCGCGCCGCAGGACTTCTCCTCCGACGTGCTGATCGGCAGCCTGCGGCGCGACTTCGGCGCCTCCTACCTCGGTCTTCTCGTGACCGCGCGCGAGAACGACGGTGGCGGCTACAACCGGGTCGCCGGCCCCAACTTCCTCTGGCGGCGCAGCGAGACCGACCAGATGACCGGCCAGCTCCTGGTGAGCGACACCGAGACGCCGGACCGTCCCGATCTCTATTCCGGCTGGGACGGGCGCCAGCTCACCTCCCATGCCGGCCATCTGGAGTGGCTGCACACCGGCCGCGACTGGACCTGGCGGGCCACCCTCCAGGACTTCGGCGAGGACTTCCGAGCCGACGAAGGGTTCGTGCCGCAGGTCGGCTACCGCTCCGGCCGCTACGCGCTCTACCGGAACTTCTATCCGCAGCAGGGCCTGTTCCGGCGCGTGGCTCCGTACACCGTGGCGCGCTACATCGAGAGCCCGGACGGCGAGCTGATCCGCCGCCAGACGAACCCGGGCGTCCAGTTGCAGGGCCAGCGCAACCTGTCCGCCGGCGTCGAATTCGCGGTGCGGGAGCAGCTCCGGGTCGGCCGGCAGGTCCTGGAGCGCAGCAACGCCTACTGGTACTTCCAGTACGATCCGGGCCGCCGCTTTTCCCGAATCGGCCTCAGCGGCGTGCTGGGCGACGCGATCGACTTCGCCAACGGCCGGGTCGGCCAGGGCGGCGATCTCGCTCTCCTCGGCACGCTCAAGCCCACCGACCACCTGGCGCTCGACTTCACCGCCGACCGCCAGTGGCTTGACGTGAACGCAGGCGGGGGGCGGCAGGGGCGTCTCTTCACGGCCCAGATCGAGCGCCTGAAGGCCACCTACAACTTCACGGCCCGCGCCTTCCTGCGGCTCATCGGCGAGTACCTGGACGTCGACCGCGATCCGTCGCTGTACACCTTCCCGGTCCGCGCCCAGAGCGGCTCGTTCGCCGGCTCGGCCCTCTTCGCCTACCAGATCAACTGGCAGACGGTGCTCTTTGTGGGCTACGCCGACGACCGGGCCCAGGACCCCGCCGGCGATCTGCAGCCGGCCGACCGACTGCTGTTCCTGAAGGTCTCCTACGCCTTCCAGCGTTAGCGGCGCCGGCGAGCAGCAACCCGATTTCCCCCTCACCGTATCTCCCTTCAAGGAGATTCCAGTGAAGAAAAATCGGTCCGCCGTCGGCCTCGTCGCGTCGTTCCTGTCCATCCTCTCCGCCGTCCGGGCCGGGGCGGTGCCGACCGTCGATCCGGTCGAAGGCCTCTGGCTCGGCACCGCCACCACCGAGCGGGAGACGATCGAGGTCGGGCTCGAGTTCCGGCGCGACGCCCAGGGCACTCTCCGGCTCCTGCTCACCCAGCCGGTCGCGAACTACTTCGGCCTCGCCGCCCAGAGCCCCGTGCGCCGCGACGGAGACACGGTCGTCGTCGACGAGATGGCCCTCTCCCTGCGGCTTCAGGGCGACCGGCTCGAAGGCACGTATCCGGGGCCGAACAGCAAGGCTTCGTTCACCCGCACCTCATGGCTGCCTGCCCCTGCGCCGATCCCCGGCATCCCTGCCGGTCCGGAGCCGGTCTGGCAGACCCGATTGAACGGCCAGATCTTCGCCTCGCCGGCGGTCTTCGACGGCAAGGTCTACATCGGCACGACCGGCGGCGTCTTCAACGCGGTCGACGGCCGCACGGGAAAGATCCTCTGGGCGTTCGCCGCAGGACGCCCGGTGCTCGGCACCGCTCTGGTCACGGCGGAGGCCGTCTTCTTCACCTGCGACAACGGCTACCTCTTCCGGCTCCGGCGTGAGGATGGGAAGGAGGTATGGCGCTACGACCTCGGCGATTCACGCGTGTCGCGCGTGATCGGCCATCCTCAGGTCTTCGACTGGGACTGGCACGGCCCGAAGCCGGTCCTCGCGAAGCACGACACGGGAGCGGAGGTGGAGGACCAGCCGCTGGTCGCCGGGGGGAGGGTGTTCGCCGGCAACCGGGGCGGCGGCCTCTACGCGCTCTCGCTCGCGACCGGCGAGCGGCTGTGGAAGACGTTTTTCTGGGGCTCGTGGCTGGAGTCGACCCCCGTCCTGGCCGACGGCGTGCTCTACGTCGGCTCCTCGGACCTGCGCCGCGTGAGCGCGCTGGCTCCCGAGAACGGCCGGGTTCTCTGGCGCACCGACGTCTACGGCTGGACGTTCGGCACGCCGCTCCTCGTCGGGGACAAGATCTTCGCCGGCGCGGCCGGCGGCGATCCCTACTTCATCAAGCACGTCGCGAGCTTCTCGATGCTCGACCGCGCGACCGGCAAGCTCCTGCGCCGCTTCCCGTTGCCCGAGGTTCCGGGCGCTCACCAGTGGGGCATCGCGGGGTCGCCGGCGCTCGCCGGCGACCTGGTGGTGGTCTCGACGATCCAGGGCGGGTTGATGGCGTTTCCGGTGGGATGAGCCCCCGGGAGGGGGCGGACGGACGGCGGCCTTGGGCACGGCGGCCGCCCGTCCTGTTCAGTTTTCAAGGAACCCTGATGAGACGCCTATTCCGGCTGGGGCAGGGGGTTGTCCTCCGGACGGCGCGACCGGGGGCGCAACGGCTGGAGGCCGAACTCGGCGATCTTCTGGCTGCGGTTGCCGTAGTACTCGCGCACCGAGGCGCGCAGCACCGTGGCGAGCTTGCGGCCCTGGGCCAGCAGGTAGTAGACCCGTTCGGTGGCGAGCTGCCGGCTCGCGGTCATCGCCGCCTGCTCGGTCGCGAAGCTCCGGATCTGGGCCACGATGGTCTCGAGCCGGTCGCGGGGGACCTCGAGTTGCGGAAGGTCGCTACTGTTCTGCTCCAAGGCGGTCAGCAGCTCCACCCAGCCGTTGACGGTTTCGGCGTAAGAATTTGATGTGGACATGGTGCTTCTCCTTTCATGGGGTTCCCGACCCCGTTCATGGCGCCTTCATTGGCGCCGGTTACTCTCCGTGCTGCGAAGAGAGTCTACGGGGCGCGCATCTGCCTTGTCTATGGTTTTTTGCTTGTATTTTTGACCAAAAAGTCCAGATTCTGGACTTTTGTCCCCTTGTAAGGACAGCAGGGAGGGCCTGACGCTCAGCGGAGGTGTTCGATGAGGCTCTCATCGAGGTCGATGAGCCTCTCGATGGATTCGACGAGGGTCTCGTTGAGCTCGATGAGCTTCTCGACGACCTTGACGAGCCGTTCGTCAAGCTCGTCGAGCCTCTCGTGAAGCTCACAAGCCTCTCATCGAGCCCGACGAGCCGCTCAGCGAGGTCATCGAGCCTTTCGACGAACTCGACGAGGCTCTCATCAGGTTCGACGAGCCGCTCGTCGGACTCGCTGAGGGTCCCGTCGAATCGGACGAGACTCTCCTCGTCTTTGGAAAAGGCTCGTCGAGCTCTCCGAGCCTCTCATCGAGGACGTCGAGAGGCTCGTCAGGCTCGGTGAGCCTCTCGATCAGCCGAAAATCTTTTCCTGGACTGCGTCGCGTGTGAGGCCGAAGTGCTGCGCGACATCCTGCAGGATCGAGGCGAGGGTCCCCAGGCGCAATGGGTTGTGGCGCGGGATGGTGACGTGGTGCTGTCCGCCCTGTTCTGTGGTGAGCCGGAGATGGCTGCCTGTCTGGCGGGTCAGTCGATAGCCGAGGGCGTCGAGTGCTCGGGCCAGCTCCTGGCCCGAGACATCACGCGGGAGCCTCTTCATACGGCGATGAGCTCTTCGCGGACGAAATGAAGGCGGATCAGCTTCGGCCGCGCTTCCTCTTCGTCGAAGTGGCAGAGGACGGCATCGCGGACGTTGTTCTGGAGCTGGGCGAGGTCGTCCGCCTCCGTGAAGATCGACTCTCCCAGGGCGCGGGCGGTGTAGCCCCCCTCGGGCGCTTCCTCGACGACAAAGATCAGCTCGCTCATGGACGTTCCTCCACCCCCTCTCCCGTGGCGGGAGAGGGGGCTCCCGGATTTTACGGCGCGACCTTGAACTCGACGCCCTGGGCGAGCGGCAGCTCGGTGCCCCAGTTGAGCGTGCAGGTCTGGCGGCGCATGTAGGCCTTCCAGGAGTCGGAACCGGCCTCGCGGCCTCCGCCGGTCTCCTTCTCGCCTCCGAAGGCTCCGCCGATCTCGGCCCCGGAGGTGCCGATGTTCACGTTGGCGATGCCGCAGTCGCTGCCCGTAGCGGCCAGGAAGCGCTCCGCCGAGCGCATGTTCAGGGTGAAGATGGCCGACGAGAGGCCCTGCGGCACGTCGTTGTGCAGGCGGATCGCCTCGTCCAGGTCCTCGAACTCGAAGACGTAGAGGATCGGCGCGAAGGTCTCCTCGCAGGTGATCGGCATGTTGCCGTTCGCCTCGACCAGGGTGGGCTCGACGTAGAAGCCCGGCCGGTCGATCCGGTTGCCGCCGCAGAGGACCTTGCCGCCCTCGGCCTTCACCCGCTCCAGCGCCTTCATCATGTTGTCCACCGCGGCCTGGTCGATGAGCGGACCCATCAGGGTGCCGGACTCCATCGGGTCGCCCACCGGGATCGACTTGTAGGCGTTCGCGAGGCGCTTCTTCATCTCCGCGGCGATGCCCTTCTGGAGGAAGAGCCGGCGGGTCGTGGTGCAGCGCTGGCCGGCGGTGCCGACGGCGGCGAAGAGCACGGCCCGGAGCGCGAGGTCCAGGTCGGCGTCGTCCATCACCAGGATGCCGTTGTTGCCGCCCAGCTCCAGGAGAGCGCGGCCGAGGCGGTCGGCGATGACCTTGCCGACCTCGCGGCCCATGCGGGTCGAGCCGGTGGCCGAGATGAGCGGCACCCGGCGGTCGGCGACCAGGCGCTCGCCCACGCCGTTGCGGCCGCCCAGGATCATGTTGAAGATCGGCGGCGCGCCGTTGGCTTCCAGGACGCGCTGGGCGATGCGGGTCACGGCCACGGCGGTCAGCGGCGTCTGGTGGGACGGCTTCCAGATCATGGAGTCGCCGCAGATCGCGGCCACCATCGCGTTCCAGGCCCAGACCGCTACGGGGAAGTTGAACGCGGTGACGATGCCCACCACGCCGAGCGGATGCCACTGCTCGTACATCCGGTGCTTCGGACGCTCGGAGTGCATCGAGAGGCCGTAGAGCTGGCGCGACATGCCGACCGCGAGCTCGGCCATGTCGATCATCTCCTGGACCTCGCCCAGGCCCTCGGAGCGGACCTTGCCCGCTTCCAGGGTGACGAGGAGACCGAGCTCCTCCTTGTGCTTGCGCAGCTCGTCGCCGAGCTGGCGCACGATCTCGCCGCGCTTCGGCGCCGGCCAGGTGCGCCACTCCTCGAAGGCCTTCACGGAGACGGCGGCGACCTTTTCGTAGTCCTCGGCGGTGCCGAAGCGGACGGCGGCGATGGGCTCGCCGGTGGCGGGGTTCAGCGACTCGACGCGCTCGCCCGAGGTCCGGAGCCACTCGCCGGCGAAGGCGCCGGGGTTCTCCGCCTCGAGGCCGAGGGAGTCGAGGACGTGGGCAATGCGGGAATCAGCAATATTGACGGTCATGGATCTCTCCTGGGAGCGTTCGGAGGAACGAGAAGGATATCAGAGCCTACAATCGCGGGATGCCCGGTCTCATTCCCCCGCTCCTGCTGCTCCTCTTCGGTGCCTGGTGCGGCACGTTCGCCGGCAGCGCCGGGTTCGCCGGGAGCACGGTCGGCATCCTGGCCCTGCTCGGGACGCTGGCGATGGCGGGGACGCCGTGGCCGGACCCGCTCGGGCTCGGGCGGGTGGGGCGACTTCTTCCGGGGGCGCTCTGGATCGTCTCGGCGGTGAGCGCCTGGCGCTCGCCGGTGCCCCGGGCCTCCTGGGCAGTCCTGATCCTTCTGCCGGCCTTCCTGATGATGCCCGGCGCGGTGGCCCGGTGCTGGAGGGACGAGGCGGGCCGCCGGCTCGGCGCCCGGGCGGTGGCGGTGCTCACGATCGCGGTGTCGCTCTGGGCGCTGATCGACTGGCGGGTCCGCGACCTGCCACGCGTGGCGATGCCGCTCGGCCACCACAACCTGCTCGCCGCCTGGCTGGTGATCCTGCTGCCGCTGGCGCTGGTGGCGGCCCGCGAGCCCGGGGTCTGGCGGTGGGTGGGGCTCGCCGGCGGGTTCCTGCCGGCGGTCACGATCCTCGCCACGAAGTCGCTGGCCGGGAACCTGGCGCTGGCCGCGGAGGCGCTGGCGGTCCTGTTCGTGCTGGCCCGGACCCGGCGCTCCTGGATCGTCGGCCTGCTCGTGGTGCTGGCGCTGATATCGGGACTGGGCCTGTATGCGCAGCGCGCCCGGATCGCCAGCATCCTGGCCGGGACGGACCTGTCGATGCAGGGCCGGATGGTCTACTACAAGGGCGCCTGGGCGGGGTTCCTGGCCCGGCCGTGGCTCGGCTGGGGCCCGGGATCCGCGGCCTGGACCGCTCCGGCGTTCTTCGAGCCCGTGCCCGGCGTGAGCCCGATCGGCGAGTCGGTCGGCGAGCTCCACTCCCTCCCTCTCCACCTGGCCTACGAGGTGGGCGCGGTCGGCCTGGTCCTCTCCGTGGCCCTGGCCCTGGCGTTCCTGGTGCGCCGGCTGGCCGGAAAGAGGGAGGACTCCACCTTTCTGCTGGCCGGGCTGGCAGGGCTCCTGGGTGCGGCGGTGGCTGCGCTCGGGAGCGCCGCGCTGGCGATCCAGGCTCTCCCCCTGGCCGCGGCCGTGGCCGCTGGCGCCGCCCTGGCCGGAGACCGGGCTCCGGCGGTCTCGAGGCGCCCGGTCCTGATCTACGGAGCGCTGGCCCTGCTGGCGCTCGCGCCACTCCAGGCGGCCCGGTGGTATTACGACCGGGCGGTCGGCGGCCGGGGTGTCCGGGTGGCGCTTCAACGGGCGGTGCGGATCGATCCCCTGTTTCCCCTGTACAGGATGCGGCTCGCGCTGCTCGACGAGTCCCCGGGCATGGCCCTCGAAGCGGCCCGCGACGGCCGGGCCGTGCCCACGCTCTGGACGGTGGCCGGGCTCCTCGGGTCCTCCGAAGCCCTGGAAACGGCCTGCGCTCTCGATCCCCTGAACCCGTTCCCTCCGTTCTATCGGATGGCCCTCGAGCCGCTCGCGCCCGAGGCCCCGTTGCGAGGTGCCCGGGCTCTCCTGGCAGAGCCCCGACTCGCCGCAGCTACCTTCTGGGAGGAACGTCCTGATCTCCTGGCCCGCTCCGTCGAGGAGGTGCGGCGCTGGCCCGGCGTGGACGCGGGGTGGAAGGAGACGTTCCTCGCGTCGCTTCCTGCCCCCGGTGAGCGCCGCGGGGTGACCGGACGCCTGCAGTTGGAGATCGACACCACGCCGGACCTGGCCCTCTCGCTCCATACCTTCCGCCGGCGCCCGTTCCCGGTCCAATGGCCGCTCGTGCAGCTCCGGACCGCGCCGCTCGCGAAGCTCGATCTGCCGCCGGCGACCACCCTCCGGGGGACCCCGGCGGGCACCTTCAGCGCCGGGTGTCCAACTCCGGCGCGTTCACCGGGTGGGCAGTCCTTGCTCATCCCCTGAGCAATTCTAAAAGAGCTTCGATCTCCACAGGCCCTGTGGAAAACCTTGTGGGAAAGGGGCCCGTTTCGGCCGGAAAACCGCGCAGGGACATGGGTTTGGTCCACTTTGCCCAACTTTCTGTGCAATCCGCGTAAGTCCTTGCGGACCAATCACTTGAAAAAACAGCTTGGACTGTGGCAAGTCCTTATCGGCAAGCAGCGTGCCAAAAGTATGGACTTTTTCCACAGTTTCGCCCTTCCGCCCGGAAGGAAGGCGGAAGAGGGACAGAAAGCGGACGGGAGCGAGGCCGGAGAGGGCCTTCTCCAGCGGGAGGGTCAGCCGTAGATCGTCGAAACGAAAGGTCCGTCCATGAACCGTTCAGGATCGATGCGGCTCTGCAGGTAGACTCCCTTCGGTCGGTCCAGAAGGAGGAGACGGGCTGACTCCGCGAGGCCCGCGGAGGTGGTGGTCTGGATGGCCCGGAGGCGGTGGCCGCCGACCTTGCGCGGCCCGATCCGGTGCGAGCTCTCCAGCCGGTGGAGGGAGCCGCGGGAGTCCCGGCCCTCGACCGCGGCATAGACGACGACCAGGTCGTCCTCGACCAGCGGGGTCACGTCGAGCATGCGGCCGAGGAGGCGGTCGGCGAGGTCGTCCTCCGGGACGCCTTCGCTGCGGAGCCGGTCGAGGAGACCCTCGACCCAGGCGTAGTGGCCGGGGTAGCGGAAGGTCTTGTAGTCGAGGTTCCTCACCCGGCCCGCCAGCGCGGTGGGCAGGTCGGCGGCGCCGCCGGAGGTGAGCGCCTCTTCATAGAGGACGCCGTCGATCAGGACCGTCCTGCGGTCGGTCAGCGAGGGGCAGGTGATGGTCTGGAAGTCGCGGACGACGACCGCGTCCTTGACGTACTCGGTGGCGACGCCCTTCGGGTTCCAGGTGAAGCCGTAGTGGTGCGGCGGCCGGGTCGTCTTGGTGAGGGCGCCGACCCGCATCTCCAGGGTCTCGGCCCGGTCCACGCCGTGCTCCCGGCAGAAGCGCTGGAAGAGGCGGTTGCCGAGCACGTTGACGTAGCCCGGCGCGAGACCGGTCTGGAGGAGGAAGCCCTGCTCGGCGTCGCGCGCGAGCTCCATGATCTGGTTGGTCTCCTCGACGTACTCGGTGAGGTTCGCGTAGTGCAGGCCGTTCTTGCGGGCGAGCCGGGCCATGCGCACGGCCTGCTCGCCGGGCAGGCAGTCGAGGAGGATGTGGGCGCCGTCGAGCACCCGGTCGAGCTCGTCGCCGCTGCCTTCGAGCGGCATCCGGAACGCCTCGACCGCGCCGGTGCGGGTGGAGTCGTGGCAGATCCACTCGGCGGCCTCTTTCGCCTTGGCGCCGTCGGCGTCGCCGAGGAAGAGATCCACGTCGAAGTCGCCCAGCTCGCGGAGCAGAAGGCCGGTGGCCTGGCCCATCCCTCCAGATCCGGCGATGACGATCCTGTACCGTTCGGTCATGGTTCCACCCGCGCCGGCGGTCGCCTGGCCCGGTCCCTGTTGGTTCCCTGAAGGGGTTGTTCGAAGCGGGGCTGTCTCGGACCCGCGGAAAGTCGCGGCATCCTAGCACCGGCCCCGCGGGGGGTCAACGAATGGGGCTGGGAGGACGGCGGCGGACCGGCTGGCCGGCCGTGGCGGTGCGGTTGCGGCCGGTCTCCTTGGCGACATACATGGCCGTGTCGGCGAGCCGCAGGAGGGCGCTCTTCATCTCTTCGAGCGAAAGGTCGTCCGCCAGATGCTGTTTCAGGGTGGCGACGCCGATCGAGCAGGTCAGGCCCTTGAGGTGCAGGGGATCGGGCTGGATGTCGCCCGGGCCGTCGCAGTAGGTCTTGCCGACGATCTCGGCGCGGATCTCCTCGGCCACGTCGATGGCGGCCTCGACGTCGCAGCCCGGCAGGAGGAGGACGAACTCGTCGCCGCCGTAGCGCGCCGGGATGCCGCTCACCCGCGCGACCTTCTGGCGCAGCAGGTGGCCGGTCTCGCGCAGCACCTGGCTGCCCGCCAGGTGGCCGTGGGTGTCGTTGACCCGCTTGAAGAAATCGAGGTCGAGGAAGAGGAGCGAGAGGTCCATGTCCTCGGCCCGGCAGCGCCTTATGGTGTCGGCCAGCGCGATGTGCAGGTAGCGGTCGTTGTACAGGCCGGTCAGGTTGTCGCGCTTGGCGATCTCCTGGGCCTGGCGGCCGTCGAGCACGTTCTGGATCGAGATCGAGATGTAGCCGGCGAAGATCTCCAGGAGGTTGCGGTCCTCCTGGCTGTAGCCCGGGGCGTTGCGCCGGTTGATCAGCTCGAGGACGCCGCAGACCTCCTGCTCGATGCGGATCGGGATGGCGATCAGCGAGTGGGTCTGGTACCGGGTCTGCTCATCCATCCGCCGGTAGAAGAACCGGTCGGTGGGCGCGTTCGGCGTGACGTAGGCCTCGCCGGTGAGGTAGACCCGGCCGGCGATCCCCTGTTCGGCCGGGATGGTCTGGCCGACCAGGCCGGACGACTTGTCGCCGAACGCCGCGATGAAGGTCAGGAGGTTGCGCCGCCGGTCCTCGTGCTTCTCGGACGGGTTGTCGAGCAGGATCGAGCCGGCCGCGGACGGCACGAAGCCGTCGGCCCGGCGCAGCACCTCGATCAGGTTGTCCGCCAGGCTGAGCTCCAGGTTGCTGGGATTGGCGCGGCGCCTCTCCAGGAACCTCTCGAGCCGCACGTGGTCGAGGCTGTGGTAGTCGGAGGTCAAGCGGAGCACCTCGCCCGTATCGTCGAGCTTCGACAAAGCATCACTCATACACAGGTGCCCGGAGACCTCCCTGCACGTCGTCTCCATTCCCAACGACAGGCGCTAATTCTGTGGAGGGACGGCCTGCTGAAGATACCAGAGTTGCCGGCGGGGGAAAAGCGTCTCGTGAAATCTTGTGCTATCCGAGGCGGCGGACGAGGCGGCGGCAGCGCTCCAGGACCTCGCGGCACAGCGTGTCGCAGGAGGAGAGCTGGGGCGCGTAGCGCAGGTAGTGCAGGTCGTCGGCCAGCCCGACCAGCTCCCGGGCCGCCTCGGGATCGGCGCCGCGCTCGGCCAGCAGGTCGGCCCAGCGGGGAGTGGGAGTGCCGGGCGGGATCTCCCAGCGCGTTTCCAGGAAACCGCGCCAGGACTCCTCGATCTTCGCGGCGAGCTGGCGCGGCCGGGTCTCGGCGCCGGCCTCGCGCAGCCCCTGCTCCAGGCGGTGCCGGGCCTCCCGGCTGGAGATCCTGGAGAGGCCCGGAGAGGATTGGCGCCGCCGGACCAGGACCAGAACCAGGGCGAGCGCGCTCGGCACGGCCAGGATCCAGGGCAGGGCCTCGTTCCAGGTCCGCGGCGGCTCGACGCGGGGCATGGACGGCCTGCCGCGCTCCGGCGCGGCGGGCAGGAGGCTCGCCGACCGGGTCGGCGGCTCCTTGGGCGGCGGCGGCAGGGCGGTGAGGCGGACCGGCGGCGCCGAGGCCACCTTGTACTGGCCGGCCTCGGGATCGAAGTAGGTGAGCTGCGGGAGCTTCAGGCTGTAGGCGCCGGCGCGCTCGGGCACGACGGGGTAGCTCCAGGTGCGGTCGCCGCGGATCGCGGTGCCCACGACGCGGTCGTCGCCCTCCTGCTGCGGCGGGAGCACGTCGAGCCCGGGCACCTTGGGGAAGCGCGGCTCGGTCACGCCGTGGAGGTTGCCTTCGCCGGTCAGGGTCAGGGTCACGGTCGCGGACTCGCCCAGGCGGACCTCGGCGGGCTCGATCTTCGCGGCGAGGTCCATCCTGCCGACGGCGCCGGTGAAGCCGGGCGGCGCCTCGGGCAGCTCCTGGACGTCCACCGCCATGGCCGGCGTCCGCAGGTGGACCTGCTGCGGCCGGGAGATCGCCGCCGGCCCGAACAGGCTGCGGTCGATGGTGCGCACCAGGAGGTCCATCTCGGTGGGCTGGATCGGGTGCGGCCCGGCGCGGAGAGGGAAGAGCGCCTTCTGGATCAGCACGACGCGGCCGTAGCGCCGGCCTTCGACCTCCACCATCTCGGTCGGGAGCTTCTGCGGCTGCGGGATGTCGCGCACCCAGAAGCCCTTGAAGTCGGGGATCTGGCTCGGGGTGACGGCGCTCACGTCCACCAGGGTGTAGAGGTAGACGGTGTAGAGCACCTGCTGGCCGACCACGGGCCGGAGGGGGCGGACCTCGGCGCGGAGGAAGGCGTCGGGACGGCCCGGCCGGCGCTCCCAGGGCGGCGCCCAGCGGCCGAACAGGCGGTCGAACGGGTCGTCCTCGGGCTCGAAGCCGCCCGGAATCGGCGCCGAGAGGCCGGTTGGCTCCTCCTGGACCCGGATCTCCCGGGTGCCGAGCGGGACGACCTCGCCCTGCATGCGGATGCGCAGGTCGCGGACCCGCGCGCGGCCGGTGGACAGGGCGCGCAGGCGCCAGGAGACCCGGAAGGAGCGCGACAGGCTGCCGTTGCCGAAGCGCACATCCTCGTACTGGTAGGGGCCGCCCACGACCTCGAAGTTCTCGAGGTCGAAGTCGGGCCGGAAGCGCAGGTTGCCGAACCCGCCGCCCTGCGCCTCGATCGACAGGGTGGCGGTCTCGTCGAGGCCGATCCGCGCCGGCTCCAGCGTGGCTTTGACCCGCACCTCGCCGGCAAGGGCTGGCAGAACCGAGAGGAGGAAAAGGAGAGGCAGGAGGCCTGCGGCCCTCATCGAGGGTATAGGCGCTAACCTTGTCATAGGAGCACCCTCCGGAGGGGGGTGCAGGCGCGTAGCCCCGGGTTTCAACCCGGGGCTGGGAGGCCCGAATTTTCGGGTTCGAGCCCCTTTCAGGGGCGACGGCAGGGCGCACGGAAGGAAGATGCACGGAAGGAAGGAAGACGCACGGAAAAGAAGATGCACGCACGGAAGTGACGAGGCCACCCCACCCGCCTCGGGTTGAAACCCGAGGCTACGCGCCTGCGCCTCCTGCGGAGGCGCTCCCAGCGATCCACCAGCTTTGACGTTGGCAGAGCTAGCGCCTATGGGGGTCGGGGGTGAGGGCCGCAGGTCGAGGAGCCCTGTCATCGCAGTGGCTCTCACCAGTCCTTCCCCTTCGCCGCCTGCTGCTTCGAGCGCTGGGCGGCCTGGTTGCGGCGCTGGCGGCGCTCCAGGTTCTCGACCGCGGAGAGCAGCGAGGCGGCTTCGCGCGCGCTCATCTCCGGCTGGTTGTTGAACTGCGGCTGGCGTCCGCCGCCCTGCGGCGAGGGCTGGTTCTTCGGACCCTGCTGGCCCTGGGACTGCTGCTGGCCGCCCTGTCCCTGGCCGGGGTCCTGCGGGTTCTTGTCCTGACGGTCGGACGGGCTGCCTTCGCCGGGCTTCCGCGACTGCTCGCGCTCGCCGGGCTTGTCGCCGCGCGAGCCCTGGCGCCCGCCCTTCATCCGCATCCTTTCCTTCTCCCGCTCCTGGAGCGCCAGCTCCAGGTTCCACTTGGCATCGGCGTCGCCCGGGTCGCGGAGGAGGGCCTGGCGGTAGGCCTCGACCGCGGCGGCCGAGTCGCCGGCTCCGAGCTGCGCGCCGCCGAGGTTGTACCAGGCGCCGGGCGCGAGCTCCGGGGCCTGCTTGTCCAGAACCCGGGCCGCGGGCTCCAGGAGCTTGGCGGCCGCACGGGCGTGGCCGGCCTCCAGGCTCGCCGTTCCGGCGTTGAAGCCGGTGCGGGACTCCTCGGGCGCCAGCCGGTGCGCGGTCTCCGCGGCCTTCTCGGCCTCGTCCGGCTGCTTGCGGCCCCGGGCTTCGAGGGCGCGCTCGGTGCGCTCCCGCGGGTTGTAGAGCCAGCGCTCGGCCCAGGCCGGAAGGTGGGGCTTCCAGGGCAGCGCGATCCAGCCGGCCAGCAGGAGAAGGGGCGCGAGCCGGGTCACGACGAAACCCTCTTCGCGGGAGAAAAGGCGCCGACGGTCAAATAGACCCCGAGCGCCAGGGCCGCCAGTCCGAGCGGCCACTGGAAGCGCTCCTCCCGGGTGCTCACGGTCTCGCTTTCGAGCGTCCGCTTCTCCATCCGATCGATCTGCCGGAGGATCGGCGCCGGGTCGGCCGCGGCGCTGGCGGCCCGCAGGTACTCGCCGCCGGTCCCCCGGGCCAGCGACTCGAGGGTCTCCTCGTGCAGGCGGGTGGTCACGAGGTTGCCGTCCGCGTCCCGCTTCAGGTCCTTGGTGCCGGGGATCGGAATGCGGGCTCCCTGCGGCGTGCCGATACCGAAGGCATGGACGACGACGCCGGCGTCCTTGAGCCGGGCGATGCGCTCCTCCAGGCCGCCGCCGTGGTCCTCGCCGTCGGAGAGGACGACCAGGACCCGATGCTTCTCGCCGCCTTCGCCGAACAGGCGGATGGCGGTCTCGACCCCCGGGGCGAGCTCGGTGCCGGGGGTCGGCAGCGAGGCGGGCTCGATCGTGTCGAGCAGGAGGTCGAAGACGCCGCCGTCGAGGGTCAGCGGGGCGAGGATGACGCCGGTGCCCTCGGCCTGCACGAGGCCGAGCCGGTTGCCGGGCATGGACCGGGCCATCTTCCTCACCAGCGCCTTGGCCACGAACAGGCGGGAGGGCGCCACGTCGCGCGCCGCCATGGAGAGCGAGGAGTCGATCAGGAAGACGACGTCGACCCCCTTGCGCTCCACCTCCTGCTTGCTGCTCCCCCAGCGCGGCCGGGCGAGGGCCAGGGCGGCGCCGGCCACGGCGAGCGCCAGGAAGGCCACGGAGAGCGCGATCCGGCGCGGCGCGTAGGCGGGGAGGAGTCGGTCCCAGAGGCCGCGCGAGGCCCAGGCCGCGTCCGCGTCGAGCCGCCGGCGCCAGAGCCAGGCCGCCAGGACCGCCGCGGCCGGCGCGAGCAGCAGGAGCCAGAGGAGGTCAGGCAGCGCGAACGTCATGGCTCCGCCGTCACCCGGGCCCCGGCCGCGGCCAGGGGGAGAAGAAGAAGGCCGAGCCCGGCCCAGACCAGCGGCGGGAAGGCCTCCTGATAACGCACGTAGCGCTTCACCTTGAGCGGCGTCTTCTCCAGCCGGTCGATCTCCGCGAACACCCCGCGCAGGCTCTCGCGGTCGGTGGCCTTGAAGAACCGGCCGCCGGTGCGCTGGGCGATGCGGCGCAGGAGCGGCTCGTCCACCGGCACCCGCATCAGGGTGCGCTGGAGGGTGGTGCGGCCGGTGAAGGGGTCGCGGACCGGCAGCGGCACGGGCACCGGACCGCCGTTGCCGCCCACCCCGATCGTGTAGACCCGGATGCCGTAGCCGGCGCAGGCCGCGGCGGCCGAGTCCGGGTCGATCTCGCCGGCGTTGTTGGCGCCGTCGGTGACCAGCACGGCCACGCGGGTCTTCGCCGGGCTGTCCTTGAGGCGGGCGGCGCCGCTCGCGAGCGCCACGCCGATCGCGGTGCCGTCCGGCAGGCTGTTGAGCTCGATCGCGTCGATGAGCAGGCCGAGCATGTCGCGGTCGGTGGTGAGCGGCGCCCGGGTCATGGCCGAGCCCGAGAAGACGGTCAGGCCGATGCGGTCGCCGGTGCGGCCGGCCACGAAGTCGCGCACCACCTGTTTGGCCACGGTCAGACGGTCGCGCGGCTGGAAATCCTCGGCCCCCATGCTGCCCGAGATGTCGAGCACGATCTGGATGTCGATCCCCTCGGTGAGGCTCTCCTCCCAGGCGTAGCCGAGCTGCGGCCGGGCGAGCGCGGCGATCAGGCAGCCGAGCGCGAGAAGCCGGGCATAGAACGGCAGGTGGAGGCGCCAGGCGCCGCGCCGGGCTCCCGAAGGCAGCCGGCTGTAAGTGAGCGCGCCGAAGGCGGGCCGGCGGTGGTGCAGCCAGGCGATCAGCGGCAGGAGCGCGAGCAGCAGGAGCCAGGCCGGGTCCGCCACATGCGGGAAGGTAGCGGTGATCATCCGGCGGCCTCCAGGAGGTCTGAAGCGGGCGCGGGCCGCGTGCGCTCGTCGATCTCCGTCCCGATCCGGCGCGCCGAGTCGAGGCGCTCGCGGGAGCGCTCCGGGTCCACCTCCTGGCGCGCGAACTTGACCAGGTCGCAGGCGCGCAGGAGGTCCACCGACTGCCGTACGAGCGGCGCCGGCAGGCGGCCCGCGAGAAGACCGCGCTGGATCTCGGTCGTGGTGCGCTCCTCGGCGCCGAAGCCAAGCGCGCGGGCGAGGTAGTGCCGGAACGCCAGGCTGAGCCCGGTGTGCAGGCGCACGGCCGAGGGCTCGGCCGCGAGACGGTCGAGCGCGGCGGCCAGCTCGGGGAACGGGGCGAGATCGGGCCTCGGCGCCTCGACTTCGCCGACTCTCCGGTTCTGGCGTAGGATCAGGAGCCCGAGCGCCAGGCAGGCGGCGAGCAGGCCGGCGAGCGTCCACCAGAAGGCGTCGCCGATCGGCAGCGGGACGGGCGGCTTGGGAGCCTTGGGTTTGAGATCCTTCGCGTTCTTCGGCAGGACCGAGCGCAGGCTGAGCGCGAGGCCGGCGGGCGTGGAGGCCTGGACCGTCCGCGACCGCAGGGGCACGGCGATGGCCATCGGCGGAAGCGCCACCTTGCCCGGGTGGAACGCGGCCAGGGTGAGGCGCTGCCGGTAGACGACCGAGCCGTCGGGCTCCGCCGTCCTCCTCGGCTCGGACGTGGCCAGGATGTCGGCCTCGCCCCAGGTGCGGCCCCAGACGGGAAAGCGCGGCTCGGCGGTGAGGGTGGCCGGATCGACCTGGAGCGCGACCACGGCCTCGACCCGGTCGCCGACCGTGGGCTCGTTCGGCGTGAGGCTGACCTGGACCTGCTGGGCGGAGGCGGGCAGGGCCGCCAGCGCGACGAGGAGAAGCGCGCGCTTCATCTGCGCAGCCTCCTTCGCCGCTGCTCGAAGAACGCCAGCAGCGTCTGGAGATACGGCCGGTCGGTGCGCAGCACCACGTGATCGACCCCGGCCCGGCGGGTCGCGCGCTGGAGGTCGTCGCGCTCCCGGCGCCGGGTCTCCAGATACCGGCTCGCCTCGCGCCGGCCGCCCGCGATGCCGACCTCGCCGGTCTCGGCGTCGCGGATCACCACCGGCCCGGTGGCCGGGATCTCCTGGTCGCGCGGGTCCACGACCTCGACCACGATCAGGTCGTGCCGGGCCGAGGCGGCTCGGATCGCCTTCGTGCAGGGCGAGCCGAGGAAGTCGGAGATCAGGAAGAGGACCGTCCTCCGCTTGAGAGTCGAGAGCACCGCCTCCAGGCCGCGCTCCAGGTCCGTGCCGCCCTCGGCGGGCCGGTCCAGGACCTCGCGCACGAGGCGCAGCACGTGGGTGCGGCGGCGCTGCGGCGGCAGGAACAGCTCCAGCCGATCGCTCACCAGGGCGGCGCCGACGCGGTCGTGGTTGCGCAGGGCCGCGAAGGAGAGGAGGGCCGCGATCTCCGCGGCCAGCTCGCGCTTGAGGATCGTGCGCGAGCCGAAGGAGAGGCTGCCCGAGACGTCGATCACCAGGAAGATGTTGAGGTCGCGCTCCTCGACGTACTTCTTGACGAACGGCGAGCCCATGCGGGCCGTGACGTTCCAGTCGATCGTGCGCACGTCGTCGCCGGGCTGGTAGGGCCGCACCTCGGCGAACTCCATGCCGAGCCCCTTGAAGACCGAGTGGTAGTCGCCGGCCACGCCCTGGTCCACCAGCCGGTTGGTGGCGATCTCGATCCGCCGGACCTTCTTCATGAGGTCCGCGGGCAGCCGGCTGGGCGGTTTCCCGGGTCCGGGCGGGGCTGGCTTGACCGGGGGTCTGGGCTTGCGCGCGAACAGGCGGAACACCGGGCGCGCCTCCGTCTAGGGGACCCGGATGCGGTCGAGCAGGCGGGCCACCACGGCGTCCGGCGTGACGTCCTCGGCCTCGGCCTCGTAGGTGAGGATGACCCGGTGCCGCAGCACGTCGGCGGCCAGCTCCTTGACGTCCTCGGGGATGACGTAGCCGCGTCCGCGCACCATGGCCATGGCCTTGGCGGCGCGAGCCAGGAACAGCGTGGCGCGCGGCGAGGCGCCGAACGAGATGAGATCCACGAGCTCGCCGAGGCCGGCCGTCCGCGGATCGCGGGTCGCCTGGACGAGGTCGAGGATGTAGCTCTTCATCTTGGTGTCCAGGTAGACCGAGTCCACCACGCTGCGCAGGGCGAGCAGGTGGTCGCGGTCGATCACCGGGGTCGCCTTGAGGCCGCGGTCGACGAGCATGCGGTCGAGGATCTCGCTCTCCTCGGCGCGGCTCGGATAACCGACCTTGAGCTTCATCATGAAGCGGTCCACCTGGGCCTCGGCGAGCGGATAGGTGCCTTCCTGCTCGATCGGGTTCTGGGTGGCGAGCACCATGAACGGCTCGGGCAGCAGCCAGCTCCGGTCGCCGAGCGTGACCTGGCGCTCCTCCATGGATTCGAGCAGGGCGGACTGCACCTTGGCGGGCGCGCGGTTGATCTCGTCGGCGAGCAGCAGGTGGGTGAAGATCGGGCCCTTGCGCGGCAGGAAGTCGCCGCTGCGCTGGTCGTAGATGAGCGTGCCGACGAGGTCGGCCGGCAGGAGGTCGGGGGTGAACTGGATGCGCTGCGTGTCGATGGCGAGGGTCTGCGCCAGCGTCTTGACGGCCAGCGTCTTGGCGAGGCCGGGCACCCCCTCGATCAGCACGTGGCCGCGGGCGAGCAGCCCGACCAGCAGCCGGTCGAGCAGGTAGTCCTGGCCGACGATGACCTTGCGCAGCTCGGCCTCGATGCGCTTGAGGGCGAGGGTTTCGCGTTCGACGTCCCGGTTCAGGGTTGCGATATCCAGTTCCATAGGCTCTCCGGAGCCTGCGGGAGTGCAAGCCAGGTGCCACGTAAATCATTGAGGCTGCCCCTGTTGGGAGCACACCCGCCGGAGGGCGGGAGCGCGCCGTTTCAGGGGTGGGGTGGCCAATTTGGCACAAGGACCCAAAGGACTGCAAGGGCTGCAGGGGGAGGGTGATAGCTTCTCAGGGTGCGCCCGCCCCGGCTCAAGAAGGCCCTCGGTCAACACCACCTGGTGGACGGCGCGCTCTGCGGGCCGCTGGTCCGGTTCCTGGAGCCCGAAGGCCGGCGGGTGCTGGAGATCGGTCCGGGCGGAGGCGTGCTCACGGCCGAGCTGATGGCCGCGGGCGCCCGGGTCCTCGGCTGGGAGCTGGACCTCGAATGGGCGGTGGAGCTGCGACGGCGGCTGCCGGGAGTCGGGCTCGTGATCGGCGACGCCCTGGAGATCGCCTGGAGCCGTCTGCCCGCTCCCACCCTGGCCGCCGGAAACCTGCCCTACAACGTGGCCACCGCGATCCTGGAGCGCATGCTGCCGCACCACGAGCGGGTCCCGAAGGCGGCTTTCCTGGTCCAGAAGGAGGTGGCGGACCGCTTGGTGGCCCGTCCGGGCGACGAGGCGTTCGGAGCGCTCAGCCTCCTGGTCGCGGCCTACGCCGACGCCCGGCTGCTCGGCCGGGTGCGCAAGGGGAGCTTCCGGCCGCCGCCCAAGGTGGAGGGGGGCTTCGTCGGCCTGGAGCTTCACCCTCCGCCGCTGCCGCCGGAAGAGATGCCGGAGCTGGTCGCCCTGATTCGCCTCGCGTTCAACCAGCGGCGCAAGACCCTGCGCAACGCCCTGGCCGCCGGCTGGGGCCGGGAGAGAGCGGAGACCGTGCTCGCCGCCGTCGGCCTGCCCGAAAAGGTCCGCGGCGAGGAGCTGGGTCTGGAGGCATTCCTGGAAATCCATCGGATGAGAAACGCCTTATGCTAGACTTCATGCGTATTTGTCCAGGGATAGTTCATCCTGTACCTGAGCTGAGCGAGCGAGAGGAAGCCCAAGACCCATCATGTCCCTGGCCGCCGTCAAAGCCACCAAGGGCCGCACCCGGCCCACTCTTTCGCCGGAGAAGGGGAACGAGCTGCTCGGCCTCCTCCTCCTGGCGTTCGGGCTGATCCTCGCCGTCAGCCTGGCCAGCTACCACCCGGGCGACCCGAGCGTCTTCCACCGGATCACGGACTCCCATCTCCGGGCCCGCAACTGGGTCGGCCCGTTCGGAGCGCACGCCTCCGCGGTGGCGTTCTCCTTCCTCGGCCTGACCTGTCTCCTGGTCCCCCTGTTCCTGCTCGTGGCCGGCTGGCGCCGCCTGAAGCGGAGCGGCGCGGTCAAGGTCGTCGGGCGCGGCGTCGGCTCGTTCCTGCTGCTGGCCTCGACCCCGGCCCTGCTCCAGCTCACCCTCGGCCGCATCGCCTGGCAGGACGGCTCCATCGCGGCCGGCGGCGCCTTCGGCAAGCTGCTGGTCGGGTTCCTGGACAGCTATTTCAGCTTCGTGGGGTCGCTCCTGGTGCTGGTCGCCGTCGCGGCCTGCGGCCTCGCCCTGGCCGTCCAGTCGACGCTCGGCGACGTCCTCGCGGCGTGGCGCGATCGCCTGCGGCAGGGCTGGTTGAGCTACGCCATGGCCCGCGAGCGCTACCGCGAGCGCCGCGAGAAGGAGCGCGCGCGGCGCCGGGTCATCACCAAGCACCTCCAGCGCGTGGTCGAGGAGAAGCAGAAGAAAGCCGAGGAGGAGCCGCACATCCCGCGGGTTCCCACCAAGCGGATGATGCAGCTCGTCCAGCAGCAGCCGGCGGTCGTGGATCGGACTCCGGCTCCCACCGCGCCGCCGCCGACCCAGCCCTCTCAGCCGTCGCAGGATACCGACCGCCTCGACCTGCCGCTGCGGCCTACGGGACCACGCACGGCACGGATCACCGAGCGCCGCGGCGAGGCCGAGTTCTCGGGCGTACGCCGGGTGAGCGCCGCCGAGCTGCGCGAGGACGACGAGTTCCACGCCGTGCGCGAAGCCGTGCGCGCCGCGCAGGAGCCGGCCCCGGCGATCGGTCCCATCGCTTCGGCAGCTCCCCGCAAGCGGGCCGAGCCGCAGCCGCCCCTGCCGTTCGTGGCCGAGATCGCGCCCGGCACCCTGCCGCCGGTCAACCTCCTCCAGATGGGCGACGGCAAGAGCGCCATGGACGAGGCCGAGCTGGTCCGCCTGGGCGATAGCATCCGCAGCCGCTGCGCCGAGTTCGGGGTGGACGGCACGGTCGAGGCGATCAGCCCGGGCCCGGTGATCACCGTCTTCGAGTTCCAGCCCGCGCCGGGCGTGAAGGTGAGCCAGATCGTCAACCTCCAGGACGACCTGGCGCTCGCGCTGCGGGCCGAGTCGGTGCGCATCGACCGCATGCCGGGCCGCTCGACGCTCGGCATCGAGGTGCCGAACAAGGACCGCGCGGTCATCCGCCTGGGTCAGCTCCTCGCCGACGAGCGTTTCAAGAAGTCGCCCTCGGTGCTCACCATGGCGCTCGGCACGGACATCAACGGCGAGCCCTACTACGCCGACCTCGCGACCATGCCCCACCTGCTGGTGGCGGGCGCGACCGGCGCCGGCAAGAGCGTCGGCCTGCAGTCGATGATCACCTCCATCCTCTACAAGGCCACGCGCGACGAGGTCCAGTTCATCTTCATCGACCCGAAGCGGATCGAGCTGGGCGTCTACGCCGACATCCCGCACCTCAAGTGCGAGGTCGTGGTCGATCCGAAGAAGGCCGCCAACGCGCTGCGCTGGGCGGTGGCCGAGATGGAGCGCCGCTACCGGCTGCTGGCCGAGGTCCACGTGCGCTCGATCGCCTACTACAACCGGGCGATCAAGGACCCGCAGGTGCAGGAGCGGCTGTCGCTCAACGAGGGCGAGAGCCCGTTCACCGCCGCCGATCTCAAGCCGCTGCCCTACTACGTGGTGGTGATCGACGAGCTGGCCGACCTCATGATGGTCTCGTCCTCGGACGTGGAGACCTCGATCGCCCGCCTGGCCCAGATGGCCCGCGCCGTGGGCATCCATCTGATCGTGGCCACACAGAGGCCGTCGGTGGACGTCCTGACCGGCACGATCAAGGCGAACTTCCCCTGCCGCATCTCGTTCGCCACGGCGAGCCGGCACGACTCGCGGACCATCCTGGACCAGGTGGGCTCGGAGAAGCTGCTGGGCAAGGGCGACATGCTGATGATGCCGCCGGGCTCGTCGCGCATCATGCGCCTGCACGGCGCCTACATCTCGGAGCAGGAGACCGCCGCTCTGATCCGCTGGCTCAAGAAGCAGGGCAAGCCCGAGCTGGACCCCGACGTCCTGCGGGCGTCGGAAGGCGGCGAGGGCGGCTCCGGCGATCCGAGCGACCAGGACGACGACCTCTACGACGAGGCCGCGAAGCTGGTGGTCGCCGAGCGCCAGGCCTCGGCGAGCTTCCTCCAGCGCCGCATGCGGATCGGCTTCTCGCGCGCCGCCCGTCTGATCGACATGATGGAGCGCGACGGCCTCCTGGGTCCGCCCCAGGGCAGCAAGCCGCGCGAGGTCCTCGTCCGTCCCGACTACTTCGAGGAGGTCGCGGACGTGCGGGGCGCGGTGGAGGACCTGGAGTAGAGCGGGGCGGGGGCGAGGAGAGCGCCTCATGGGAGGCGCAGGCGCGTAGCCCCGGGTTTCAACCCGGGGCATCCGTTCCCGGCCCCGGGTTGAAACCCGGGGCTACGTGCCTGCACCCTTGGAGGGTGCACGAAGAAGCGGGAAGGCGGGTAATTCCCTCTCCCCCAGGTGACTGGGGGAGAGGGTCAGGGAGAGGGGGAACGGGATCAACCCTTGCCTTTGGGGCTCGTCTCCGTGCGCTCGACCTTCGGCGGCAGCTCGCGGCGCTGGGTGAGCATCTCCGAGGCCTTGCCGAACAGGTTCAGGGCCTGCTGGATCTGGACGTCGCCCTCGGAGAGCACGCGGTGGCGGGCCTCCTGGCCGAACGGGATGTTCAGCACCTCGGCGCGGATCTGCAGGAGCGAGTACTTGCGGACGGTCTCCTGCGCGAAGGCCTCCTCGGCCTCCTTGTCGGTGGCGATCTTCTCCTTGACCAGCCAGCTCCGGAACTCGTCGAGGACGTCCGGCTCCGGCTCCCACTCGACCGACTTGATCTGCGCCTTGTGGCGCGCCTGGTACTCCACCGCGAAGTTCAGGTAACCGTTGCGGGCGAGCAGGAACTGCTCGAAGGGCGACAGCTCCTCGTCCTTGACCAGCACGTCCGGCGTGATGCCGCCGCCGCCGTAGACCTTGCGGCCCAGGTCGGTGCGGAAGATGTCGGACTCGGCCACCTGCTTGCCGGTCAGCTCCGGCGAGCCGGCGTCGGAGTGGGTGTAATAGTCGTAGTAGGACGTGTAGTCGCGCTGGATCAGCCGGCCCGACGGCGTGTAGTACTTGGCCGTGGTGAGAGCCAGGCCGGCGCCATAGGACAGGTTGTACACCGTCTGCACCAGACCCTTGCCCCAGCTCGGCTGGCCGACCAGGAGACCGCGGTCGTGGTCCTGGATGGCGCCCGAGACGATCTCGGCCGCCGAGGCGGTGCCCTCGTTGACCAGCACCACCACCGGCACGTCGAGCTGCGGATACTTGCCGCTCGCCGACCAGGACTGGAACGAGTCGCGGGTCCGGCCCTTGGTCTCGACGATCGTCGCCCCCTCGGACAGGAACTGGTCGGAGACGTCGATGGCCTGGTCGAGCAGGCCGCCGCCGTTGTTGCGCAGGTCGACCATGAGCTGCTTCATGCCCTGGCCCTTGAGCTTGTTGATCGCGTCCGCCACCTCGCGGCCGGTGCCGCGGGAGAACTCGGTCAGCAGGATGTAGCCGGTGGTCGGCGTCATCATGTAGGCCTGCCGCACGGTGGTCTGCGGGATCTCGGCGCGGGTGACCGCCATGTGCAGCGGCTCGTCGAGGCCGCGGCGGACGATCGTGATGTTGACCTGGGTGCCCTTCGGGCCCTTGAGCTTCTGGACGGCGTCGTCGAGCTGCATCTGGTCGGTCGGCTCGCCTTCGATGGTGCTGATCACGTCGCCGGCCTGGATGCCGAGGCGCGAGGCCGGGGTGCCCTCGAGCGGCGAGATCACCGTGAGCTGCCCGTTGCGCATGCCCACCAGGATGCCGAGCCCGTAGAAGCTGCTCTGCTGCTTCTCGCGCATCCCCTCGTAGGCTTCCGGCGACAGGAAGTTCGTATGGGGATCGAGGGCGCGCAGCATCCCGTTGATCGAGGAATAGACCAGGTCGCGGTACGACACCTCGTCGCCGTAGCGGTCGTGCGCCACATTGACCAGCTCGGTATAGAGCCTGAGGGAGTCCCGCGCCTCGTTCGTCAGGGCCAGGAGCCGGTCGCCCAGCAGGCCGCCGAGCACCAGCGCAAAGGAGAAGAGGGCAATCGCGGTGATCTTCCAGGAACGTCTCATGCCGGAAAGTGTACCACCCTTGACTTTGGGGGGGCCCGGCCGGATGATCCCGGAGGAGAAACGCCGTATGGGTCCCCTGGGTGTCCCCGAACTCATCTTCATCTTCATCCTCGCCCTCCTGATCTTCGGCCCCAAGAAGCTGCCGGAGATCGGCCGCACCATCGGCAAAGGGATGGCCGAGTTCCGCAAGGCCTCGACCGAGCTGACGCGCTCCATCAACACCGAGCTCGCCCTGGACGAGCAGCCGGCCCCGCCGCCCCTGCGCGCCTGGGAGCCGACAGCCCCCCCGCCGCTGACCGCCGCGCGGGCGCCCGTCCCGCCTCCGGAGCCGGTGGCCGAGCCAGTGCTGGAACCCGAAGACACCGCGCCGGCCGAAGCCTCCGCCAACGAGCCCCTGGAGCCGAGCTGAGCCTCGCGCTCCCGTCACGATGAGCTCCGTTCCCGGGCGCCCCACCCTGGTTCCGCCGCCGCCCCCGTCGGAAGACGAGCTGGGGCGGATGTCGCTCATCGACCACCTGGAGGAGCTGCGCTCGCGCCTCCTGCGCGCGATCGCCAGCTTCTTCATCGCCTTCCTGCCGTGCTACTACTGGGTCGACGAGATCTTCGCCTTCCTCCAGCGGCCGATCCTGAAGCTCCTTCCGCCCGGCAAGAAGCTGGCCTACACCGGGGTCACGGATCCGTTCTTCCTCTACTTCAAGGTCGCCGCGCTGGCCGCGGTCTTCGTGGCCTCGCCATTCATCCTGTACCAGTTCTACCGGTTCATCGCGCCGGGCCTCTACAAGCACGAGCGGCACTACCTGCTGCCGTTCCTCTTCTTCGGCTCGTTCTTCTTCCTGGCCGGCGGCGCGTTCGCCTACTACATCGCCTTCCCGCTGGCGGCCGAGTTCCTGCTCGAGATGGGCAAGGCGTTCGAGCCGGTGATCACGATCGAGCGCTACTTCGGCTTCCAGATGACCATCATCCTGGGGCTCGGGGTGATGTTCGAGCTGCCGATCGTGATCTTCATCCTGTCCTCGATCGGCTTGGTGACGCCCCGGTTCCTGATGAAGCATTTCCGCTACGCGGTGGTGATCATCTTCATCGTGGCCGCGATCATCACGCCGACCTCCGACGTGCTGAACCTCTGCGTGTTCGCGATCCCGGCGATCGCCCTTTATCTTCTGGGAGTTGGCGCGGCGGCGCTGGTGCCGCGAGCTAACCGTACCCCAGGGCCTTGAGCCGGGCCTTCTCCTCGTCGGACTGCTCGCGCGGACGGGCCTCGGGGGCGGGCCGGCGGTCCTGCTGCCAGCGGCGGAGGAGGTCGGACAGCCTCTTTTCCTCGGGCAGTCCCTGGCCGGCGAGGTTCCGGGTCTCCCCGGGATCGACCTTGAGGTCATAGAGATACGGACCGTCCGGGAAGAGCTTCGGCAGTCCCTGGCTCCAGATGTATTTGTGGTCGCGGGTGCGCACCATGGCGCCGAACCGGTCCGAGTGCTCGGCAAAGACCGCGCGCCGGTCCGGATGGGTCGCGAGGTCCTGGCCGTCCGAAGCCGGAGGAGTGAGACCGGCGGCCTTGAGGATGGTGGGGAAGACGTCGAGCGTCTCGACCAGGCCCGCGATCCGCCGGCCTTGACGCTCATGTCCAGGCCAGCGGATCAGGAGCGGCACGTGGGTGGTGGTGTCGTGCAGGCCGACGTGCCGGAAGAGCACGCCATGCTCGCCGAGGCTCTCGCCGTGGTCCGCGACCAGGACGAGGAGGGTGTCGTCGAGCTGCCCGTGG